>CAWIEP010000036.1:0-146962 GCA_963835115.1 uncultured Pseudomonadota bacterium
TGTTATGTAACGCTAACGAGTACGTTATTGCTGAGCCCTCGTCGAGGATGGCGAGAAAGGAGCGAAGCTGGTCGGTGTCGAGCATCGGATCTATCGCGGTTTGGAATGGATTTCTATATAAACATTCGTTGGACCGATCAATAGGGCGCTCCCATATTGGGTGGGTCGATCGATAGGGATCGAAGAACAGGAATACGCCGATGTCCACGATTTCGCTGATCACCGCCGTGCCCGCTTCGGGCAAGTTCGGCAAAGTGTTCGATGCGGTCCGTGCGGCCTTCGCCGCCCGCCACGCCTCCGCCGCCCTCGCCGGAATGAGCGAGCGCGAGTTCCAGGACATCGGCTGGGGCCAGACGGACCGTTATTCGCACGCGCTGACCCCCTCGGAGACGCCGCCGGAGCGTCGCGCCCGGGCTGCGGCGGTAGCGGCTTGGTATCGGGCGGCGTGAGCAAGTCGAACGTCGAAATCTGAATCTGCGGGCGCCGACTGCAAAGTCGGCGCTTGGCGCGTGATACGCCCGACTGATACATTTCACCGACAATCAACCTTGAGACAAACTGCCGCGATTCCGTCTATTGGTGGGCGGCCTTGCGCGGCCGTCCGCCCTTACGGCCATTTTCCCGCGAACTGGCGGCCTTGGCCTGGCTACGCGCCCGGCCGCCTGCGCTGCCCAGAAGCGCCGCCATCCATCGCTTGCCACCAAGCTGGCCGGATAAGAGACCGGGCACATACACGTCCGCGTCAAGTTTGGGCCAGTGCAGACCTAAGCCGGACGGGGTGATTTCGATTGTCGCCAGATCCTCCTGCGAGGCGTCGGCGAGACCTTCGGCTAGCTTTGCGGGAAAGCTGATCTGCACATCCGTGTTGAGCTTCACCACCACGCGCGACGTGCGCCGGTCATAACGAGCGGCGACGGCGTAGCCGGCTTGTCGGCGCGTTTTGGCGTGCTTCTCGGCGTCGGCGAAGGCCTCTTCAGTAACGGCCATGGACTTCCCTCCATTTCGCGCACAACGCGCGCACTCGGTCGGCCATCGCCGCCTCGATGCGGTTCACTTCCGACCGATTGAACCCGTAGACTTCGCGCAATTCCGGTGGTCCTTCCGGGCAATGCAAAATAAACACCGCCTCGCCGTCTCCGATGACATGGACATGCGCGGGGCGATGATCGTTCGGAAAGATCACGACCCATAGGCCGCCTATGCGAAGGACGGTGGGCGCGAACGGAAGATAGCAGAACCTAACCGCTTAGGAAAGCCGGTCCGCTAAGAAAATGGGCGGCGGTGACTGTGCGTTGGACTGCCCAAAATCGTATCCGGCTCCTTGGAGCCCATCCGTACGGGCCAGGCGTGCCGAGGTCCCGCGATGAGAGCGCGCCCCGCCCTACCCCCCAATATTAAAGCTCGCCAGCGCCGCCATGTTGACGATGTCGCTGTCCTTCGCCCCCAGCGAAACCATCTGCACGGGCTTCTCCAATCCGACGATCAGCGGCCCGATCACCGTCGCGCCGCCGAGCTCCTGCAACATGCGCGTCGAGATCGAGGCCGAGTGGAAGGCCGGCATCACCAGCACATTCGCAGTGTCGGTGAGCCGGCAGAATGGGTAGGACGCCATCAACTCGCGGTTCAGCGCCACGTCGGCCGCCATCTCGCCGTCGTATTCGAAATCGACGCGCTTGGCGTCGAGGATCCGCACCGCCTCCTGCACGCGCAAAGTGCGTTCGCCGGGGGGATGGCCGAAATTGGAGAAGGCGAGCATCGCCACGCGCGGCTCGTAGCCGAGCCGCCGCGCCACGCCCGCCGCTTCGATGGCGATGGCCGCGAGGTCCTCGGCTTCCGGCATTTCGGTGATCGCGGTGTCGGCCACGACGATCGGCCGCCCGCGCGCCAGCACCAGCGAGACGCCGATCACGCGATGGCCGGGCTTGTCGTCGATGACCCGGCGCACCTCCTCCAGAGCGATTGAGAAATTGCGGGTGACGCCCGTCACCAAAGCGTCGGCGTCGCCGCGCGCGACCATCGCGGCGGCGAAGTAGTTGCGGTCCTGATTGATCATGCGCTGGCAGTCGCGGAACAGGAAGCCGCGCCGTTGCAGCCGCTCGTAGAGGAACTGAGCGTAGACCGCATTGCGCTGCGACAGCCGGGCGTTGTGGATCTCGATGCCCTTCTCGGCGAGATCGAGTCCGGTCTGCGCCGCCGCCGCCTGCACCCGGTCCTCGCGGCCGACGAGAATGGCGCTGCCCAAGCCTTGCGTGACGAAGGAATAAGCGGCGCGGATCACCTGCTCCTCCTCGCCTTCCGCGAACACGACCCGCTTCGGCATCCGCCGCACGCGCTCGTGGACGCGCTGCATGACGCCGGCGATGGGATCGCGCCGGGCCGAGAGCTGCGCCTTGTAGCCGCTCATGTCGACGATCGGCCGGCGCGCGACGCCGGATTCCATCGCCGCCTTGGCGACCGCCATCGGCACGACATGGATCAGGCGCGGATCGAACGGGGTCGGGATGATGTAGTCGCGTCCAAAGCGCGGCCGCGCGCCGCGATAGGCGACCGCCACCTCGTCGGGCACGTCCTCGCGCGCAAGCTCCGCGAGCGCGTGGGCGGCGGCGATCTTCATTTCCATGTTGATCGTCGTGGCGCGCACGTCGAGCGCGCCACGAAAGATGTACGGGAACCCCAGCACGTTGTTGACCTGGTTGGGATAGTCCGACCGGCCGGTCGCCACGATCACGTCGTCGCGAACCTCGTGCGCCTCCTCGGGCGTGATCTCGGGGTCGGGATTGGCCATGGCGAAGATGATCGGGTTCGGCGCCATCGACTTGACCATTTCCGGGCTCAACGCGCCTTTGGCGGAGAGGCCAAAGAAGATGTCCGCGTCCACCATCGCGTCGGCGAGCGTGCGCGCGTCGGTCTCAACGGCGTGCGCCGACTTCCACTGGTTCATGCCCTCGCGGCGGCCGCGATAGACCACGCCTTTGGTGTCGCAGAGGAGCACATTCTCCGGCGCAAAACCCATCGCCTTGATGAGATCGAGGCAGGCGATGCCGGCCGCGCCCGCGCCGTTGCAGACCAGCTTCGTTTGTTTGATGTCGCGCCCGGTCAGCAGCATCGCATTGATCATGCCGGCGGCGGCGATGATAGCGGTGCCGTGCTGGTCGTCGTGGAAGACGGGAATGTCCATCAGCTCGCGCAGCCGCTCCTCGATGATGAAGCACTCCGGCGCCTTGATGTCTTCCAAGTTGATGCCGCCAAACGACGGCCCCAGGAATTTTACCGAGTTGATGAATTCTTCCGGGTCTTCGGTGCCGACTTCGAGGTCGATCGAGTCGACGTCGGCGAAGCGCTTGAACAGCACCGCCTTGCCCTCCATCACGGGCTTCGAGGCGAGCGCGCCGAGGTTGCCGAGCCCCAGGATCGCCGTGCCGTTGGAGATGACGGCGACCATGTTGCCGCGCGAGGTGTAGTCGTAGGCCGCCGAGGGATCGGCGGCGATCGCCTTCACCGGCACGGCGACGCCGGGGGAATAGGCAAGCGAGAGATCGCGCTGCGTCGCCATCGGCTTGGTGGCGACGATCTCGAGCTTGCCCGGCCGGCCGCGCGAATGAAACAGCAGCGCTTCCTGGTCTGTGATCGACGGGCGCGAGCCGCCGGGTGTTTTCGCCATAACCTTTGCCCCTAAACCGACGCGCAGGGAACCAGGCGCTTTCGGCGCCGAGCCGTCCTCCCCGCGCTCTCCGGCGCCGCCGGCGCTTCTAAAGCATGGCCCGGATTTGGCAAATGGCGCGCCTGTCTGATGTCGCTAGGCGTTGCTTCGCCCCATCGCCAGCGCGCCGACCGCATCGGCGGTCGCCGCGGCGAGCGTCCAGCCGAGATGGCCGTGGCCGGTGTTGTAGAACACGCGCGGATTGCGCCCCGGTCCGACGCGCGGCAACATGTTGGGCATCATCGGTCGAAGCCCGGTCCAGGGCACCGACTGGCGCGTCGAAATGCCGGGGAAATGCGCGCGGCACCAGTTGATCAGCGGGTCGATGCGCTCGGCGCGGATGTCGCGATTGTAGCCGTTGAACTCGGCCGTGCCGGCGACGCGCAACCTGAGGCGGCCGAGGCGGGCGCTAACGATCTTGGAGGAATCGTCGAGCAGGCTCACCCACGGCGCCAGCGCCTCGCTCGCCTCCGGAAGCGTGATGGTGATCGAATAGCCCTTGACCGGATAGATATTGACGCGGTCGCCGAGCATGCGCGCCAAGCCGCGCGACATCACGCCGCCGCACACGACGATGCGGTCGAACAGATGGACTTCCGTCGGCGGCGCAATCTTTTCGAGGCTCGGCTCCGTCGACTGGCTGATGACGGTGACGCCATTTTCGCTCGCGGTAACCGACAGCACCTCGTCGGAGAGCCGCATCTCAACGCCGAGCCGCTGGCAGGCCGCGGCGAGGCCGAGGGTGAATTTGTGGATGTCGCCCGTGAAGTCGCTCGGCGTGAAAAAGCCGCCGTAGTAGTTGCCCTTGAGCGCGGGCTCGAGGGCTTTGATCTCTTCGGGCGTGACCGCACGGCGCTCGAGGCCGCCTTTGGCGAGCAGTTTCGACACCTTCGCCGCCGCTTCGAAATCCTGCTTTTTCTCATAGAAATGCAGGATGCCGCGGTCCTCGCGGTCGAAGTCGATGTTTTCCGCGGCGGCGATCTCGGCGAGGCGCTGTCGCGCCTCCAAGCGCGAGGCGCACGGTCGTCACCGTGTTCTGCTCGTAGTCGGGAATGTTGGCGACGAACGACGCCATCCAGGAGATCTTGTGCCAGGTCGGCGTCGGATTGACGAGCAGCGGCGCGCCCGGCGTCGTCATCCATTTGATGCCCTTCCAGACGGTCGCCCAGGAATTCCAGACCTCGGCGTTGCAGACCGAAATCTGGCCGCCATTGGCGAAGGAGGTCTCCATCGCCGCGTAGGGGTGGCGGTCGAAGATCGTCACCTTCGCGCCGCGCTTGGCGAGGTTGTAGGCGGTGGTGATGCCGGTGATGCCGGCGCCGATGACGGCGATGCGCGGCGTGTCGGTAGAGGACAAGGCAATGCTCCTAACCCGGGCGTCCGCGGTTCTCTGAACGCCCGCGCCGCGCTTTGCAACTCCGGCGCCCCGCGGAGCGATTCAGACGAGATCGCGCGCGATCGTCTCGGCGAACGCGCGGTTCGCCGCCAACGCCCCATTTTCGTACGCGTCGAGCGTAGCTTCGAGCCGGAAATGGGTCGCCGTGGCGCGCATCGCCACCTTCGTCTCGATGCGGATGCGCCAGCCTTCGCGTCCCATCTCGTAGGTCTGCTGCAGATCGTAGCGAGCGCGCGACGGATCGTGCTCGGCGATGGTCAGCCGGCGCGAGAGGTTGTGCGAAACGTTGGTTCCGATCTCATCGTAGGCGTAGGCGCCCTCGCCGAACAGGCCGCCCTCGGCGACGGTCTCGTAGGTGGAGACGCCGGCCCCGAGATCGAAGCCGACACGCCGCTCGACGCTGCCTTTGCCGAGGCTGGTTTTCGGCGTCTCGGCGCCGGCTTCGCGGGGAGCGAACGCGACGGCCGGCTCGTCCGCCGGCGTCGTCCGGGCGGGCAGGATCAGCGTTCCCGGCAGGCGCAGCGTCAACGTGGCGCGCTCCGGCGCCGGCCAGATCAGCGGCCAATAGGCGCTGGAGAGCGCCAGCCGCAAACGATGGCCGGGCGCGAAGGCGTAGCCGCAATCGTTGAGCTTCAGGCGGACGCGATAGAACGCGCCGGGCGTCAGCGGGCTCGGGTCGGCGTGGCTGTCGCGATGCGTCAGGTTGAGCACGCCGTAGGAAACGCGCCGCGAGGAGCCGTCGGGCGCGACGTCGCAGAGCCGCGCGCAAAGCTGCGCGACAGGTTTGTCGGACGGCGATCTCGAACTCGACCTCCGGCGCGCCGAGCATCTCCAGGCGCTCGGTCAGCGGCGCGCTGTCGAAACAGCGCGAGAAGCCGTCGTCGAGGCGCTGGTCGGCGGGCGCCTCGTCCGGCGCGCCGGTGCCCATCCATTCGCCGGCGCCGGCGCCCGTCCATGCGGGCGAGCGGATAGCGACGGTCGCCGGCGCCGCCGGCCGGTCGAGCCCGGCTTCGTTGAGCTGCAGGCGCGGCGCGCGATGCGCGGCGACGGCCATTGCGCCTCGCCGACGAAACGGCCCGCGCGCTGTCTCGCGGTTCTCCGGGCCCGTCCTCGATGAAGGCGCGCAGCATCGGCTCCGCCATCACGCCGTTGTCGCGGCCCTTCAGCCAATGGTCCCACCAGCGCACCGCCTCCTGCAGGAAGCCGATCGCCGGCCCCGGCTTGCCGTCCTGCGGATAGATATGCGCCCAGGGGCCGATCAGGCCGAGCCGCGGGACTTTCAGGCCCTCGAGCAGGCGCGGAATCGCGTTGGTGTAGGCGTCCGCCCAGCCGCCGACGGCGAAGACCGGGCATTGGATCGCCGAGAAATCCTCGCAGACCGAGCCGTGCCGCCAATAGGCGTCGCGGCGCTGATGCTTGAGCCAGAGCGCCGGCCAGAACGGCATCGCGTCGAGCCGCTCCAGCCATACCTCGCGCCAGTCGTCGCCGACAAGTCCGGGTCGGGCGGGCGCGCCTGATAGGCGAGCATGATCGCGCCCCACCACAGATTGTCGTTGAGCAGCGCGCCGCCCATGTAGTGGATGTCGTCGGCGTAGCGATCGTCGGTCGAGCAGACGGTGATGATCGCCTTCAGCGCGGGCGGCCGCAGCGCCGCCGTCTGCAGCGCGTTGAAGCCGCCCCAGGATTTGCCCATCATGCCGACGCGCCCGTCGCACCAGGGCTGGCGGCTGAGCCAGTCGATGACCTCGCAGGCGTCGTCCAGCTCGCGCGGCAGATATTCGTCGTCGAGCAGCCCGTCGGACTCGCCCGATCCGCGCATGTCGACGCGGACGGCGGCATAGCCGTGCGCGGCGAACCAGCCGTGCATCGGCTCGTCGCGGCCGCGCGTGCCGTCGCGCTTGCGATAGGGGATGTATTCGAGGATCGCCGGCGCGCGGCGTCGACATCCGGCAACCAGAGCCGCGCGGCGAGGCGCACGCCGTCGGCAAGCGGGATGAAGAATGCTCGACGACACGCATCTCGTGTCTTCCGACGAGCTTCGCGCCTTCGATGGCGCACCGAATGGGCTCGCCGTCGAAGACGCACGGCGGTCACGCCGCCTTGCGGTCGGCCAGCACGTGATCGAGCCAGGTCGTGTCCATCTCCGGCACGGAGGAGATCAGCTTCTCCGTATAGGGATGGAACGGCGGCGAAAAAATCTGCGCGGTCGGCCCCTGCGCGATGATCTCGCCCTTCAGCATCACGGCGGTGCGATGCGCGATGCGGCGCACCGTGCCGAGATCGTGGGTGATGAACATATAGGCGAGGCCGAGATCGTCCTGCAGCCCGCGCAGCAGCTTCAGCACCTCCTCGGCGACCAGCGGATCGAGCGCCGAGGTCGGCTCGTCGCAGATGATCAGGTCGGGCTCGGCGGCGAGCGCGCGCGCGATGCAGACGCGCTGCTTCTGGCCGCCGGAGAGCTGGCCCGGCCGGCGCTTGGCGAAATCCTCGGGCAGGCCGACCTGCGTCAGCAGTTCGGCGACCTTGTCCTTCACCTGCGCATGCCGAGCGATTGAAGAAGAACGTGATCGGCCGGCCGATGATTTCCTCCAGCGTCTGGCGCGGATTGAGCGCCGACGTCGGGCATCTGATGCACCATCTGCAAGCGGCGCAACACGTCGCGCGGCCGCTGCGCCATCGCCGGGCGCCAGCGTCTGCCCGGCGAGCTTCACGTCGCCGGCCCAACGCGGCAGCAGTCCCGCGACGACGCGCGCCAGCGAGGATCTTGCCGGAGCCGGATTCGCCGACCACCGCCAGCGTCTCGCCGCGCGCGATCGTGACATTGATGTCCTTGACGACGGTCGTGCCCGGGCGATAGCCGGCCTCGACATTGGTGACGCTGAGCATCGGCTCGGCGCCTGCCGGCGGATCGATCAGCGGCAGTGTGCGTCGCGTCGCGCCGCTCGTTGACGAGCGCGGTCGCGTAGGGCGTGCGTCGGCTGCTCCAGAATCTGTTTGGCGTCGCCGACTTCGACCATCTTGCCGTGACGCAGCACCATGATGCGATGCGCGATCTGCGCGACCACCGCCAGATCGTGGGTGATGTAGAGGCCCGCGGTGCCGAATTCGCGGATCAGGTCGCGCAGCAGCGCCAGCACCTCGATCTGCGTCGTGACGTCGAGCGCGGTGGTCGGCTCGTCGAGCACGATGATGTCGGGGCGGCAGCTCATCGCCATCGCCGCCATCGCGCGCTGCAACTGGCCGCCCGAGACTTCGTGCGGATAGCGGTCGCCGAAAGTATCGGGTTCGGCAATTGCAGCGTGCGGAACAGGCGTCTTGGCGTAGGCCTCGGCCTCGGCGCGGCTCATCACGCCGTGGATGACCGGCGCCTCGCAGACCTGATCCATCAGCGTCATCGCCGGATTGAACGAGGCCGCGGCGCTCTGCGCGATATAGGCGATGCTCTTGCCGCGGAAATTGCGCCGCTGCGACGGCGGTGCTGGCGCGCAGATCGGTTCCGTTGATGCGTGATCTGCGCCGCCGGTGATGCGGCAGCCGGCGCGCGCATAGGCCATCGCGGCGAGGCCGATCGTCGATTTGCCGGCGCCGGACTCGCCGATCAAGCCCGAGGATCTCGCCGCGCTTCAGCGTGACGTCGACCTTGTCGACCAGCACCGCGCCGTTGATCGTCTCGACCTGAGGGCCTCGAGCGGCAGGACCAGATCGTCGCTCATGGCCGATCCTCACATTTCCGCCTGCGAGCCGGACGGCCGCGCGTCGATCGACAGCAGCCAGTCGACGACGAGATTGACGCCGACCGTCAACGACGCGATCGCGATCGCGGGATAGAGCGGCGCGAGCAGGCCGAAGTTGATCGCCGCCGCGTTCTCGCGCACCATGCCGCCCCAATCGGCGTAACGGCGGCTGAACGCCGATGCCGAGGAAGCTCAGCGCCGCGACGAACAGGAAGTTGAAGCAGAAGCGCAGGCCGAATTCCGACATCAGCGGCGCCGCGGCGTTCGGCAGGATCTCCGGCGGATGATCCACCACAGGCCCTCGCCGCGCATGCGCGCCACCTCGACGAATTCGAGCACCGCGATGTTCATGCCGAGCGCGCGCGCGAGCCGGAACACGTTCGTCGAGTCGAGGATGGCGATCGTGATGATCAGCACCGGGATCGACGAGCCGAACACGCCGAGAATGATCAGCGCGAGGATCAGCTGCGGGATCGAGAGGATGACGTCGACCAGGCGCGACAGGACCATGTCGACCCACGCGCCCAGCACCGCGGCGGTGAAGCCGAGGGTGATGCCGATAAAGAACGACAGCATCGTCGTGGCCGCCGCGATGCCGATCGTCGTGCGCGCGCCATAGATCAGGCGCGTCAGCATGTCGCGGCCGATCTGGTCGGCGCCGAGCAACATTTGCGCCGACGGCGGCGCCCAGGTGTCGCCGACCGATTGCGATTGGCCATAGGGCGCGAGCCACGGGCCGAACATCGCCGTCAGCAGAAAGAACGCGACGATCGCGAGCCCGATCTGGGCGGTCAGAGGGGCGCGATGTCCGAAAATGGTCATGGCGGCTCTACCGTCGACGCCGCAGGCGCGGATTGGCGAGGATGGCGAGAATGTCGGCGAGCGTGTTCAGCGTGACGAAGACCGCCGGCGAACACCAGGCCGCAGGCCTGGATGACCGGCACGTCGCGTTTGGCGACCGCGTCGACCATATATTGGCCGACGCCGGGATAGACGAAGACGTTCTCGACCACGACGACGCCGACGACGAGATAGGCGAGATCGAGCGCGACGACCGAGATGATCGGCCCCGCCGCGTTGGGCAGCGCGTGCGCGAGCGACCACGCGCGCGCGCGACAGGCCCTTGAGGAAGGCCATTTCGATATAGGGCGTCGACATGATCGACAGCACGGAGTTGCGCGTCATCCGCAGCATATGCGCCATGACGACCAGCGTCAGCGTGAGCGCCGGCAGGGTGGCGACATAGAACCGCTCGCCGATGCCCATGCCCGGAAACACGGTCGCCAGCGAGGGAAACCAACCGAGGTCGATCGCGAAGATAATGATCAGAATATAGCCGACGAAAAATTCCGGAAAGGAAATCGCGATCAGGCGTGAGGATATTCGCGAGCCGATCGGTGAGCCGCCCCTCGCGGATCGCCGCGAGAATGCCGAGGCCGACCGCGAGCGGCACGGCGATGAGCGCGGCATAGCCGGCGAGGAACAGCGTGTTGACGAATCGCGGCCAGAGCTCCTCGATGATGTCGCGCTGGTTGGTCAAGCGACGGCCGAAATCGCCATGCAGCACGCCGAACAGCCAACGCAAATATCTGACATAGGCGGGCTGGTCGAGCCCGAGCTCGGCGCGAAACACCTTCGAGCGAATCCGGCGTCGCCTGCTGCCCGAGGACAGCGGAGGCGACGTCGCCGGGGAGGATCTGGGTGCAGATGAAGATCAGCACCGAGACCGCGAGGAGCGTCAGGACGCCGAGGGCGGCCCGTGTTGCGATGAGACGTAGCACGGGTCGCTCCCCCTGCGCTTGCATGGCACGATCTGCAGCGATCACGCGAACCAACCCTTTTCGGCGATGCGCTGGTCGCACATGTCGTAATGGGGATGCGGCGCCGTGCCCTTGACCTTCTTGCCGATAGCCGTCGAGATAATCGCCGATGGCGAAGCAGACCATGCCGCCGTCGTCGACGATCATCTTCTGGCGTTCGGCGTACATCTGCGTGCGCTTGGCCTTCGTCCAGCTCCGCGCGCGCGTCGATGATGAGCTTGTCGAACTCCGGGCGGCTCCAATGCGTGTCGTTCCAGTTCGCGCTCGACAGGAAGGTCTGCGAAAGCTGGTTGTCGGCGGTCGGGCGGCCGCCCCAATAGACGGCGCAGAACGGCGACTTCAGCCAGACATTGTCCCAATAGCCGTCGCCCGAGACGCGCTTGACCTGGAGATCGAGGCCCGCCTTCTTCATCGCCTCCTGATAGAGCACCGCGGCGTCGGTGGCGCCGGAGAACGCGCCTTCGGAAACCTGCAGCTCCATCGTCGCGTTGGCCATGCCGGCCTTCTTGAAATGGAACGCCGCCTTGTCCGGATCGTAGGGGCGTTGCGGCATGTCCTTGGCGAAATATTTCATCGACGGCGGCGACTGTCGTGTCGTTGCCGACCGTCGCAAAGCCCTTGTAGACGGTGTCGACGATCTTCTGCCGATCGATGCCGTATTTGAGCGCGAGCCGAATGTCGTTGCTGGTGTAGGGATCGGTGTCGCAGAGCGCGACGAAGGCGAAGCGGTTGCCGGTGCCCTTGGTGCGGACGACATTGACGGTCGGCGCCTTCATGACGAAGCGAACCGTCTTGGCGTCGAGCCGGTTGGCGGCGTCGATCTGACCGGAGATCAGCGCCTGGGTACGCGCGCCGCGGCGTCAGGGATATAGCGCAGTTCGACGCTGTCGAAATTGCCGCGGCCCGGCTTCCAGTAATTGCCCTTGTTCTTGGTGATGACGCGCACGCCCGGCTCGAAGCTTTCGAGCGCAAAGGCGCCGGTGCCGTCGGGCTTGGAGAAGTCGGTGAAATCGTTCGGGACGATCAGAACGTGATAGTCAGCGAAGACGTAGGGCAGGCCGGCGTCGCCGCTCTTCAGCGTGATCTCGATCTGGTTGGGGGTCAGCTTCTTGAGGTCGGAAATGCCGCTCAGCAGATCCTTGGCGCCGGACTTGGTCTCGCCGCGATGCAGGTTGAGCGAATAGATGACGTCGTCGGCGTCCAGCGTCTTGCCGGAGGTGAAGGTGACGCCCTTGCGGATGTTGAAAATCCAGGTCGTCGCGCCGGGCTTGGCTTCGAAGCTTTCCGCAAGTTCGCCGACCGCGTCGCCTTTGGCGTCGACCTCGACGAGACCGTTCCAGATCTGCCAGCCGTAGGAGATCGGGATGAAGTCGGCATAGGTGCGAGGGTCGAGGCTGTCCGAGGCGCTGCCGCCTTCCATGCCGAGCTTCAGCGTTCCGCCCTTCTTGGGCGCGTCGGCGGCGAAAGCGCCGGCGCATGCCGAAACTGAGCCCGAGAGCCGCCGCGCCCGCCATGAGTTCGCGACGGTCGATGATCAGATCCCGAGGCGCTGCGTGGCTTTCTATTGTTGTCGGTCATGGTCCGTAATTCTCCTGCAATGCCGCCCTGGCGCAACTATTTCGTCCCTCTCAGAGGACTTCGAGCCCAACCATTATCAACGGGCTTCTTGGAAAGCACAATAGACTTAGGTCGTTCCACGGATTACATTTTTCCGAGGTTTGAGAAATGTCTATAAACGATGCGCCGCGAAACAAGAAGCAGGCAGACCGAGCGGTTCGGTCAATCTGGACTTACTTATCGACGGGCGACGAGAATCCGGACGATCGATCTCTGCGGCGCCGCTCATGATCCTGGACGACGGCTCCCGCTGCAAAATCATTGGCGCGCAGGGCGACAGAACGGCAATCAGGCAGTCGTCACGACGTATTTCAAGATCGCGGATCGAGACGCCCTCCGCCTGATCGTCCGATTGCGTCGAGACCAGGTCGATCAATTCCTCGGTGAGTTCCGGCGCTTCGAGTTTGGTCCAGGGCAGTTTCAGGGCTGGCCCGAACTGCGCCAGAAAATGGCGCATGCCCGCTTCGCCGCCGGCCATTCGGTAAATGAGAAATGTTCCCATGAACGACCAGCGCAGGCCCGCGCCAAAACGAATAGCGTCGTCGATCTCCTCGTCGTCGCGACGCCGTCCTTGACGAGCCAGAGCGCCTCGCGCCAAAGCGCTTCGAGCAGACGGTCGGCGATGAAGCCGTCGATCTCTTTTCTTACATGGAGCGGCCGCATGCCGATCGCGCGGTAGAGCGCGTCGCGGCGGTCTTCTTTGACGCTCTCGCTGGTTTGGGCGCCGCCGCAGACTTCGACGAGCGGCAGCAGATAGACGGGATTGAAGGGATGGCCGACGACAAACCGTTCGGGATGCGCCATCGCGGATTGCAAGGCGCGTCGGCAACAGGCCCGAGGTCGAAGAAGCAATGACGACGTCCGGCCGCGCAGCGTCTTCGATGGCGGCGAGTACGCTCTGCTTAGGTCCTCGCGCTCGGGCAGACTTTCCTGTATGAAGTCCGCCCCCGCCACGGCCTCGCCCACCGATACGGCGATCGTCAGTCGCCCTTCAGGCGTCGTCAGGCCGTGAAACAACTTGGCGTTGGCGCGCCGCGCATTGCCGATTACTGCGTCGAGCTTCCGCCCGATTTCGGGGTCGGGATCGAAAATCGAGACATCATGGCCGTTGAGGAGAAATCGCGCCGCCCAACCCGCGCCGATGACGCCGCCGCCGATAAGACCGATGCGGTCTGGACTGTTGGTCATCGCGTTCAACCCCGCTTTGGCTGCCTCAGATTCAGCTTCGCGCGCACCTCGGCGGGACTAGAGCACACGCGCGCCCATTGCGCTCACAATGGTCGCGGCGCGCTCGACGAGTTGCCCGTTGGTGGCGAGCACGCCGCGGTCGAGGAACAGATTGTCTTCGAGGCCGACGCGAACATTGCCGCCGACCAGGGCCGCCATAGCGGCATAGGGAAGCTGATGGCGTCCGATCGAAAAGGCGCTGAAGACCGCACCCGGCGGCAATCTGGTTGACGAGCGCCAGTCAACGTCAAAGGGATCGTCGGGCGCGCCATAGGCGATTCCCATGCAGAGCTGAATCATGCAGGGGTCATCGATCAATCCTTCCTTGATCAACTGCTTGACGAAGACGAGATGCCCGGTGTCGAATACTTCGAGTTCTGGCCGAACGCCCAGCGCCTGCACTTGGCTCGCCATTGCCCGCAAAGTCGCCGGCGTATTGGTCATGACGTAATCGCCAAGCGCAAAATTCATTGTGCCGCAATCGAGTGTGCAAATCTCCGGCAGAAGGGCCGCCACATGGGCCAGCCGCTCTCTGGGTCCGACCATATCGGTGCCGGCCTGGTCGAGCGGCAGGGGATGTTCGCCAGACCCGAACACGATGTCGCCACCCATACCGGCGGTAAGGTTGATCACCACATCGACATCGGCCGCGCGGATGCGTTCGACGACCTCGCGATAGAGATCCAATCGTCGCGCGGCCTTGCCCGTTTGGGGATCGCGGACGTGAATATGCGCGATCGCTGCGCCGGCTTTGGCCGCTTCGATCGCGGCCTCGGCAATCTGCTCCGGGGTCACCGGCACGCCGGGATGTCGGCCGAGCGTGTCGCCAGCGCCGGTGACCGCGCAAGTAATGAAAACTTCGCGGTTCATCGCGGCTCCTTTACAGAACGCAGACGAGGCGCAGCGCGTCGTATACCGCCGCATGGATGTTGCGCGAGGCGACGGCGTCGCCGATGCGGAAGAGCTGATAGGCGCCTTCCGCGTTGCGCACGAGACTCTGCGGGCGAACCGCCAGCAGGGCGGGCTGATCGACCTCGCCGAGATTGCGCGAGCCGGGCTTGAGCGAAAAATAGAGATCATCAACCGGCGTCGCGCCGTGGTCGACGACGATCTGCTCGGTGACGCGCTCGACCCGCTTGGCGCCATATTCATCGAAGAACACGCCGACGAGCCGGTTGCCTTCGCGGCGGATGCTTTCGAGCCGCAGGTTCAGCGTAACGCCGACGTCGTACTTTGAAAACGCGCGCAGGTAAGGCGGAAAGCTGGTCGAGCCGACGTCGGGGCCAAGCATGCGCTCGGGCGTCATGTAATCGACATTGGCGCCGGCGCGCGCGCAAAACTCGGCGACGCTGACCCCCGCATGGGCGCCGTTGTCGTCATAGACAATCAGATTGGCGGCCGGCTTGGCGGCGCCGGTGAGAATGTCCCAACTCGTCGTGGCGTGCTCGGCGCCGTCGCGCAAGAAATCGAGATTGGGGACGCCGCCGGTGGCGACGACGACGACATCGGGGCCCTCGCGCAAAACGTCGTCGGCCTCGGCGTATTGGTTGAAGCGGATATCGACGCCGTGCGCCTCGCATTGGGCGATGCGCCAATCGACGATGCCCATGATCTCGCGTCGCCGCGCAAGCCCCGCCGCGACGCGCACCTGGCCGCCCGGCGCCTGCGCCGCCTCCATCAGAATGGTCTTGTGGCCGCGCGCGGCCGCCACGCGCGCCGCTTCAAGCCCTCCGGGGCCGGCGCCGACGACAACGAAAGTCTTAAGTGGGCCGTAGGTCCGCGTCACCACGTGCGGCATCGTCAGTTCGCGGCCGGTGGCGGCGTTGTGGATGCAGACGGCATGGCCGGAATAAATGCTGTCGATGCAATAGCCCATGCCGACGCAGGGCCTTATCTCATGTTCGCGCCCCTCCGATGATCTTGCGGACTATATGCGGATCGGCGAGATGCGCGCGCGTCATGCCGACGAGGTCGAGCTTGCCGGATTCGATGGCGTGACGGGCGGTGGCGACGTCCTGAACGCGCGCGGCGTGGAACGTCGGCAACCGCGTCGCCGCGCGGACTTCGCCGGCGAAATCGAGATGCGGCGCCGAGCGTTCGCCCATGCCCGGAATGACGCGCGCCAGCCCCTCTTCGGTGTCGATATGGCCGCGTATGACGTTGAAGAAGTCGATGAGGCCGCTCTCGGCCAAGGCTCGCGCGATGGCGAGCCCCTCCGCCTTGTCGATGCCGCGCTCGGCGTCCTCGTCGGCGACCGCTCGCACGCCGACGATGAAGTCCGGCCCGACGCGCTCGCGGATGGCGCTCAGCACCTCCATCCCGAAGCGCAGGCGGTTTTCGAGCGCGCCGCCGTAGGCGTCGGCGCGCCGGTTGGTCAGCGGCGACCAGAACTGGTCGAGGAGATGGCCGTAAGCTTCGACCTCGAGGCCATCGAGGCCGGCGGCCTTCACGCGTTCGGCGGCGTCCGCGTAGGCCGTGACGACGCGAGCGATGTCGAAATCTTCCATCGCCTTGGGGAACGCGCGATGCGCTGGCTCGCGAATATGGCTCGGAGCCACGATCGGCAGCCAATCGTCCTTGGCCCAGCTCGTGCGCCGGCCAAGATGAGTGATCTGGATCATCACCGCCGCGCCGTGCGAATGCACATCGTCGGCGAGCGCCCTCAACCAGCCGACGACCTCGTCCTTGTAGAGGAGGATATTGCCGAACGCCTGCGGGCTGTCCGGCGCGACGACGGCGGAGCCGCCGATCATCGTCAGGCCGATGCCGCCCTTGGCCTTTTCGACGTGATAGGCGCGGTAGCGGTCCTTGGGCAGGCCGTCATGCGTATAGGCCGGCTCATGGGCGCGTCGACATCAGACGATTGCGGATCGTCAGATGTTTAGCTGAAAGGTTGCAACAGCGGGTCGGCGCTCATCCGAGCGCGAGCTTAACCGCCGCGCGCCGCTTGTACAGGGCGCGCGCGTCGCGCGCGGCCCAATGAAAAATGGATGCGTCCAACATTTAATAGCCGACCGCCGCGCCGCTGCCGCGCCGCGGGATCGTTGACGCCGTAGAAGCGATCGCCGCCGACCGGCTCGGCCCCGAGCTGCGGCGCGCCGACCAGAATGGCGTCGACTTGATTGACGGGCTGCGGCGGCCCGAAATGGTGGCCCATGCCCTCCAGAATCTTGCGCGTGTCCGGCGACAGCGCGAAGAGCTTCGGCATTGGTGAGGTCGGGCAGCCATTGGTTGTGGATGCGCGGCGCGTCGACCGCCTCCGGAGATCGTCATGCCGTAGTCGATCGACGTCGAGGATCGTCTGCATGACGACGGTGATGATGCGGCTGCCGCCCGGCGTGCCGACGACCATCACCGGCTTGCCGTCCTTGACGACGATGGTCGGCGTCATCGAGCTCAGCGGCGTCTTGCCCGGCGCGATGGCGTTCTTCTCGCCCTGCACGAGGCCGTAAATGGTTGGCCGCGCCCACCTTGGCGGTGAAATCGTCCATCGTGTCGTTGAGCAGGACGCCGGTGTCGCCGGCGACCATCTCGGCGCCGAACGCATCGTTGAGCGAATAGGTGACGGCGACGGCGTTGCCCCACTTGTCGACGATCGAATAATGCGTGGTGTTGGCGCCTTCGTGCGGCGGCTTGCCCGGCGCGAGATCGGCCGAGCGGGCCGCGCTGGTCGGGGTCGATGGCGGCGCGGATTTTCGCGGCGTAGTCCTTGCTGATCAGCTTGTCGACGGGATTGCTCGACGAAATCGGGGTCGCCCAGCAGATTGTTGCGGTCGACATAGGCGTGACGCATCGTCTCGATCTCGTCGTGCAGCGCCTGGGCCGAGCCGAAGCCGAGCTCGCTTCAGCGGATAGCCTTCGAGGATGTTGAGCATCTCGCACGAGCGTCACGCCGCCCGAGCTCGGCGGCGGAGCGGAGACGATCGTATAGCCGCGATAGTCGCACGTGATCGGCGCCAGTTCGCGCGGTGCGATGCGCTGCAAATCCTCCGCGGTGATGATGCCCGCCGCCTTTCTGGATCGCCGACGACCAGCGCTGCGCCGACCTCGCCCTCGTAGAAGCCGGCCGCGCCGCTGGTCGCGGATCGCCGTCAGCGTATGGGCGAGATCTTTCTTGCACCAGCCGGTCGCCGACCTTTGGCGTCTTCCCGTCTTTCAGAAAGATGGCGGCCGCGGCCGGGTATTGACGCAGAGCCTCCGACGCGACGGCGAGCGGAATCACATCGCCCTGGTCGAGCGTGAAACCGGTCTCGGCGAGCGAAATGGCGGGGTTTATGAGATCGGCGCGCGGCAAAGTCCCATATTTCTCGCGCGAGATATTCCAGTCCGCCGACCGTTCCGGGGACCGCCACCGCCAGATACCCGCTTGGTCGAAAGCCCTTTGACAATCTGCCCGTCGGGGCCGAGGTACATGTCCCGCATAGCCTTCAGCGGCGCTTTTTCGCGGAAGTCGACGAAAGTCTTGCGGCCGTCGGCGAATACGGCGGTCATGAACCCGCCGCCGCCGAGATTGCCGTCCGCAGGAAACGCACCGCCAGCGCATAGCCGACTGCGACCGCCGCATCGACCGCGTTGCCGCCCTTTTTCAAAACCTCGACGCCGAATCTCGCTGGCGAGCTTTTGCGCGCTTGCGACCATGCCGTTTTCGGCCACGACCGCGCGGAGGCGCGGCGGCCTCGGCCGACCCGCCGAGCGCCATCAACAGGCCTGCGACCGTCCACGCCCGCATCACTTGCGATTTTTCGCCCGGCGTCAGCGCCATTCTCGACAGCAGCTTGGCGAACATGTCGGCGCCCTGCTGGCCGCTCGAAAACCAGGTCTGCAGCATATTTTCCGGCGAGAACTTCTCCATTTCCGCGAGCGTGCGTTTCTCCATCTCCGCGAGAATGGCCTGCTGCATCGGCTGCACATCGGGAAGGCCGAAGAACTGCCGCGCCTCCAGCGGCGTGCAATCGATGTCGACGGTCACTTTCATCCGGCGTTCCCTTTCCACGCCAATATCGGCGCCCAAATTGCGGAAAAAGCAAGCGGCGCGAAACAGCCTTGACGCCGCCGCCCGCTTCGCCGAACCATGCGCACTGGCGAAAAGGAGACACGTCGCTGGAGGCCTCGACCCTCTTTTCCGCGCTGAGCGCCGATGCCGCCGCGCCCGTGGGCTTGCGCGCCGCCATCGCCGCCGCGCATCGCGCGCCCGAGCCCGCGTGCGTGGCGGCGCTGGTTGAACAGGCTTCCGCCGCGCCGGAGGAGGCCCCGCAAATCGGGGCTATCGCGACAGCCCTGTCGCAACGCCTGCGCGGAAAAACCCGGTCGCGCTCCGGCGGCGTCGAGGGCCTGATTCACGAATATTCGCTGTCGAGCCAGGAAGGCGTGGCGCTGATGTGTCTGGCCGAGGCGCTGCTGCGCATCCCCGACGCCGAAACCCGCGACGCGCTGATCCGCGACAAGCTGAGCCCCGGCGACTGGCGCGCCCATGTCGGACAAAGCCCGTCGCTGTTCGTCAACGCCGCTACCTGGGGCCTGGCGCTGACCGGCAAGCTCGTCGCCACCAACAGCGAGCAGGGCCTGTCGGCGGCGCTGACGCGGCTCATCGCGCGCTCCGGCGAACCGATCATTCGCGCCGGCGTCGATGTCGCGATGCGGTTGATGGGCGAGCAATTCGTCGCCGGCCGCAACATCGAGGAGGCGCTGAGCGCGGCCGTGTCGCGCGAGGCGAACGGCTTCGCCTTCTCCTACGACATGTTGGGCGAGGCGGCGACGACGGCCGCGGACGCCGCCCGCTACCTCGCCGAATACGAACATGCGATCCACGCCATCGGCAAGGCCTCCGCCGGGCGCGGCATCTACGAGGGTCCCGGCGTATCGATCAAGCTTTCGGCGCTGCATCCGCGCTATCAGCGCAGCAAGCGCGCGCGGGTGATGGCGGAACTGCTGCCGCGCGCAAAAAACCTTGCGGCGCTGGCGCGATCCTATCAGATCGGCTTCAACGTCGACGCCGAGGAGGCCGACCGGCTCGAACTGTCGCTCGACATTTTCGAGGCGCTGGCGTGCGACCCCGAGCTTACGCGCTGGAACGGTCTCGGCTTCGTCATCCAGGCCTATGGCAAGCGCTGTCCCGCGGTCATCGATTGGCTGGTCGATCTCGGCCGTCGCGCCAAGCGGCGACTGATGGTTCGGCTCGTCAAAGGCGCCTACTGGGACAGCGAGATCAAACGCGCCCAACTGGACGGCCTGCCCGACTTTCCCGTCTACACGCGAAAGGTCCATACCGACGTCGCCTATCTCGCCTGCGCCCGCAAATTGCTCGCCGCGCCCGACGCCGTCTATCCGCAATTCGCCACCCACAACGCCCAGACGCTCGCCTCCGTTATGGCGTTCGCGGGGCCGAACTATTATCGCGGCCAATATGAGTTCCAGTGCCTGCACGGCATGGGCGAGCCGCTCTATGAGGAAGTGGTCGGGCGCGAAAAACTCGACCGCCCGTGCCGGGTTTACGCCCCCGTCGGCTCGCACGAGACGCTGCTGGCCTATCTCGTGCGCCGGCTGCTCGAAAACGGCGCCAACACCTCGTTCGTCAACCGCATCGCTGACACCTCGGTCTCCCTGTCCGATTTGATCGCCGATCCCGTGCAGGCCGCGCGCGCGATTGTCCCGCCGGGCGCACCGCACCCGCTGATCTCAGCGCCGCTGGCGCTCTATGGGCCGGAGCGGCGCAATTCGCTGGGGCTGGATCTCGCCAGCGAGGCCGAATTGGCCGCCCTCGCCGCGGCGCTGGCGCGGCTTCCCGACGCGCCCGCCGCAAAAGGTCAGCCCGTCGTCAATCCCTCCGACCATGGCGACATCGTTGGCCGCGTGACTTACGCCGATGCGGCGCAGATGGAGGCCGCGCTCGCGCGCGCCGAAGCGTGCGCGCCGGCGTGGGCGGCCGTGAGCCCGACCGAGCGCGGGGCGATTTTGCGCCGCGCCGCCGACGCCTTCGAGGACGCCCGCGCCGCGCTGATCGCCCTGGCCGTGCGCGAAGCCGGCAAATCCTACGCAAATGCGGTCGGCGAGGTGCGCGAGGCCGTCGATTTCCTGCGCTACTACGCCCAGGGCGCGGCGCGCCTGCTGGGGCCGGGGGGGCCGGCCCCGCTGGGGCCGGTCGTCTGCATCAGCCCCTGGAATTTCCCGCTCGCCATCTTCACCGGGCAGATCGCGGCGGCGCTGGCGGCCGGCAATGTCGTGCTGGCGAAGCCGGCCGAGGAGACGCCGCTGATCGCCGCCGAAGCGGTGCGGCTGCTGCACGGCGCCGGCGTGCCCCGGGAAGCGCTGCAATGGCTGCCCGGCGCCGGCGAGGTCGGCGCGGCGCTGGTCGCCGACGGGCGCGCGCAAGGCGTGATGTTCACCGGCTCGACGCCGGTGGCGGGGATCATCGCGCGGACGCTCGCCGGCCGGCTGACGCGGGCCGGCCAGCCGATCCCGCTCATCGCCGAGACCGGCGGCCTCAACGCGATGATTGTCGATTCCAGCGCGCTCGCCGAACAGGTGGTCGGCGACGTGATCGCCTCGGCCTTCGACTCGGCGGGCCAGCGCTGCTCGGCGCTGCGCATTCTCTGCCTGCAGGAGGACGGCGCCGGGCGCACGCTGGCGATGCTGAAAGGCGCGCTTGCGGAACTGGAGGTCGGCGACCCGCGAAAGTTGTCGACCGACGTCGGCCCGGTCATCTCCGCAGGAGGCGCGCGCCCATATTCTCGGCCACATCGACACCATGCGCGTGCGCGGATTTGCGGTCACGCAAGCGCCGCTGCCGCCAGACGCGACGAAGGGAACTTTTGTCGCGCCCACCCTCATCGAGATCGGCCGCATCGGCGACGTCGAAAGCGAGATTTTCGGCCCGGTGCTGCATGTGCTGCGCTTCAAGCGCGCCGATCTCGACCGGTTGATCGGCGACATCAACGGTTCCGGCTACGGCCTCACCTTCGGTCTGCACACCCGCATCGACGAGACGATCGCGCGGGTGGTGGACCGCGTCGAGGCCGGCAATATCTACGTCAACCGCAACATTATCGGCGCGACCGTCGGCGTGCAGCCGTTCGGCGGGTCGGGCCTTTCCGGCACGGGGCCGAAAGCCGGCGGCCCGCTCTATCTCGGCCGGCTGTTGTCGGAGCCGCCGCCGCATGCGTTCGATGGTCTCGAAGGAACGCCGGAATCCGCATTGCGGGTCTATGTCGACTGGTTGCGCGAGGCCGGGGCCGAGGCCGAGGCGGAGCGTTGCGTCGGCTTCAGCGCCCGATCGCCGCTCGGCGCACGGGTGGAACTCGCCGGCCCCGTCGGCGAGCGCAATGTCTATGCGCTGCGGCGGCGCGGGCTTATCGCGGCCTGCGCGGAGACCGCGACGGGCCTGCGCCTGCAACTGGCCGCGATTCTCGCCACCGGCAACGACGCGGCGGTTCCGGGCCTGCTGGCCGCCGCCGCATTGCAGGGACTGCCGGCGGAACTGGCGCATCGCGTGCACGGCGTTCGACGACCCGCTCGTCGCGCCGGGCCTCGCCGGCGCGCTGATTGAAGGCGAGGGAGAAGAGGTGGCCGCTGCTGCGCGGCGGCTCGCGGCGCGGCCGGGCCCGATTTTGCGCGCCCAGGCGCTCGCCAGCGCCGAACTGTTGTCCGGCGAGGACTACCATCTCGCCGATCTCCTGGAAGAGCGGTCGATCTCCACCAATGTCGCGGCGGCGGGGGGGAATGCGAGCTTGATGACGATCGGTTGACGCTCCGGCGAGTGAGTTTCCCGCCGGCTCCTACTGGCGATGTCCAAACGCCTCGGCGCCGGCCGCCTGCCGCCGGCTCCCGATCGCCGCTCATTCCACTCGCATTGACGATGAGAAGGATTTCCGGAGAGGAACCTGTCAAAATCATCGCGCGCCGGTGAACCCGTTTTTGGACCGCAAGACCGAAGCGGTCGGCGGCGGGGCGATCGCCAGAAGGGCGAGTCTAACGGAGAGGAAAGCGCCAATGTTTTCCTATTCTTAAAAACGTCTAGCGTTTCTGGCCCTTGCGCTGGCGACGATCGCAAGTCTTGCGACAATTTCCGACGCATTCGCTTGGGACAATTGCGGCGTCGGCCGCCATCGCACTTCGTGGGGTCAGTGCATATCCAACTACGCGGTGGGTCCGGGCGCCCGGAGTTGTCCTGCGGGTTATCATTGGGGCAACACCGTTCACGCCTGCTTCCCCAACCATTGACAATTTAGCGGCGGCGCCTCGGCGCGATCGGTTGAACGCTCCGCGCTTCACCCCGCCTCCATCAGCTTCACAGCCGCGTCGCGCTCGAACAGCCACAGCAGCAACCGCAGCGGCCGATGCGCTTCCTCGGCGAGCCGCTCGTCGCGCTCGACCACCGCGACCGCGGCGGCGCGCGCCACGCGCAAAAGGTCGCCGTGAACCTCGATATCAGCCAAGCGAAATCCCGGCGCGCCCGCTTGCCGCGCGCCGAGCACGTCGCCCTCGCCGCGCAGCCGCAGATCCTCCTCCGCGATGCGGAAGCCGTCTTCGGTCTCGCGCAATATTTCGAGCCGCGCCCGCGCGCGAGCCCCCAGCGGCCCCTTGTAAAGCAACAGGCAAGTCGAGTGTCCGGCGCCGCGCCCGACCCGGCCGCGCAACTGGTGCAGCTGCGCCAGGCCGAAACGCTCGGCGTGCTCGATCACCATGATCGTCGCCTCCGGCACGTCGACGCCGACCTCGATGACGGTGGTGGCGACCAGCACCTTGGTTTCGCCACGCTGGAAACGCTCCATCGCGGCGTCCTTCTCCGGCCCCTTCATGCGGCCATGAATGAGGCCGACGCCGGCGCCGAAGAACGCCTGCAACGCCTCTGCGCGTTGTTCCGCCGCGGCCAAATCGGTCTCTTCGCTGTCCTCCACCAGCGGGCAGACCCAGTAGGCCCGGGCGCCGCTCGCAACCGCGCGACCCACGCCCGCAACCACCTCTTCGAGCCGGTCGAGTGGAACGACGCGGGTGTCTATCGCCGAGCGCCCCGGCGGTTTTTCGTCGAGCACGGAGACGTCCATGTCGCCGAAATAGGTCAGCACCAGCGAGCGCGGGATCGGCGTCGCGGTCATGACGAGCAAGTCCGCCGCCTCTCCCTTGCCCGCGAGCGCCAGGCGCTGATGCACGCCGAAACGGTGCTGCTCGTCGACCACCGCCAGCCCGAGGTCGCGGAACACCACGCTCTCCTGAAACAGAGCATGCGTGCCGACCGCGATGTCGATCTCGCCCGCGGCGAGTTTCGCGAGCTTTTCGCGGCGCTGCGCGGGCGTGTCGCGGCCGGTGAACAACTCCAACCGCAATCCGGCCGCCGCCGCGAGCGCGCTCAGGCGTTCAAAATGCTGGCGGGCGAGAATTTCCGTCGGCGCCATTATCGCCGCCTGCCGTCCCGCCTCGACGGCGTGCGCCATCGCGATCAGCGCGACCAGGGTCTTGCCGGAGCCGACGTCGCCCTGCAACAGCCGGATCATCCGCTTTTCCGACCCGAGATCGGCGCGAATCTCGTCTATGGCGTGCGTCTGCGCGCGGGTCGGCGAAAACGGCAGCGCCGCGAGCAGGCGCGCCGCGAGCCGCCCCTCGCTTTTCTGCGCGCGGCCGGCGATGACCCTCAGCCGCGCGCGCATCATCAGCAGAGCAAGCTGGCTCGCCAGCAACTCGTCATAGGCCAGGCGCCGGCGGGCGGGGCTCGTGGGCTCGACGTCCTCAGGCGTCTCGGGCGCATGAATCCGTTTCAGCGCCTCCGCGAAGGAGAGGCCGTCGAAGCCCACCCGACCTGCAATCCACTCCGGCAGCGTCGGCCATTTTGCCAGCGCGGCTTGCACGGCTTTCTGAATGGTGCGCGGATAGAGGCCCTCGGTCAGGCCATAGACCGGCTCGACCGCGCTCATGCGGGAAAGCTCCTCGTCGTCCATCACCCGGTCGGGATGCACCATCTGCAAATGGCCGTCCCACATTTCGAGCTTGCCGGAGACCCAGCGGACCGCGCCGATCGGCAGCTTCTGTCTCACCCATTCAAAGTTGTTGAGAAAAAATACAAGTTCGACGTCGCCGGTGTCGTCCTCGACCAGCACCCGCAACGGCCCCTTGCGGCCGGCGGCGGGCGGCCGGTGCTCGGTGACGCGCACATGCAGGGTCGCGATGGCGTCGCGCTGCGCGTCGCGGATTTTTGGGCGCGAACGGCGGTCGAGCACGCTCGCCGGCAGGTGGAACAGCAGATCGATCACGCGCGCCTCGCGCCCGAGCAGGCGATCGAACAGTTTGGCGTTCTTCGGCCCGACGCCGGGCAGAGTGCTCAACGGCGCGAACAGGGGATCGAGCAGCGCGGGACGCATGCCCAACGTTACCACGAGAGCAAACGCAACACGAAGCGGCAACGCGGCAATGTCGACAGATCCATGTCCGAAATTTAATCCGCCAACCCGGAACGGCGCTGCGCAACCAACTGTTTATTAGGCATCTGCAACACAGGAGATGATCTCATGAAACAGCTACCCCTCGCCGGCGCATTCGCCCTCGCGCTTCTCGGCGCCACGGCCGCCAACGCGGCAATGACCTCCCCGTCGCAAACGGCGAAAACGCCGGCTTACGCGGCGCCGGTCATCGCCGACGCCGACGCCATGAAGACGGCCGATACGCTGCAACACACCAACCTTCGCCAGCAGATCCAGGATCAGCTCAGCAAGTCGGGCTACACAGCGATCAAGATCATGCCGTCGTCGTTCTACATTCAGGCCAAAGACAAGAAAGGCGAGCCGGTGGCGATGGTGATCGGCCCGGATTCGTTCACCGAGGTCACCGAGGTGAAGACCACTGCTTCCGCTCAACCAAAGCCGCAAGCCTCCGTCGAACCGAACGCCGTTCAGAAGAAGTAGCACGCCCTCGCGCGGGTCGCTGCGCCTTTTAGCTAGGTTCGCCGCGACCAGCGCCATATCGCCCATTGTCGCCGCCAGGCGGCGGGCGGCCGACGCCTACGCTCGAACGCCGCAAGCCACAGCGGCGCCGTCGCCAGCCCCGCATAGGCGGGCGCCAGCGCCCTCGGCAATTTTGTCAGCGCCGCCTCCGCTTCCGCCCCGCGCCGCCGCGCCAGTGCGGCCAGTTCGCCGAGCGCCGCCGTCAGGCCCGGCGAGTCGCGGCGCTCCAAGACATCGGCTGGCAAGACGCCATGCTGAGCCAACAGCTCCGCCGGCGCGAGACTGAGCGGTCGAGGTCCGGAGAGTCCACGCAAGCCCTCGATGAGCCCCAGCGCCACGCCGGCCAATCCGCTCGCCTCCGCCGCGCCGGGATCACGGC
Organism: uncultured Pseudomonadota bacterium; assembly: GCA_963835115.1. GTDB lineage: Bacteria > Pseudomonadota > Alphaproteobacteria > Rhizobiales > Beijerinckiaceae > Roseiarcus. Next base: position 25,801 of record CAWIEP010000036.1, read on the forward strand.
CCGCCGCCAACACAATCGCGGCGATCTGCAACAGCCCCGAACGCGTCTCGCCGAGATAGGCCTCGAGGTCGCGGATAGTTGGAAAGGGATCGTCGTAGAGATCGAACTGCCGCCCCGAGATCGCATTTTCGATCAGATGCGGCGGAGGCCGGAATTTTTGCAGAGTATCGAGCATCGCCGCCGCAACCGGGTTGCCCTGCGCTTCGTCGCGCGCGCCGGTCAGCGCCTCGCGCCACCAAACGAGGCGGATTTCGCCGGCCCTGGGGTCGCGCACGGCCTCGCGCAGATGCGCCATTTCCAGCTCGAAGGCGATCAGCGCATGCAGGTGCGGGCGCATAGGCGCGGGCGCGAACAGGCTGCCGAGCCAGCGGTCGCGCTCGCCGGCGCGCGCCAACTCGTTCGCAATGCGCGTAGGCGTCGCAGTTCACGGCGCCGCCAGCAGCAGCGCGGCGACGCGGCGGTTTTCGGACAGCAGCACGTTGTAGACCCGCGCCGCCGGCCCGGTCGCCATCACTTCGAGCCGCAAGCCCGCTCCGCGCAATTTCGTCGGCCAACGGCGCCGGCAACCGCGCCATTTTTTCGCCCGTGCCTATCACCAGCAGTTCGGTCGAGCCGGGCGACTCGGCAAGCTCGCTCGCCAGCGGCGCAAAATGGTCGAACCGCAGTTCCGTGACGTCGCGCGCGGCGACCGCGTGGATTCCGCGTGCGGTGGCGAGGATCGAGCCGACGTGGCTCATGTCCGCGAAACGAAACCCCCCGGCGCCATAGGCGTCGATAGGGTGCCGGCCGGGGACGAAGCCCTCGCTCACGCCGGCGCTTTGGCGGGTTTGGCGGCCTCGGCCGTGGGCTTGTCGAACACATCGGCGCGCACGCCCATGTAAATCAGCATCGGCGAGCAGATGAAGATCGAGGAATAGGTGGCGACGCAAATGCCCCAGATCATCGCCGCCGAGAACGAGCGGATCACGTCGCCGCCGAGGAAGAACAAGCGCGAGCAGCGCCAAAAACACCGTCGTCGCGGTCATGATCGTGCGCGGCAGCACGGCGTTGACCGACATGTCGATGATCTCCGCCGTCGACAGTTTCTTGTATTTGCGCATCACCTCGCGGATGCGGTCGAGCACGACGACCGTTTCGTTGAGCGAATAGCCGACGATGGTGAGAATCGCGGCGATGGAAGTCTGGTTGAACTCGAGCTGCGTGAACGCGAAGAAGCCGACAGTCAGCAGCAGATCGTGCATCGTGCCGATGATCGCGCCGACCGCGAACTGCCATTCGAAGCGGAACCACAGATAGGTCAGCACCGCCAGAATCGCGACGACCACGCCGAGCGTGCCGCACTGCACGAGTTCGCCCGAGACGCGCGGGCCGACCGCCTCGACGCTGCGGAAATCGTAGTTCTCGGCGAACGCGTCGCGCAGCTTCTTGACCGCCGCCGACTGGCCGGCCTCGCCGCCGGGCTGCACTTGCACACGCAGCGTCACATCGGAATCGGCGCCGATGCGCTGCGCCTCGACCGGCCCGAGGCCGAGCGTGTTGGCTTTGCCGCGCAACCCTGCGAGATCGGCCTTGCCGGAATGGGCGCGCAATTCTACCTGCGTGCCGCCGGCGAAGTCGATGCCGAAATTCATCCCGACGCCGAGGAACAGCACCACGGCGAAGATCGAAAGCACGGCCGAGAGCGGATAGCTGATGCGGCGGAACCGCATGAAGCTGATTTTGGTGTTCTCGGGCGCGAGGCGCAGCAGTTTCATCTTGCTCTCATGTCGAACGCGAACGCGGGGCAGGTTCGCACGCCCGCTTGCGGCCCCCTCGCCCCGCTTGCGGGGAGAGGGTTGGGGAGAGGGGCGCCCGCGCTTGGCCGACCGCGCCTCATATCGGCAGCCGCTGCGGCCGATTGCGGCGATACCACAGCGCGATCATCATGCGCGTCATCGTCACCGCCGTGATGACGGAGGTGAGAATCCCCAAGCCGAGCGACACGGCGAAGCCGCGCACCGCGCCGGAGCCGAACAGATAGAGGATCAGCGCCGCCACGAACATCGTCACGTTGGAGTCGATGATGGTGGCGAAGGCGCGGTTATAGCCGGCTTCCAGCGCCGAGATCACGCTGCGCCCGAGATGCGACTCCTCGCGAATGCGCTCGTAGATCAGCACGTTGGAATCGACCGCCATGCCGATGGTGAACACGATGCCGGCGATGCCCGGCAGCGTCAGCGTCGCGCCGATCAGCACCATCGAGGCGAAGATGAACAGGATATGCACGGCGAGCGCGAGATCGGCGAACACCCCAAAAATCCCGTAGGTCGCGAGCATGTAGACGATCGACCAAGCAGGCCGCCGACCAGCGCCGCGCGTTTGCCCGCGTCGATCGAATCCTGCCCGAGGCCGGGGCCGACGGTGCGCTCCTCGACCGTCGTCAGCTTGGCCGGCAGCGCGCCGGAGCGCAGCAGCACCGAGAGCTGGTCGGCCTGCTCGACCGTGAAATTGCCGGTGATCTGGCCGGAGCCGCCGGTGATCGGCCCCAGAATGCGCGGCGCCGAGATCACGACATTGTCGAGCACGATGGCGAACGGGCGCCCGACATTGTCCGACGTCACCTGTCCGAAGCGCTGGCCGCCGCGCAGATTGAAGCGGAAGTTCACATCCGGCTCGCCGGTGCGGGAGTCGAAGCCGGGCTGCGCGTCGGTGAGATCCTCGCCCGACACCATCACCCGTTTCTCGACCGGGAAGATCACCGCCCTGTTGCTGCTTGAGGGTTTCGACTTCGCTCGGCGGGTCGTTGGCGTCGGCGACGAGGCGGAAGGTCATTTTGGCGGTGGTGCCGACCAGTTTCTTAAGCTCGGTCGTGTCCTGCAGGCCCGGCACTTCGATCAGCACGCGGTCGGCGCCCTGGCGCTGAACGTTGGTTTCCTTGGTGCCGGAGGCGTTGAGGCGGCGATTGAGCACCTCGATCGATTGCGCGACGGCGCGGCTCACCTTGTCGTTGATGGCGGCGTCGGTCAGCGTCAGCCGGATTGAGCCGTCGCCGCCGTCTGAGACGTCGACGAGGTGGTCGGTCGCGCCCGCAATCGTTCCGCCGACACGGGTGTTGAGGCTCTGCAACAGGTCGAGAACCTTGGCGCGCTGGTCGGGGTCGGCGATCCTGACGACGACGCCGCGCGGCTGCACGCCGACGCCGCCGGTCAGCGGAATCTTGGCCTCACGCAACTTGGCGCGCACGTCGTCGCGCAACTGCTCGACCTGGCCCTTGATCAGCGACGGCTTATCGACCTCCATAAGAAGATGCGCGCCGCCTTGCAGGTCGAGTCCGAGCGTGATCGGCCGCGCCGGCAACCAGGATGGCGCGCGCGCCTCCAGCGCCGCGACGGCGCCGGGTTGCAGGAAACTCGGCACGACGAGCAGCGCGGCGACCGCGACCAGCGCCAAAATCGCGACGATCTGCCAGGTGGCGATCCGCAGCATTTACTTCGACGCTTTGGCGGGCGGCAGGACCGGAGCGTCTTTGACGGGTTCGCCCTTCGAACGCACCTCGGCGATGCCGGAGCGGGCGAGCCGCACGCGCATGTTGGGAGCGATCTCCAATTCGACCTCGCTGTCGTCGACGGCCTTGGTGACCTTGCCGATGAGGCCTCCGGTCGTCACCACCACGTCGCCGCGCTTGGCCGCCTGCACCATCTCGCGCTGTTGCTTGGCGCGCTGCTGCTGCGGACGCAGGATCAGAAAATACATGATGACGAAGATGATGATGAAGGGCGCGAACTGGATCAGCATGTCGGTCGACCCCATCGGGGCCGCGCCGCTGGCTTGCGCATAGGCAGGCGTAATCAACAAGGGGACAAGCTCCGGAAAGCCGGCCGAAATCCAGGGGCCGGCGCGGCGCGGGCGGTCTATATACCGGCGCGCGAGGGGATGGCAATGCGGACGGCGCGCGCTGACGCCGCGCCAACTCCTCGCGGGACGCCGACGACAAAGGGGACGGGGGCGCTCCGATTCGGTTGCGAAAATAATGCGTTCCGAATTTGACGCCGCCGCCCGGCTGTCGAAAAACTTAAATTCGGTTGCAATTGACTAACTTCGAGGGCGGACCCAACGTTTAGGCCGCCCTGGCCGCTGGAGATTCTCCCCGTCCGCGTCTGCGCGCACGCCTTCGACGAGGGCTTGCCGAAGCGCGACCTTTGGATCAGCCCGCAACATGCGGTTTATGTCGGCGGCGCACTGATTCCGATCATCCGGCTCGCCAACGGCGCCACGATCCGACAAGAGCAGGTCGAGAGCGTCTCCTACTGGCATGTCGAGCTAGCGAGCCATGACGTGGTGCTGGCGGAGGGGTTGCCGGCCGAGAGCTTTCTCGATTGCGGCAGCCGCGCGGGCTTCGCCAATGGCGGCGATTTCGTCGAAATCCATCCGACTTTCGCGCCGCAAAGCTGGGACGACGCCTGCGCGCCGCTCAAAGAGAGCGGCGCCGAGGTCGAGGCGGCGCGGGCGCGGCTGGCGGCGCGGGCGTTCGAGCTGGGTTACTGCGAAAGCGAGGATCCGCGCCTGCATATCGTCGCCGACGGGCGGGTGATTTGGCCGGCTGGCGCGGCCGACGGGAGTTTTCACTTCGTGCTGCCGGCGCCCGCCGACGCGATCACGCTGGCGTCGCGCAGCATGCGGCCGGCCGACGCGGACGGCGCGCGCGATAGCGACGGCCGCCATCTGGGCGTCGTCGTGCAAGGACTGGAGATTGACGGCGCGGCGCGGTCGCTCGGCGACTTGGATGGGGTCGGATGGCACGACCTCGAAGGCGCCGGCGAGCACGTGTGGAGGTGGACAAACGGCCATGCGCATTTGCCGTCGGCCGCATGCGAGATTGTGGTGTGGCTGAGCGCCGCGGCGACCTACCGAGTCGAGCCGGAGGCGGCGGCGCTTGCCGGCGTCCGGGCGGCCTGACCGGTACCTGGAGCGCTGGCGGGCCGCCTTGCCAAAGCGTCGCTCTAGCCTTAGGAATATTTTTGCGTTAATGGAACATAAAGGCGGGCAGGCCAAAAATGCCGAAGCTTGGAGTAACGGCGTAAGCGCATGACGCATTGGACCGAAGCGACGGACCTTATCGACGGCCGCGATGACGAGCCGCAGGGCTTCGTCGTTCGCTATGCCCCGGGCGCGCTTGCGTTCGCGCTCAGCGCGGCCTTGGGCGCTTATCTCGTCTATCTCCGGCCATTGCTGCACGCTCCTGTGGCCCCGGCGCCCGCGCAAGTCGCTAAAGCGCAATCGGACCCCTTCGGCGGATTGGCCCCGCTCACGCCGGCGCCCACTTTCGCGCTGCCGGCGAAGCCCGTCGGCAACCCCTTCGGCGGCTTGGTCGTTCAGGGCTTTGGCTCCTCCGACCGGTTTGCAATGGTGGAAAGCGCGGCGCCGCTGCCGCCCGCCGCCCCAGCCGACTTGCGATCGCCGCCGGACGAGTCCGCGCCGTTGCCGCCTCGTCGGCCGACCGAACTGGCCAATCCGTCGTCGCCGCCCGCCCTGGCGCGGACCGACGCGGCGCCAGACGTTGCAGAACTTGAGCCAAAACCGGCCTCGACGCCGGGCGTGTTCGAAAAGCTGTTCGGCGGCTCGGGCGCTCAGCCTGCCAAGACGCCCGAAAGTTCCCTGGCTTACGCGGCCCCGCCGCCAGCCAGCGCCAGCGGCCCCTCGGCTCTGGCCGCGCGAGGCGGCCTCGGTTCGCCGGGCGGCGGTTTCGGCGGCTTCCTGCGCGGCCTCAACCTCGGCAGCAGCAGTCCGGCTTCACGATTTGGCGACCACGTCGCCGTCTACGATATTTCCGCCCGCGTGGTTTATCTGCCGGACGGCACGCAGCTTGAAGCGCATTCGGGCCTCGGGACGGCGCGCGACGACCCAAATAGCGTCAACGAACGCATGCGCGGCCCCACTCCGCCGGCGACCTATGCGCTATCCCCGCGCGAAGAACTGTTTCACGGCGTCGCCGCGTTGCGGTTGACGCCGGTCGACAGCACCATCTACGGCCGCGCCGGCCTGCTCGCACACACCTACATGCTGGGCCCGGACGGGGACTCCAACGGCTGCGTCTCGTTCCGCGATTACGACGCGTTCCTGCGCGCGTTTCGCAGTGGAGAGATCAGCAAGCTGGTCGTAGTGACTCGGCTCTGACGCCCGGGCCGCGTGGCCTCCGCGAGCGCCGCGCCTTCATCCTTGAGAACACCCGCTGTCTTGCGCGTCCCGCTGGTCCCGGACGTGCGCCTGCGTCTGGCCGACGAGGCGGTGCCGTTGTGGCGCAAGACCGAGGAGGAACTCGGCGCCATGGGGCTGCCGCCGCCGTTCTGGGCGTTCGCCTGGGCGGGCGGTCAGGCGCTGGCGCGATATGTCGCGGATCATCCTGTCGTGGCGAGGGGGCGGCGCGTGCTCGACTTCGCCAGCGGTTCCGGTTTGGTCGCGATTGCAGCGGCGAAGGCGGGGGCGGCGCGGGTCGAGGCCAGCGAGATCGACGGATTCGCGCTCGCCGCCATCGCGCTCAACGCGGAGATCAACGAGGTCGAGATTTTCGCCCGCGAGGGGGATCTGGTCGGGCGTGACGACGGCTGGGACGTGGCGCTCGCCGGCGACGTTTCCTACGAGCGCGACATGGCCGGCGCGGTCACAGACTGGCTGGAGGGTTTGGCGCGGCGCGGCGCCGAGGTGCTGGTCGGCGATCCCGGTCGCGCCTATCTCGCGCGCGAGCGGCTCGAACCCATTGCGGAATACAGCGTCCCCGTGACGCGAGATCTCGAGGATTGCGAGATCAAGCGCACCGGCGTCTATCGTTTCAAGGCGCGCGCCTACTGACAAAATTTGACAGCAGGGCATGATATCGCTTGTCCGTCACACACGGAGAGAGCCTATGTCGGACGTCAATTTTATCCTGCTTTATGTCGAGGATGTCGCGCGCAGCGCCAAGTTCTATTCGCGGCTGCTGGACAAGCCTGTCCCGGAAGCTTCGGCGAATTTCGCGCTGCTTCCAGCCGCGCCGGGTCTGATGCTGGGCTTGTGGCGCCGCAGCGAGGTCGAGCCCGCGCCGGCGGCCGGCGCCGGCGCTGCGGAAATCGCCGTGACCTTGGCCGACGCGGCGGCGGTCGACGAGACTCATGCGCGATGGTCGGCCGGCGGCGTCGCCGTCGCCCAGAGCCCGACGCAGATGGATTTCGGCTACACGTTCGTCGCGCTCGACCCGGACGGCCACCGCATCCGCGCTTTTGCGCCCGGTTCACCCTGAGCGCGCTGGACAGGCGCCCGCTTGATCTTATATTTGCCGCCGTCGCGCTTTTCGCGCGGGGGCGGTTACTCGACGACATGACCGATACAGCAGTCGATCATTACAAAAGCCTCGCGGCTCAATATACCGGCGCCATTCGCGCCAGCGACTTCAAAGCCAACATCGTGATGTTTTTCTTGTCGCTGACCATGGGTCCGATCATCTTCAACCACGCGGGATTTCCCAAATTTTTGACCCTGCCGGTGCTGGTGGCGCCTTTCATTTTTATGTTCTTGGCTCTGTTCATCGCTCTGGTGCCGCGTTATCCGCGGCGCGGGCGGTCGAGCTTTTTCATCTCCGGCAAGGCGACGGGCGCCGATTTCGAATATCGCGGGCCCAACCCGAACGAGGCGCGGGATCTTCAATTGAGGGTCGCGGTGCTCTCCGACATTCTCTATTGGAAGACGACCTGCTTGCGAGTCGCGTTTTTCATTTGCATCACATGCGTGCTCGCCGCGGTGCCTTTATTGGCGATTTACGCGCGATGATCGAGGAGCTGGACGGCCACACGCCCGCGCGCCTGGTTTCGACCAAGGACGCGGAGACCCATTATCGCAACATCATCGGCGCGTTCACCGAGAACATCCAGCTCAGCGACTTCAAGGCCAATGTCGCCATCGTGTTCACCGGCATCATGATGGGGCCGGTCGTGGCCTTCAGGGACAAACTGCCGCATTTTCTGCCCCTGAATGTCGCGTTGGCGCCGTTCCTGCTGGTCTTCCTGTGCCTGCTTATCTGCCTCTATCCGCGCTACGGGCGCGAGGGCCGGGTGCATTTCGTCATCGCCCGAAACGCCCCGCCGCATCTTTTTCCCGGCCCCGAAAGCCAAGACATCGAGCTCGAGAAGCTGCAGACGCTGTGCGCGATTCTCTCGCGCATCCTCTATTGGAAAACGCTGATGCTGCTCATCAGCTTCTACACCTGCATCGTCGCCGTCGCGGCCATCGCGCTCATCGTGCTTTACGAAGCGTCGCCATTTGCGCGGTGAATCCGGCCCGGCGCGTTAACTTTGCGGAAAGGATGCTCCGCTTAGCGTCTCGCCCGTTCCTGTTTTTGCGAGGCGCGTAGGATGACGAATGACGGTATCGCCGGGTCGCGGATTTTCTCGATTATTGAGCGGATCGAGCAGCTCGAAGAGGAGATCAAGGCCCTCAACGAGGGCAAAAAGGAAGTTTTCGCCGAAGCCAAGGGCGAGGGCTACGACGTCAAGGTGCTGAAGGAGGTTCTCAAGTTGCGCAAGCTCGACGGCGACGAGCGAGACGAGCAGGAATCGCTTCTCGATCTCTACATGCGCGCCATTTCCGACGCTGAGCCGCAACGCGACGCGGCCTGACATCGCCCGACGCTCCCCTGGCGGGAGGGACCGGTCGGATTCGATCCGGCTCTCCCGCTCGGACGGCTTCACTAACGGCGTAAGCCGCCGCTAACGCTTCGGAATGAAAAACGGCGCCATCCACTTCGATGTTGACTAGACCGAAGCCTCCGTCCGGAAAAACTCGGAATCCACGATCGAGGCAAGCCACATGGTCACGCTGAGCAACGCCAACAATGTTTTCAATGGGTCTGGCGCGCAAATCACGGTCGTGGCCAACGCGACCGTTACGGTGAACGGCAACGACAACGCTATCGCCACGGCAGCCGACGACAACCTGACCTTGACGGGCGCCGGCAACACGGTGTCGGCGCCCGCCGACGTCACAATGACCGTTATGGGCGGCGGCAATTCGATCCAGGCCATCACCGACATCATGACGCTCGGCGGGACGGGCGGCCTTGCCGACACCGTTAGCGGCGTTCACCTCAGCGCCACCCTCGAAGCCAACTCGCACTTGATCCTGAACGCCAGCATCGTCGCGCTCGCGCTCGGCGACAACTGTCTTGTGATCGGCACCGGAGACGACACCAACTTTCAGGGCTCGGACGACAAGATTTACATCAACCAAGCGACCGTCGGCGGGGACTCTCTCGCCGGCGACAGCGACCGCGTCATTCTCGGCGCCGCGTCGTTGCTGGAGATTTCCGGCAACAACGAATATGTCCATTTAGGCGCCAAGGCGTCGATGGCGTTGACGGGAACCAACGCACGCCTTGTCGGCGCCGGCTTCTATGCGTCCGCCTCCAACGGCTCGGATTTTTGGGTCGGCGGCACGGGCGTGGGCGGCGCGATAGACGCCATCACCGCATCCGATTGCACAATCCGGATCGGCGCCAACTCCAATATCGCCGTGCATGGCGACGACGATACGATGGCGGTGCGCGGCAATTCGACCGTGTACATCCAAGGGGACGGACTGCTCGCCCACTTTGGCCGCAACGCCACGGTCTTGGTCACCAGCACGGGTCCGACGGGCGCGCTCGACGTGGTGACCGGAGCGTATTTCACCGCGAACGTGAACGCCGCGTCGCATGTGGAGCTCGCCACCTTCGGCGCCACCGCGTTCATCGCCCCCAATTCGGTGGTCGAGTTGGAAAGGTCGGACAACACCCTCACAGCCACTCAGATGGACACGATCTCAATTTTGTGGGGCTCCTCCAACACCATCTCGCTCGGAGGGGACGACGTGATCAACGACGGCGGGTCGGGCACTGTCATCCAGGCCGGATATGTGGGCGCGGCGACCATCAACAATTTCGCGGCGGATGTCGGGGGCATCATCGAGTTGCTCGGCGGCGCCGGGGCCTATACGACGCCGGCCGCCGCCTACGCGGCGCTCGCCAGCGACGGTCATGGCGGCGTCGAATTGTCGCTTAGCATAAGCGGCTCGATCGACTTCGCGGGAACGTCGGCGTCGCAGCTTTCCGCAGCCAGCTTCAAGATCGGCTGATCGGGCTCGCTACACGGCGAAACGCCGAGCGCCGCCGTTGCCGAGAGTTGGCGAGCGGCATAGCGTGACAAATTACACAAAATGTAATTCAACCCAACTAAACCTGCCCTCCGCCCTATAGGGCGGCGCCGTAACGTCATATATATAACATATTGAATATGCTACAATAAACGAAAGCTCGTCGCCATTCGGCGTGCGCCAAAGCGGCATTAGCGGAAAGTTTGTCTTGCCACCACGGCCTCCCGGGAGTTAGCGACACCCGGAAATACGCCGCCTTAAGGCGGTCGATGAAGCAAGGACGACACAATGGCCCGGAACAAGATTGCCCTCATCGGCGCTGGCCAGATCGGCGGCACGCTGGCCCATCTGGCGGCCATGAAGGAACTCGGCGACATCGTGCTGTTCGACATCGTCGACGGCGTGCCCCAGGGCAAGGCGCTCGACCTCGCCGAATCGGGGCCGGTCGAAGGTTTCAACGCCAAGCTGAAGGGCGCCTCGTCCTATGCCGAGATCGCCGGCGCCGACGTGATCATCGTCACCGCCGGCGTGCCGCGCAAGCCCGGCATGAGCCGCGACGACCTCATCGGCATCAATCTGAAGGTGATGGACGCCGTCGGCGCCGGCATCAAAGCCAACGCCCCTGACGCTTTCGTCATCTGCATCACCAACCCGCTCGACGCGATGGTGTGGGCGCTACAGAAGGCGTGCGGCCTGCCGCACCGCCGCATCGTCGGCATGGCCGGGGTGCTCGACAGCGCCCGCTTCCGCTATTTCCTGTCGGAGGAGTTCAACGTCTCGGTGGAGGACGTCACCGCCTTCGTGCTCGGCGGCCACGGCGACGACATGGTGCCGTCCGTGCGCTATTCCACGGTCGCCGGCATTCCCCTGCCCGACCTCGTCAAGATGGGTTGGACGAGCCAAGAGAAGCTCGACGCCATCGTCGAGCGCACCCGCAAGGGCGGCGGCGAGATCGTCAACCTGCTGAAGACCGGCTCGGCCTTCTATGCGCCGGCCTCCTCCGCGATTTCGATGGCCGAGTCCTATTTGAAGGACCAGCGCCGGGTGTTGCCCTGCGCCGCCTATCTCACCGGCCAATATGGCGTCAACGACGCCTATATCGGCGTGCCGGTGGTGATCGGCGCTAAGGGCGTCGAACGCATCGTCGAGATCGCGCTCGACGACGCGGAAAAGGCGATGTTCGCCAAATCGGTGGCCTCGGTGAACGGGTTCATCGACGCCTGCAAAGGCATCAACCCGGCGCTCGCCTGACATTTTCGGGGACGGTCGGCCGGCCCTTGGGGCTCGGCGCCAGCCGGGCCCGCAACATGGGAATCACCGATGAACATCCACGAGTATCAGGCCAAAGCGGTGCTGCGCGCCTTCGCCGCGCCGGTGTCGAACGGGCGCGCCGCGTTCACGCCCGAAGAGGCGGAAGCGGCGGCGCGCGAGCTGCCGGGTCCGGTCTGGGTCGTCAAATCGCAGATTCACGCCGGCGGCCGCGGCAAGGGCAAGTTCAAGGAGGCTCGCGCCGGCGACAAGGGCGGCGTGCGGCTCGCCCGCTCGGTCGAGGAGGTCAAGCAGTTCGCGCAAGCAGATGCTCGGCGCGACGCTCGTGACCGTGCAGACCGGTCCCGCCGGCAAGCAGGTCAACCGGCTCTATATCGAGGACGGCTCCGCGATCGACAAGGAGTTTTACCTGTCGATGCTGGTCGACCGCAGCGCCGCGCGCATCGCCTTCGTCGTCTCGACCGAAGGCGGCGTCAATATCGAGGACGTCGCGCACAAGACGCCCGAAAAGATCGTCAGTTTCTCCGTCGATCCCGCGACCGGCGTCATGCCGCATCACGGCCGCACCGCGGCCAAGGCGCTGGGCCTGACCGGCGATCTCGCCAAGCAATGCGAGGCGCTGGTGACGAAGCTCTATGCGGCCTTCGTCGCCAAGGACATGTCGATGCTGGAGATCAACCCGCTGGTCGTCACGACGCAGGGCCAGCTCAAGGTGCTCGACGCCAAGGTGTCGTTCGACGACAACGCGCTCTACCGCCACGCCGATATCGTCGCGCTGCGCGACGAGACGGAGGAGGACGCCAAGGAGATCGAGGCGTCCAAATACGACCTCAACTATGTCACGCTCGACGGCACGATCGGCTGCATGGTCAACGGCGCCGGCCTCGCGATGGCGACGATGGACATCATCAAGCTCTACGGCGAAAGCCCCGCCAATTTCCTCGACGTCGGCGGCGGCGCGACCAAGGAGAAGGTGACGGCGGCGTTCAAGATCATCACCGCCGATCCGAACGTGAAGGGCATTCTGGTCAACATCTTCGGCGGCATCATGCGCTGCGACGTGATCGCGGAGGGCGTGATCGCGGCGGTGAAGGAAGTGGGCCTGAAGGTGCCGCTGGTGGTGCGGCTCGAAGGCACCAACGTCGAACTCGGCAAGAAGATCATCCGCGAGAGCGGCCTCAACGTGATCCCGGCCGACGATCTCGACGACGCGGCGCAGAAGATCGTGAGCGCGGTGAAGGCTGGAGCTTAAGGCGCGAGCGTCCAGTGGGGCTATTGGAGAGACCTCGCGTATGACGAAGATCACCGTGGCGATCGAGGACGCAGATTCTCAGACAAGCTCCGGCTCGCCGCCGCCGAGCGCAATACGACCGTGAACGATCTCGTGCGCGAGGCGCTTTCGCAGTACGCGCCGCGCGACGACCGACGAGTTGAGGCGACCAAACGGCTTCTGGAGTTGATGCGGCAAGCCCGAGGGCCGCATGGCCCCGGACTACAAGTTCGATCGCGAGGAAATTTATGACCGATAGAGTCTTTCTCGATGCGAAGGTTTGGGTCTACGCAGCCACGGGCCGTGAGAACTATCCTGACAAATTCGCGCGGGCGCGAGAAATCGTCGCGCGCGAGATCGTCGGGATTTCGCACTCAAATCATCGGCGAACCGAGCGGCCGAAAGGTTCGGGGCGAAGGTTTTGTATAGCGAAGATCTGAGTCATTCGCAGGTTTACGATTACGCTCCGCTTGCGAAAACCCGTTCCGCGCACACTGAAACCTCAATTCCGAGAGCCCGCGATGTCCGTCCTCATCGACGCCAACACCAAAGTCATCACCCAAGGCTTCACCGGCAAGAACGGCACGTTCCATTCCGAGCAGGCGATCGCCTATGGCACGAAGGTCGTCGGCGGCACTTCGCCCGGCAAGGGCGGCTCGACGCATCTGGGCCTGCCGGTGTTCGACACCGTCGCCGAGGCGCGCGAGAAGACCGGCGCCGACGCCTCCGTGATCTATGTGCCGCCGCCCGGCGCGGCGGACGCGATCTGCGAGGCGATCGCGGCCGAAATGCCGCTGATCGTCTGCATCACCGAGGGCATTCCGGTCCTCGACATGGTGCGGGTCAAGCGCGCGCTGCAGGGCTCGAAATCGATCCTCGTCGGCCCCAATTGCCCCGGCGTGATGACGGCGGGCGAATGCAAGATCGGCATCATGCCCGGCAACATCTTCAAGCGCGGCAGCGTCGGCATCGTCTCGCGCTCGGGCACGCTTACCTATGAGGCGGTGTTCCAGACGACCCAGGAAGGCCTCGGCCAGACGACCGCGGTCGGCATCGGCGGCGATCCCGTCAAGGGCATGGACTTCATCGACGCGCTCGAACTGTTTCCTCGCCGACCCCGAGACCAAGTCGATCGTCATGATCGGCGAGATCGGCGGCCCGGCGGAAGAGGACGCCGCGCAGTTCCTCAAGGACGAAGCCAAGAAGGGCCGCGCCAAGCCGATCGTCGGCTTCATCGCCGGCCGCACGGCGCCGCCGGGCCGGCGCATGGGCCACGCCGGCGCGATCATCGCCGGCGGCAAGGGCGGCGCGGAGGACAAGATCGCCGCGATGGAATCGGCCGGCATCCGCGTTTCGCCCTCGCCCGCGCGGCTCGGCAAGACGCTCGTCGACATGTTGAACGGCAAATAACGGAGGCAGCGCGTCATGACGCGCCAAGACATCAATCAAGCGTTTCTGCGCACCGTCGTTCCTCTACGGCGCCAACGCGCCTATGTCGAGGCGCTGCAGGCCAGATACGAGAAGGACCCGAATTCGGTCGAGCCGGGCTGGCGCGAGTTCTTCGACGCGCTCGGCGACGATCCCGACAAGCGTCGAGAAGACCGCCAAGGGCGCCTCGTGGGAGCGCCCGAACTGGCCGCCGACGCCCAAGGGCGAACTGATCAACGCGCTCGACGGCGATTGGCCGGCGACCGAAAAGGCGATCGCCGACAAGCTGAGGGCCAAGGCCGCCGCGCCGAGACCGCGGCGTCGAGGCGCCGAGCGAGGACTCGATCCATCGCGCGACGCGCGATTCCGTGCGCGCGCTGATGATGATCCGCGCCTATCCGCATGCGCGGCCATCTGCACGCCAATCTCGATCCGCTCGGCCTCGAGCCGCAGCAGCGACCACGAGGAGCTGCATCCCGGCGACCTACGGCTTCGACGAGGCCGACTACGACCGCAAGATCTTCATCGACAACGTGCTCGGCCTCGAATTCGCGACCATCCGCGAAATGCTGGCGATCCTGCGCCGCACCTATTGCGGCACGATCGGCTTCGAGTTCATGCACATCTCCGATCCCGCCGAGAAGGCCTGGATTCAGGAGCGCATCGAGGGGCCGGACAAGGAGATCCAGTTCACCCAGGAGGGCAAGCGCGCCATCCTCTCCAAGCTCGTCGAGGCCGAGGGCTTCGAGAATTTCTTCGACGTCAAATATCCCGGCGCCAAGCGCTTCGGCCTCGACGGCGCCGAAGCGATGATCCCGGCGCTCGAGCAGATCATCAAGCGCGGCGGCCAGCTCGGCCTGAAGGAAATCGCGCTCGGCATGGCGCATCGCGGCCGCCTCAACGTGCTGAGCCAGGTGATGGGCAAGCCGCATCGCGTCATCTTCCACGAATTCAAGGGCGGCTCGGCCTCGCCCGACGAGGTCGAAGGCTCGGGCGACGTCAAATATCACCTCGGCGCCTCGTCGGACCGCGAGTTCGACGGCAACAAGGTGCATCTGTCGCTGACCGCCAATCCCTCGCATCTCGAGATCGTCGATCCCGTCGTGCTCGGCAAGGTGCGCGCCAAGCAGGACCAGCTCAACGACTACATCGAGCGCGTCAAGGTGATGCCGCTGCTGATCCACGGCGACGCGGCCTTCGCCGGCCAGGGCGTGGTCGCCGAATGTTTCGGCCTCTCGGGCCTGCGCGGCCATCGCACCGGCGGCTCGCTGCATTTCATCGTCAACAATCAGATCGGCTTCACCACCTATCCGCGCTATTCGCGCTCCTCGCCCTATCCTTCCGACGTCGCCAAGCTGGTCGAGGCGCCGATCTTCCACGTCAACGGCGACGATCCCGAGGCGGTGGTGTTACTGCGCCAAGGTCGCGACCGAATACCGGCAGAAGTTCCACAAGCCCGTCGTCATCGACATGTTCTGCTATCGCCGCTTCGGCCACAACGAAGGCGACGAGCCGGGCTTCACGCAGCCGCTGATGTACCGCAACATCCGCTCGCATCCGACGACGCTTGCAGATCTACGCCAAGAAGCTGATCGAGGAAGGCGTCATCGGCGCCGAGCGAGGTCGACAAGATGCGCGCCGACTGGCGCCATCGGCTCGAGGCCGAATTCGAGGCCGGCCAGGACTATGCGCCCAACAAGGCCGACTGGCTCGACGGCCGCTGGGCCGGCGTCAAGGCGGCGCCGGACATCTCCGACGACGACCGCCGCGGCGAGACCGCCGTCGACGCCGAGCGGCTCAAGTGGCTCGCCGAGCGCATCACCCGAGTGCCGGAAGGCTTCAACGTCCACAAGACGATCCAGCGCTTCCTCGACAATCGCAAGCGCGGCGATCAACGCGCGGCGACGGCATCGACTGGGCGACCGGCGAGGCGCTCGCCTTCGCCTCGCTGCTCGACGAAGGCTTTCCGGTTCGCCTGTCCGGTCAGGACAGCGAGCGCGGCACGTTCTCGCAGCGCCATTCGGTGCTGATCGATCAGGAGACCGAGGCGCGCTACATCCCGCTCAACAACATCCGCGACGGCCAGGCGCGCTACGAGGTCATCAATTCGATGCTGTCGGAAGAGGCGGTGCTCGGCTTCGAATACGGCTATTCGCTCGCCGAGCCCAACGCGCTGACGATGTGGGAGGCGCAGTTCGGCGATTTCGCCAACGGCGCGCAGGTCGTGTTCGACCAGTTCATCTCGGCCGGCGAGCGCAAGTGGCTGCGCATGTCGGGCCTCGTCTGCATGCTGCCGCACGGCTACGAGGGCCAGGGGCCGGAGCATTCCTCGGCGCGGCTGGAGCGCTATCTGCAGATGTGCGCGGAAGACAATATGCAGGTCGTCACCTGCACGACGCCGGCCAATTTCTTCCACGTGCTGCGCCGCCAGTTGAAGCGCGAGTTCCGCAAGCCGCTGATCGCGATGACGCCGAAGTCGATGCTGCGCAACAAGCGCGCGGTGTCGGCGCTGTCGGCGTTCGCGACGGGCTCGTCCTTCCATCGCCTGTTGTGGGATCACGCCGAAACGCACAAGGGCGAGAAGATCAAGCTCGCGCGGGACGAGAAGATCCGCCGCGTCGTCATCTGCTCGGGCAAGGTCTATTACGACCTCTACGACGAGCGCGAGAAGCGCGGCATCGACGACGTTTATCTGCTGCGCATCGAGCAGCTCTATCCGTTCCCGCTGAAGGCGCTGGTCAAGGAGCTTACGCGCTTCCAGGCGCGCCGAAGTGGTCTGGTGCCAGGAGGAGCCGAAGAACATGGGCCCCTGGACCTTCGTCGAGCCCTATATCGAATGGGTGCTCGGCCAGGTCGGCGGCAAGGCGAAGCGCCCGCGCTACGCCGGCCGGCCGGCGGCGGCGGCGACGGCGACCGGCCTGATGTCGAAGCATCTGGCGCAGTTGAAGGCGTTCGTCGACGAGTGTTTCGCCGAGTGATCCCGCGATGCCTTATTTCCTCAGCAAGCTGATCCCGCCGCGCCCGACCTTCCCGCTCGATATGAGCGAGCAGGAGCGGGCGGTTATGCTGGCGCATCAGGATTATTGGTTGCCGCAGGTCAACGCCGGGCTGGTGCTGGTGATGGGACCGGTGCCGACCCCAAGGGGGCTTACGGCGTGATGATCGCCAATGTCCCCTCGCTTAAAATGCTTGAGGATTGGGAGGCCCGCGATCCGGTCATCGTTTCCGCGGCGCGGCTTTGCGTTCGAAAATTTTCCGATGCCGTCGATCCGCGTCGCCCCGATCGAGCCGCTGGCGCCGGTTTCGTCCATTTCTCCTTAATGCACAAACAGAAGGGCGCCGGCGAGCGGCGCAAATCGCATGGCTACAGAAATTCGCGTCCCCACTCTCGGCGAGTCGATCTCCGAAGCCACGGTCGGCAAATGGTTCAAACAGCGCGGCGATCCGGTCAAGGCCGACGAGCCGCTGGTGGAGCTGGAGACGGAGAAGGTGACGCTCGAAGTCAACGCGCCCTCCGCGGGCGTGCTGTCTGAGATCGTCGCCGATTCCGGCGAGACGGTCGCCATCGGCGCGTTGCTCGGCTCGCTGAGCGCGGGCGCCGCGGGCAAGGCCGCCGACAAAGGCGAGGCCCCGAAGCCCGAAGCCGTCAAGGCGGAAGCGCCGGCGCCGAAGCCTGGTCCCGCCATGCCGCCCGCGCCGTCAGCCGCCAAGATCGCGGCGGAGAACGGGGTCGACCTCTCCGCCGTCTCAGGCAGCGGCAAGCGCGGGCAGGTGCTGAAGGGCGACGTGATCGACGTCGCTCGCGAAGCCGGCGCCGGCCGCCCCGCCGGCGCCCGTGCGCCTCCGCGCCGGCTCCCGCGCCGTTTCGCGCGCCGAGCCCGCCCGACGACGCCTCGCGCGAGGAACGCGTGCGGCTGACGAAGTTGCGCCAGACCATCGCGCGCCGGCTCAAGGACGCGCAAAACACCGCGGCGATGCTGACGACCTTCAACGAGGTCGACATGTCCGAGGTCATGGCGATGCGCGCCAAATACAAGGACGCCTTCGAGAAGAAGCACGGCGGCAAGCTCGGCTTCATGGGTTTCTTCGTCAAAGCCTGCGTGCAGGCGCTGAAGGACATTCCCGCGGTCAACGCCGAGATCGACGGCGCGGACTTCGTGTTCAAGAACTATTATCACCTCGGCATCGCCGTCGGCACCGACAAGGGCCTCGTCGTGCCGGTGGTGCGCGACGCCGACAGGCTGTCCATCGCCGGCATCGAAAAACAGATCGCCGACTACGGCAAGCGCGCGCGCGACGGCCAACTGAAGATCGAGGAAATGCAGGGCGGCACCTTCACGATCACCAACGGCGGCATCTATGGCTCGCTGATGTCGACGCCGATCCTCAACGCGCCGCAATCGGGCATCCTCGGCATGCACAAGATCCAGGAGCGGCCGATGGCCATCAACGGCAAGGTCGAGATCCGGCCGATGATGTATCTGGCGTTGAGCTACGATCATCGCGTCGTCGACGGCAAGGAGGCGGTGACGTTCCTCGTGCGCGTCAAGGAGGCGCTGGAGGACCCGGCGCGGCTCGTCTTGGATTTGTGACGGCGGGCCGAAGTCGCGCGCCGCAACGTAGGGGGGAAGTTATGAGCGAACTCGTTTGTCTTGAGATTGGCGTTGTGCTGTGGCTGGTCCATGTCCTCATTCAGGCCGGGCTCGGAAACTCCGCGCTGTCTGCCGCCTATCTGTTCAGCGCCCGCGACGCGCCGCTGAAACCGAAGGGCGTTCTATTCGGCCGGGCGACGCGCGCGCTCGCCAACTATGTCGAGAATTTCGCGCCGTTCGTCGCCCTCGATCTCGCGCTCATGGTCACGAACCACGGCGGCGGTTTCGGGCCGAACTCTTTGGATTCTCTGCCGGGTCGTCTATATTCCGCTTTATCTGTTTGATGTGACGTACGCCCGCACCGCGGCCTGGGGCGTTTCGCTGGTCGGGCTCATCATGATGTTCTTTAAACTCGCGTTCTGAGGCCATCCCTCGCCGACCACGAGGCGGGATGTCGCCTTTGCCTCGGATTGTTTCGCCGGAGCGATTTCCCGGCTGCTAGTTGAACGAGAGCTTCTCCATGTCCTACGACGTCATCGTCATCGGCGCCGGCCCCGGCGGCTATGTCTGCGCCATCCGCGCCGCGCAGCTCGGCATGAAAGTCGGCGTCGTCGAAAAGGGCGAGGCGCTCGGCGGCACGTGCCTCAACATCGGCTGCATCCCCTCGAAGGCGCTGCTCTACGCCTCCGAGACGTTCGCCGAGGCCGCGCACGGGCACGAAAATCTCGGCGTGATGGTCGAACCGAAGCTCGATCTCGCGCGCATGATGAAGCACAAGGACGAGACGGTCGCCGCCAACGTCAACGGCGTCGCGTTCCTGTTCAAGAAGAACAAGATCGACTGGCTGAAGGGCGAGGGCCGCATCGCCGCGCCGGGCAAGGTCGCCGTGAAAGGCGGCGACGGCGCCGAAACGACGCACGAGGCCAAAAACATCGTCATCGCCACCGGTTCCGACGTGGCGCGGCTGCCAGGCGTGGAGATTGACGAAAAGGTAGTCGTATCCTCGACCGGGGCGCTGGAACTCGCCGCCGTTCCCAAAAATCTTGTCGTCGTCGGCGCCGGCATCATCGGGTTGGAGCTGGGCTCGGTGTGGCGACGGCTCGGCGCGGAGGTGACGGTGATCGAATTCCTCGACCGCATCCTGCCGGGCATGGACGGCGAGGTCGCCAAGCAGTTCCAGCGCCTGCTCGAAAAGCAGGGGTTGAAATTCCATCTCGGCCACAAAGTCGTCAAGGTCGTCAAGGCGGCCGCCGGCGCCAAAGTGAGCATCGAGCCGGCGGCCGGCGGCGATGCGAAAATGCTCGACGCCGACGTCGTGTTGGTCGCTATCGGCCGTCGGCCTTACACGCAAAACCTCGGCCTGGAAGCGCTCGGCGTGGCGGTGGAACGCGGGCAAGTCGTCATCGACAAACATTTCGCCACCAACATTCCCGGCGTTTACGCCATCGGCGACGCCGTGCGCGGCCCGATGCTGGCTCACAAGGCCGAGGATGAGGGCGTTGCGCTCGCGGAGATCCTAGCCGGCCAGGCGGGGCACGTGAATTACGACGTCATTCCCAGCGTGGTCTATACGAGCCCGGAAGTGGCGGTCGTCGGCAAGTCGGAGGAGGAGCTGAAGGCGGCGGGCGTCGCGTACAATGTCGGTAAGTTCCCGTTCCTCGCCAACGGCCGCGCGCGGGCGATGCGGCAGACTGACGGCTTCGTCAAAGTGCTGGCCGACGCCAAGACGGATCGCGTGCTCGGCGTGCATATCCTCGGCTTCGGCGCCGGCGAGATGATCCACGAGGCGGCCGTGCTGATGGAGTTCGGCGGCTCGGCAGAAGACCTCGCCCGCACCTGCCACGCCCATCCGACGATGTCGGAAGCGGTCAAAGAGGCGGCGATGGCGGTGGCGAAACGATCGATCCACTCGTAAGAAAAAGTCCATGCCCTTCAGGACCCTCGCGCACGCCGCAGCTTTTTCGGCCTTGGCCTTCGGCGCCGTATTGGCCCGCCAACCCGCGTCGGCAGATCGGCTCAAATTGTGGGAGATCGTCCATGACGACTGCGTCCCCGCGGCCGCGAAAGGCGGGAATCTTCCGCGGCCGTGCCTCGGCGTCGATCCCAAAGCGGGCGATGCCGTCATCAAGGACCGCAACGGCGTCGCGCAATTGCTCGACATTTCCCTCATTCGGTTGACGGGCATCGAGGATCCGCATTTGCTCGAAGCCGGCGCGCCCAACTATTTCGCCGACGCCTGGCGCGCTCGAGGGCTGATGGCGACTTATTTGAAAGCCATGCCGCCGCGCGAGGGCCTGGCGATTGCGATCAACTCGAAATATTCGCGCAGCCAGGACCAGCTCCACCTGCATGTGGACTGCTTGGCGCCCGATGTCGCCAAGGCGCTCGCGGACTATGCGCCGCATTTCGACGTCCATTGGCGGGCGATGACGGAACCGTTGCAGGGCCGCAAATATTGGGCGCGCCGCGTCGATTCCGCCGATCTCGCCGGCGTCGATCCCTTCCATGTCCTCGCCGAAGAGATGCCGGGCGCGCGGGCTCACATGGCGCAATGGAGCCTGGCCGCCGCTCCGATCCGTTTCGGCGCCGAGCCCGGCTTCGTGCTGCTCGCCGACCGCGCCGAGATGGCGGAAGGCGGCCACGCCGAGGACCTCCAGGATCATTCCTGCGCGCTGGCGAACTAGGCCAGCCATTTGCCTTTCCGCTTACGAACCGTTACGGCGCAGGCGAAAGTGCAGGCGGTATCCGGCGATGGCTTCGGACGACGACAAACAACGCGCCGCGGCGGCCGCCCTCGCTTATGTCGAACCCGGCATGAAGCTCGGGCTCGGCACGGGCTCGACGGCGAGACATTTCGTCGATCTCCTGGGGCGCAAGGTCGCCGAGGGGTTGAAGGTCGTCGGCGTGCCGACCTCGGAGGCGACCCACGCCCAGGCGCAACGTCTCAAAATTCCGCTGGCGACGCTCGACGAGGCGCCGGAGCTTGATCTCACCGTGGACGGCGCCGATGAAATCGGCCCCAACCTCGCGCTCATCAAGGGCGGCGGCGGCGCGTTGCTGCGCGAGAAAATCGTCGCCGCCTCGTCGCGCGCCATGCTGGTGATCGCCGATTCCTCGAAGAAGGTGGCGCGGCTGGGCGCGTTTCCCCTGCCGGTGGAGGTGGTCCCGTTCGGCCTCGCCTCGACCCGGATTCGGCTCGACCGCGTGTGCGCCGCGCTCGGCCTCTCGGGCGCCATCACGCTGCGTAAGCGGGACGGACAAGCCTTCGTCACCGACGGCGGTCATCTCATTCTGGACGGCGCCTTCGGCGCGATCCCCGATCCCGAGCGGCTGGCTGCGCATCTGGGCGCAATTCCCGGCGTGGTCGAACATGGGTTGTTTCTGGGTCTGGCGTCCGTTGCCCTGATCGCGGGCCCGGAAGACGTCGAGATTCTCAGGCGCTAGACAGGCGCGTTCGTGCTCACATAGGAGGCGTTTTGATGAAGTTTGACTTTCGCCGCGGACGCGGCGTTTTCGCTGCGGCGCTGATGTCGGCGGCGCTGACGGCGGCGCCCGCCTCTGCCGATGACGCAACGCCTGCACAGATCGATGTCGCCAAAAAAATCCTGGTCGCCGTCGGCCTGAAGGCGTCGATGGATCAGGTCGTGCCATCCATGTTGAGCCAGTTGCAGGCGCAAATGATGCAAATTCATCCCGAGATGGGCAAGGCTCTGCATGAGACGCTGGTGGCGCTGGAGCCCGAGTTCAGCAAGGGCGAGGACGGCGTGTTCACCGACTCCGCCCGCGCGCTGGCGACCCGGCTCAACCCGGCCGAACTGCAGCAAACGCTGACTTTTTTCGAGAGCGAGGCGGGGCGGAAATACACGCTCGCGCAGGCCGCTGTGCTGAACGCGCTCGGCGCCTCCGGGGCCGCCTGGCGGCAGCAACTGACGGGCGTCATGCTGACCCGAACCCGCGAAGAAATGAAGAAAAAGGGCTTTACGTTCTAACCTGACGGGCAGCGACGATGGCGTTCGACTACGACCTGTTCGTCATCGGCGCGGGCTCCGGCGGCACGCGGGCGGCGAGAATCGCCGCCGGCCATGGCGCCAAGGCGGCGGTCGCCGAAGAATTCCGCATCGGCGGGACCTGCGTGATCCGCGGCTGTGTGCCGAAAAAGATCCTCGTCTACGCCAGCCGCTTCGCCGACAGCTTCGCCGACGCCGCCGCCTTCGGCTGGTCCGTCGGTCCCGCGACGTTCGACTGGCCGACGCTGCGGGCGGCCAAGGAGAAGGAGATTTCGCGCCTGTCCGGCGTCTACGCCGCCAATCTGGAGCGCGCCAAGGTCGAAATCATCCGTCAGCGCGCGGTCGTGACGGGAGCGCACGAGGTCGCCCTCGCCGACGGCAGGCGCCTCAGCGCGCGCCACATCCTCATCGCCACCGGCGGGGGTCCCGAACTGCATCCGCATGTCGAGGGGCTTCAACATGCGATCACCTCCAACGAGGTCTTCGATCTCGCCGCCTTCCCGCGCCGGCTGCTGATCGTCGGAGGCGGCTATATCGCGGTGGAGTTCGCCTGCCTGTTCCGCCGCCTCGGCGCCGAGGTTTTCGTGTCGCTGCGCGGCGACAATGTGCTGCGCGGCTTCGACGAGGACTTGCGGCAAGCTCTGCGCGACGAGATGACGCGCGCCGGCGTGAACTTCCGTTTCGGCCGGCTGCCGACCTTGATCCGCCGCGAAGGCTCGGCCAGGCGCGTAACAATGAGCGACGGCGAAACGCTGGAGGTTGACGAGGTTCTCGTCGCCACCGGCCGGCGCGCGAACACGCATGGGCTCGGGCTGGAAGCGGCCGGGGTGCGGCTTGGCCCCGCCGGCGCCGTAATCGTCGACGCAGGTTCGACGTCGAGCGTGCCTTCGATCCACGCGGTCGGCGACGTGACCGACCGCATCAATCTGACCCCAGTGGCGATCCGTGAGGGGCATTGGCTCGCCGACCGGCTGTTCGGCGGCGCCAGCCGCGCGGTCGATTATGATGCGGTGGCGACCGCCGTGTTCACGACGCCGGAGATCGGCACGGTCGGGCTGAGCGAAGCGGCGGCGCGGGTGCGCTATGAGACGATCGACATCTACAAGACGGGGTTCAGGCCGCTGAAGGCGACGATTACGGGCGGCGCCGAGCGCGTGATGATGAAACTGGTGGTCGACGGCGACACCGACCGCGTGCTCGGCGCCCATATTTTGGGGGCGGACGCGGGCGAGATCATCCAGGCGCTGGCAGTAGCGGTGCGGATGGGCGCGACCAAAGCGGACCTTGATGCAACGATGCCGGTGCATCCGACGGCGGCGGAGGAACTGGTGACAATGCGAGAGCGGACGTCGCGATGGAAAAAAACCGCTGATTGAATATTTCTCGGCCTTTCCCCGATGGGTATTTTAATTTTGGCGGAGGGCCGCCGCGCATGAGATCGCCTGTTGAAAATATCCGGCTTCGCCCCCATTTAACTTCGCAGCGACTTGCGACCGCACGGAAATATAGTTTACAGTGCAAATATAAGAAAATAAGCGCTCGATATTATTAGAGTGTTTTTCGTCGACAGATAAGATACGCATGACGCGGAAATTTTGGTTCGGGTTCCGTTCGGACGTTGCGACGAGGTTGGCGATTATCGCCTCTGGTGCATGCATGGCCATCTCGCCTCCTTCGGCGTGCAGGCTACCTGCAGTGGTGTAAACGTCGGCTTTGCGACACTACGCCCAAATGTCTAAAATAAAAAGAGGCAATTCGTTGTTCCGCGTCGATATTCCGACAGACAGCTATATTCGACCAAAATACCGCGCATCAGCGCAAGACGGAGGCGGCCCACGAAAACCGCGTAGAGCGCATCGAGCGTCGTCAATCCCAGCGGCTCTCGAAGTCCGGGCGATCCGGACGGAGAACGAGAATGGATCAATTGGCTGACGCCGGGGGAAACCGACTGCTTGCGAGTTTGCCGCCCGCCGACCTCGCCCTGTTGGCCCCGCACTTCAAAGAAATATATTTTGAATACGGCGCATTGCTTCAGGAAACGGGGGAGTTGAAAGAATATGTATTCTTTCCCCGCAGCGGCGTGGTTTCGTTGCAGACCGTCATGCGCGACGGCCGGGGCGTTGAGAGCCTGACCGTCGGCCGCGAAGGCGCTCTCAATATCACTTCCGGAATGTGCTCGCGCCGATCCGCCTGCCGCGCTGTCATGCAGATTGCCGGGGAAGTTGCGCAGACCCCCGCGGCGAAGTTTCGAATGGCCGTCGAAAGCAGCGCTGTGCTTCGCGATCTCGTCGTTCGCTACAATGACACGCAGATCGCGCACTTGCAGCAGACCGTGGGCTGCAATGCGCTGCATGACGTAAAGAGACGGATGTGCCGATGGCTGCTGGAGATTCAAGATCGGTGCAACCGCGAAGAATTTCCGCTTACGCATGAATTCCTGGCCGAAATGCTTGGCGTGCAAAGAACAACGGTCACGACAATCGCGCGCGCCCTGCAAGTCGCCGGCGCCATCAAATATCGACGCGGCCGCATCGCCATCGTCGATCGGCAGGCGCTCGAAAGCCAAGCCTGCGAGTGTTACGAAACCACCCGCGCTCGCAACGTGTCCGTTTTTTCATAAGCTCGCGCCGGCGCGCCGGCCTCGTCCGGGCGTTCGGCTTCCAAGTTCGCGTGCGCCCTCTCGACTTGCGGCCGGGCGAACCTAAGATGCCGCCATGACGGCGCCCGACGATCCGCTGACCCGTGCGAAAGACCTCCTGGCGAGGCTTGTCGCCTTTCCCACCGTCAGCGACCGCTCGAATCTCGACCTGATCGCCTTCGTCGCCGAATACCTGCGCGGGCTGGGGTTGCAGCCGCGCCTGACGCCCAACGCGTCCGGGGACAAAGCGGCGCTTCTGGTCACGTTCGGCCCCGAGATCGACGGCGGCGTTCTGCTCTCCGGCCATACCGACGTCGTGCCGGTCGAAGGCCAGCCGTGGACCGCCGACCCGTTCAAGCTGCGCGAGGCCGACGGCAAGCTCCATGGCCGCGGCGCCTGCGACATGAAGGGTTTTTGCGCCTGCGCTTTGGCCGCCGCGCCGGTTTTCCTCGCCGCACAGCTCGAAAAACCGATCCACCTCTTGCTGAGTTACGACGAGGAGACGACCTGTCTCGGCTCGCTCGATTTCCTTCGCCGTTTCGGAGTCGATTTGCCGCGCCCGGCCGCCGTGATCGTCGGCGAGCCGACGGAGATGCAGGTCGCCGACGCGCACAAGGGCGTGGCGACGTTCCGAACCGTCGTCGCGGGCGTCGAGGCGCATTCCGCCCAACCGTCGCTTGGCGCCAACGCCATTTCCGCAGCGTGCGAAATCGTCGCCGAGATCGACCGGCTCGGGCGCGAATGCGAGGCGCACCCGGGCGCCGACGCCCGCTTCGATCCGCCTTATGCGACCTATCACGTCGGGATGATTCAAGGCGGAACGGCGCGCAATATTCTCGCGCGCGAATGCGTGATCGACTGGGAGTTTCGCGGCCTTCCCGGCATGTCGTCGGCCGACGCTTTGTTCGACGTTCAACGTTTTGTCGACGAGGTCGCGCTGCCGCGCCTGCGCCGCCATTCGCGTCTGCCGACCATCGAGACGACGATGGATGTCGACGTGCCGGGTCTGGCCGCCGAACCGGGATCGCCGGCGGCGACGCTCGCCTTGCAGCTCGCGCGCGCCAACGCCACGGTCGCCGCGTCGTTTGCGACAGAAGCCGGCCATTTTCAGCGCGCGGGACTGCCCACCGTCGTTTGCGGACCCGGCTCGATCGCGCAAGCGCACAAACCGGACGAATACGTCGCCGTGGAGCAGCTCCGCCGCTGCCTCGGCTTTTTATTTGACGTAAGTCTGGAACATTCACGCATCTGAAGCGTCATAAGCTCGTGACGACCCCGTCCTAGAGGCGCATATCGCCAACGGGAGTTGGGCAATGCAGATCAACAAATTCTTATATTTCGCTGACTTCCTGATCATTCCGTTGGCGTTGGCCGTTTTCGGCTATTTCGGTTTCATGCGCAGAGGTCTTGAGGCGGCGCCGGAATTCTTGGCCGGTCTCGCCGGCGGCGTCATTGCCTGGACGCTTGCGGAATATTGGGTTCACCGCACGCTCTATCACCAGGCGCCGGTGCTTTCGGAATTGCACGACCGGCATCATGAGGCGCCGGGGGCTCTTATCGGCATTCCCTCGTTTGTCTCATCGGGCATCGTCATTCTGCTGAGTTACGGACCATTTTTCGCCTTTGCGCCGGTTTTTGCCGACGGCTTCGCCACCGGGGCGCTGATGGGCTACGCCGCCTACATGGTCGTTCACCACGCCACGCATCATTGGCCCCTTGCGCCGGGTGACTGGCTCTATCCCGCTCGCGTGCGCCATATGGCGCATCACTATCACGGCGACAGCAATTTCGGCATCGTCACCGGCCTCTGGGACCGAGTCTTCGGCACGACCGGCCGAAGACGCGAGCGGCTCGCCAGCACGTGATCAAGGCCAACATTGCCCTACGTCACGATTCACGATAGTCGGATCGACCAAGAACACTGAACTGACCAACAACGCTGGGATTTGACTTTGACTCGACCATCGACCCCGTTGCTTGACCGCGTCCACACGCCAGCGGATCTTCGAGAACTCAGTCTCAACGATCTCAAGCAGTTGGCGGAGGAGTTGCGCGCCGAGACTATAAGCGCGGTCTCGGTGACTGGCGGCCATCTCGGGGCGGGTCTTGGCGTCGTCGAGCTGACGGTGGCGCTGCATTACATTTTCGACACGCCGCGCGATCGGCTGATCTGGGATGTCGGCCATCAGGCCTATCCTCACAAGATATTGACCGGGCGGCGTGCGCGGATCCGCTCCTTGCGCCAGGCCGGCGGACTCTCGGGCTTCACCAAGCGCACGGAGAGCGAATACGACCCCTTCGGCGCCGCGCATTCCTCGACCTCGATCTCGTCGGGTCTCGGCATGGCGGTGGCGCGCGACCTCAGTGGGGGCGACAATTCGGTGATCGCGGTCATCGGCGACGGCGCGATGTCGGCGGGCATGGCCTATGAAGCGATGAACAACGCCGGGGCGATGAAATCGCGGCTCATCGTCATCCTCAACGACAACGACATGTCGATCGCGCCTCCGGTGGGCGCGCTATCGGCCTATCTGGCGCGCCTTGCCTCGAGTCGCACCTGGTTGACGGTGCGCGATTACGCCAAGCAGCTCGCCAAACATCTTCACCCTATTTTGTACAAGGGCGCCAAGCAGGCGGAGGAATACGGGCGCGGCATCGTCATCGGCGGCGGCACCCTGTTCGAGGAACTCGGTTTCTATTACGTCGGCCCGATCGACGGGCACAATCTCGATCATTTGCTGCCGATCCTGAAGAACGTGAAGGATACGAAGGGACCCGTCCTCGTCCATGTCGTGACCAAGAAAGGCAAGGGCTATCCGCCCGCCGAGGCCGCCAATGACAAGTATCACGGCGTCAACGCTTTCGACGTCGTCACCGGCAAGCAGAGCAAGCCCAAAGCTAACGCGCCGGCCTACACCAAGGTCTTTGCCGACGCGCTCGTCGAAGAGGCGGGGCGCGATCCCAAGATCGTCGCCATCACTGCGGCTATGCCTTCCGGCACCGGGCTCGACACTTTCGGCAAGGCCTATCCCGACCGCACGTTCGACGTCGGCATCGCTGAACAGCACGCGGTGACGTTCGCGGCGGGACTGGCGACCGAGGGTTACAAACCGTTCTGCGCGATCTATTCGACGTTCCTGCAGCGCGCCTACGACCAGGTCGTGCACGATGTGGCGCTGCAAAACCTGCCCGTCCGCTTCGCCATCGACCGCGCCGGCCTCGTCGGCGCGGACGGGGCGACCCACGCCGGCGCCTTCGACGTCGCCTATCTCGCCTGTCTGCCGAACATGGTGGTGATGGCGGCGGCGGACGAGGCCGAACTCAAGCACATGGTCGCCACCTGCGTGGCTCACAATTCCGGGCCGATTGCGCTGCGCTATCCGCGCGGCGAGGGCGTAGGGATCGACATGCCGGAGCGTGGCGAGCCGCTGGAGATCGGCAAGGGCCGGATCGTGCGCCAAGGCTCGCGCGTCGCCATCCTCTCGCTCGGAACGCGACTCGCCGAGGCGCTGAAGGCGGCCGAGGATCTCGACGCGCGCGGCCTGTCGACGACGGTCGCCGACGCGCGCTTCGCCAAGCCGCTCGACCGGCAGCTGATCCTGGACCTCGCGGACAACCACGAGGTGCTGCTGACGCTGGAAGAAGGCGCCGTTGGCGGGTTTGGCGCGCACGTGCTGACGCTGTTGGCGGAATCCGGGCGTCTCGATCGCGGTTTGCGCGTGCGAACCTTGACGCTGCCCGACCGCTTTCAGGACCAGGACAAGCCGGAGCGGCTTTACGCCGACGCCAATCTCGATGCGCAAGCCGTCGTCGCCCGAGCGCTACAGGCGCTGGGGCCAGCGGCCAAGGTCGAACATTTGCGCGCCTGAACGGCTGTCGGCGTGGAAAACTGCGCCTAGCGGGCGCGGCCGAAAAGGAACGCGCTGGACACTTTCATCGCGCGGTCGCGCGGAATGACGTCGTCTAGCACGAGCCGGGCCAGTCCATGCGCGAACGACCACGCGGCGTAGGCGATGGATTCGACATCTTCGTCCTTGCCGCCGACAAAATCGCGGGCGCTGTCGAGCAAAACGGCGAAAAACTCGTCGGCCGCGGCGCCAAGCTCCGGAAAGCGCTCTCGCTCCCGCAAAAGCTGGCCGAACATCAGCCGGAACAGACCGGGATGCGACAGCGCGAATTCGATATAGGCGGCCCCCATGTGCGAAAAACCGTCCTCGCCGCTGTCGACCGCGCGCAACTTGCCGGCGAATTCCCGGTAGCCTTCCGCCGCAACCGCCGCCAGCAGGTGGTCCTTGTCGTTGAAATGCCGATAGGTCGCGGTGGCGGAGACGCCGACGCGGCGGGCCGCCTCGCGCAGGCTGACGGCGCCGGGACCGTCTTCGTCCAGTAACTCGCGCGCCGCCGCAATGAGCGCCGGTCCCAAGTTCCCGTGATGATAAGTCGTTCGGGCCGCAATGTTCATGCATAAGACATATGCACGTATCCGCGGCAAATCGAAGCTGAGAAGCGCTCGTAAACATTTATTAACAAATCAGCGCCGTCACTTCGGCGCGGCGGCCGAAGGATTAGGCGCCCCTCGACCCATTTGCGATGGATCTCGACCTGCACGGCGCATTTCGCTATCCAGCCGCACGGGGGCGGAGCAGCCGCTAGGGAGGAACGATGAAATATCTGGCGCTGCTGTTGCCGTGCGGACTGGCGCTTTGCGCGCCGCTCTATAACCGGGTCGATCCCGCAGCTGTTCGGCCTGCCGTTTTTTTATTGGTTCCAGCTCGCGCTGGTTCCGTTGTCGGCGCTCGGACTATTTCTGTTCGACCGGGCGCGCAGGGGCTGAGCGACGATGTTCGAGCATCTCAACGTCGTCGCGGCCAGCGTCTTCGTCTTCTTTTTCGCCCTGGTGACGGTGCTCGGCTTCGTCGCCGCGCGCTGGAAGGCGGCGAGCCTGGATTCGATCGGCGAATGGGGGCTCGGCGGGCGGCAGTTCGGGCCGTGGGTCACCTGGTTCCTGCTCGGCGGCGATCTCTATACCGCCTACACCGTCATCGCGGTGCCGGCCGTCGTCTATGGCATCGGCGCGCAGGGCTTTTTCGCGGTGCCCTACACGATCGTCATCTACCCGTTCCTCTATCTGACCATGCCGCGGCTTTGGGCGGTGACGCACAAGCATCACTATCTGACGGCCGCCGATTTCATTCTCGGGCGATACGGCAACCGGGCGCTCGAACTGGCGGTCGCGCTGACCGGCATCGTCGCAACCATGCCCTATATCGCGTTGCAACTCGTCGGCCTCGAGAAGGTGATCGGCGCGCTCGGCTTCTCCGGGCAAGGGATCTACGCTCACGCGCCGATCACCATCGCGTTCCTCATCCTCGCGCTCTACACCTACAGAGCGGCCTCCGGGCGCCGGCGCTGATCGCCTTCGTCAAGGACGCGATGATCTATGTGTTCATCCTGGCCGCGGTCGTCGTCATCCCCTATCAACTCGGCGGCTGGAGCCATATTTTCGCGCTGCGCCGGACGTCTACGCCGCCAAAGTGGCGGCCGGCAAAGTCCCGGCGGCGGGCCTGACCTTGGCGCCGGCCCAGACTTGGACCGTACATCACGCTGGCGATCGGTTCGGCGATGGCGCTGTTCATGTATCCGCACGCGCTGACCGGCACGCTCGCGGCCTCGTCGGGTCGCGCGATCCGCTTCAACACCATGACGCTGCCGGCCTATTCCTTCGTGCTGGGCCTCATCGCGCTGCTCGGCATGATGGCGATCGCGGCGGGGGTGAAGGTCGGCTCGCCGACTGACGCGGTGCCGCAACTGGTGCTGTGGGCGTTCCCGGATTGGTTTGCCGGCTTCTGCTTCGCCGGCATTGCGCTCGGCGCGCTGGTGCCGGCGGCGGTGATGTCGATTGGCGCGGCCAACACGTTCACCCGCAACGTCTGGAAGCCGTTCATCCATCCCGGCATGACGCCGGCAGAGGAATCTGTGGTCGCCAAGATCGTGTCGCTGATCGTCAAAATCGGCGCGCTTCTGGTGATCTTCTTCATGCCGACGCAGTTCGCGCTCGATCTGCAATTGCTCGGCGGCGTGTGGATGGTGCAGATCTTCCCGGCGGTCGTTTTCGGCCTGTTCACGCGCTGGTACAGCGGCCGCGCGCTGTTTGTCGGCTGGCTCGTCGGCATGATCGTCGGCACGGCGCTGTCTTGGACGCCGAAAGCCTGGGTTCCCGTGCACAAGCTCGCCTGGGATATGCCGGGGATCGGGCATGTCGACAGCGGACTCGGGTTCGCCGCCTATAATGGCTTTACGTCGGTCCTCCTCAACATCGCGGTCGCCACGCTTTTGTCGCTGGTCTTGCGCTCCGAGGCCGCGGACGAGACGAAGCCCGAGGATTATTTGGACTGAATTCGCGTTTCGGCTGGATGCGAGACCCATGGACGAACGCGCGTTGCTACGACGAATGTTCGACGCCGCCATCGCCGCGGCGTCGCCGGACAACGCTGTGCCGGGGAACCTGCCGCCGCCGCCGCGAGGCCGCACGGTCGTCGTTGGCGCCGGCAAGGCGGCGGCGGCGATGGCGCGCGCCGTTGAGGCGCACTGGCCCCCCGACAAGCCGCTTTCGGGTCTGGTGGTGACGCGCTACGGCCACGGCGTCGGACCGCTCGCTCGCATCGAGGTCGTCGAGGCGAGCCACCCCGTGCCCGACGCCGCGGGCCGCGAGGCGGCGCGGCGCATCCTCGACAGCGTCGCCGGTCTCTCGCCCGACGACCTCGTGCTTTGCCTGATCTCGGGCGGCGGCTCGGCGCTGCTGTCGTTGCCGGCGCCGGGCATTGTGCTTGCCGACAAGCAGGCGATCAACCGCGCGCTGCTCAGCAGCGGCGCGGCGATCGGCGATATGAATTGCGTGCGCAAGCACCTCTCGGCCATCAAAGCGGGACGGCTCGCCGCGGCTGCGGCGCCGGCAGAGATCTTGTCGCTCATCATTTCCGACGTGCCGGGCGACGATCCCTCTGTCATCGCCTCGGGCCCGACCGTCCCCGACGCCAGCACGCTCGCCGACGCCCGCGCGGTTCTGGAACGCTATGGTGTCGCGGTCCCGCCGGCCGTCGAGGCGCTGCTGAACGACGAGGCCGCCGAGACTCCGAAGCCGCGGCGATCCCGCCTTCGCGCGAGTCGTTAATAGGATCATCGCGACGCCGCAGGCGTCGCTCGAAGCCGCGGCGCAAATCGCGCGCGATGCCGGCTGCCAGCCCCTGATCCTCGGCGACGCGCTCGAAGGCGAGGCGCGCGAGGTCGGGCGACTGATGAGCGGCATCGCCCGCCAGGTCGTGACGCACGGCCAGCCGGTCCCGGCGCCCTGCGTGCTGATCTCCGGCGGCGAGACCACGGTGACGATGCGCGGCCAGGGGCGCGGCGGCCGCAACGTCGAGTTCCTGCTGGCGCTGGCGGTCGCGCTCGACGGCTTGCCCGAGCGTCTTCGCGATCGCCGGCGACACCGATGGAATCGACGGCGCGGAAGAGATCGCGGGCGCCATCGTGACCCCCGACACGTTGGCCCGCGCCCGTGCGCTCGGGATCGACGCCAAAGCGAGCCTCGCCGACAACGACGGCCACGGCTTCTTCGCGGCGCTCGGCGATCAGGTCGTCACCGGGCCGACGCTGACCAACGTCAACGATTTTCGCGCGATCCTGGTCCGTCACTAGGCGGCCGTTCTGCTACAATCCGCTTGAGTGCGAACGCGAAGGGAGGCGCCGCGTGATCCGAATGCCCGAGCCCGACCAGGGGACGCTCGGCCGCCGCCCCGAGATCGTCGAGGGCTTGCGAAAAATTGTCGCCGGCGAAGGCGTCATCGAGACCGAGCGCGAACGGCGCGCCTACGAATGCGACGGCCTCACCGCCTACCACCAGCTTCCCTTGGTTGTCGTGCTGCCGGAAACGACGGCGGAAGTCGCCGAAGTGCTGCGCTATTGCAAGGCTCACAACGTCAAGGTCGTGCCGCGCGGCGCCGGCACGTCGTTGTCGGGCGGCGCGCTGCCGCTCGCCGACGGCGTGCTGCTGGGCCTCGGCAAGTTCAAGCGCATCCTCGAAATCGACGTCGCCAATCGCTGCGCGGTGGTGCAGCCCGGCGTCACCAATCTCGGCATCACCAACGCGGTGCAAGCGCAGGGGCTTTACTATGCGCCGGACCCGTCGAGCCAGATCGCCTGCACCATCGGCGGCAACGTCGCGGAAAATTCCGGCGGCGTGCACTGCCTCAAATACGGCCTCACCACCAACAACGTGATCGGCGTCGAGTTCGTGACCATCGACGGCGAGATCGTCCGCCTCGGCGGCAAGCATTTCGACGCCGGCGGCTACGATCTGCTCGGCGTGCTCGTCGGCTCGGAGGGGATGCTGGGCGTCGTCACCGAGGTGACGGTGCGCCTGTTGCCGACGCCGCCCGGCGCGCGCGCGCTATTGATCGGCTTTGCCTCCGTCGAAGGCGCCGGCGACTGCGTCGCCGCCGTGATCGGCGCCGGGATCATCCCGGGCGGCATGGAGATCATGGACAAGCTGGCGATCGAGGCGGCCGAGGATTTCGTTCATGCCGGCTATCCGCTCGACGCCGAGGCGCTGCTGATCGTCGAACTCGACGGCTGCGCGGCGGAGGTCGATCATCTGATCGCGGCCGTCGAGGCGATCGCCGCCGAGCATGGCGCGACCAGTTGCCGGACGAGCCGCTCGGAGGAGGAGCGGCTGTTGTTCTGGGCCGGCCGCAAGGCGGCGTTTCCGGCGGTCGGGCGCATCTCGCCCGACTATTTCTGCATGGACGGCACGATCCCGCGCCGAGAGATCGGCGCGGTGCTGCGGCGCATGCAGCCGATGGAGGCGAAATACGGCCTGCGCTGCGCCAATGTGTTTCACGCCGGCGACGGCAACCTGCATCCGCTGATCCTCTACGACGCCAACACGCCTGGC
Source organism: uncultured Pseudomonadota bacterium (assembly GCA_963835115.1). Lineage (GTDB taxonomy): Bacteria > Pseudomonadota > Alphaproteobacteria > Rhizobiales > Beijerinckiaceae > Roseiarcus. The sequence continues at coordinate 60,089 of CAWIEP010000036.1, forward strand.
GAACTCGAGCGCGCCGAGGAGTTCGGCGCCGACATCTTGCGCTTGTGCGTCGAGGTCGGCGGCGTGCTGACCGGCGAGCACGGCGTCGGCGTCGAGAAACGCGACCTGATGGACACGATGTTCAACGAAGTCGATCTCAACCAGCAGCAGCGGCTCAAATGCGCCTTCGACAGCGACGGCCTGCTCAACCCCGGCAAAGTGTTCCCGCAGCTCTGCCGCTGCGCGGAGCTGGGACGAGTGCACGTCCATGCGGGACAGCTGCGCTTTCCTGACCTGCCGCGTCTCTGACGGAGTTGAGATGAGTTTGCTGCGGCCGTCGGACGAGAAACAGGTTGCGGAGGCCATCGCCTGGGCGGCGTCGGAGCGAAAGCCGCTGGAGATCGTCGCCGGCGGCAGCAAGCGCGGCTTCGGCCGGCCGGTGCAGGCCGAATATACGCTCGATGTCTCCGGCATTGGCGGGATCGTCAACTACGAGGCGGCGGAACTGGTGCTGACCGCGAAACCCGCCACGCCGCTCGCAGATATCAAGGCCGAGCTTGCGGCGAAGCGCCAGATGCTCGCCTTCGAGCCGCCCGACTGGCGCGCCCTGATGGGCGGAAACGCCGAGCCGACGCTCGGCGGCGTGATCGCCTGCAATCTCGCGGGTCCCCGGCGCGTGCGCGCCGGGGCTGCGCGCGACGACTTTCTCGGCTTCTCCGCCGTCAACGGGCGCGGCGACATTTGGAAAGCCGGCGGCAAGGTGGTGAAGAACGTCACCGGCTATGACATGATGAAGCTCATGGCGGGTTCATTCGGCACACTCTCCGTGCTGACGGAAGTCACGCTCAAAACGGCGCCGCGCCCGGAGACCGAGCGCACGATCCTTTTGACCGCGCTCGCCGACGACGTCGCGTTGACGACGATGGCGAAGGCGCTGAACACCCCCTTCGAAGTCTCCGCCGTCGCGCATCTGCCGCCATCGGCCGCACGGCGCTCCGGCCTTGCGGAATCCGAAGCGGTCACGGCCATTCGGCTCGAAGGGCCGGCGCCATCCGTTGCTTACCGCGTCGAGGCGGTCGAGAGCCTGCTTGGTCGCGGCGCGCGTTTGGAGGAGACGGCCTCAGCCGCGTTCTGGGAGGAGGTTGGCGAGGTCCATCGCCTGCTGCCGCCCGCGGGGCGCATCATCTGGCGGCTGTGCCCGACGCCGAGTTTTGCTTGCGCCGTCGTTGCGGGCGTTTGGGCGCGCCTGGAATTGGCCGAGGCGTTTTACGATTGGGGCGGCGGCCTTGTTTGGTTGAGCCTCGACCCTGCGGAGGCGGGCGCGGACGCGGGCGCGGCGGTGGTGCGCGCGGCGATGAAGCCGCACGGCGGCCATGCGACGCTCGTGGCGGCGCCCGAGGAAACACGCGCTCGCGTCGCCGTGTTCGAGTCGGAGCCGGGGCCGCTCGCGCAACTGACGGCGCGGATCAAGGACGGCTTCGATCCCATGAACGTGCTGAATCCCGGCCGCATGCGCGGGGAGAGTTGAGGCGATGCAAACAAACTTCTCGCTCGCCCAGCTCGCCGATTCCGACACGCGCGAGTCGCGAAAAGATTCTGCGCGCCTGCGTGCATTGCGGCTTCTGCACCGCCACCTGCCCCACCTACGTGCTGCTCGGCGACGAGCTCGACAGTCCGCGCGGCCGCATCTATCTCATCAAGGACATGCTGGAGAACGATAGGCCGGCGACGGTCGAAGTCGTCAAGCATATCGACCGCTGCCTCTCCTGCCTCTCCTGCATGACGACCTGCCCTTCGGGCGTGAACTACATGCATCTGGTCGATCACGCCCGCCATCACATCGAGAAGACCTATCGCCGCCCGTGGTTGGACCGGTCTATGCGGCTGGCTGCTTGCGATATGCGCTCGCCCCGTCCGGCGTTGTTCCGCTTGCAGATGCTGGGCGCGATGGCGACAAAACCGTTCGCCGGCTTGCTGCCGCGCGCCTTGCGCGCGCCGCTGGCGCTGACGCCGAAGCGACTTCCTCCACCATCGCCGCTCGACCGGCCGCAAATCTTCGCCAGCTCAGGGGCGCGCCGGCGCCGCGTCGCGCTGCTGACCGGCTGCGCGCAAAAGGTGCTGGCGCCAGCAGATCAACGAGGCGACCGTCCGTCTGCTCACCCGGCACGGCTGCGAGGTGGTGATCGCCGAAGGCGCCGGCTGCTGCGGCGCGCTCAACCATCACCTCGGCCAGGATGGCCACGGATTCGCGCGCGCGAATATCTTGGCCTGGAGCCGCGAGATCGAGGGCGACGGTCTCGACGCCATCGTCATCAACGCCTCGGGCTGCGGCACGACGATCAAGGATTACGGCTATATGTTCCGCGACGATGCGGAACTCGCCGACAAAGCCAGCGATCATCTCCGAGCGCGCGCGAGACATCACCGAATGGATGAGCGAAATCGGCCTCCAGGCGCCGACGCAGCGCACCGGGCGCCGCGTCGCCTATCATAGCGCCTGTTCGCTGCAACACGGGCAGCAGGTGCGCGCCGAGCCCAAGCAATTGTTGAAGGACGCCGGCTTCGTCGTGCTCGATCCGCCCGAGGGCCATCTGTGCTGCGGCTCGGCGGGAACCTACAACCTGCTGCAGCCCGAAATCGCGACGCGTCTGCGCGACCGCAAGGTCGCCAATCTGGAGAGCCTGTCGCCGGATCTGATCGCCGCCGGCAACATCGGCTGCCTGACGCAAATCGCCGCCGGGACGACGCTGCCGGTCATTCACACCGCGGAGCTTTTGGACTGGGCGACCGGCGGTCCGCGACCGCGCCATCTGTAGACCCGGAGACAACGAGCATGGCGCGCATCCGCTTCGATTTTGGTTCGCTCGTCATCGAGGCAAATCTCCGCGCCACGCCGACGGCCGCCGCCATCGCGGCGAAGCTGCCTTACGAGGCGCGGGCGGCGACCTGGGGCGAGGAGGTCTATTTCGACGTGGACGTGCGCGCGCCGCGCGAGGCCGACGCGCGAGCAATCATAACCCCCGGCGAGATCGCCTTTTGGCCAGACGGACCCAGCATCCCCATCGGTTTCGGGCGCACGCCGATCAGCCGCGGCGACGAATGCCGTCTTGCGAGCGCTTGCAACATTTTCGCCGACGCGACGTCCGACGTTAAAGCGCTCCGGGACGTGCGCTCGGGAACGAACATCAAAATGTCTCCCGTCAACTAGGTTTCGTTCGTCGCCAGATTTTGAGCCCGCTGCGCCATGTAAGCGTCAATCGCCGCGATCTCATCGGCGGTGAGGCGAAGGCCGAGCTTCGAGCGCCGCCAAACCACATCCGCCGCCTCTAGCGCCCATTCCCGGCGCATCAGATAGTCGATCTCGGCCTGGGTCAGGCCCGCGCCGAATGCGCGGCCGAGATCGGCGGGTCTCTTGGCTTCGCCGAGCAAAACCCGCGCATTCGTGCCGTAGGCGCGGGCGAGGCGGCGGGATTGAACCGGATCGAGCCAAGGATAGCGCCGGCTGAGATCGTTGACGAGCGTCTCGAAGCCGAGAAACGGAAAATCGCCGCCGGGCAATGGAGAGGCGCGCGTCCATCCCCGCCTCGCTGCGACTTCGGGAGGAAGATGAGGGCCCAGCTTTTCGAGCACGTGTTCGGCAAGCGGGCGATGCGTCGTCACCTTGCCGCCGTAGACGACGAGCAGCGGCGCGCCGCCCTCGTCGTCGAGGTCGAGCACGTAATCGCGCGTGGCGGCCTCGGCCGCGCTCGCGCCGTCGTCGTACAGCGGCCGGACGCCGGCAAATTTCCAGACGACGTCAGCCGGCGTCACCGGCTTTGCGAGATAGGCGTTCGGCGCTCTGGCAAAGATAGTCGATCTCCGGCTTCGGTCGCGACGACTTCGGCGGGATCGCCGTGATAGTCGTCGTCGGTCGTGCCGATCAGCGTGAAATCGCGCTCGTAGGGCATGACGAAGCAGGATCCGTCCGTCGGCGTTCTGGAAGAAATAGCAGCGGTCGTGGTCGTAGAGTCTGCGCACGACGATGTGCGAGCCTTGGACGAGCCGCACTTTCGCAGGCGTGCTCGCGACCGGCGGCGGCGACGAATGTCCGCTGACCCAGGGGCCGGCGGCGTCGACGAGCGATTGTGGCGCGAACCTGCAGCGCCGTCGCGTCTGAGGTCCACCGTCCAGGCGTCCGCGCCCCGCGTCGCCGTCACCGCCTTTGCGCGGGTGCGCACCGTGCGCGCCGCGATCGGCCGCGTCGCGCGCCATGAACGCGACGAGCCGGGAATCTTCGACCCAGCAATCCGAATATTCGAAGCCGAGCGCGAAGGCGCCGCGCTTCAACGGCGCGCCAAGCGGGTCTCGCGCGAGATCGAGCGTACGGGTCGGCGGCAGGAGTTTGCGGCCGCCGAGATGATCGTAAAGAAACAGGCCGAGCCGCAGCAACCACGCCGGCCGCAGACCCTTGTGATGCGGCAGCACGAAACGCATCGGCCAGACGATATGCGGCGCGATCGCCCACAGCGCCTCGCGTTCTTTGAGCGCCTCGCGCACCAGCCGGAATTCATAATATTCGAGATAGCGCAACCCGCCGTGGATGAGCTTTGACGTGTTCGACGACGTGCCGCCCGCGAGGTCGCCCTGCTCGCACAGAAACACCTTGAGGCCGCGGCCGGCCGCGTCGCGCGCGACGCCGCATCCGTTCACGCCGCCGCCGACGACGGCGATGTCGTAGAGGTCGCTCATGCAGGCGAGCGCCAAAGCGGCGATGCGATGCTCTCCGTCGCCATCAGCGGGAGTGCCTGAAGGTCAACGCGGCGCAAAGCGGGCGAATTCGCCGGTGTAGGCCTTGGCGAGCGGCGGGGCGTAGGTGTTGCGCTTCGAGGTTTTGAGGCCGAGCCGCACGAGGCTCTCGGCCAATGTCACCGCACAGGCGACGCCATCGAGCACAGGAACGCCGAACGCGCGCTCGAGATCGCGGGCGAGATCGGTCATTCCGGCGCAGCCAAGCACGATCGCCTCGGCTCTGTCCTCATCGAGCGCGCGCGCGATCTCGCTGCGAATCGCTGCGGACGCAGGCGAATCCGGGTCCTCGAGCGCCAGCACCGGCACGTCGGCCGCACGCACCCGCGCGCAGCGCGCGGCGAGGCCGTATTTGACGAGATTGCGTTCGATCGGCGCGATCGAACGCGCCAGCGTCGTGACGACCGAGAACTTTTCGGCGATCAGACTGGCCAAATGGAAGGCGGCCTCGCCGATGCCGACGACTGGCGCCTGCGTCGCGCAGCGCGCCGCCTCGAGCCCGGTGTCGTCGAAGCACGCAATCACGAACGCATCGGCGTTTGCGGCCTTGGCGATCTCATCGAGAAGGCCGGGAACGGAGAAGGCCTCGTCGTAATACCCCTCGATGCTGGGCGGACCGTAGGCGGGATTGACCGCGCTCACCTCGACGCCCGGCGAAGCCACGGCGCGCGCGGCTCTCCCGATCTTGTCGGTCATCGAGGCGGTCGTGTTCGGATTGACAACAAGTATGCGCATCGTCGCTTTCTATTGGAGGTCGTCGGCGACATTGAGACGCCCGACGCGGTCATTGTCGGCGAAGTTGTCGCAGGCGACCGAGCGCGCATCGGGCGTGACGACAAGCCGTCGCCGGCTTCAAGGGAGGCTGCGGCGCGTTGAAAAAATTGTCAACACGATCAGGAGCGTTTGGAAGCCGAAACGAGGTTGACGGTCGAGGCTTCGTGACGTCTCCGACGCGACGCACGCATTGGCGAGACGCGAGATGCGCCCGCTCCAGTCCCCATCGGGGCGACGCGGCGGCTGGAATTCGTGGCCATTTGGCTGAGTCTGAGGGCCAACCTGGTTGGACGGCTTCGGCGACAATCGCCCGATCGCGGGGAGACCGTTATTTCGTCTTGCGCGGCGGCGGCGCACGCAACAGCAGGTTCGCCCATTCGCGAATCCAAGGCAGCAACTCCCGGTTCGGCGAGCGGCACTCCGCCTCGCCGCGCAGGGCAAAATGCGCCCTGGCCGAGACGACGACCCCTTCCCGCACCCCATCCGCGACATCGCCGTAGGTTTCCAAATACCAGTTCTCGTCCAGGACCGCATCCGAGGCTTTGCGCCCCTCGAAATAGCCGCATTGGATGTAATGCTTGCGAGGGTCGACGATGTTCCCCTGGATGTGCGCCTCGGCGACGTCGGGGTTGTGATGGAGATAGACCTTTTCGTCGTAATCGCTAGCCAGCGCGACATATTGCAACAGCAATCGCAACGCGCTTGCATTGATTTCCAAGACGGCGTCCGGGGGTTGCGAGGGCAAGTCCGCTGGGAATCCGGCCGCGCGCGCGACGGCGGCGTATGAAGGAACATACATGAGCTCGAGTCCCAATCAATGTACTCGCGGCGGTTCATCGTCAACGCGGACGTCGAAGCAAGCAATCGCATCCATAGAGCACTTTGCGCGCATTTTAGTTGACGTCAAGAATTTTCCAAAAGCAGCAATGTTCAACGCGTCAGACAGCATGGAAAAATGTGGGCAACTTTGACCTATCCAGTCGATTCCGGAGCGCCGTGGTTCGCTTCGTGGAAGCCTGAACGAAGATAATTCCGAACCTTTCTGTCTGCCATCTTTGGTCTTCGACGTCAGCTGACGACCTCTTTTCGAGACGTACTTGCTTGTTCGTATCGATATTGGCCCCATTCGACTCGGTTACGGCAACCGGAAAGCGCAGGGTGCGCGGTTTTTCCTTGAGAACGGCAGATAACCGTCGAAAATCGGTTGCGACTTTACGCACGGAAACGCAACTCGCGGTCGTTATTTCAACTTTAGCCCCTGTCCGCGCGACTTTTACGAGATGAGTTGCTCTGCGCAACTTGACTTTAGTTTCGCATTTGCTATTTTCGAGTCACTTCCGCTCGCCCTCGAGATACCTGCTCAAACCCGGACGTGCTGGCATTGAAGCCGCAAATTCCCAGATGACCGAACTTTTGCCTGAACTCGTTTCCGGCTGTTATCGCCCGGGTCAGTGGGTCTCCCGATACGCCCGCTTTCGTGTCGATCTCCCGGCAGGGACCCATTGTCTGACCGGTCGCATCTTCAATCCTCCGGGCGACGACCTCGCCAACAACCGGCTGCAAATCGTTGTGCGCCAAACTTTGATTGGCGAGGTGGAGCCGGCGTCGCCGCCCAGATGGCGCGAGTTCTCGATAAATCTGCCGGAGATCGAGGCCGCGGGAAGTCTGTCAATCGTCTTACGCGCAACCGTTTTTCGCGCGCCGCCGCCGCCTGACGAGCGTCTGCTAGGCCTGCTTCTCGATCGACTCACTGTCATTGTTCACACGGAGTGAAGCGGGCGCGATGGCGATTTTCACGGACCCGTCGCTGGTCGCCGGCCTACAGCAACTCATCGCCTCCGGGTTCATCGACGCGGACCTCGCTTGTCCCTACGCGTCGCTCGATAAGCTCTACATCGAAGAGATCGTCGACTCGCATGCGCACATCTCGCCGTCGCAACGCGTCGAGGCGTTTCCGTTTTTTGACGCGGACTACTATCTGTCGCAATTGGAGGCGCCGCTCCCGGATGGCGCCGGGCCGCCGGAGCATTTCCTCCGCTTCGGTTTTCGGCATCGCCGCGCCCCGCATCCGCTCATCCAGCCCGCCGCGATGCGGCGGGCGAGGCCGGACCTGCTCGATCCCGGCATGGATTTCAACCAATTTGCGATGGCGCTGACTTCCGATTGGTGCGACCCCTCGCCATTTGTCTGGCTGACCTGGTACCGGGCGCGCGCCGGACTCGCCGAGGACGAATGCGCGCTGCTGCACTATCTGAAACAGGGTGCGCCGAACAACTTGCCGCCGAACCCCTATTTCGAGCCGGAGGTCTACGCGGCGTCCGCGCCCGATGCGCCGCGGAACGGCGTCGCGCTTGTGCGCCACTTTCTCGAGCACGGCGACGTCGCCCAGGCGCCGGCAAGCGATCGTTTCGATGCGGCCTGGTATGTGTCCGACAATCCGGAGGTCTTGGCAGAAGGCATTGGCCCGCTGGCGCATTTCCTCTCGGTCGGCCGGCGTCTCGGACGCCTGCCGAAAAGCCGCGGCGCCCAGCCGGCCGGACCGCATCCAAGCTCGCGCGCCACCAACGATGCGATCCCCATCGAATCGGCCGCCCTCGCGCTTGAACGCCACGCCAATTTCGCGAAGGAAATCGCGGTCGCGGAACGCACGCGGATCGAGGCTTTCCGCGAGAGTCCGATCTGCCCGGTAAAGATTTCGGATCACGTCGCGGCGATGAAGACACTCGCTTTCGCCGCCTCCCCGGAGCCAGACGTCGACATCCTGATTCCCTGTTACAATGAATTTGAAAAGACGGTGGAGTGCCTGCTCGCGCTGCAAAGCGCGAACGGACGCCGCACTTTCAAAGTCATCGTCGCCGATGACGCCTCGACGGACAGCCGTTTGCAGCGGCTTGCCGGGGTTCCCGGCCTGACCTTGGTGCGCCACCTTGAAAACTTGCATTTCCTGCGGAGTTGCAACCGCGCCTTCGCCTCGACAAGCGCGCCTTATTTGTTGATTCTGAACAACGACGCCCAGGTGCTTGACGACGCTATCGACCGCCTGGTCGACGCCATCGAATCGCATCCCGCCATCGGCGCGGCGGCGCCGATGTTTCTATATCCAAACGGCCGCCTGCAGGAGGCGGGCTGCACGCTGCGCCACGACGGCGATAGCACGATGATAGGTGTCGGCGACGACCCGGCGCTGCCCGCCTACAATTATCGCCGCGATATCGACTATGGCTCCGCGGCCGGGTTGATGGTTCGCCGTGAGGCTCTGGACGGGCGGCTGTTCGACGAGTTATATGCCCCCGCCTATTGCGAGGACGCGGATTTATGTCTGCGCATTCGCGACGCCGGATGGCGCATCGTCTACGAGCCTTCGGCAAAGATCGTCCATCATCTGAGCGCTTCGACTTCGAGGGAATCGCAGCGGCGCCGCGTCCAACTGGTGCGCGCCAACCAACAGAAACTGGCGGAAAAGTGGGCGGATCGGCTGGCGAGCGACAGTCGCGCGCGCGTGCTGGCGTTTTATCTGCCGCAGTTCCACCCAATCTCGCGCAATGATCTCTGGTGGGGCAAGGGTTTCACCGATTGGACGAATGTCGCGCGCGCGCTGCCTTCGTTCGAAGGTCACTATCAACCGCACCTGCCCGCCGACCTCGGCTTCTACGATCTGCGGCGGGTCGAGGTTCTGGGCGAGCAGCAGGCGCTCGCGCGGCGGTATGGCGTCGAGGGCTTCGTCGTCTACTATTACAATTTCGGCGCAACGCGTTTGCTCGAACAGCCTATGGAGACGCTGCTCGCGCGGCCCGAAATCGACTTTCATTACGCCTTGTGCTGGGCCAACGAGAACTGGACCCGCCACTGGGACGGCGGCGCCAAGTCGCCGCTGTTGGAGCAGCAATATGACGAAGCGACCCTGGACTCGGTCGCGGCGGATTTTATCCGCTTCGCCGCCGATCCGCGCGCCATCCGGGTCGACGGCAGGCCCATGGTTCTCATCTATCGGCCGTTGCTGATCCCCGGCATTGCGGCCGTGACGGCTCGCCTGCGCCTGCGGTTCCGCGAGGCCGGCTGCCCCGCCATCCACCTCGTTTACGTCGAGAGCATGGAGGCGATACAAAAGCAGGTTCGCCCCGCGGATCTCGGGTTCGACGCCTGCGTGGAGTTCCCGCCCCAGGGCGTCGCCGAGGCCTATAAGAAAAGCGTCGTCCCGCTCAAGGCGAGGTGGGAAGGCGGCCTTTACGACTATGCGGGCACCGCCAGCAGAGCCTCGCTGCGCGCTGCCGTCGGCTATGCGCGCTATCCCGCCGTCGTGCCGAGTTGGGACAATACGCCGCGCCAACCGCTCAAAGGCACAACGTTGGTCGGGAGTTCGCCGGAAGTTTTTCAGGCTTACGTTGAGCAGAAGCTCGAAGAGATGATGAAGTTCCACGTCGGCGAAGAGCGATTCCTGTTCGTCAATGCATGGAACGAGTGGGCGGAAGGCGCGCATCTCGAACCCGATCGCGGCTACGGCCACCGCTGGTTGGCGGCGCTTCGACAGGGGCTTCTGGCCAAGGGGCTCGCGCCATGACGGCCGACGAGGCGCCCCCGGTTACATTTGTCGGCCACCCCTACGCCGCCATTGGCAAGGGCGAGGAGTTGCGCGCGAATGTGCGCGCTCTGCGGGCGCTCGATGAGCCGATAGAAGTGCTCGATATTTATCGCGCTTCGCCGCGTGGCGATCCCGACCATCTGAAGCTCATCGATCCCGTGGAGACGCGGCGAGTCGGTGAGGGCGCGCGGATATTTCATCTCAACGGCGACGAGATCGATCAGGCGCTCAAAGCTTTCGCGGCGATTGGCGGCGAATTCGAATCCGGTCGCAACATCGTCGTGCCGGCGTGGGAATTGCCAACTTATCCCGCCGTTTGGGTCGACCCGTTGCGGCGTTTCGACGAAGTTTGGGCGATCTCGCGGTTTGTCCAGGATTCGCTGAACGCGGCCGGCGTCGAGTTCCACTATGTCGGACAGTCGCTCGACCTGCCGGTCCGGCCCTTTCTGTCGCGCCGCTATTTCGGCATTCGCGAGTCTGCGTTCGTGTTTCTGACCTTTCTGGATTTCAAGTCCCATTTGGCGCGCAAGAATCCCTGGGCGGCGATCAAGATGTTTCGTCAGCTTCTCAGAGATCGGCCATTCGACGACATCCAGATGGTCCTAAAAATGAAAGGCGACGCGAGGGCGGCGGAGGAACTGGCGGCAAAGGTTGATCTTCCCCGCGACGCGCTCGTCGTCATCAACCGGGAGTTGACGGGCTTCGAGCAGCACAGCTTGATCGCGTGCTGCGATTGCCTGGTCTCGTTGCATCGCTCCGAAGGGTTCGGTCGCGGCCCGGGCGAAGCCATGCGGCTGAACCGGCTTGCGCTGGCGACGGGCTGGTCGGGCAACATCGATTTCATGGACGAACGGAACTCGGCTCTGGTCAAATACGAGCTGACGCCGGTGGCGCCAGGAGACTACCCGCAGAGCGAAGGTCAGTCGTGGGCGGACCCCGATGTCGATCATGCCGCTCATCTGGCGAGGTCGGCCATCGACGATCCCGCGGAAACGAACCGGCGCGTTAAGCGCGGCTTCCACGACGTTGTCCGGCGCATGGGCGACCGGGCGGTAGGGCTTCGGATGTTGCAGAGACTAAACGCTTGAGAGGCTGCGGGGATTGGCGCGACGGAAGTTCGCAAGTCGGGTTGGCACGCGCGGGTGCAACATCGTAAGGCGACAGCCTTGATCTCGACTTGCATTCGCGCTTCTGTCGACTCGCGTGACGTGGAACGCAATAGACGATTCTGTCGACCGCCATATTTCCAGTTGTACTTTTATTTACCGATTATCCGGTTGCGTTTACGGCACATTGCGATAGGTTAACATGCATGTCGCGGACGCCATCGGGGTCTTATAGGCGTCGGGGGTGAGTTTTGAGCGATGCTTCAAAATTGCAGTCCTATGCAAATCGCCATTGAAGTCGCACGCGTAACTCCGCATGGGATTCTCGAAGTGGAAGGCTGGGCGGCGGGCGACGAGGCTGTCAAAAAGATCGAAATTCTATTGGGCGAGCGGACTCTGGATCCGCCCCTGACGGGCATGGCGAGACCCGATGTCTTGGCCGCCTTTCCGCAATATCTCCATGCCGGCGCGTCGGGATATTCGCTACGAATGGAATTGAGCGACGAACGACTTCAACAGAGGGAAATTCGCGTTCACGTCGAAGCGGAAAGCGGAGTGTCAAGTTCAACTCGAACTCTCGCGGCGCCGCCGGAAATCGTCAGAGAACCGCCATCTGACGGTTCTCTGCTTTACAATCTCGACGATCTCCGCGTCGAGTTCGAACGGCGTCGTGAGGCTCTCCGGTTGGGCCGTGAGTTCGCAGACCATCGTCAAAATCAATGCGCTGCTCGATTTCGATTTCATGGGTCGCATCACATACGGGATTTTGCGGCCTGACGTAGGAAACGCTTTTCCAACAATTGCCAGCGCGCGTCACAGTGGATTGCATTTCGAAGTGCGATTGAAGAAAACCCTAAAGGGCCCGCATAACATTACGCTCCTGTTGCTGACCCAGTCTGGCGACGTGTTGAGCCGCACCTTGCCGGTTTTCGTCGAACCGCCGGCCCTCAAGGCGGCGACCGCGGGTCGTTTGACGACGACAATGAGAGGTCGCCCTTCGTGGCGCTCCGGCTTTGACGCCTTGAAGCCAAGCGAAGGGAATTTGCACGCAAGTTGGATTTGCGAGCCGAGGATCGACGACCACCTTCGCAATCAGGTATCGGAGGCCGGGGAACTCGAACCCGCAATAAACGCGGATCTCCTGCTCCAACTCGGTCTGCACAAATCCTCTGGCCCCGTCACAGACCCGGAGGCCGCATACATCACCGCGGTGAGAAGCTGTGCGCGCTGCCATTGCCTCGTCGTTACCAAATCCAAGCTCGACGAGCCGCAAATATGCCGCCTTTTGTCAGCGGGGCGCCGGTTTGTCAGCAGCGTGCGGCCATGGCTCACGCTTCTGTCGGTCTGGCCGCCGACCATTTGCTATCGGCACAAAAATCTCGGCCTTCGCCGCGAAATCGGTTATGCGCCGCTCGATGCGGACGCGGCGGCTGGATTTGCGATTTCCGTTGCGGCGGCGTCGATGGCCAACCAACTTGTGATCGCCGCCGACCCCCTAGGGGTCGCCATGATGCGAAAATACGATGCGCGGATATTTGCGACATCTCCTAAAGTGTCGCTTCTCGCCGTCAACAATTCACTGAGCGCCGACGACCTGTTCTTCTTCACGGAATTTGTGGCGATGAATTTCGCCGATTTTCACACCGTGATCGCCGACGAGGGACTTCTGCGGGAGTTCAACTTTGACCTCGAAGCGCCGGGAAATGTCTTCGCGCCGCGGATGGTGGTCGTAAAGGGACAGGAGCCCGTCGCCGTCTAAATTGAAGATGGGCCGCGCCACTCGCCAATCCCGGAACCTTCGCCATCATGAAAATCAGCGCGATCGTAAATTGCAGCTACGAAGGCCTGCTGCTCAGGCCGACGCTGGAAAGCCTGTTGCGTTCGGTTGAGGACAGCGGCCTGGCAGAGGAGTGCGAAATCATCGCTGTGGCGGACAATGCAAGCGCAACGACCCTGGTGGTCCTTGAGAGCTACGAGCGACGGTTGAGCGAAATCGTCAGGACCGCCCACGGCGACCTCGGCCTGGCGCGCAACGAGGGCGCGGCGCGCGCGCGCGGCGAGTTGGTGCTGTTTCTTGACGGCGACGATCTCTGGAGCCGCAATTGGGTTGGCGCCGCGTGGGCGGAACATGAGATCTCCGCTGCGCAGACCATTTTGCATCCGGCGCTCGCGCTCATATTCGGCGGCGACGATCCGACGATCCTGGTGCACGCGGACTGGCGCGACGGCTACTTCGATCCACGTGCGCTGGTGGTCCGCAATTATTGGATTTCCCTGTGTGGGGCGCCGCGCGAGACCTTACTGGAATTTCCCTATCCCAAGACGGATTTCGAACGGGGCTTCGGCATCGAGGATTGGAGTTGGTACGCGGAATTGGTCGGACGCGGCTTCCGTCATGTCGTCGTGCCCGACACGGTTCATTTCATCCGCCACAAGAGAACAAAATCCCTGCTGGGAAAGGTGAGCGGATTCGATCGCGTCCCGTCGCTGGCCTTTGCGGAATATATGGCCGCGGATGACGCATCGCGGCCTTATGACTTGTGAGGCGATTTTTAGGACAACCAAAGCCGATGTCATCAGAGTCCTATCGCACCCCGATCATCCTGATGTATCACTCCGTGCGCGACAACGTGAACGGAGGGAGTTATGGCATCGAAATATCGCCGGCCAGATTCGAACGCCACATTGCGTTTGTCACGGCTCGCTACCGCGTCGTTCCGCTCGTGGAGTTCGTCGACGCGCTTGGCAGCGGCGCCCGCGCGGACGGCATGGCGGCCATAACCTTCGATGACGGATTTGCGGACAATCTCGGCGTCGCGTCGGACATCTTGCGCAAATTCGCGGCGCCCGCGACGGTCTTTGTCCCGACGAGCTTTATCAATCGCGGCTATTTCTGGTGGGATGCGCTGCCGCGCTTCTGGGCGGCGACGCCGACGCAATTGAGTGCGGTGAACGAGGAGGTCCGCGCGCTATTGCCGGGTTCGCCGGATTCCCCGCTTGCGGCCGACGCCAATCAGCAGCGGGCGATGCACGACCGCCTTCGGCGACGGCCGCTCGACGACGTCTACCGCTTTACGGACCGGATTGCAGGTCTTCTCGGCATATCTCTCGCCGATTTGCCGCGCCCCGCGACCGATGAGGAACTGCCGCAATTTGCGCGTTGGCCGTTCAACGTCGGCTCGCATGGGGTTTCACATCCGGCGCTGCCGTCGCTCGCGCAAGACACAATGCGAGAGGAGCTTCGCGCCTCGCGGGCCTTCCTCGAAGAGCGTATCGGAAGCCAGGTTCGGACCTTTTCCTATCCGTTTGGACTCGCGGACCGCGACGTCGTTGCGGCCTGTCGGGACGCGGGCTATGCGGCCGCCGTCACCTGTCTGAGCGGGCCGGATCAGCAAATATCCTATTCCGACCGGCTCGCGCTTCCGCGCGTCAATGCCGGTTTCGGCGACGTCGACGAACTCACGCGAACGCTCGACAAATACGAGGAATGCAACAAGGCGACTTATACGGTCGGAAGGGCGCTCGACCTGGATCCCACTCAACTCAGCCCCGAACGGCGCTCGTTGTATAAAAATTCCGAGATATCGTCGTCCAAGGATCGGGTCGAGCGCAGCAGCGACCTGTTCAGAGACGCCCCGTTCGAGCGAGATTGGGGAAGCGCGCGCGGTCCCGCGCTCGACCGTCCGTATATCAACCAATTCATGCGCCGGCACGCCGGTGACATTCGCGGCCGAGTGCTCGAGGTCAAAAGTCCCGAGTTCTTCAGCGCCTATGCGCGTCCCGGGGCGAAGGTCGATATTCTCGATATCAACCCAACAAATAGCGCCGCCAACATTGTCGACGATCTTCAATTATGCGGCTCGATCGCCGACAACACTTATGATTGCGTGATCCTGACTCAAGTTTTGCAGTATATTCCTGACTGTCACGCGGTGATGCGGCAGATCGCCCGCATTCTGAAGCCGGGCGGCGTCCTCCTGTTGACCGCGCCGGGCATCACCCAAACCGTTCAAGATAACGACGGAGATTTCTTCTGGTCCTTTTTTGAACCCGGGATAGGGCGGGTGCTCGCAGAGCATTTCGATGAACGTCGGACCCTTACGCATTCTTACGGAAATGTAGGCATTGCGGCGTCGTTCCTGATGGGCGTGACCGTCCCGGAAACCCCGCCGGATCTGTTTTCGCTGCACGACCGCGAGTATCCCATTGTGGTGACCGCCAGGGCGATGAAACCGCTGCCGACGCCTGACGAGATCGAATGGCCGGAGGCGACGGCCGAGCCGCGCGTCAGCGTCGTCATTCCGCTGTTCAACGCCGAAGGCACGATCAAGGAGACGCTGCATAGCGTTTCGCGGCAGAGCCATCAAAGCTATGAAATCATCATCGTCGACGACGGTTCGACGGACCGGTCGCGATGGGTCGCGGAAGATCTCGCCGAAAGGTCGAGAGGCCGCATTTCCGTCGTGACGCATTCAGACCGCGCCAATCATGGGTTGGCCTTGACGCGAAACTTGGGGCTGGAGCGCGCGCGAGGGGAGTTTGTGGTCTTCCTGGATTCCGACGACACGATCCATCCCGAGAAACTCGCGCATGACCTGGATATTCTCGACGCACATCCGAGGGCGGCGGCCGTCGTCGGGCGCGCCCTTTGGTGGTGGGCCGGAGCAGGCAAGCGAGACGCGCATATGGACGATGTCGTCGAACCGCACGATCGCATCGTCGATCCCCCGACATTCTTCAATGAAACCTTCAAGTTGAGAACGGGCGGCAGCCCGCCTTGCGTGCATAGCTGGATGATCCGCAAGAGCGTGCTGAAGGCGATCGAGCCGTTCGACCCCGAAATGATGACTTTCGAGGATCAGAAATTTCTTGCCGAGATTTCGCTCCGATTTCCGGTCTATGTGGCCTCGGCGTGTCTGTGCGAATATCGCCGGAAGGAAAGCACGCTTTGGGCGGACGCGGTCTCCTCCGGTTCGGGTCTCATCGCGTTGGAGCGTTTCGAGGACTGGCTGGCCAAGGCGTGCGCGACCTCGCCGCAACTGCAATCGCCGGTCGCGTGACTGTCGCCGTCGCACGCGCCGGAGCTTCCCATCGTTGATCAGGTCGGGGATGGCCACGGGCGCAGCCCGGCCGAGCGGATCGTCTCATATGCCTTCGCGAAACTCAGCACGCCGACATCGTCGAACCGCCGGCCGACGATCTGCAAGCCGATCGGCAGTCCCTCCGCATCGAAGCCGCCGCTGATCGACAGCGCCGGTTGGCCGGACATGTTGAAGCCGACCGTGAAGCCGACATGCGGAAACGGATGCAGGGGGTCGTCGCTGGGCGAAGCGAGTTCCGCCGAGAAGGCGGTGATCGGCGCCGTCGGCGTCAGCAGCACATCGAATGGCGCCGTCGCCGCCACGGCGGCGCGTGCAAATTCCTGGATGCAGTTGAAGCCGGCGAACACCGTTTCGCCCGAGAGCCCGCGCGACGATTCCGCCCAGGCGCGGATGAACGGCAGCACCTTCTCCCGCTTCTCGGGCGCCAGCGCGTCGATGTCCATTCGCGAGCGGGTGCGCCAGAACAAGTCGAGCCCGTCGAGTAGCTTTTGCGAGAAGATCGGTCCGACCGGTTCGACTATGGCGCCCGCGCCTTCAAAATCGCGCGCCGCCCGCGCGAGCGCCGCCTGCACGCTCCGGCTCGGGCTTCGCGCCGCAGCCGATGTCGGCGACGAGCCCGATCCGCGCGCCCTGGAGCCGCGCCGGCGCGATGCGCCAGTCGAGCGCCTGCGGCGGCAGGCTCGTGTAGTCACGCGCGTCGGGCTTGGACAATGTCGCCATCATCAGCGCGGCGTCGTCGACGGTGCGCGTCAGCGGGCCGGCGACGCGGCCGACATAGGGCGGATCGATGGGCACGCGGCCGGCGCTCGGCTTGAGCCCGACCAGCCCGCACCAGCCCGCCGGCAGCCGGATCGAGCCGCCGATGTCGGTGCCCAAATGCAGCGGCCCATATCCCGCCGCGCCCGCCGCGCCCGCGCCGGCCGAGGAGCCGCCGGGGTTGCTTCGACAGATCCCAGGGATTGCGCGCCAGCGCATGAAAGCTCGACAGGCCCGAGGACAACATGCCGTAGTCCGGCATCGTGGTCTTGGAAAACACGATCGCGCCCGCCTCACGGAGGCGCGCCGCGGGCGGCGCGTCGGCCACGGCGGGGGTAAGCGCGGTCGCGGCCGTGCCGAGCGGAGTCGGCTCGCCGCGCGTGGCGATGTTGTCCTTGATCGTCACCGGCACGCCGTCGAGCGCCCCGATGGGTTCGTCGCGCGTCCAGCGCGCGGCGGAAGCCTCGGCTTCGGCCAGCGCCCGTTCGGGCGCGAACAGATAGGTCGCGTGGATGTTCGGTTCGCAAGCCTCGACGCGGGCGACCACGTCGCGCATGACGTCTACCGGCGAAAATGCGCGACGCGCAAAACCTTCCAGCAACGCCGTCGCGCTCAATTCATGAAGTTTCAACGTCGCCTCACTTCCACGCCATTGCCGAGAGATCGTTGGCGAAAATCGGCGCGTTCTTCCAAACGCCGGTGAGCTTGGCGTCGGCGACGACGGGGTTGGGAAGCTGGTACAGGAAGCCGTTGACGCTATCGTCGGCGAGCTTGTGCTGAGCGTCGACAAGCGCCTGCTTGTAGGCGGCGAGATCGGGCGCTGCGTTCCAGCGCGCGATGATCGCCTGGAAGTCCTTGCTGTCGTAGCCAAAATAATAGTTGGGGTTGGCGTAGATGCCGATGTCCAGCGGCTCGACGTGGCTGATGATCGTGAGATCGAAATTGTGGTTGGTGAAGACATTGGAGAGCCATTGCGCCCACTCGACGTTTTCGATCTTCGCCTGGATGCCGACGTCCGCCAACTCCGCAGCGATGATCTGGCCGCCCTGGCGCGCATAGGCTGGCGGCGGCAGGATCAAGCTCAGCTCCAGCGGGATCTTGACGCCCGCTTCCTTGAGCAGCGCCTTGGCTTTGGCGGGGTCGTGCGGATATTGGCCGGTGAGATCGACATAACCGGGGTCGTTGGGCGTCAGGTGGCTGCCGATCGGCGTACCGATGCCGTTGGAGGCGCCGTCGATGATCGCCTTGCGGTCGAGCGCATAGGCGATCGCCTGCCGCACTTTCAGATCGTTGAGCGGCGGTTTTCTATTGTTGATGGAGAGGATCGTCTTGCCCTCGGTCCCGCCGACCATCACCTGAAACTGCGGGTTGCTCTTGAACTGGTCGAGCACGGCGGGATCGATGCGCGGGAAGTCGTCGATGTCTCCGGAAAGCACGGCCGCCGCCTCCGCCGCCGAATCGGAGATGAACTTGAAGGTCGCGTGCTTGATGGCGATCTTTGACGGCTCGCGGTAACCGTCCCAGGCGTCGAGCGTCAGCGAGGCGCCCTTGCTCCAACTGCCGAACTTATAGGGGCCGGTGCCGACGGGATGGTTGGACTCGTCGCCCGCGCTTTTCTCGTCGAGGATGACCGCGGTGTTATAGCCCAGGTGCAGCAGGGCCGAAAAGCTCGGCTCCTTGAAGGTCAGCGTCACTTTGCCGGGGTCGGCGGCGTCGATGCTCTCAATCGAGGCGAAGAACGGTTTGTCCTTGTTGGTGGAAGTTTTGGCCGCATTCCGTTCGAATGAGAATTTGACGTCCTTGGAGGTGAACGGCTCGCCGTCCTGGAATTTGACGCCGGTCTTGAGCGTAAGGGTCAGCGTCTTCAAATCCTTAGAGAACGTCCAGGAGGCCGCGAGCAGCGGCGTCACCGAGAAATCCTCATTGATTTTGGTCAGGCCTTCCAAGACGTTATAATGGACGATCTCGCCGATCGCGGAGGCGGGTTTGCTGGTCGGATCGAGGCCGGTCGGCTCCAGCGTCATTCCGATGGTGACGCTATCCTTGGCGTGAGCAAACGAAACGCCAGCAAGAAGCGAGGCGGCGAGAACGGCAAAGCGACGCGACATGATTTTCCCCGGAAACCCACGGCCCTTCTGAGCCGCCGGCCTGCAGATTAGCACTGGAAGCGCCCGGCAGGTCAAGCCATTAGCTTATTACTTTTATAGAATTAGTATAAAGACGGTTCAACCGAGCCGGCGCAACCCCTCGCGGGCGAGTCCGTTCTGCGGGTCGACTTCCATCGCCCGATTGTAGGATTTCGACCGCCTTCGACTTGTTGCCCTGCTTTTCGTAGGCGACGCCGAGGTTGGCCCAACTGTCGGCGTTGTGATTGTTGACATTGAGCGCGGCGTTGAAATCCTCGATGGCGGCGTCGTACTTGCCGGCGGCGACAAGGCACTGGCCGCGCGCCTCATAAGGCGCCTCGACGAAGGGATCGCGGTCGATGGCGTTGTTGAAATCGGTGATCGCGCGCACGCAATCGCCCTGGCGCTGATAAATGAGCCCGCGCGCGTGATAGGCCTGCGCGTCCTCCGGCTTGAGGCGGATCGCAGCGTTGAGGTCCGCCATCGCGTCGTCGTAATGGGCATGCGTGCGCAACAGGTTGCCACGTCCCAGAAACGCCGGGGCGTAATTCGGGTTGGCGACGATGGCGGCGTTGAAGTCGGCGAGCGCCTGATCGTCCTTCTCAATCTGCCGATAGGCCAACGCGCGATTGGTGTAGGCCTCGGCGAACTTCCCGTTCAGCTTCACCGCGCTGGAGAAGTCGGCGATCGCCTCTTGGTAATCGCCATTCCTCGCATAAGCGATGCCTCGCTGATTGAACGCGATCGGGTCGTTGGGGCGGCGCTCGATGACGTCGCTGAGCGAAGATATGTTGGCGCTGGCGGTCTGCGGATTGTCGGGATCACGCTCGGCCACTTTGGGCGAAGACATCGGCCCCAACGATTCGCAGGCGCTCAACCCGATGAGGAGCGCCGCGGCGATCGCGAGCCGGAAGTTGCGGGTCGGCATACGGTCTCCCTCCAGACGGCGCCGCAGCCGCCGGCGGCGGTCTCGGACGGCGACGGATCAGCCCGCCGCGCGTGCGGGGGCCGGCGGCGCCTTGGCCTTCACCGGCAAAAGACCTTCGCGCTGCAATTTCTTGCGCGCGAGCTTGCGGGCCCGCCGCACAGCTTCCGCCTTTTCGCGAGCGCGCTTCTCCGACGGCTTCTCGTAGTGACCGCGCAGCTTCATCTCGCGAAAAATGCCCTCGCGCTGCATCTTCTTTTTCAATGCTTTGAGGGCTTGGTCGACATTGTTGTCGCGGACGAGAACTTGCACGGGCGGTCCTGTGTTGCGAGGCGGGGCCCCGGTGGCGAACATAATGCAAAAAGGCGATCCCGTCATGACGGTCCGCCTCGGTGGCCGGCGCGATATCAGAACCCCGCCGATTTGTCCAGAGTCTCTGGCGCAAAGTCGACAGGACGGCGCGATCCGCGAAGTGATATTCGACCGCGGTACAGGGTGACGAACCCTTCACGGAAAGGTTGCAATAATAAATCGGCGGCGCTTTCCCTGGCGTCGGCGCGGTGATACGGTTTTTCCATTGTCGAAATGGCCGTCAGCGGACGGCCTCGTCGGGGGCGGGTGTGCCGCATGTAATTTCGACTTACTGGATCACAGCTGCGCTGGTCATTTTTCTGTTCAAACATCTTGTCGCAGACTTTTTTTTGCAGACCTCATGGATGGCGAACGGCAAGGAGCAACCGCACGGCTGGTTCCTCCCCCTACTCGCCCACGTCATGGTGCATACCCTGGCGACCGCGCTCATCTTCGCAGCGCTTGCGCCGGCCTATATCTTTATGGCGGGCGTCGATTTCGTCATTCATTTCGCCATCGACCGCGGCAAGGGCCTGCTCAACCGTTTCTTCGAAGCCGACACCACCAAGGCCGGATATTGGTGGCTGCTTGGCGTCGATCAGACCCTGCACCACCTCACCCATCTCGGCTTTGCGCTGTTGATCGCGATCTTGCTGACCCCGTAGGCTTCGCTCGCCTTGCGGCGGGGCGGCGGATTTGCGAAACACCTGCGGAGCTTTGCAGGAAAGACCGCCGCCATGCCCGCCTACCGCTCCCGCACATCCACTCACGGCCGCAACATGGCCGGCGCTCGCGGCCTGTGGCGCGCCACCGGCGTGAAAGAGGGCGATTTCGGCAAGCCGATCATCGCTGTCGCCAATTCTTTCACGCAATTCGTGCCCGGTCACGTGCATTTGAAAGACCTCGGCCAACTGGTGGCGCGGGAGGTCGAAGCGGCGGGCGGCATCGCCAAGGAATTCAACACCATCGCCGTCGACGACGGCATCGCCATGGGCCACGACGGGATGCTCTATTCGCTGCCCTCGCGCGAAATCATCGCCGACAGCGTCGAGTACATGGTCAACGCGCATTGCGCCGACGCGCTCGTCTGCATCTCGAATTGCGACAAGATCACGCCGGGCATGCTGATGGCGGCGCTCCGGCTCAACATCCCCGCCGTGTTCGTCTCCGGCGGACCGATGGAGGCGGGCAAGGTAGAGATCAAGGGCAAGATCAAAAAGGTCGATCTCATCGACGCCATGGTCGCCGCCGCCGACGAGCGCTACAGCGACGAGGACGTCAAAGCGATGGAGCGCGCGGCCTGTCCGACCTGCGGCTCCTGCTCCGGCATGTTCACCGCCAATTCGATGAACTGCCTCACCGAAGCGCTGGGTCTGTCGCTCCCAGGCAACGGCACGATCGTCGCCACCCACGCCGACCGGCGGCGCCTTTTTGTCGAGGCCGGCCACCTCGTCGTCGATCTCGCCCGCCGCTATTACGAGGAGAACGACGAGAGCGTGCTGCCGCGCAACGTCGCCAGCTTCAAGGCGTTCGAGAACGCGATGACGCTCGACATTTCCATGGGCGGCTCCACCAATACGGTGCTTCACTTGCTAGCCGCGGCGCACGAAGCCGAGATCGACTTCACCATGGCCGACATCGACCGGCTGTCGCGCCGCGTGCCGGTGCTGTGCAAGGTTGCGCCCTCCATCGCCGACGTTCACGTCGAGGACGTCCACCGCGCCGGCGGCATCCCCGGCATTTTGGGCGAACTCGACCGCGTGGGGCTGCTCAACCGCGACGTTGCGATGGTGCATGCGCCTTCGCTGGAGCATGCGTTATCGCGCAACGACATCAAGCGCTCGACCAGCAACGCGACGCGTGAGTTTTTCGCCGCCGCGCCGGGCGGCGTGCCTACCCAGGTCGCATTCAGTCAGGCGTCGCGCTATGAGGCGCTCGACGAGGACCGCGAGAACGGGGTCATTCGCGACGGCGCGCACGCGTTTTCCAGGGACGGCGGCTTAGCCGTGCTCTACGGCAACCTCGCGATCGAAGGCTGCATCGTCAAGACCGCGGGCGTCGACGACAGCAACCTCAAATTCGAGGGGCCGGCGAGAATTTTCGACGCCCAGGATGATTCCGTGCTGGCCATCCTCAACGGCGGCGTGGTCGCGGGCGACGTCGTAGTGATTCGCTACGAAGGTCCGCGCGGCGGACCGGGCATGCAGGAGATGCTGTATCCGACGAGCTATCTGAAATCGAAGGGTCTCGGCAAAGCCTGCGCGCTCATCACCGACGGCCGCTTCTCCGGGGGCACCTCGGGGCTCTCCATCGGGCATGTTTCGCCGGAGGCGGCGGAAGGCGGCGCTATCGGCCTCATCGAGGCCGGCGACCGCATCCGCATCGACATCCCGGCGCGAAAAATCGAACTGCTGGTCTCCGACGAGGAATTGGCGCACCGCCGCGCGGCGATGGACGCGAAAGGCAAAGCGGCCTGGAGGCCGGAAAAGCCGCGCAAGCGGCAGGTCTCGACAGCGTTGCGCGCCTACGCCGCATTCGCCACCAGCGCCGCGCGCGGCGCCGTGCGCGAGGTTCCCTGAAGCGACGCCGCCTGCGGTCTCCTTCCCCATGAAAGGGGAGAGCGGACAGCCGACGGCGGCGTCGAGCGTCGCTGCTGGACAGGTTCGGCCGCCTCGGCTACCCCCGCCCGCATGACCACCCCGCCCCGCCGCCTTGTCTCGGCCGAGAAGCGGCCGGAGGACGACGCGGCGCTCCGGCCGCAAGTGCTCGCCGACTTCACCGGCCAGGAAGCCGCGCGCAAAAACCTCAAGGTGTTCATCGAATCCGCGAAGTCGCGCGGCGAGGCGCTCGATCACGTGCTGTTCGTCGGGCCGCCCGGCCTCGGCAAGACGACGCTGGCGCAGATCGTCGCGCGCGAACTCGGCGTCAATTTTCGGTCGACCTCCGGACCCGTCATCGCCAAGGCCGGCGATCTCGCCGCGCAGCTCACCAATCTTGAGCCGCGCGACGTGCTGTTTATCGACGAAATCCACCGCCTCAACCCGGCGGTGGAGGAGATCCTTTATCCCGCGATGGAGGATTTCCAGCTCGATCTCATCATCGGCGCCGGGCCCGCGGCGCGCTCGGTGAAGATCGACCTCGCGCCGTTCACCCTAGTCGGCGCCACCACGCGCGCCGGCCTGCTAACCACGCCGTTGCGCGACCGCTTCGGCATTCCGATCCGGCTCAATTTCTACACCGTCGAGGAATTGCAGGGCATCGTCGGCCGGGCGGCTCGGGTTATTGGCCTGACGCTCGCCGCCGACGGCGCCAATGAGATCGCTCGCCGTTCGCGCGGCACGCCACGCATCGCCGGCCGGCTGCTGCGTCGCGTGCGCGATTTCGCGGTGGTCGAGGGCGCGCCCAGCGTGACCCGCGCGCTCGCCGACGCGGCGCTCAAACTGCTCGACGTCGACGCCATCGGACTCGACATGATGGACCGGCGTTATCTCGATTGCATCGCCATCAGTTTCAGCGGGGGCCCGGTTGGGGTTGAGACCATCGCCGCCGCGCTCTCGGAGCCGCGCGACGCCATCGAGGAGATCATCGAGCCCTATCTGATTCAGCTTGGTTTCGTTCAGCGCACCCCGCGCGGCCGGCTGTTGACGCGGCACGCCTTCAAACATCTGGGCCTTGCCGCCCCGGCCCGGCCGCCCGAAGCGGTCGGCCTGTTCGAAGACGACTAATCCTGCACATCCGTCTTGGGCCGGTCGTCGCCCCGCGCGCTCTCTTCGCGCCACTCGCCTTCGGGCGTCTCGTACTGGATGGGCGTGGTTTCACCGGGCGCCCGTTGCTCCGCCGCCGCAGCGGCGGCGGCCTTGTGCGCAGCCTCCTGCGTCGGAAAAGTCTCCGAAAAGGTGCCGTCTGAGCGATACGCCCAGCCGCCGTCATGCTCGACGATCACGTAATGGACTTGCGACATGGTCGATCTCCTTGGGCGCAGGCTCGGGGCGCAGGCTCGCCAACGGAACATACACGATTGCGTTGCGGTTCCCACCTTGCGTTGCGGCCGGACCTCGCGACCGCTAAGCAGTAAACGCGACGATGAAAACCGAAACCGCCAACGCCCCCACGCAAGAACTGAAAGCCACTGCGGAGGCCCAGCGTCTGGCCAGCATTGCGGCCGGCCGAGACTGGCGTCGCTGGGGTCCCTATGTCTCCGAGCGGCAATGGGGCACGGTGCGCGAAGACTACTCCGCCGACGGCGACGCCTGGGACGCACTTCCCTTTGAGCAGGCGATGAGCCGCGCCTATCGCTGGGGCGAGGACGGCATCGGCGGCTTCAGCGACGACCGGCAGCGGATCTGCGTGGCTCTGGCGCTGTGGAACGGCGTCGATCCGTTCCTGAAGGAGCGGCTCTACGGCCTCACCAATCAACAGGGCAACCATGGCGAGGACGTCAAGGAGCTCTACTATTATCTCGACGGCGCGCCGAGCCACGCCTACATGACGATGCTCTACAAATATCCTCAGCGCCTGTTTCCCTACTCGGCGTTGCGCGAGGAGAACGCCAAGCGAGGTTTGCTGGATCGCGAGTTCGAACTCATCGACACCGGCATATTCGACGACAACCGCTATTTCGATGTCGAGATCGACTACGCCAAGGCCGACGTCGAGGATCTGCTGCTCACCGTGCGCGCGACCAACCGCGGGCCCGAGCCGGCGCGCCTGTGGCTTTTGCCGCAGATCTGGTTTCGCAACCGCTGGTCCTGGTCGCCGCTGGACAATCGCCCGGAGCTGCGGCTCGAGGGCAAACGCATTGGCGTCTACCAAAGCGACGACATCGAGCGCGAGCTCGCCTGGGACTATGACGGCGAGCCGCTGTTTTGTGACAACAACACGAACTTTCATGCGCTCTGGGGCCAAGCGCCCTCGGGATTCTGCAAGGACGGGATCAACGATTTCGTGGTGCGCGGCGTCGCCGCCGCGGTCAACCCCGCCGGACGCGGCACGAAGGCGGCGATCGCCCGCGCCGTGACGCTCGGCGCGGGCGCGACAGTGACGCTGCGACTGCGCCTGCGGCCGCGCGTCGACGCCGACCCCTTCGCCGATTTCGACGCCGTGATGGCGACGAGACGCGCCGAGACCGACGCTTTCTACGCCGCCATGCAAGCCGACGTCGCCGACGCCGACGCGCGCCTCGTGCAGCGCCAGGCGTTCGCCGGCATGCTGTGGGGCAAGCAGTTTTACGGCTACGACATTCGCAGCTGGCTTGCCGGAGATCCCTTGCAGCCGCCGCCGCCCGACGCGCGCGAGCAAGGGCGCAACAGCGATTGGCCGCATTTCGCCAGCGGCGATGTCGACGCCGCTCAGGGCGGCGATGTTCTGTCGATGCCGGACACGTGGGAATATCCGTGGTTCGCGGCGTGGGACTTGGCGTTTCACTGCGTGACGCTGGCCGCCGTCGACCCCGCCTTCGCCAAGTCGCAGCTCACGCTGCTGACCCAATCGCGCTTCATGCGGCCGAACGGCCAGTTGCCCGCCTACGAATGGAATTTTGACGACGTCAATCCGCCCGTGCACGCTTGGGCGGCGCTACATATTTACGACCGCGACCGGGCGGCGACTGGCGTCGGGGACCGGTCGTTTCTCGAACGCATCTTCCATAAACTGCTGCTCAACTTCACTTGGTGGGTAAACCGGGAGGACGAAGGCGGCCGCAACATTTTTCAAGGCGGCTTTCTCGGTCTCGACAATATCGGCGTGTTCGACATGCGCATTCCTCTGCCGTTTGGAGGGCGCCTTGATCAGTCCGACGGCACCGCTTGGATGGCGGCCTATGCGCTGGCGATGATGCGGATGGCGCTGGAACTCGCCGTCGCCAACCCGGTCTATGAGGACCTCGCCACCAAATTCTTCGAGCATTTCCTCAACATTGCGCAGGCGATGCATGGCCAGGGCGAGGCCGATTCGATGGGTTTGTGGGACGAGCGCGACGCGTTCTACTACGACGTGCTGCTCGCGCCTGGTCAGGACGCAACGCTGTTGCGCATCCGCTCGGTCGTCGGCTTGCTGCCCATCGTCGCCGCGGAGATCGTGCCAAACGACCTGTTCGAGCGCTTCCCGGAATTTCGCGCGCGAACGGAATGGTTTGTGCAACACCGACCGGAGCTGGCGCGGCTGGTCGCCAACTGGCGCGAGCCGAACGTCAACGGCGATCGGCTGCTGGCGATCCTGCGCCGCCGGCGGCTCAAGGCGGTGCTTGTGCGCATGCTCGACGAGACCGAGTTCCTGTCGCCCCATGGGCTTCGCTCGGTCTCGCGTTATCACCTCGACCACCCCTATCAGATCGACCTCGGCGGTCAGACGTTTTCGCTCAAATACGAGCCCGGCGAGGGCGAGACGCGCATTTACGGCGGCAACTCCAACTGGCGAGGTCCGGTCTGGGCGCCGATCAATTTCCTGCTGATCGAGGCGCTGCGCAAGCTGCACCGCTACTTCGGCGACGATTTTCGGGTGGAGTGCCCCACCGGCTCGCAAGCTTTTTTGAATCTCGGCGAGATCGCCGAGGAACTGTCGCGCAGGTTTCAGACGCTGTTCCTAAAGGACGCCGCCGGCCGGCGCGCGTCTCAGGCCTCGTGGCCCCGCTTTGACGACGACCCGCTGTTCCGCGACCGCCTGCAATTCTTCGAATATTTCCATGGCGACACCGGGCGCGGCTGCGGCGCCTCGCATCAAACGGGGTGGACCGGCGTCGTCGCTGTCCTCATCGGCGACGCCGCCAAGCCGAGCGCCGGCGCCCCCGGCGCCATCGAACATTGAGTCAACCAAAGCCTGGAGAACGCCATGACCGACCCCGCCGACAATCAAGCCGGACCACAGGATAAGGCGCCGCCGCTGCCGCCGCTGCCAAAACTGCTCGCCGGGCAGAAGGCGCTCGTCACCGGGGCCAATTCCGGCATCGGCAAGGCGGTGGCGCTGGCGTTGGCTGAGGCCGGCGCCGACGTCGGGATCAATTATGTCGTGGAGCCCGATCAGGCCGAGGACGTCGCGAAGACGGCGCGCGGGCTTGGCGTCGATGCGCGCACTTACAAGGCGGACGTGTCCAGCGAAGCGGACGTCCAGGCAATGTATGCGAGCTTTGTGACCGATCACGGCGCGCTCGACATTCTCGTGGCCAACGCCGGCCTGCAGCGAGACAACAGCATCGCCAAGATGACGCTCGATCAATGGAACAAGGTGCTCTCCGTCAACCTCACCGGCCAGTTTCTTTGCGCCCGCGCGGCGATCGCGCAATTCCGGGCGCAAGGGGACGCCCGTCATGTCTCGCGCTCGCGCGGAAAAATCATCTGCATGAGCTCCGTGCATCAGATGATACCGTGGGCGGGGCACGTCAATTACGCCAGCTCCAAGGGCGGCATCATGCTGATGATGCAAAGCCTCGCCCAGGAATGCGCGCCCGACAAGATCCGCGTCAACTCGATTGCGCCCGGAGCCATTCGCACGCCGATCAATCATGACGCCTGGGCGACGCAGGAGGCGTACGACAATCTCATGAAGCTGATCCCCTATGGCCGCATCGGCGAGGCCGAGGACATCGGCAAAGTCGCGGCGTGGCTCGCTTCCGATTATTGCGACTACATCGTTGGCGCGACGCTGTTCGTCGATGGCGGCATGACGCTGTTTCCGGGTTTCGCCACCAATGGCTGAGGATCGCTACGACATCATCATCGTCGGCTCCGGGCCGGGCGGCGCGACGGCTGCGTGGCGGCTGGCGCAGACCGGCAAGCGGATTTTGCTGATCGAGCGCGGGACCATATCTGCCGCGCGAGCGCGAGAATTGGGATACGCGCGAGGTGTTCGGCGCGCGCGCGCTATCAGGCCGACGAAACCTGGAAGTCGGCGAACGGCGACAGTTTCAAGCCCGGCCTCCACTATTGGGTCGGCGGCAATTCGAAGATGTACGGCGCCGCGCTGTTCCGATTGCGGGAGACCGATTTTCATGCCGTCCGCCATGTCGACGGGGTCTCTCCGGAATGGCCGCTCAAATACGACGTGTTCGAGCCTTATTATCAGCAGGCCGAGGAACTCTACCGCGTCCATGGCGCGCGTGGCGAAGATCCGACCGAGCCGTGGGCCAGCGGCCCCTATCCGAAGCCGCCGATGAGCCACGAACCGCGCATCGCCGAACTCGCCGAGGGGCTCGCGCGCGAGGGCTTGCATCCGTTTCATCTGCCGATGGGCGCCTGGATCGAGGAGGACGCGAAGGCGCGCACGCTGCCGAACTCGCCCTGTCTGCGCTGCGATCCCGTTCGACGGCTATCCGAGCCTGACCAACGGCAAGGCGGACGCGCAGGTCGTCTGCGTCGATCCGGCGCTTGAAGGCGCATCCAAATCTGACGCTGTTGACCGGCGCTTATGTCGAGCGGCTGACGACCGACGCCGCCGGGGCGCCGTCGCCGGCGTCGAGACGCAGGTTGACGGCGCGCGGCGCACGTTCTCGGCCGACATCGTCATCGTCGCCTGCGGCGCGCTGTCCTCGGCGCTGCTGTTTCTACGCTCGGCGAACGACGCGCATCCTGGCGGGCTCGCCAACGGCTCCGGCCTGGTCGGGCGCAACTACATGCGCCACAACAACGCGACGGTGCTGGCGATCTCGCGCACGCCGAATCCGACGCAGTTCCAGAAGACGCTCGGCCTCAACGATTTCTATCACGGCCAGGCGATGAGCCCGGCCAACGATTGGGAGTTTCCGCTCGGCCACATCCAGATGGTCGGCAAATCCGACGGCATGCAGGTCGGAGCTGGAGGGCATGCCGGCGCTGCTTCACTGGCTGCCGCAGCAGCCCGTTCGACTGGATCGCCCGGCATTCCATCGATTTCTGGCTGACGACGGAAGATCTGCCGCAGCCCGGAGAACCGCGTCTATTACCGCGACGGCGTCCCCCACCTCGATCTCGTCGAAACCAACCGCGAGAGCGCCGCCAGACTCCGCGAGAAGCTCAGGGCGATCTGCGACAAGGTCGACATCCAGCCGCATCTGTTCGACCGGCGGCTCTATTTGGGCAAGGACGTGCCAGATCGGCGGTACGGCGCATCAGGCGGGGACGATGCGGTTCGGCAAGACCCGAAAACCTCGGTGCTCGATCTCGACTGCCGCGCCCATGAGATCGACAATCTCTATGTCGTCGATGCGAGCTTCTTCCCGTCGATCGGGGCCGTCAATCCGACGCTGACGCTGATCGCCAACGCGCTTCGGGTGGCTGACATCGTCGCTAAGCGGATCGCCGGGTAGAAGCGTTCAGCGCCGCGACGAAGCCAGAACTTCGCGGGGCTCCATACCGGACCGCATCCGCGGTCGGCGCGAAGCGAGCTTCCCGGCGCGTCCCGACTCGCGCGCCAATTCCATAGCGCGTCGACATAGCCGTCCGGGTTTTGCAAGGCGAAAAGCGCGTGGCGGAAGTGGAACTGCGAATGAAGGTGGCGCATGTAAGCCTCCTGTCCTAGTCCGACTTTACGGTCTAAACGTTGCCGCATGATTGCCACTGCGCGCGCGAGCCCCTATTCGTTAGCGCAAGGCGCAAAGCGTAGCGGGGCTGGCATGGAGTTCGATCTCGTCGAGCATATCCGGACGATTCCGGATTATCCCAAACCCGGCATCCAATTCCGCGACATCACGACGCTGCTTGGGCACGCGCGGGCTTTTCGCCGCGCCATCGACGAACTGGTGCAACCGTATGCCGGGGACGAAGATCGACAAGATCGCCGGCATGGAGGCGCGCGGCTTCATCCTCGGCGGCGCGGTCGCGCATCAGCTATCCGCGGGCTTCGTGCCGATCCGCAAGAAGGGCAAGCTGCCGCACGCCACGCTCTCCGTCGCCTACAGCCTCGAATATGGCATCGACGAGATGGAGATGCACACGGATGCGCTGGTCAAGGGCGAGCGGGTGCTGCTGGTCGACGACCTGATCGCCACCGGCGGCACGGCGGAAGGGGCGGTCAAGCTGCTGCGGAGCGCCGGGGCGGACGTGGTCGCGGCGGTGTTCGTCATCGACCTGCCGGAGCTTGGCGGGGCAGACAAGCTCAAGGCGATGGGCGTGTCCGGTGCGCACGCTGATTTCGTTTCGGGGGGCATTAGACGCGCCGGGCTGGAGCGCCCTGCTATCAGTTGGAACGTTACGCCTGGCGAAGCGATCCAGCTTTCCGAGATCGTTGGCTGAGCGGATGGGACCACATCCGCGGAAGCGTCGGTCGCATCACTTTGTTCGCGATGACGGTCCAAGTTTACGCTCCGTCACTCCTGCCGACCGTCGAATTTTGCCAATCGCCCGCGCTCGGCTACCATCGTCCTAAATGCCCCGAGGAAGCGCCGCATGATCCGAACCGTCGACACCAAACCCTTCGCCGACCAGAAGCCCGGCACCTCGGGTTTGCGCAAGAAGGTGACGGTGTTTCGGCAGCCGCACTATGTCGAGAATTTCGTCCAATCGATTTTCAACTCGCTGGAAGGTTTTGCTGGCAAGACGCTCGTCATCGGCGGCGACGGGCGCTTTTACAACAAACAAGCGATTCAGATCGCGATCCGGATCGCCGCCGCCAACGGCTTCGGGCGCATCGTCGTCGGCCAGAACGGCTGGCTGTCGACGCCGGCCGTCTCGGCATTGATCCGCGCTATCGGCGCCTACGGCGGCATCATCCTGTCGGCGAGCCACAATCCCGGCGGCCCCGACGGCGATTTCGGCATCAAATACAACATCGGCGCCGGCGGCCCCGCGCCGGAAAAAATCACCGACGCCATTTTCGCGCGCACCAAGGCGATTGCGCAGTATAAAACTCTTGATACCCCCGACGTCGATCTTGGCCGGGTTGGCGAGACGAGGGTGGGCGACGCCACAGTCGAGATCGTCGATCCCGTCGAGAACTACGCGCAACTGATGCGCAAGCTGTTCGACTTCGCGGCGATCCGCGCGCTGTTCGCCGGCGGCTTCCGCATGAAGTTCGACGCGATGCACGCCATCACCGGCCCCTACGCCAAAGCAATTTTGGAGAACGAGCTTGGGGCCGGGCCGGGCGTCGTCCTCAACGGAATCCCGCTGGAGGATTTCGGCGGCCATCATCCCGATCCGAACCTCACCTACGCCAAGGAGCTGTACGACCTCGTGATGGCGCCCGAAGGCCCCGATTTCGGCGCGGCCTCAGACGGCGACGGCGACCGCAATCTCATCATCGGCCGCGGCCAGTTCATTACGCCTTCGGATTCGCTCGCCATGCTTGCCGCCAATGCGACGCTGACGCCGGGCTACGCCGGGGGCCTCAAAGGCGTCGCCCGCTCGATGCCGACGAGCGGCGCGGCCGACCGGGTCGCCGCCAAGCTGGGGATCGGCGCCTACGAAACGCCGACGGGCTGGAAGTTCTTCGGCAACCTGCTGGACGCCGATATGGCGACCCTTTGCGGCGAGGAGAGTTTCGGCACCGGCTCCAACCACATCCGCGAGAAGGACGGGGTCTGGGCGGTGCTGATGTGGCTCAACATTCTGGCCAAGCGCAAAACCTCGGTCGCAGAACTCGCGCGGGAGCATTGGCGCAGCTACGGGCGAAATTATTACACGCGCCACGATTACGACGAAGTCGATCTCGCCGCCGGCAACGCGCTGATGGACGCTTTGCGGGCGCGGCTGCCCGATTTGCCGGGCCAGCGGCTCGGCGGCCGCTTCGTCGAGGCGGCGGATGATTTCGCCTATCACGATCCCGTCGACGGCTCCGACGCGAAGAACCAGGGAATCCGCATCCTGTTCGAAGGCGACTCGCGCATCGTCTACAGGCTCTCCGGCACCGGCACGGTCGGCGCGACCATCCGCATCTACATCGAGAGCTACGAGCCGCCCGGCGGCGACCTCGGGCAGGATGCGCAGGCGGCGCTTGCCGATCTCATCGTCCTGTCGCGCGAGATTTCAGACATTGAGCAACGCACGGGCCGCAAGGTCCCGAGCGTGATCACCTAAGGGGAGCCCCATGAGCGAGAGCGTGCTGGTCGAGCGCAACGGCGCCGTCATCCTCATCACGTTGAACCGGCCCGAGCGGCTCAACGCCTTCACCCTCGACATGACGACGCGGCTTTCCGCAGCTTTCGCCGCTGCTGAAGAGGATAGGGCCTGCCGAGTAATTCTCATTACGGGCGCGGGCCGCGGGTTTTGCGCCGGCCAGGACCTGTCGGAGCGTGCAGTGGCGCCGGGCAAGACGGAGCGGGTCGACGTTGGCGCGAGCATCGAGACCCGCTTCAACCCGCTGATCCGGCGGATGCGCGCGCTCTCAAAGCCGATCGTCGTTGCGGTCAACGGCGTGGCGGCGGGGGCGGGGGCGAATTTCGCGCTTGCCGGCGACATCGCTTTGGCCGCGAAATCGGCGAGCTTCATTCAGAGCTTCGTGAAGATCGGACTGATCCCGGATTGCGGAGGCACCTGGTTCCTGCCGCACCATCTCGGTCCCGCCCGCGCGATGGCGCTGGCGCTGACCGCGGAGCCGCTGCCGGCGGAGACGGCCGCGGAATGGGGCTTGATCTGGAAAGCCGTCGACGACGCCGAGCTAATGACGCAAGCGACGGCGCTCGCTGAGCGCCTCGCGGGTCAGTCTCCCTCGGCGCTGGCGGCGATCAAGCAGGCGGTCCACGCGGCGGCGTCGCGCACGCTCGACGAGGCGCTCGACCACGAACGCGACGCCCAGCGGGCGCTCGGCTACGGCGAGGATTTTGCGGAAGGTGTGGCCGCGTTCCTGGAAAAGCGGGCGCCGAAGTTCGGCGGCGGCTGACGGGGGCTGGCCGGCGCTTATTCGGTCGCGGCAGGTCCGGTGAAGAAAGCTTCGACTTCGCCGGTGAGCTTTACCGTCAACAGGGCGCCCTTGCGGTCGCGCGTCTTGCCGATCGGCGCGCGAATCCAACCTTCGCTCACACAATATTCCTCTACGTCGAACCGCTCCTTGCCCTTGAAGCGAATGCCGACGCCGCGCACGAGCGCCGCCTCTTCGTAATGGGGGCTTTTCGGATCGACGGAAAGCCGATCGGGGGGCCGGTCGGAAACGTCCGACACGGAATTAGACGGCGAGGGCTTTGACGCGCTTGGTCAGCCGGGAAATCTTGCGCGCGGCGGCGTTCTTGTGGACGATGCCCTTTTGCGCGGCGCGCGCCAGCAACGGCTCCGCCGATTTCAGCGCATCCACGGCGCCGGCGCCGTCCTTGGCGTCGAGCGCGGCCTCGACCCGGCGGACGTAAGTCCGCATCTCGCTGCGGCGCATTTTGTTGACGGCCGTGCGGCGGGCGATCTTGCGCACAGCCTTCTGCGCCGACTTGGTGTTCGCCATAAATCCGATCCTTCTTCGCGCCGCGAAGTCTTCCGCTCAGTCGCGCCAAAACACATCAGGCCGGGACGAGCCCAGCCTGCTTGCGCGCTCGCATACAGAGACTTCGCGTTTTCGTCAACGGCCTTAAAGCCAGGGTTGCGCCGATTTCGCCTTGGCCTCGTAGGCGCCGATCGCCGGCGCCTCGACGAGCGTCAGGCCGATGTCGTCGAGACCTTCGAGCAGGCAGGTCTTGCGGAACGGGTCGACCTCGAACTTCACAACGCCGCCGTCGGGTCCGCGAATCTCCTGGGCCGGCAGATCGACGGTGAGCGTGGCATTGGCGCCGCGCTCGGCGTCGTCCATCAGCTTGGCGAGGTCTTCCGCGCTCACCCTGACCGGCAGGACGCCGTTCTTGAAGCAGTTGTTGTAGAAAATATCGGCGAAATCGGTCGAGATCACGCAGCGGATGCCGAAGTCGAGCAGCGCCCACGGGGCGTGTTCGCGGGAGGAGCCGCAGCCGAAATTGTCGCCGGCGACGATGATCTTCGCTTGTCGATAGGCGGCCTTGTTGAGCACGAAGTCCGGATTCTCGGAGCCGTCGTCTTTGTAGCGCATTTCGGAGAACAGACCGGCGCCGAGGCCGGTGCGCTTGATCGTCTTGAGGTACTGCTTGGGGATGATCATGTCGGTGTCGACATTGTCGATCGGCAACGGCGCCGCGACGCCGGTCAAGGTTTCGAATTTCTGCATGCGTGGAGTCCGCCAAGCTGTTAGCTTCCGACCTTTAGCAAAGGACATCAAGGGCGGCAAACGCCCGTCGAATGGAGTCTGCCTTGAGCGCGCCCGGACGCTTGACTATCGACCTCGACGCGCTTCAGGACAATTGGCGCCGGATCGCGCGCGAAGTCGCCCCGGCCGCCTGCGGCGCGGTCGTTAAGGCCAACGGCTACGGCATCGGCGTGGAGACCGCCGCTTCCGCCCTGTGGCGCGCGGGCTGCCGGACCTTCTTCGTCGCCCATGTCGGCGAGGGAATTCGGGCGCGGGCCGCCTTGGGCGCGGATGCGCGCGTCTTCGTGCTCAACGGTTTCGAGGCGGGCGCGGAGGTCGCCGACTACGCCGCCGCGGGCCTGGCGCCGGCGATCGGAAGCCCCGCGGAGTTTGCGCGTTGGGATCGCGCGTTGCCGTTCGCGCTGCATGTCGACACGGGGATGAACAGATTGGGCTTTGCGCCGGCCGAGATTGATCCCGCGGCAATGTCCGGGGCGGCGCTGCTGATGAGCCACTTGGTCTCGGCGGAAATCCCCGACGATCCCGTCAACGCCAGCCAGATCGCCGCCTTCGCCGCCGCGCGGGCGCTGTTTCCGCGTCTGCCGGCCTCGCTCGCCAATTCCTCCGGCGTGTTTCTGCCGGGTCGGCCGCATTACGATCTCGTCCGGCCGGGCTATGCGCTCTACGGTGGCAACCCGACGCCCGGGCGCGAGAACCCGATGCGCACCGTGGTGACGCTGGAGATCGCGGTGCAGCAGACGCGCTGGATCGAGCCCGGCGAGACGGCCGGCTACAATGGC
Organism: uncultured Pseudomonadota bacterium; assembly: GCA_963835115.1. GTDB lineage: Bacteria > Pseudomonadota > Alphaproteobacteria > Rhizobiales > Beijerinckiaceae > Roseiarcus. The sequence goes on from CAWIEP010000036.1 coordinate 95,451, forward strand.
CGCTGGACGGCGAAACGCCGCACGCGGCTGGCGACGCTGCTCGCCGGCTACGCCGACGGCCTGCCTTTCGGCGCCGGGAGCGCCGACGAAGCGCCGGGCGCCGAGGTGCGCATCGCCGGCCGCATGTGCCCGCTGGTCGGGCGGATGTCGATGGACCTTTGCATCGCCGACGTGACCTATCTGCCCGACACGGCTGTGGGGCCGGGGACCAAGGCCGAATTTTTTGGGCCGAATGCGGCGCTGGACAGCTTCGCAGGCAAAGCGGGGACGATAGGCTATGCGGTGCTTACGGAGATTGGTGGGCGCTATGAGCGGGTCGTAAAGGGGGGATAGGTCGGGCGCCGAGACCGGCGCGCAAGTATTTCGGGCCGGGAAACGGGAGAGACTGGCAAAGTTTCGGTGCGGCCGCCTTACGCAAGGCGCGCGCCGTAGCAAGTTCGCTCTTGAAAAAGACCCAATTGTCGCGTAGGAGGCCGAAGTCGAGTTTCGGCCGAAGGCCTTGGTTTGCACGCGAGCTTCTGTCGCGACGTGCCACCAAGTTTTTTTCCTTAACATCGATGATCTGTGTTACGGCGGCTAGCGTCGCCAGACGACCGCGCTTGCGCGGAAGGAAACGAAAATGAAAATTGGCACCGTTAAATGGTTTAACCCGACCAAGGGTTTTGGGTTCATTCAGCCTGAGGACGGCGGCACCGACGTGTTCGTCCACATCAGCGCCGCGGAGCGCGCAGGTATGCGCAGCCTCACGGAAGGCCAGCGCGTGAGCTACGAAGTCGTGGCGGACAAGCGCACCGGTAAGACCTCGGCCGATAAGCTCGCCGCAGCCTGACATTCGCGATTTGCCGAGCGTCTCGACCAACTTATCGCTGGCGAGACGAAAAGGCTCTAGCGTCAATCAGCGACTTCGACATGTCCGGAGTCGCAATTAAAGAGTTTACGGGCCTTTCGAACTGAGAGAGGCCGCCCGCCGGTCAAATGCGCGACGCCGAGCGTGGAGCGCTCCCTCGGCGAGACCTGAGCGGCCCGCGTTCGCGCCCCTTGCCCAAATTTGCCAAGCTGGCCCCGGCGGCGATCGCCTCCCGGGCGGCGTTCGCCTTCAAACAGGAGTTTGCCCGTTGCAGGTTCTCGTTCGCGACAACAATGTCGAGCAGGCGTTGCGTGTGTTGAAGAAGAAGCTGCAACGCGAGGGCTTGTTTCGCGAGATGAAGCGACGGCGTCATTACGAGAAGCCGTCGGAACAGGCGTCGCGCGAAAAGAATGAAGCCATCCGGCGGGCGCGCAAGTTGGCCAGAAAGAAGATGATCTTTGAAGGTCTGATCGCGGCGCCAAAGAAAAAGCCGCGTGACGTCCCGCCGAGCAAATCTTCGCCCCGGCCCGGCGCGCTGGTCATTCCCGAGGCGGTCTGACCTCTCGGTTAAGGGCTGCGAGCGTAGTCGATCGGCGCAGCTTCGCGGACTCCCTCAGTTCGTTCGTGGGTGGGGGACGGATTGCGCAAGTCCGCGCAAGGAAGGATGTCGAGTCGTCATGCGTATTTTCGTCTTCAAATCCCAATCGCGGCCAAATCTATGCGCCTTCGCTGGCGACATGGTCGGCTCTCGGTTGCCGGAAAAGTTCGGCCCCTGGCGGTTGATCAACACGGCGCCCCGCGGCGGCGCGCTTCCGCACGACGTGCCGCGGAGCGCGGTCGAAAGGGCGATCATGATTGAAGGCTTCCAGATGTTTCGCATGAAGGCGCCGCAAGCGACGGCCTGAAGGCGCGAGCGGGGTGCGGCCGTCCGTGTCGCGCATTCCCCTGGGGTGACGAAGCGATTTGCTCCTTGGGCTTCGGCGGCGGCTATTCGAGATTTTCCGCGACCTCGCTAATTTGGTTTGTTGAAGACGACGCGCCGATTTCGCGATTGCGTAAGCGACGGTCCCGCGCGCGCGTATTTCGCAGCCAGGTTTGCCGGAAGCTTCAGCATCTGAAGTCTGGAATTCGACGGGCCCAGCCCGCTTCTCCGGCTCCTTCGCGAGGCGCCGCCGATCGCTCCCGTTGATCCATCGCCCAAGAGCGTCGATCGACGGCGCCGCTCAGTCCTCTGACCCGCGTTCAGCCCGATAGGCCCTTCCAAAATCCGACATCTCCCCACCGACCCGCGGAAATCGCGTAGCGGCCGAACCCCCGCGACGGCGCCGACTGAACAGGTGCGAAAGCGCAATGCCGTTGATCGGTATGCCTTTTCGACTTCGTTCTGAACGCAAGTTCGTGGAACAGCGACGTAACATATCGCAACGTCTCTCAGGAATTGAGTTTACAATAGACAATAAGATGCTACCATTCGTCGTTGCGATGGTGGAGTTGCCGCAACGTTGTCCACGTTGGCGACGAAACGGATAGTCATCGACGCCATGTCGTTTGGGCGCGGGGTTATTCGTCACGAAACGAGCCATGTCGACATATTGACTGCGCCATCGCGCCTCGGACGCAAATATGGTGGGCGGACTTGCGATGAACATCGTTCACGTGACACGGCAGTTCTACCCCGCGCGCGGGGGACTTGAAGGCGTCGTCGAAAATTTAGCCACGCAGCAGGCCGCGGCGGGTCACCACGTACGCGTCGTCACCTTGAACAGGATATTTGGCTCCGACAAAACACTTGCTGTGTCGGAGCGACGGCGCGGCTACGAGATCGTGCGCATCCCCTATTTCGGCTCGCAGCGCTATCCCTTGGCGCCCGGCGTGTTGGGCAAAATCCGCGACGCCGACCTCGTTCATGTCCACGCCATCGATTTCTTCGTAGATTTCCTGGCTTTAACAAAACCTCTCCATAAAAAGCCGCTAGTGGTTTCGACTCATGGCGGCTTTTTCCACACTGGCTTCGCCTCGCGTCTGAAACGGGTCTACTTTCGAGCCGTCACCCGCCGGAGTTTAAGGCCCTACGGTTTCGTGGCGGCGTCCAGCGAGCAGGACCGGCGCACCTTTTCTCTTATCCGCCCACGCGGGATCGAAGCGGTTGGCGCCGGGGTGGATTGCCAAAAATTCGCCGACGCCGCCGGCGCGGCCGGGCTGAAAAAGATCATCTATTTCGGGCGTCTGGCCCCCAACAAGAACCTGACGGCGCTGTTTCCTTTCCTGACGGCGCTGCGCGCTCGCGACCCCGCCTGGAAACTCATGATCGCCGGACGTCCGATGTCGGACGACATCGCGCGCCTCGGCGAAGAGGCCGCGCGCGCGGGTTTGGCGGGACACGTGAAGCTGCTTGAGTCCCCCTCTGACGAAATCTTACGCGAGGCGATCGGCGGCTGCTCCGTGTTTGTCAGTCCCTCGCACTATGAAGGGTTTGGCGTCGCGGCGATCGAGGCGGCGTCAGCGGGGCTCCTGACGGTGCTCAGCGACATCCCCGCGCACCGGGACACGGTTGGCGCCACGGGTTTAGGCCTGCTCGTCGATTTTGGACGGCCAGAGGCTGCGGTGGAGACGATGCTCGCGGCCCGGGGGGCGCCAAGGCCGGACCGCAAAGAAATCGCGCGGCGACTGGCGCCCTATTCCTGGAGCCGAGTGGCCGAGCGCTTCGACGACATTTACGGGCGGGTCGTCGGGCGCACCGAGCGGCGCATTCTGGGCTCCCGCGTGCAGGTCTCCGACGTCGAGGCAACGACAGCGCGGATCGACGATTGCGTCGTCCGCCGCAAACCGCTGCGCGTCGCCTTCGTCAACGCCAACCTCGCCAATGAGGCGGCCAACGACACCGCGGTCGCCGAGGCGCTGCAAGGCTTTCATCTTTTGAACGACGGAATCGGGCTCGACCTCGCCAGCCTGATGCTTTTCGGCCGCTTCTTCCCCGCCAATCTCAACGGGACTGACTTCACGCCCGCCTATCTCGACCGGACCCGCCTGCGGCTGCGGTTGTTTCTGCTCGGCTCCGATGCGCGCGTCGTCGCCAAGGCGGCGGAACTCTACGCGGAGCGGTGGCCGCGCCATGAAATCGTCGGTTTCCACAGCGGCTATTTTGACGACGCCGAACCGGCGGATCTGGCCGAACGCGTGCGCTCTGCGCGAGCGGACGTAGTGCTCGCGGCGATGGGCAATCCGCGCCAGGAATTGTGGTTGGCGCGTCACGTGCCGGAAGTCTGCCCAGTCGGCATCGCGGTCGGCGCCCTGTTCAACTTCCAGACTGGCGAAATCCGCCGCGCGCCGGAGTGGTTTCGGAAAATGCGCATTGAATGGGTGTATCGGCTGCTCTCCGAGCCGAGGCGGCTATGGCGGCGCTACACGGTCGGAAACGCAATGTTTCTGAGCCGGGTGGCGTTGCAGGTGGTGCGGGGCGAGCGGGCGTGACTAGGCTATCTCGTCCGTCGACGGATCCAGGGATGACCAGCCAGCTTTGGCCCGAGATGCGGGCCCCTCCTCCGCGCCCTGCTGTTACGGTTATCGTACCCACGTTCAACCGAGGCCGGGACTTGAGATCGACGCTCGATCAATTGAGAGCTCAGCCCTACTCTGATTTTGCATTGTGGGTCATCGATCAATCCGACCCCTCATTTGCCGTGTCGAACCGGAGCTATATTGAGGAAATGGCGGATGGGCGATTGCATTACATGCATTTGTCGCAACGAGGATTGCCGAATGCGCGCAACGAAGGCTTGGCTCGCGCGAAGGGAGACATCGTTGTGTTCGTCGACGACGATGTCGTGATCCTTTCCGACGATTTCCTCGGGGCGCATGCGCGCGCCTACGACGATCCCACGGTCGGCGGCGTGACGGGGCGCCACGTTGAGAGGTTGTTGAAGATCAACGCCCGCCGGACCGCTTGCCATATCTCATGGGGCGGCCGCACAATTTTCAATCTGTTCGGGAATGAACGTGCTGAGGTGCGTTCCTGCAAAGGCTCGAATATGAGCTTCCGGATGAGCGCCGTTCGCGCGGTCGGAGGATTCGACCGCCTCACGCAGCAGCTTGAGGAGACCGATTTCTCGACGCGAATTCGTGCGGCGGGATGGCGCATTGTGTTCGAGCCGGATGCGGAGGTGTTGCACCTTTCGACCCCGGCGGGGGGCGTCCGGGAATCCACGCCGTTGGATACCGAGTGTCGTCGCTTTCGCTCGACGGCGTACTATATCCGAAAACATCGAGGTTGGCTTGGCGTTTTGGCGTTCATCTTCACATTCACGCTGATCGCGTTGGATCGGGCTCTACGCTTTCGCGACGTGAACGTGCTGTCGCGTCTGCTTGCAGCCATGTTCGAGGGTTTTGCAAAGGTCGCGCGCGGTCCCGACCAGGATCTCGCGATGTCCGTCGCCGGAGGGGCGGGCGGATGATTCCGGTGGCCACGGAGGCGCCGTCCCTCACAATCGTCATCGCAACCTTCAACAGGCCGCGCGAGTTCCGCGCGACGGTTGAACAAATGCGAACGCAGCCGTTCAACGATTTCGAGCTCTGGGTTATCGACCAATCTGACGCGGCGATGGCCGGGCAAAATTCGGAATATGTCTCGCAAACGGGCGATCCCCGCTTATGCTATGTGCACGTCGCCCTCAAGAACCTGCCGAACGCCCGCAACGAAGGCTTGGCGCGCGCGCGGGCGGAACTTGTCGTTTTCGTGGATGACGATGTCATCCTTCTCGCTGACGACTTCCTCGGCGCGCACGTGCGGGCTTTCGAGAACCCCGCCGTCGGCGCCGTTACAGGGCGCCATGTGGAGCGGCGGCTGCGCATGAACTCACGGCGCACCGCGTGCCACGTCTCCTGGGGCGGCCGCACCATCTTCAATCTGTCTGGCCTGCAGCGTAAAGAGGTCGAGTCGTGCAAGGGCTCGAACATGAGTTTCCACATGGCGGTCGTGCGTGAGATTGGTGGGTTCGACCGACGCACGAATTTGCTGGAGGAGACGGACTTCTCGACCCGCCTGCGCAAGGCGGGTTGGCGAATATTGTTCGAGCCGAAGGCGGAGCTTCTGCACCTTTCGACGCCGGCCGGCGGAGTGCGAGATGCAACGCCGCTCGACACGGAGCGCCAACGCTTCCGTTCGACGGCGTACTACGTCCTGAAGCACCGGGGTTGGTTAGGTCTACCGGGTTTTGTGCTGACGTTCGGGATTATCGCTCTGCTGCGGGCGGCGAAATTTCGATCATTGAACGCGCTTCCCGCGCTTTGCCAAGCGATCGTCGACGGGTTGACGGAGGCGCGAAGAGGAGCGGATCAAGCTGTGACGTTCTTTATCGCAGAAAGATTGGCCTGATGGCCGGCATCCCGAAGCTTCTGCACTATTGCTTCGGCTTCTCCGAGGATTTCGGCGGCAAACCGTTCGGGCTTTCTCATTACGTCTGCATTCGTAGCGCGATTGAGCGCCTAAGCCCTGCCCGCGTCCGTCTCTATTATGAGTATGAGCCCGACAGCGCATGGTGGCGAATGCTGCCTGATACCGTGGAGAAGGTCCGGATCTCCGCGCCGCGCGAGATTTTTGGCAATCCGATCGGGCACCCCGCGCACAGATCGGACGTGACGCGGCTGCGGGCGTTGATTGAACATGGCGGAATATATTTAGACACCGACATCTTTGTCCATCGCTCGTTTGACCATTTGCTCGACAATTCCGTGGTGCTCGGTCGAGAGGGGGAAGAGGCCGACGGCAAACTTTGCAACGCGGTTATCCTCGCCGAAGCGCAGGCGCCATTCCTGCTCAAATGGCTGGAGTCTTACCGGGACTTTCGCGGCAGGGGCCGGGGCAAGAGTTGGAACGAGCACTCCGTTCTGCGGCCGGCGCAACTTGCCGCGAAGTCTCCAGGCGAAATCACCATTCTGTCCAACCGTGCATTTTTCTGGCCGCTTTTCTGGCCGCACGACCTCGCCATGATTTTCGATTCCGAGCAAGCAATTGTCGGCCCGGAGACCCTGGCGACGCATCTTTGGGAAAACAAGGCATGGCGCCCCTATTTGGAACTGATGACGCCGCGCGCCCTCAGACGCAGCCGAAGTAATTTTGCCGGCTGGGCGACGCCCTATCTCGCTGGCGTCCCGGACGATTTCGCCGCCCCGGGCGCGGTGAGCACGCTCAAGAACTTCCTGGGCCGAGTGGACGACGCCAGGGTCGAATATTCATTCAAAATATCGAACACGCTCGAAAAGCTCCGCACGACGGTCTCGCCCAACTAGGACTTGCCTCGAACCGCGGAGCAGGTGGGGTCGCTGCCTTTGGCCGGGACGCCGTATCGCGCGGTCAAGGGTCCGAAAAGCGCGCCGAGAACCGCGTCTTTGATCCCGCCTTTGAAATGGAAGGTCCAGGCGCCGTGTCCATCGTAGGCATGATCCCGCAACAGAGCGGCAAAAATTTGTAGCCGCTCCGGCGCATATTTCGAACGATAAAGCCGGGCGCGCGACTCGTAGAGTTGCGCCAAAAGCCTATAGCGCGACGAGCCCCGCGTAAACTCGCAAGCTTGCTTTTGGGCGGAGCGCGACGCCGCAATCGCCAATATGTCCGCGCGCGCCGAAGCCGAGTCCGCACAACGTTGATAAATTTTCTCCCGCCGTTCCAATCTGTGTCGCCAGCGTTGAAAGTAGCTTGTGCGACCGCCCCAGCCTTCCGCGTTATTTGCATGTTGACGGTAGAATATAAGCGGTTCGTCGACGTAGGCGACTTTTCCACACTCGGTCGCAAACAAGAAGATCCAGTGATCGTGAGATTTGCGTTCGCCAAACCCCGCGAGAATCGTTTCCTCAGAACTATGCGCCGATATGGACTGCTCCCACAAATCGGAAAACGCCGTCAATCCGCGCCGAAACACCATTGTGTTGCCGTAAGCCGTAAACCAGGGGTCCGTCTCATGCCGCCTGGAGAGGGCGGGAATTGCAAAGGAACGCAAGCGACCCAACTCAGCTCCGAAGCTATCGATGATCGTCGAATCGTGATGCGCGAGTTGTACGGACTTGTCGTCGAAGCACCGCGCTGTCATGCCGAGCTTGTCGCGTCGCCAAATATCGTCCTGATCGCAAAGAGCGATCAGCGTCGATCGGCACTCGCCGGCCGCCTTCAAGAAATTCTTCCTGAATCCCAACCGCATCTCGTTGCGCCAAAATCGCACTTCAAATGGCGCCGACCTGGCGAATTCCGCCACGATTCCTAGCGTGTCGTCGGAGGAACCATCATCGGATACCACCAACTCTTCGGGAAGGAGGCTTTGCGTCGCAAGGCTTTCCAACTGCGCGCGAAGATGCGTCTCTCCGTTGTAAGTAGCCATCGCTACGGAGACGCTATGCGTCTCAACCTCGCTCGTGACCCGGCTGCGCAACACGCTCACCTTATTTCCAGCGATCAAATTCGCGCCGACCGCTCCACAGGCAAATATCCAACCCGCCGCCCCAATTGAGCCGCGGCGTCCCTTATCTCCGGCGATGACGCGAGCGCCAAACCGACGCCGCAGAGCCCGAAAATCGTCGCCACGCCAAATGACAGCCACAGTCGCGGGCCGACTGCGGCGCTGGCCGCGCTCGCCAACAGCAGCAGGGCCAGCGGCGCCGCTAAAGCTTTCAGCACCGCGCCCCGGGGCAAATGCGACGCCCAAATCAGCAGCAACGCGTCGACCGCGCAGCGCAAGCTCCAAGCAGCAGCAGCGCCGCGAATGCCGAACGCCGATGTGCACGCCCACAGAACCAACACGAACGGCAGAACTTCCGCCGCATGGAATTTTCCGGTCACATCCGGCCGGCCCTGGCTCTGCAACAGACCGAACGGCACGAACGCGACGCCGTTGATCCACGCGCCGAAAAACAAAATCTCCGCGACCGGCGTTGAATGCCGCGCGAACTCGGCGCCGATCCAGTGGCGGAAAAACACCGGGGTCAGGATCATCGCCGGCGCGCAAATCGCCCCGTAGCCAAAGGCGAGCGAGACTGCGGCGTCCGACGCCAGCCGCCGCGCCTCGGCCGGGGTGGAATTCGACAGGCGCGGGAACAGCGTGCGCGCCAAGGCCCCGGCGAAAATCTGGCTGCGCGTCACCAAGTTCATCGGCACCACGTAATGCGCGACCGCCGCCACGCCGACGGAGGACCCGATCACGAATTGGTCGAGCGAGGTAAGGATCGGGCTGAGGAGCCCCGACAGCGTCACCCATCCGCCGTAGCTGAGCAGACCCCTCGCCTGCTTGAGGTCGAAGCTGTCGAGGGTCAATCGTCCCTCTTGCCGAAGCGCCGCGGCGAGGATGGCGCCAACGGTCAGCGCCCTCGCGATGACCGCCGCCGGAACCACAACCGCCAACGAGGGACTTACGCACACCGCCAGAACTACCGGAACGATCTGTCCCAGGCTCATCCCCAAAACTTGCAGGATATTCGCCAGAAGAAAACGCTCGCGCGATTCCAGCGCGCCGACACCGACCCCCGAGAGCAGGGCCAGTGGGAACAGCGCCACGATCCAGGCAAATGCCGGCTCGATCTCCGCCTTCAACGCGTCGGGAATGGAGAGGCCATGTTCCAAGAGGAAGCGGCCGAACACCGCCAGGACCAGACTGCCGAAAACCCCAAGCGCGAGGTTGAGCGCCATCGTCGTCGCCAGAACGCTCGCCCGCTGCTTCTGCGGGGCGTCGCGCAGTCGCGCGAGCGCATTCGCCGACGCGCGGGAGAGCCCGAGGTCGAGAAAGCCGAAATAGCCGAGCAACGCCCAGACAATCGCCAGCACGCCGTAGCGCGCTTCGCCGATATGCCGGATGTAGATCGGCACCGTGACCAGCGAGACGCCGAGAGGCACCAGCGCGCCCAACACGTTGATGGCGAAATTTCTCCTGAGCGCGCGCGCCGTCATGGGGCAAATTTGGCCGGCAATCGCTGCTCGCCGCGTCGCCTATTCCGCATGTCGCAACACCTCCAATTGCGGGCGGTCGCCGGCTTTGCCCGGCTCCACCGAAAACATGTAATTGCCCCACCACGGCCCGGCGGCCCAATAGGTCCAGCCGCGCCAGACGTCGCGGTTGGCGGACATGTACTGGAGCAGCGCCTTTCCCTCGGCGAGCGCCTCCGGCGTCGCCGCAAAGCCAAACTCGCCGAGAAACCCCTGCGCCGCGTGCGCCCGCGCCCAAGCGGTGAACGCGGTCAACGAAACCGACCCGACGCCGGCGACCACGCTCGGCTTGGTTCCGGAGCTGTCACTGTCGAGATACTGGTGCACTTCATAGACGAAATTATGCAACGGGTCCACAACTCCAAGCATCTTTTCCGCGTTGTCTGTGTTCGTCCAGGAATGCGCGCCCGTCCAATAGGAACCCGGCGCCAGGATCAACTGCCGGGCGCCGGCGGCTCTGATTTCAGCGATCGCCGCATTTGCGGCCGGGAGCCACTCGGCGGCGCTTTGCTCGTGCGGCTCGTTCATCAGGCCGAAGATCACGTTCGGCCGATCCTTCAATCGGCGCGCAATTTCCGCCCAAGCGCCCACGAAGTCGGCGGTCGCCCGCGCGTCGCGGCCGATCAGCCCCGACGGCATGCGGCCGAACTGGTGGAGATCGACGATCACATGGGCGCGCAACCGCGCGGCGTGATCGATCAGCCGCACGAGCTCCCGCCAATCGCGCGTCAGCCCGTGGGCGCCGTCCTTCGGCGCCGCGAGCAGACGTTCGCTGAGCACGGGGATGCGGAACGTAGTCAGCCCCTTGCCGACGAAATAATCGATTTCGGCGTCGCTCGGGTAGATGTAGTCGACATTCAACCGCGTTTTGCCGGAACTGTACTCGGCGCCCGAGAGATTGACGCCGGACATCCAATGCGGAGACGCCTGCCGCTCGGTTGATAACCCGAGAGCCGGCGCGTTCGTTGTCGCCACAGCCAAAAGCACAACGAAAACGCCGCAAATTGTCGCGCGCCCCGACGCCCTTGGGGTCATCCGAGTTACGCCCCCACGCTTTTTCGTTGGCGAGTCGAAATGGCCCCCCGGGGCGCAGTCAAGTCAACCAAATCCCCGCCGCTTATCCGTCCGACAATGGACGCGCCAATCGTGCCGCCGTCCGGCGACGAACCAAATCCACAGCGAAATGGCTCCGTCACGCCCGCACCAGTGCAAATCCGCAAAGCCCCATCAGCTGCTTCGTCGCTCAACTCAAAGGTCTCTCAAGCCATTCGTATGAGAGTTGGCTTACGAGCGTCGCCGTCGCCAATGCAATGGTTATGAAAGCAAGCTGCCACACGACTCCGCATCGATCAGGAAATATCGACGTCCACAAATTTCGCATGCCAGCCAATACGAAAACGTGAGTGAGGTAGAGACTATATGAAGCGTCTCCAATTCGCCCCAGCCAGATCAGCGGCGGCCAACATCGAGCGGCTTCGAGGGAGATCAAAGAGTAAACGCAGATCGCCGCGGGCAAGCCGGAAAAGTAAAGACGACTAACAGGAGGTCGACAAACATCAAAATACAAAAGGGCCGCGAAAGCCGACAACAGCATCATAGGCGCCCACAACGGAGGCGCCAAGAACCCCCGCTCCGAAACACGGGCGACAATCACACCCACAACGAACTCAAATATCAATAGCGGATCGTAAAACGCGGCAATTCTGCTCGTCGAACTAAAGATTCCAACGAAGATAGCGAAGAGGCTGAAAACTACAAACACCGATATCAAACGAAGAAAGATCGGCATTGTCAATATGGCGCCGAATAACATATAAAACATCATTTCGTAATTCAACGTCCATCCGGGCACGATAACCGGCGTCATCAATTCATTTCCCCCGCCTATCGATGCCGGATTGGGCCAAGGGAGAAACACCAAGGAGGCGACTACATGTGAAAGCACAAACCTTGTCGATTTTAAAGCCCAGGGCGCTTGTGCAGCAACCGCCGCCGCTAACAGCGTTAGACTCCAATAGAGCGGAACAATTCGGGTTATGCGTCTCAAGTAGAACGTTGCGGACGAAATGCCGGATCGAGATACGGTCACCCACATGATAAATCCACTAATTATGAAGAATAGGTCGACCCCGCACTGTCCGAATTTGGGGGCAACTGCGGGCGACTGTATATTCAGCTGTCCTGCTTGCAGGGACGCGTGAAAATATACGATCAGCAAAGCCGCGATCGCCCTCGCGCATTGAATTGATTGCATCGTCATGCCAGATCTCGAGTCGCAGGCGAGACATTTCTACTCGACGACACATACCCGACGAGAACCCAAAGCAAAGACGCAATTTTGATTGAAAATACGGCCGTTCCTCCAATCATAAGATTCAAGAAAATGAATAGGTTTAGCGAAAATGCGCATCGTCGGCGCGATGCCGATCCCTCGCCAATCGCTCCAGCGCAAAACAACCAAACCGCGACTATTCCAAGCCCCGTCATCGAGGAAATTACATACGCGTAACCACTGTCCATATATTCTGAAATGCGATCAATCTTGAGCCCAATGACCTCAGGCAGGCTTAGATTCTGAAGATAGTTCATCGTAATTGCGATGCGCCCGACGAAATCGTCACCGCCCGTGTCGCCGAAGATCAAGAATTCAATTGCGCCGCAAACGACGATTGATGGTCCCACCATATAGGCCAAGCCTTTGCGTAGTCTCGGATATACAAAATATCCGGCGATGGAGATCACCGCGAACGCGAAGGTCGTTCGCGAGTCGTTGGTCGCGATTATGCACGCGATCAATATGGCATAAAATATCTTTGACTTAAGCGGGAGTTTTTCAAACAGAGAAAGAACGTAGATGCAAAGAACGCCTGCAAAGTTTGCCAATGAAACCTGATCAATAAACAGCGAGGCCGTCCGGTGGTCGAAAACGCCAAATGAGAACCGATCCTCGTATCCGAGCGCGTTTCGAAAAAGTCCGGTCGTATCCACTGAAAATTCTTCGATTCCTCTCGTGTTCAAATAATACGACGCAGGTTGAAAAATCGCCACGTAGAGTGGAGTACTCAAGATTTCGATTGCAAGAATTGCGGCAACCCAAAAGCAGATTACGTTGAAAATGAAAACGATCTCGACCTCGGGTAGACGTCTACCAATCATAAAAAATAGACCGATGATCGCCAGATTGCGTAAGCAATCAACGTAAATGGTTTGGTTCTCTATTGAGATCAGTAAGGACACAAATATCGCGACGAAGATCAGCAAAATTGGCGCCACGTCCGCTTTTTCGATTCGCCATATCAGCGTGATAATCACGGACGCGAGAATGAGCGCCTCTACTGAACTCACGGTCGCAAAGGATTGGACAATTCCGGCCGCGTTTGCGGCGGCAAGGATCGCATTATAAAATGCGCCGCCAAATACGGCCATGACCAGCGGCTGTGTGAGCGGAGGCCGCACCGCCGGAACTGAACTGCGTAATTTTCTATCTAAAGCGATAAGCATCGTGGTTCACTTCACACGAAAGAAATTGGCCATCGTCTGAAGCCAATCGCGTGGTCATGGTCTCGTGTCGTCTACCCCGCCTCGGCGTCGATGAACGGGCGAAGTTGCGTACGCCAAGGAGGCCGCGGCGCCACGGGTCCTACGCTTCTTCCTGTTGATAATATTTTGCATAACGCACGCTATAGTAGTCCCTGGAGCCATCGCCCTCGTAGAGTTTCACGCGCGTGAGATCGACTTTGTTGTAGACGACGCCGATGCACTTCTCGTAAAGCGCAGCGTCAGCCGCAAACAGATTTTGGACAACCGCGCGCGGCGTCCGCCCCCATTCGGTCACGAGCAGAAAGGCGTCGAACAACGACGCCGCGGCGCGCACGTCGACCACCGGTCCGAGGGGCGGCAGGTCGAGAACGACGTATTCAAAATATTTGCCGGCCTCGACGAGCAGCCGGCGCATTTGCGACGACGCCAGCCATTCGCCGGAGTGCAGAACCCGTTTCCTTACAACCGTCGGCAAAAAGCAGAGCCCGGAGTCCGGCTCTGTCAAAACCAACTGCGCGAGCGGGCCCTCGTCGCGCAGAGCCTCCAACAAGCCAAGATTTGCGTGGGCTGCGATGGCGGAGGTCAGACCGGGGTTGCGCAGGTCGCCGTCAATCAGCAGCGTAGGAGCGCCGAGCTGGGCTAACAGCGAGCCAAAATTCTTCGCGACCGTTGATTTGCCCTCGTCGGGCAGCACCGAAATGACGCCGACGATTTTCGGCTTGCGCTCGCCGAGCGCCAAATCGACCGCCACCTTGGCGCCGCGCAGCGTCTCGGCGAAACTGGAAAGCGGATGGTCGAGCGCGTAGCGCAAGATCGGCAAAGCGACGCGGAGGTGGGTGGGGTCCAGATCGGCGCCTGGCGACGCCGTCGCCGACCACGAGGGCGTAACGTTCTGCAGCAGACCCAGAAACTCCAGCCCGAGCTCGTCGCGAACCTGCGTCGCCACGCGGAACGCGCGATCGCGGTGTTCACGCAAGGCTCCGATCCCCGAGCCGACTAGCGCGCCGAGGGCGAGCGACAAGCCCAGGATGAGCGTTCGCTTGGGATAGCTCGCGATCTGCGGCGGCGTGGCGGCGGTGATGACGCGCGCCTCCGTCACAGGGAACGATTGCTGCTGCAACGCCTCCTGATATCGCTGCATGAATGTCTGATAAAGCGAGCGATAGGTGTCGGACTCGCGTTCCAACTCGCGTAGCTGCACAAGCGTCTGATTGGTCAATGCACTTTGACCTACAAGCGCCGACATAGAGACTACAAGGGATTGTTGCTTGGCGCGAGCAACTTCCGCATCGCTACGATAGCTTTCTGCGATCCGCTGCAGTTCCTCATAGATCAAGCGATCGTATTCCGCCATCTCGCGCCTTAGCGCGATCACTTGAAGATGCCGGTCGCCGAGCTTGTTCTCGAGCTGGGCTTCCATTTTGGACGCGGTCAGATATTTGGTGCGGATGTCGTTGATGACTGGATTGGAAAGCGAATCCGGGACTGCGACGCCGACCTGCGCGGATTTCAACAGGCCCTTGATTTGAGCGTAGCGCGCGTCCGCGCGCGCCGTATCCGCACGCGCCGCCACGATCTCCTGGTTGAGTTCGGTGAGTTGCTGATCGGAGATTAGGCCGGGCTTGTCGCCGCCCGTGACGACGATCCCATTGGCGGCCTTGAAGCGCTGGATCGCCAGATCCGCGTCGATCGATTGTTGCTTAAGTTCCGAGATTCGTGTTTGCAACCAACCCGCTGCGCGCCGGGTGGCCTCGAATTTGGCGTCGAGCTGCTCGGTCAAATAGGACTTCGAAAAGGCGTTCGCAATCGCGGCCGCCTTGTTGCGATCCGGCGAGGTGTATTGGATCGCCAGAACGTAGGTGCGCCCGACGCGCCGAACGTCGAGATTGTCCTTAAGCCTCTCGATGGCGCTTCGCTCGAGCGCGGTTTGCAATTCCGCGTCCGACTTCTCGCGGCTTACGAACCATCGCGGCGCGTCGAAGATCGCCTTCAGCGCCGCGAAGGTTCGGAAAATCGGCGAACCCTGCCCGCCCATGAATTCCGGCTCGCCGGTCAGCTTCATGGATGCAATAACGGCCAGGGCTATCTTTTCGGATTTGAGCACTTCCACTTGGCTGTCGATGGCGCCGGCGTCGAAAGTGAGTTCGGCAAGCGTGGCCGACAGCGCGTTCTGGTCCTTCTGGCTGTCGATAAAGAGATCGGAGGTCGCCGTGTATTCAGGAACAGCTGTGGCGATATAGATGAGACCTAGGAGCAGTCCGACGATCGAGCTCGCGGACACAACCCGCGCCTGCCGCCGCCCCGCAGCCAAAAGTCGATCGAACTCGATCGGCGCCGAGGGCGTAACGCGGTGATCGGGCCTGTCAGCGCCAATCAATCTGGACGGGTCTACCCGGTTTTGCACGAATGCGAATCCTCACATCTGTCTCACGGAACGGGGGCTCTTGCCCGCGGCGAAGTCGGCGACGCCGACGTCGTCGGGTTGGCGGACGTCGTCGTTGATGTCGTCGAGCCCCTGTCGCCGGCGTCAGGCCATTTCCGCCGCTGAGCAACGAGGCCGAATTTGGCGAGGCGCCTGAGCCGTCCCGATCGGCCAAGGACACAGCCGCCATAGCCAGCAGCGAAGACATCGGAAATCGATGGAACCGCCTCTGCAACTGCCGACGCCGCGCCCCATCCGTCCGAACGCCCGCCGATGGTCATCTCCCGCCTCGCCATTGTTTCCTCCAAACTGCGCCGGCGCGCTACGGGCAGCCCAACAACGCAACGCACTTGCCGTTCAGATAAAGTCCCGCGGCTTTGGTCGCCGCGATGTCGCCGGTCACCGACGAAGCCGCGCCCGACAACGTCGTCAGCAGTGTCAGGAATTTGGTGATCTCGACCTCGTCCGCATTGTCGACGTAGATGATGTCGTTGTCTCGCATCGCGAATTTGCGCGCTGCGAAAAAACCCGAGGGATCCCGGAAGTTGACCCGGAAGATCGTGGGAATGTCTTCGGCGCCGGGCGCAAATGTCGACACGTCGACTCCCATTTTCTCGAGAGTGCGCCGGCTTTCGAGACGGTAGGCGAAGACCTGGCCGGGCTCCGCGCGCGAGTCGAGAAGGCCGCCGGCCTTGCCGACGGCGTCGTTCAGCGTCAGCGTCTCCTGTTGGAATTTGAACTGACCGCTGGCGCCGGTCGCGCCGAACGCCAGGAACGCCCGCTGATATTGGTAGACATAGACGAGGTCGTTGGGCGACACGAAGACGTTTTCTTTGGCGTCCTTGATCAGATTCAGGAAATAGACCGCGCCTTTGCGGCCGTGGCGCTCCAGGGTGACGAATTCCTCGTAACCGGGGTTTTTTATGCCGCCGGCGCGCGATATCGCGTCGAGCACCCGGTCGCCGGCGGGGTTGATCCCAATGCGCCCTGGCGTCGCCACATCGCCAAGCACGGTCACCTGGGTCGAGGTCTGGCTGACGAGCGATACGATGGCTTGCGGCTCGATCGCCCGATTGCGCAGTTTGTCGACGATTTCCACCTGTATGGCAGGGGTGCTGCGGCCGAGAACGTGGATCTGCCCGGCATAGGGGACGCTGATATAGCCTTTGCTGTCGACGGTCTGAGTCGGCAGCGTGACGTAGTTGCCGGGTCGAGCGCCGGCGTCGGTCGGAATGAACAGGCCCCCGGATTGCGCCTCGAACAGCGTCACCTGCACGGTGTCTCCGATGCCGACCTTCAGTTCGGGCGCGGGACCACGGCCTTCGCCAAATGTTCGCAGAAGTGAACCGGGTCCGGGATCGTCGATATAGGGAAGGACATTCTTGTTGAGATCGACGAGCGCATAGTTCAAGATGGTGTTGTTTGCCGCCGCGACCACTGTCGTCGCCGCCGATTTCAATAGCGCGGCGCGATGGGCCGTCGTCGGGAAGCATAGCGCAAGCCGAAAGGGTGAACAGGAGAAATCCCAGCGCCGCAGTGTTCGTGTTCGACTTAGGCACGTGGGCGCTCGTCTGAGTGCGCGCCGATATTTTTATAGATGAGAGCGCTATTGCTCGGTGTTATGCAGAATGATCGACATTCGTATTTGGTCGTTGGACTTTTAGGGATGGTCGAGCCATCGGAAATGTCGCATAAGGCAAGTGGGGACGCCGGATCCGACGCGGTTGCGTTAAACTGCGGGCAAGGTTTTGCCCCCATCATGCCGACGGAGCGATCGGGCGACGCGCCCGAGCAATCCTGGGAACGACGAATGACGCTGCTCTTGTTTTGTGCAGTCGGTTGGGCGCTCGGGATGAGCGTTAACGTGTTCGGCCTTGGCCTTGCACTGGTTGTGACGGCGTGCGCGGCGATGCTGATGAATGTCCATGGGGGCGTGGCCGCAAGCCTATGGACCGCGATCTCCATCACGACTTGGCTCCAGATCGGTTATGTCGGAGGGATAGCGTCTCGTTGGCTAAGTCCACGGGGCGGCGCGATACACGCGAAGGGCGCTCTTCAGCGTCCGCGGGGATAGTTTGGGCGGCGCGCATCAATAGGCCTCGTGAAAGCACAAGGCGAAGAATGTTTGCCCAATAAGCTTTATGTCGAGCCACAGCGACCAGTTATTGATGTACCAAAGGTCGCGCTGAACTCGGGCTTCCATCGCTTTCAGTTCACGCGTCTCGCCTCTTAAGCCCTTCACTTGCGCCGCCCCGGTCAGACCCGGTTTCACGTGCCTGCGTAAGGCGTATTCGTTGATCCGCGCCTCGTAAAATTCGTCGTGGGCGACGGCATGGGGTCGAGGCCCCACAATCGACATGTCCCCTCTCAACACGTTGACGAGCTGCGGCAGTTCGTCGACGCTCGTGCGTCGGAGAATTCGTCCCATGCGAGTGACGCGATCGTCGTCCCGTTGCGCTTGCCGCAATCCGGGCCCGTCCTCGAGGACGGTCATTGTGCGGAACTTCAAGATGCGAAATTCGCGATTGTCGAATCCTCGGCGCACTTGCCTGAATATGATGGGGCCGGGAGTGTCGAGTTTTATCAGAACCGCCGTCAGTATCAGTAGGGGCGACAGCCCGAGCAGAGCAATCCCCGCCGCCGCCGCATCGAAGCCGCGCTTGACGCATTGTTCCAAGCGACTTAAAGGCTTGCGCTGAACTTCGACCGAGAGATGGGGATCGAAATGGCGCTCCCGCTTTTGGCGCAATACGTCGCGCGTGCTGTGGTCGGGATACAACCGAACGGGTAAAGGGGAGCCGCGCAGTCCGTTCGTGATCTCCGCCAGCGCGCGATCGCGGCTCCATGGCACAAACAAGGCGATCTCGGACGCGCGCATCAGTCGCGCTGCGTTGATCGTCTGTTCGACGCGCAACCGGTCGGCTGTTGAGAGCGGCTCGGCGTTGTGGCCCTGCGAAAGCCCGAACCGCGCGACCTCGTCGAAGCCAAAATGAAGCATGTCCGAGGCCTTCAACCGCTCGAGCTCTTCGACATCGCCGATAAGGACGACACGTCGTCCACGCACGAAATCGGAAGCGACCAGCAGGCGTGCGGTCAGGGAAAACAAGAGGCGTTCCGCCGGCGTCAGCACGGAGGCGCTTACCGCGAACAAAGCCATCACCGCGCGGGAATGGTCCGAACCCGTCTTGAGGAGGAAAAGCAGACAGACGACCGAGGTCACTCCGAAGAGCGCCGCCGCCGCGATTCGCGCAAGGTTCCGCTCAGGCGCCAGCAAGATTTGAACTCTGAAAAAGCCCCACGACCTGCCGAGCAGCAGATAAAACAGCGCCGCAACCACGCCCAAGCCGACGTCGGCGCCTTCGAGGCTTGTCGGTCCAAAATACAGCGTCCTGGCGAGGATGCTGGAAAGGACGAAGACCAGACCGTCGAAACTCGCCGCCACGGCCCCCAGCGCCCGGTACGACAGCCGGAAGGCTGAAAACCCCTCAAAACCGCGGCCCTCAATCCGCTCGACCGACGACATGCTTTCCCCAAAGCAAGGACGAAATTTGATATCCGGCAGAATATTATTCAAGCACCTTCACTGCAAGTGCCAAATGCGTCATGGCGAATTGTTATCCCATCCGCTTCGTCATGGAAACAAACATTGCATCGTCTAAGCGTTTGTTACGTATAACTCATCTCAGTTACTCATATGATCCTTGCAGTTGGGTGGGACTTGACGCCAGCGACGGGCGCGGTCGGCCAAATATAGCGGGAAAAAATGGTTAATACCGACCTTCGCTCGAGCAAATGGCCATATCCAGAACGCCACAAAAGGCGGTCGTTTTGATTTAGCAGCTATGGCGTCGGCCGTGCTGACTGACTTGCCTGCAATTTTGACCCTTCGAGGAAATTAATGCCTTAACAAAAGCGCGCAGCTAAATCGAGATTCTCACCAATTACATGGGGGTTGCGATACCCGCGCGTTCTACCAAACATCCAATCGCGACTTTCGATAAAAAATCAAAAGCCGCCGCTGCAAAAGGTTGGGATTTCGCTAAAGCAACCCAAATGGCGCAAGTCGGGCGGCTTAACTCCGTTTGATCGCACTGATGCGGGCACACCTCCCGACAGAACTTGGGAGGCGCCGGGAGACTACCTAAGGGGGGAAGCGATCTGCGCGATCAGCGATTTCCGCGGTCGTTTGGGCAGCATTCAGACGGCGCTTGACGCAATAGGCGCAGCACAACCCGGTGCGCGCGCCGGTAACTGCCTCGGCGGCAATGTTGCCCCCCACGCTGGCCGGCCGGTGATGCCGCTCGACTCCCAAGGATACGAGCCAAGCGGAAGGGCGCCGGCGACTTGTTGTCTCGCCGACGCAAGATACGCTGCTGCAATGCAATATTTCGACCCTGCGATGAAGCTAACGCGGGATAAACACCGCAACTCGCCTGCGATCTCAGCGCAACACGGGTGAGCCGGACATCGAATCGCCTTTACGTGTCTGCAAATCTGATTATAAAATGGTAACAACTCGCCTCGCGCGACGCATGGCGCCGACTGTGGGCATCGACCTTGCTGTACGAACCTGCGTTTGACGGCCTTAGGGCGATCGCGGTTGCCGCCGTGGTCAGTTATCACGCGTGGGGTTTACGTGCTCCTGGCGGGTGGATAGGCGTTGATATGTTCTTCGTATTGAGTGGATATTTGATAACGACAGTGTTGATTTTCGAGATTTACGCCACCGAAAACATCAATTTGAAATCGTTTTACATCAGACGATGTTTGCGGCTGATGCCGGCCTTTGGCGCGTTGCTGTCCGTGATGCTGTTGGAGGCGGTTGTTTCGCACAATGCGATCGAAAAACTGGAATTGATCGCCATTTCCGCCGTCTATCTCATGAATTGGAACCGCGCTTTTGCGTGGTTGCCGCAGGGAGCGCTGGGCCACACTTGGTCGCTGGCCATGGAGGAGCAATTTTATCTGGTATGGCCCGTTTTCCTGATTTGCTTGTTCAAGCGACGACATCGCGAAAGATTGTTGGTTTGCGCCATTATTGCTGTCGTATGCTGGCGTATCTTTTTGGTAAGTCGTGGGGCCGACCCCGAAAGAACATATAATGGATTTGATACGCACTCAGACGGTTTATTGATTGGATGTCTCTTGGCTTTTTTAATTTCTGCAAACGCCCTACCGAAAGTATTTCGCGTGGCTGGACGTTTTGCTATCGTTCCCGTACTGACTATACTTATCTCGATTTTTGCCGTACGTCTTTATTGGCCATTTACTCAAGGCGTCGGACTGACGTTGTCGGCTGTAATGTCGGCTTGGATAATATCGGCGACGGCCACAAATGAAAAACTGCGCGCGTTTCTGTCGTTGCGTCCGCTCGTCTATACGGGCAAAATTTCTTACGGATGGTATCTTTGGCACTACCCTATACTCACCGTATTTTCGGCGAAAATTTTTCACCATGGACTTATGGTGCTCGTTATTTGCGGATATGTAGCGGCCGCGCTGTCTTACGAATATATTGAAAGACCCGTTCTGCGCTTCAAAAGAAAATATGGATCGGTTCGCAGAGCTGACGAAACTATCATCAGGCCGGGAACATTCTCATCGGCAATCCCGGGGCGCGTAGCGCCTGCCCCGCATGTTTGAAGGTCGAGCAATACCCGGGGACATCTGAAATTCGCCTGCTCGGCTTGGGCAAGTACAAGACGTCAAAATCTTTCCTTGCGCCCGTAAAACCTCGCCTCTTCTAGGGTTCTGCCAAACAGCCGGATGCGTGGAATTCTTTTTTTTTGGATAATACTGTGTTAACCAGCGGCCTATGACCACGCACTCCATCGAATCCATCCGCAATTTTTCCATCGTCGCGCATATCGATCATGGAAAGTCGACATTGGCGGACCGTCTTATCCAGGCGACGGGCACGCTTGCCGATCGTGAGATGGTGGACCAAGTGTTGGATTCCATGGATATAGAACGTGAAAGAGGCATAACTATCAAAGCCCAAACCATTCGCCTCGAATATAAAGCCCTAAACGGTCTCGACTATGTATTGAACCTGATCGATACGCCCGGCCATGTTGACTTTGCCTATGAAGTCTCGCGCTCCCTGGCCGCATGTGAAGGCTCTTTGCTGGTCGTAGATGCGTCCCAGGGGGTCGAAGCGCAGACTTTGGCGAACGCCTATCATGCCATTGATGCGGGACACACGATCGTCCCTATTCTTAACAAAGTCGATCTGCCGGCGGCCGAACCGGAAAGAATTAAGGTCCAGATAGAAGAAGTCATAGGGATCGACGCGTCCGACGCTATTGAAATTTCCGCGAAAACTGGAAAGAATATAGACCAAGTATTGGAAGCCATAGTTCATCGCCTGCCGCCCCCCAAGGGAGACAAAGACGCGCCGCTTAAGGCCATGCTGGTCGATTCCTGGTACGATTCCTATCTCGGCGTAGTTGTGCTTGTTAGAGTTATTGACGGGATCCTGAAATCGGGAATGCGTATCCAGATGATGGGGGCCGAAACCACCCATGAGATTGATAGAGTTGGGGTTTTCAGGCCGAAGATGGTGGAAACCACTCAACTGGGTCCAGGCGAGATTGGATTTCTAACCGCACAAATCAAGCAAGTGTCCGACACCCGCATCGGGGACACTATCACGGATGACCGGCGCCCTACCCGCGAGGTCTTGCCCGGGTTCAAACCCGCTCAGCCCGTCGTGTTTTGTGGTCTGTTTCCAGTTGACGCCGCAGAATTTGAGGAATTGCGCTCCGCAATTGGCCGACTTAGATTGAACGACGCAAGTTTCTCCTTTGAAATGGAAACATCGGCGGCGCTTGGATTTGGATTTCGGTGCGGGTTTCTGGGTCTTCTGCATCTCGAAATCATTCAGGAGCGACTTGAGAGAGAATTCAATTTAGATCTGATCACAACAGCCCCCTCCGTTATCTACAGAATCGGCCTGGCTGACGACGAGGAGATCGAGCTCCATAACCCCGCCGACATGCCAAACCCGAACAAAATCACGTATATAAAGGAGCCATGGATCCGGGCGACGATAATAACGCCTGACGAATATTTGGGTTCGATTTTCAAGCTCTGCCAAGACCGGCGCGGCCAGCAAATCGATCTCAGCTATATCGGGAAGCGGGCGTTGACTGTCTATGAACTGCCGCTGAATGAAGTCGTGTTCGATTTCTACGACCGTCTAAAATCGATTTCCAAGGGATATGGCTCGTTTGACTATGTGCTGATCGACTATCGCGATGGCGATCTGGTCAAGATGTCGATACTGGTCAATAGCGAACCGGTCGATGCGCTCTCCATTCTGGTTCACCGGGGTCGAGCCGAAGCCCGCGGGCGCGCGATGGTGGAAAAGCTGAAAAATCTCATTCCGCCTCACCTTTTCCAAATCCCCTTGCAAGCGGCGATCGGCGGAAAGATCATCGCTCGTGAAACCATCAGGGCGCTGCGGAAGGACGTGACGGCAAAATGCTATGGCGGCGATGCGACCAGAAAGCGCAAACTGCTCGAGAAGCAGAAAGCCGGCAAGAAACGGATGCGCCAATTCGGCAAGGTCGATATCCCCCAGGAGGCTTTCATTGCGGCGTTGAAAATGGACGAATGACTGCGACGCTCTGCCGGTGAGTGACGCGTTGGGGGATTGGACAGACGCCGAGGTCGCGTGAGTTGGCGCGCCGCGACAGGACGAAGATTATCGGGATTTCGGAGCCATTGATGGCGGACTTCGCGCTCAACGAGGACCACAACGCGATCCGAGACACGGCGCTGGCGTTTGCGCGCGATAAAATCGCGCCGCATGCCCTGGAATGGGATCAGAGCCGACACTTTCCCGTCGACGAGATTCGGGCGTCGGCGGCGCTGGGCCTGGGCGGCGTTTATGTCAGGGAGGATGTCGGCGGGTCCGGCCTCACCCGCCTCGATGCGGCGTTGATCTTTGAGGCGCTCGCGACGGGCTGCCCGGCGATCTCGGCCTTCATCTCCATCCATAACATGTGCGCGTGGATGATCGATCAGTATGGGACGCAATCCCAGCGCGAGCGTTTCTTGCCGCGTCTGATTTCGATGGAGCGCCTGGCGAGCTATTGCCTCACCGAGCCGGGCGCGGGCTCGGACGCGGCGGCGTTGCGGACCCGCGCGACGCGGGATGGCGATGGATACGTGCTCAATGGTCAGAAGCAGTTCATCTCAGGGGCGGGCAACGAATATGATTTCTATGTCGTGATGGCGCGAACCGGCGACGACGGCCCTAAGGGAATTTCGACCTTTCTCGTCGAAGGCGGAACGCCTGGCCTCACGTTCGGAGCGAACGAACGCAAGATGGGTTGGAACGCCCAGCCGACGCGCGCGGTCATTTTCGAGAATTGCCGCGTGCCGCTCGATCATCGCCTTGGCGCCGAGGGCGTCGGCTTCAAGATCGCCATGGCCGGCCTCGACGGCGGGCGGCTCAATATCGGCGCCTGTTCCCTAGGCGGCGCGCAATCGGCGCTCGATAAGGCGCTGGCGTATATGAAAGAGCGACGCGCGTTTGGCAAGCGCCTCGATGAGTTCCAGGCCTTGCAGTTCACTCTCGCCGACATGGAGACGGAGCTTGAGGCCGCCCGCACGTTGCTCTGGCGCGCGGCCGCCGCGCTCGACGTGAAAGCCCCGGATGCGACCAAACTGTGCGCGATGGCCAAAAGGTTTGCCACCGATACCGGGTTTCAGGTCGCCGACCGGGCGTTGCAGATGTTTGGCGGTTATGGCTATCTCGCCGACTACGGGGTCGAGAAAATAGTGCGCGATCTTCGCGTCCACCGCATCCTCGAAGGCACGAACGAGATCATGCGGCTGATCATCGCCCGCGAAATGGTCGGGCGATAGTCACCCGAAAACACGCGCGAAAATGTCGTCCACGTGCCGGAAGTGGTAGTCGAGGTCGAACAACGCCTCGAGTTCGGGCTCCGACATCGCCGCTCGCACGTCGCTATCGGCTTTCAGCAAAGACAGGAAATCGCCTTTGCCGCGCCAGACAGGCATCGCATTGCGCTGAACGAAGGCATAGGCGTCCTCACGCGAAACGCCCTTCTGGGTCAGCGCCAGCAGCACGCGCTGGGAATGAATGAGACCGCCGAGCCGATCGAGATTTTTGCGCATGTTTTCGGGATAGACGACGAGGTTCTCCACCACCCCCGCGAGCCGCGCTAGGGCGAAATCCAGAGTGATCGTGGCGTCGGGCGCGATGCCGCGCTCGACCGAGGAATGCGAGATGTCGCGCTCGTGCCACAGCGCGACATTCTCCAGCGCCGGAGTGACTGCGCCGCGGACGAGCCGGGCGAGGCCGGTCAGATTTTCCGTCAACACCGGGTTGCGCTTGTGCGGCATCGCCGAGGATCCCTTCTGACCCTCGGCAAAGAATTCCTCCACTTCCAGAACCTCGGTGCGCTGCAGGTGGCGGATTTCGGTCGCAACCCGTTCGACGGAGGAGGCGACGACGCCGAGCGCGGCGAAAAAGGCGGCGTGGCGGTCGCGCGGGATCACCTGCGTCGAAGCCGGCTCCGGCTTCAGCCCGAGCTTCGCCGCGACATGCGCCTCGACTCGCGGGTCGACGTTGGCGAAAGTGCCGACGGCGCCGGAAATCGCACAGGTGCTTATTTCCGCGCGCGCGGCGACCAGACGCGCCCTCGCGCGGACGAATTCGGCGAAGGCGCTGGCGAGCTTCAGGCCGAAAGTGGTGGGTTCGGCATGAATGCCATGCGAACGGCCGATGGTCGGCGTCCATTTGTGCTCGAAGGCGCGCCGTTTGAGCGCCGCGAGCAGGAGATCGACATCGGCGATAAGAATGTCGCTGGCCCGTTGCAACTGCACCGCCAGACAGGTGTCCAGCACATCGGAACTGGTGAGGCCCTGATGGACGAAGCGCGCCTCCGGACCGATGAATTCAGCCAGATGGGTCAAGAACGCGATGACGTCGTGTTTGGTTACGCGTTCGATCTCGTCAATACGCGCGACATCGAACGTTACGTTGCCGGCCTTCTCCCATATCGCCTTTGCGCTCGCCTTCGGAATGGCGCCAATCTCGGCCAGCGCGTCGCAGGCGTGCGCCTCGATTTCGAACCAAATGCGAAACCGTGTCGCGGGGGCCCAGATCGCCGTCATTTCGGGCCGGGAATAGCGAGGAATCATGGGGTCGCCTCAGAAACATTCGCCATCTGGAAACAATTATGGCGCCCGGAGAGTCCGAACGCCATAACTTGAAGCGCAGCTGAAGTTACAGTTCAAAGCAGATCGTTGCCGAACAGGCCCGCCGACCTGAATTCGGCGTGTGCGGCGTCGAACCACGCCTTGAGTTCCGCAAGACCCGCGCTGGCGGTCCAGATGTCGACGTCGAGCACTTGGCTGACCTCATCTTCGCTCATGTCCAGCGCCCGCTCGATGGACACTCCGAAGCGCTCCATCGGTCCCCAGATCTCGGACTGACATCGGGGCAGTCGCACAAAGACGAGGTCCAGGTCCTTGTTTCCGGCGGCCAGTTTTTCTTGCAGACCCATGGCGCCAAAGTTTCCGGCGGCCTCATTGAGTACGACATAGACGTGACGCGGGCGCAGCGCTTTGCCTTGGCTGATCAAATGCACCAGGCGTTGAATATCTTCGGTCGCATGTTTCTCCGCCTTGCACACGCAAAACACGTCAAACTTGGGGGCGCCCCTGCGCGCGAGAACGGTCGAAAGTCGACGATCTTCGGCCCACTCGAACACGCTTTTGACGACATTGGCGCCGACGTCGAGAACATATCCGCCAGTCAAGAAGAGATTGCCGAGTTCGTCCCAGTACCGGACCGAAGCGTTCATATTGTTTTCCGAACGCACCGCCGTAAGATTGGCGCCGGTGCCGAACTCCAGCACTTTGCCCTGGTATAGCTTGCCAATTTTCGAACGTCCGGAATCGTCGAGGAAGTCGGCGGCGGCCAATCGGAACTGGCCTCCAGCCTGTTTGCCCCAAATATACAGCAGTTGTGCAAGGGTCGTCTTGCCTTGCCCGCCGGCGTGGGCGACGCTGATCAAATTCCCGAGCAAATCCACCTCCGTTAGATTCTCTGGCCCCTGCCATTCCCGCAGCTTCCCGTTGGAGGCTGCGCGCGATTGCTGAGACGCCGATTGACGGGCTAGACGCCTAAGTCCGGACTCCGCGTCACGAAAAACCGGGTTATACCGGGTTCGCGCTTTCAGGCGCGATTTCTGTACAGGGGCGCCCCGCGACGCGCATAGCTCCGCGCCAAGTGCAATCTTTTGCCGATCACACCGCCAGATTGCGCAAGCTTAACTAAAACCCGAGCCCCGATCAAAGTCCGTGTCGCGCCCTCGAAACCTCATTTGCGCCTAGCCGTCAAGGCAAAATTAGATCGCAGACGGGAAGCGACGACATGGCCGCGAGCTCGCGGCGAAGCCTTGCGGCGCGGCCGAAATCCGCGGTGGGCTCATTCTGAACAAACTTGGCTGCGGGCACTAAAAATGCCCGCTAGCCGGGAAAATAACCGGGAATTTTTCGTTTTTGCGGCGCTTACCGCGGGCGGACCGCCGGGGACCCATGAAACTCTTCCGATCACTTTTTCCCTGAGCGTATGAACCGCATTGCAAATCCGTTCTCATCGCGCCAAGGCCATCAGTGTCTGGCCTCCTCGAGCGTTACGGACTTGTGCATGACTGCTGAGCTTCTGTCGGCTTTGGGAGGCAAAGTCTCGGCCGAGATCGTCAAGGGGGCGCACTTGAAGTCATACCCCGGACATCCGCACGGGATGCCGACCACGCACGCCGATCTGATCAACGCCGATCTGCTCGCGTTCATTTAGGGTTGAACAACCGGCGCGGCGAATCGGTTTTCGCCGCGCCGACTTCGAGAGAGCGCCTGTGATGCCCGACAAAATCCTCATCTTTTATGGCTCCTACCGATCCGACCGTCAGGGCATCAAGCTCGCTGACTATTTGGTGCGCTCGTTTCGCCAACGTGGGGCCGATGCGGAGTTGATCGACGCCCGGGAAATTGGTCTTCCCCTCCTCGACCGCATGTACAAGGAATATCCGCCGGGCCACGCGCCGGCCGCCCTCGAATTGCTCGCCGGCAAGATCCGCGCGGCGGACGCCTTCGTGTTTGTGACCGGCGAATACAATTGGGGCGTTCAGCCGGGACTGAAGAACCTCACCGATCACTTTCTCGAAGAATGGTTCTGGCGCCCGGCGGCGATCGCAAGCTATTCCGCGGGGCGCTTCTCAGGCGCGCGCGCCGGGCTCGCCTGGCATGGGACGCTGTCCGAGATGGGGATGGTGGTTATCTCGAGTTCGCTCGCGGTCGGGGCGATCAGCCATTCGCTGGACGCCCAGGCCCGGCCGTCTGGTGATGGCGGCGCAGCGCTGGAGCGTGCGTTCCCGCGATTTGCCGACGACCTCGCTTGGTGGACCGCCGCCGCTCGCGCACAGCGAGAGAAAACGCCCCCGCCATATTGACTTGCGCTTGCCGGGATCGACGTGGACCGAGACCCCTGGCGGCTTTGCACCGCATGAAAAGGGAAGGCTGTTGGAGCAGCCGGGGTGCGTTTCTGAAAGGCATTACCCGCCTGGCCGCAGCAACTCGTTTCGTCACTTGTTGAGCGCTTGTGGGCCGCTGACGAACCTATTGTCGCGCACATAGAATCGCATGAGGCTGTCGGCTGCGCGCGTAATGCCGATGCGTTTACTTTGCCCGATTTCACCCGACGCCTCACCGTCAAATCCGAGCCAGAGCGGCCCTTCCCGACAGAGGTCAATCCCGTCGAGCCGGCGATCAATCCCCATGGCTTCGCACAACCGTCCGGGACCTCGCGCCAGATCTCGAACTTGCTCGGACCCACGATTTCGCTTCATGATCGCGACGCCGTCGGTTGGCTCGATCGCCCTAATCAAGACGCCTGCACCCACGCCGATTGCCTCGCTCGAGACGTTCAGCATAAACGACCTGCCATAGGCGAGGTACACGTATGCGTGCCCGCGCTCGAAGAAAAGCGACCGAGTGCGCGGGGTGATGCCGCGATAGGCGTGACCCGCGGGATCGCCAATTCCATAGGCCTCGGTCTCGACGATGCGACCGCCGGCCACGCCTTGGGCCAGCGTCCGCACAAGCAGTTTGCCAATGAGAAAACGAGCTAGCTCAACGGTCTCGATGGGCATTCCCGCTCGGTCCAATACGAGCGGGGGCGCGGCCGCAGCGCCGATTTCAATCCGTTCTTTTGACCCACCGCGCGCGCGAAGGCCCGGGCGTGAATATGCGTCGAGAGGGGACCCCATCGCTTGACCCGCTTACAGGTTGAGGAACACAGATATTCGTCGATATTCGAGAGGTCCCACTTCGGCGGACGTGGAACCCCCGACTCGGGTTCGCACAACAGCCTTCCAACCAGACCCTCGACCAAGCCCGCGACAGCGGCTGGAAGATCCCCGCCCACAGCGCGTGGGGCAGGCGGGAGGCGACCACGTCCATCCGTGAGTGGAAGGCGAGCGTCCGGCTCGACCTGGACACTTCTATCTGGACGCGTGGTGCGGCGAAGCGGACGTGGCCATTCGGGCCAGTGCCCCATCAGTGCCCAGCTCCGAAACTCGCGACGGCTAAGTTTATGATTTTGTTGGTGGAGCCAGACGGAATCGAACCGACGACCTCTTCAATGCCATTGAAGCGCTCTCCCAACTGAGCTATGGCCCCACTTAAATCCCGCGACGCCAATCACAGGAAACGCCGCAGCCTCCGGTTGGGGCCGGAAGCCGATCGACGGGCCGCTCCTATAGCGGCGCCTTCGCAACCGTACAAGGGCCGCGTCGAAGAATTTTCAGGGCTCCTCGTCCGGCGCGATCTCGCCGTCGATCAGCGAGCTGACGTCGTCTTCGTCCTCCTCCTCCTCTTCGAGGAACGCGTCTTCGGCGGTCTCATCGTCCTCGACGTCGATGTCGTCCACGACGGGATCGGCGGCCTTCTCCTCCGCGGCCTCCACTTCGTCGAGCGACACCATTTCGACACCGGCGGCGGACGCCGTTTCGTCCTCGCTCTCCTCGTCCTTGGCGGTGACGCGTTCAGCGCGCGCCGTCGCGCCCTGGAACACCGTCCCGCACTTCGGGCAGACGATGGGATCGCGGTTGAGATCGAAGAATTTCGCGGCGCAGGCTTGGCATTGGCGCTTAGCGCCGAGTTCGGGTTTCGCCACGGCGATGTCCTTGGGTGCTGGGTCGCGACGCCCGTTAGTCGCCTCGCCGCAGCCTGTCAACGCTTCCAGTCGACAGCCGCGGCGCTTGGCGTCGACAGCCGCGGCGCCTCATGCTACCGGCCGCGCATGACGAGCGAATCCGCATCGCCCCTGCAAGCCCGCCGCAGCGGTCCCCTGCGCGGCCGCGTCCGGCCGCCCGGCGACAAGTCGATCTCGCACCGCGCCTTCCTTTTCGGACTGTTGACTCGCGGCGGGGTGGAGATTCATGGCCTGCTCGAAGGCGAGGACGTGCTGCGCACAGGCGCCGCCTGCCGCCAGCTTGGCGCCGACGTCGTCCACAGCGGGCCGGGCCGCTGGAGCGTGTATGGCCCTGGCCTCGGCGCGCTGCTGAGCCCTCGCGAAAACCTCGATTTCGGCAACGCCGGCACGGGCTCGCGGCTGATGATGGGGGTCGTCGGCAGTCACCCGATCGCGGCGACCTTCGACGGCGACGCCTCGCTGCGCAAGCGGCCGATGCGCCGAATCCTCGATCCGCTGCGCCAGATGGGGACACAGGTGCTCGCCGAGGCCGAGGGCGGGCGTTGCCCGCTGACGCTGCGCGGACCCGACGCCGTCTCGCCGATCGTCTACCGCACGCCGGTGGCTTCGGCGCAAATCAAGTCCGCGGTGTTGCTGGCGGGGCTCAATGCGCGCGGCGTGACGACGGTGATCGAGAGCGAGGCCTCGCGCGATCACACGGAGAAAATGCTCGCCCATTTCGGCGCCGAGGTGCGCGTCACGGTCGAGGGCGAGGGCCGGCGCATCGACCTCGTCGGCCAGCCGACCTTGCGGCCGAACCCCGTGCATGTGCCGGCCGACCCGTCCTCCGCCGCGTTCCCGATCGTGGCGGCGCTCATCACGCCGGGCTCTGACATCGTTGTCGAGGGCGTGATGATGAACCCGCTGCGCAGCGGGCTGTTGACGACGCTGATGGAGATGGGGGCGCAGATCGAGACGCTGGACGCGCGCGACGAGGGCGGCGAGCAGGTCGCGGATTTGCGGGTGCGCGCGAGCGAGCTC
Organism: uncultured Pseudomonadota bacterium; assembly: GCA_963835115.1. Taxonomy (GTDB): domain Bacteria; phylum Pseudomonadota; class Alphaproteobacteria; order Rhizobiales; family Beijerinckiaceae; genus Roseiarcus. The sequence goes on from CAWIEP010000036.1 coordinate 126,499, forward strand.
AAGGGCGTCGACGTGCCGGCGGCGCGGGCGCCGTCGATGATCGACGAATATCCCATCCTCAGCGTCGCCGCCGCGTTCGCCTCCGGCGCGACGCATATGCGGGGCTTGCACGAATTGCGGGTCAAGGAGAGTGACCGGCTGGCGGCGGTGGCGGCGGGGCTGGCGACGGCGGGCGTTCGCCACGAGATCGTCGGCGACGATCTCATCGTCGAAGGCGGAGCGGTCTGCGGCGGCGGCGCGGTGGAGACCAAACTCGACCACCGCATCGCCATGAGTTTTCTGGTGATGGGGCTGGCTTCCGAGAAGCCGATGCAGGTTGACGATGCGGCGACGATCGCGACGAGCTTCCCGAATTTCCGGGCGCTGATGGAGGGGTTGGGGGCGGCGTTCGGGTGAGGGCCGGGCAGGTGCGCAGAACGGGACGCCGCGTGAGCAGCCTCAGGGGGTTAGGCGCCAAATTGTGCAAATGCGCGAGGAGGGTGGAGATCGACTTCGCTTCGCCGCGACCCGAGGTTGGATAGGTCGGAAACGTTATTAGCCATCGGCGCGGAGACCAAGCCCCCGTCCTTCCTCCGCCGCGACCCAATAGGACGGCGTCTTGCCGATCTTCAACGCCAAGCGCCTTCCAACCGGCAGCGCAGCCGAACCGTCAGTCCAGCGCCAGCTTCTCCCCGCGTCGCTTTCCAACCGATGCCAGCCCTCGCCGAGCGCCGCGAGATCTTGGGTGACGCCGTCGCACGACAGCGACAGCACCGGCACGCCTAGCGCGCGCTTGTCTTCGCCGCCGTGGTCCGCGGGACGGAAGCTCAGAGAAACCAGCTTCACCCGTCGCGCCAGCGGCGGCAGGTCGAAGCGGAGCACGCCGTCCTGCGAAGGCAGCGGAAAAATTGTCTCGCCATCCGCGTCGATATGCAGGCCCGGATTCTGCGTCAGCCGGAATCCCAGATCCTCGGCCCGCGCCCGCAGGCGCTTTCTGGCCGCGTCAACAACAGGCCCAGTCTCGCAGAGCGGCGCGCAGGCGTCGTCCCAGCTTTGCGGGACAAAGGTCGGGTGCAGTTCGACGAAATTTTGACAATTCGCGAACCCTGAGCGGCTGCCGCAGTCGAGAAAACTTTCGGCCGCAAGCCCTTCCGCCAAAAGCACGTCGTGGCTGTCGAGCTCCACATGCCAATAGCTGACGCGTTCGACACGCTCCTGCCGGATCGTCGCGCCATTGGCGAGGCGGATGATCGGAATCAGTACGCCTTCGAGAGACACCGCATGTTGCGGGCTCAACCAAATGTCGCGGCGCGGCTGACCTTCACCGAAGGCATGGGCGCTGACGCGCACCGGCAGCACTTCGAGCGGAAAGGCGTGTCGGCGAATTTCCAGTTCGCGATGGCCGATCCAGCGGATCGGTCGGCAGACGCCGGAAGCCGTCACCACGAGATCGCCGATCGCCAGACGTTCGACCGCGATTTCGCCGCTCGCGGTGGCGATGCGTGTTCCCCGACAAAAGCAGGGCGTGACGGTGACATTCGTGCCGTCGCCGCCGGCAAGGCCGGAAAAATCGTCGGCGAGGTGAAAGACATATCCCGCAAAATTCCCTCGCGGGTCGAGTTGCACCGTCGCAGTTTGAGTCGCGTTGGAGACGGAGAGCACGTTGGTTGAGTCGTCGAGCGACCAATTGACGGCGCCGCCATCATAAAGGAGGCCCGTCAGATTGATGGTGTCGCCGGTCGTAAAGCCGATCACCGCGCCGGTGTTGGTGTTCGCATTGAGTTGCAGCGTGCCGCCGCCGCCGGTAAACTTGACGCTTTGAGTCTGGGTTTGGAAAAAATTGGCGAGCCCGCCGTTGGCAATGTCCGTTATGCCGGAACCCGTCACGGCGTAATAATATTCGACATAGGCTTGTTGCGTGGGGCTGACTATGCCATCGACGGTGATCGTTCCGTCGTTTTCGATGCTGTCCTGAAACAAAATGTAGGAAGCGCCGCTGCCCCCGACGGAAGCCGTGATCTTCCCGGTCGCGGAATTGACGAAATTTCCGCCTGACGCGTAGTCGACAACGAAAGCATTGTTGTATGAAAACGCCATCGTGCCTTCGTTGGTGAAGGTATAGGCGTAGTTTGTGAGGCTGGTCCCACCGATGATGTTGTCGTCGATGACGCCCTGATTGATGAAGCCGGCGCCGGTCGTGTTGCCGTCCATCGTCGCATTGCCGAGAACGCTGATGATGTCGCCCGAACCGAGCGTCGTGACGGTGTTGGCGTCGACCTGGGTGATATAGTTGTTATTTGCGACGAGGATCGTCGTATTGTCGATCGTCTGGGTGTTGATCAAATCGAGCGTGCTGCCGCCGTTCGCGTCGTCGATGAAGCCACGGCCAGTCCCCGAGGGGCCGGTCAAAATCGGACCGTTGGCGAGCCCGAGCGTCGTGAAAGCGCTCAAAATGAGCGAGCCGTCGATCATCCCGCCCGAGATCACGCCTTCGAGCGTGACGCCGGTGGTGGGGGTGTAGGTCGCCCCGGTATTGTCGAGACCAGTCCCGGCGAAGTCGAGCGTCGTGCCGGAGGCGGCGTTGACCGTTCCGAGCTGCGCCGTGGTCAGGCCTTCGAAAGTGACCGTGCTCGTGCCATCGACGGTAATCGTTCCGTTATTGGTGAGATCGACCCCGCTTCCATTGAAGAACGTCAGAGTGCTGGCGTTGGCGACGTCGATCGTTCCGTCGTTGGTGAAAGTCGGATTCGAGATGGTGAGACTGGCGTTCATCGTGGTGACGTTGATTGCGCCCTTGTTGTCGAGCGCGTCGCCGGCGGCGGAACTGCCGGTAAAATAGCCGAAGCCGGCGACATCGACGGTTACGGTCGAAGCCAGCGTCGCCACTTGTCCGCCGCCGAGCGAGTCGGCTTGATTGAGATAGGAATAGTTGGTGGCGTTGCCGAGATCGATGGTGGTATTGGCAAGCGTCTGGGTATTTTGCAGACGAAGCGTGCTCGACGCGCCCGTGTCGTTGACCACGCCGGCGCCGGTCCCGCCCGCGCCGGTCAGCGTCGGACCGCCTTCGAGCGTGAGGTTGTCATTGTCGCCGAGATTGATTGCGCCTTCGATCGTGCCGCTTTGGATCGTACCTTTCAGCAGCACGCCGGCGGCGACCGCGAGAGTCGCGCCGGTATTGTCGAGGGTTCCAGAAAAATTCAACGTGGCGCCGGAGGCTGCGTCGATGGTTCCGAGCTGGGCGGTGGTCCACGTGTCCTGGAAGGTGAGAGTGCTGGCTGCGTCGACGCTGATTGTCCCCGCCAAACTTGAGACATCCGCGCCCCCGGCGGAGGGATAGATCGACAGGGTCGCGCTTTGCAGCGCCACCGTCACGCCCGCGGCGGTCTGCAGGACGCCCACGGAATACGACGCCCCGGAAAGCGTAACCGTATAGGTCCCAGCAGCGGTAATCAGCGCTTCGTCGCCAAATGCGTTGGGAAACCCGGTCGAGGGCGTCCAGTTGCTCGCGACGTTCCAGGCGCCGCTGCCGCCGTTCCAAGTGTAAGTCGTCATGCTCGCCTATTCCTCGTCGCGGGTCCCGACGGCGGCGGCCGCGATCGAGGCGTCCCGAACACTAATCTTGGGTCAATCGAATGCGGCGCCGGCGCGCCTTATGGACGGAAGTAAATTCGCCCGCTCGGGAGGAAAAAGGCTTCCTCCGCGTGCGGTGCGATCACGCTATATTCGAACCCCCTCGACGCCAAACGAGCAATTAAAGTCGAGCACCCGAATAAATTGCGCGTTCGTTGACCGCACCGCGCCGGACTGCTGAGCGTAAGCTAGCCATCGGCCACCGGCCGAGCAAACCAAAAGCCCGTCTGAGGAAAGTAATCACGAATTATTGATCACTATACCGGACGCGGCTTCGTTGCGGCGGCTGGCCGGCGGAAGCGGCGAGCGTCCTTTGGAGGACCAGGGGTTCGTAGGGCGCTCCAGGTCGTCCCTGCCGCGTGCGCCGTTGCGCGAGTGGGGAAACCACGGCGCGCGCGTCGTGGCGCCCTGGATCCCCGCTTTTCGCGGGGATGACAGCAACGTTCCAACTGATCCGAAGCCGCGTTAGCCTTGCCAGCGGGATTCCGGCCGCGCGGTTCGCGGGCGCGCTCAACTCGGTGGCGCCGGAGTTCCCGCTCCTGCTCACCGCGGCGGCGCGTTGACAGGCCGACGAACGCTCTGTTCCTAGGCGACATGCGACGCCTTCTCAAATTTCTCCACACCATGGCCGCGGCCGGGCTCATCGGGGCGATGGCGTCGTTGCTGGTCCTCCTCAGCATGGCCCCGTCAACGTCCGACCCGGCGGGCTACGTGTCGGCCTACGCCGCGATGTCGGCGATCGCCACATGGATTCTGCTGCCTTCGCTGACGCTGACGCTGATCGCCGGCCTGCTGGCGATCGCGTGGAACCGAGCCTTTCATAACGCCGGCTGGGCGTGGGCGAAGCTCGGCTCCGGCGTGCTGGTGTTCGAGGGCGGCCTGGTCAATATTCAGGGGCCGATCAAGGAGGAGGCGGAACGCAGCGCAGGGGCGCTCGCCACCCATTGGGACGCGGCGGCGGCGACAGGATTGTCCGGCTCCGAGCAAGGCTCGATCTGGGTCATTTTGGCGGTGGCGACGGTCAATGTCGTGCTCGGCGTCTGGCGGCCGCGCTTCAGCCGGCGGCCCGACACGGCGGCCCCTTAAGGCGAGCGGCGGCCTCACTTACAGACGAAACTCTCCGCCTTCTCCACATCGCCGCCGCCATAGCGCGCGATCTTCGGCCACGGACACAACGGCCGCGTGCGAGCCGGGCTCCAGGACGCAGGGATTTCCTTGTTGTCTGGCCGCACATGCGCCAGCAGCCGGTCAGGGGCGCGACCGTTTTCCGCCCAATCCACCATCGCGCCCAGGGCGTCGAACGCGTCGGTCGCGGGTCCGCCGGAGCAATGGGTCATGCCGGGCACGGCGAACAGGCGCGCGGTCTGCGCCGCCTTGCCGCCGAGATTGGCGTCCAACGCCTCCCACCAGCGCGCGCTCGCGTTGAACGAAAACACGGGATCGCTCTGGCCGTGATAGATGAGCAGCTTGTGGCCGGCCTCGCGCAGGGAGTCGAGCTTCGGATTGTCGACGTCGGGCGGAGTCATGAACTCCCAAGCGGATTCCGCATAGTTCACCAAGCGCCCGTTCACCTCGAACGCGCCATGCGCGTAAATTTTCGGGGCGTCGCGGTCGAAATCGAAATGGGCGAGGAACGCGACGAGCGCATCCGGGTCGCCTTTCGTCATCGTCGGCGGCGTCGTGAAAATTTCGGCCAGCGAAGCGGCGCCCATCGTGGCGATCAGCGGATTGCCGTTCCACGGCGGAACGCCGGAGAATATCTTCCAGAATCGCCAGTTGCTCCCGCTCATGCCGGCGTCGAACGGCCAGTCCGAATAGAGTTGTTCGCCTTGCGAATTGTGCGGGCCGGCGAAGGCGCGGGTCAACGCCTTGACCTGGACGTCGCTGAGGCACGAGTCGGTTTTGGCGTCTTTGCAAGTGAGATCCGCGAGATGGAATACTTTTTGACAGGCGCGGAGATCGTCGACCATGCCGTCCTTGACCCCGTCGAGGCCGTCGCAAGCCTCCAGCACCTTAGCGGCGACGATGCCCATGTCGGCGACGGAAAAGGATTTCTTGATGTCGGGGTCGATGGTCAGAAAACTCTGCACATCCCAGGCGTGCTGGATCGCCGCGCGCGGCAGGTTGAAGCCGGGATCGCCGGCGACGAAGCCGTCGTAGGCGTCTCCGCTGCGGCTGGCCGCGACCATCGCGTGACGGCCGCCGTTCGAGCAGCCCATCATGTAAGCGCGCGCCGCCGGGACGCCGTAGAACTTGGCGACGACGGCTTTGCCGACGAGCCCCATCTCCTGGTCGCCCGCGTAGCCGTAATCATCACGCGCTTGGGGGTCTAGGCCGAAAGCCGCGCCGGCGCCGAGGCCATAGCCCGCATTGGCGGGGTCTTTGCCGTCGTGGCCCTCGTCGCTCGACAGCACCGCGAAGCCGCGCGCGAGCGCGAGTTTGCCGTCGACGGCGTTCATCTCGGTGGGCACGCCGGTGGCGGGAACGACCTGACCGTCGTTGCCGCCGTTGACCTGGTGGAGGAAGCGGCCATTCCACGGCTGCGGCAGCCGCATCTCGAACCGGATGGCATAGGCCCTGCCGTCGGTCCCGACCCGAGCCCCGGCCTCGCCGTTGACGACGCAGGCGCCGGGCAGACCGCCGCCCGCCGGCGCTTCGACCGCGGAGTCGATTTTCAGGCCGACGACGCCAAACGACGCCGACGTCAACGCGGCGCAAGCGATCGGCTTGGCGGTCTTTACGGCTTCGTCCGGCGTCGGCGACGCGATAACGGCGCCGCTAAACGTCAGGGCGAGCGCGGCCGTTGCGCCCATCCGAGCCCCCATGATCGACCTCCCCATCCAGCCTCGAGGCGATCGTGCTTGGATTGGGTCTGCGATGCAAGGGGCCGCGGCGGTTCCTTCCAGGTCTCAGCGGCCGCGTTTTTGGCAAGCCTCATGATTTCGGCGCGATTGACGCCGATGTCGCTGAGTTCGTAATCGCTAAAGCAAGCCAGCTCCTCCACGACGCCCCAGTAGGCCCTGCGAGCGCGAAAGTAGCGACGGACGTAGTTGAAAACCATGATGGCCTCCATCTCGTTTCGCCAGGCCCTCATCGACTGGCGGCGAAATTAGGATGCTCGAACGTTTCCTGATTGCGGGGATTAGCGCCTTGTCGCGGCGACCGATGTGGGGAAGCGCACACGCCGATGACGGAGTGCGGCCTGGGCGTTGGTTTTGGCGTCCCGCCGCCGGCGCGCTCGCGTTGCGAGCGCGCCTGGCGGCGTCATTAGATTTGAGCGGCGGCCTCTTCTGCGATTCCGCGGATGTCGCCGCGGTCGATGCCGAGGTCGTGCAACTCGCGATCGGTGTAGCCCGAGAGCTCCCGCATGACGTTCCAGTAGACGTTGCGGGCGCGCAGGTAGCGGCGGAAGAACGAGAAATTCATAGCTTGTCTCCATCACATTTCGCCAGGCCCTCAACGGCTGGCGGCGTCATAGGATGTTCAAGCGTCTCCTCCAACTTACAAACGTTCACATAACATGCTGCACTGCACAAGTCAATGCTGCGTCGCCAAAAGACATGTGACCATTGCATGGCGGAAACCGGACCAGCCGTCGCAGGGCCACAAAAGTTCGAATAAAGCAAAACAATTGGCGAGATTCGCCATGTGTGCAGGAAAAGGTAAAAATCAATGGCGTTTAGATATACGAATTGCGCATAGCTGCAGGGCGCTCGCCGCCGACCCCGCCATCGTCGACCGGCCGCGCAAGCCGCGTCAGGACTTCTCGGCCGTCCTACGCACGTCGCAGACCTGGATCTTGAACTCGGAATAGAGTTTCTGATGCCCGAGCTTCATCGCCTCGACATGTTCGGGATGGGTCGCCCAGGCCTGCTGGCCGGCTTCGGTGGCGAATTCGACGATGGTCACCCGCTCGCCGTCGTCCGCCGTGAAGCGCTTCTGGCTGACATAGCCGGGAATGGTCTTCGACAATTCGACGATGCGCGTCAGCAGCGCCGCATATTCGTCGCGCGCGTCCGGGTTGACGCGATGGCGGAAGACGGTGACGATCATGGGGTCGCCTTAAACATGGCCGCAGTCGGTCAGACGATCGTCAGTCGCGCCGAAGCCAGGTCAATTCCGATCAACTCGGTCGTCCAAACCTCGCCGGGCAGAACCGGAAAAGCGCGCGTCAGCGTCCCCGTGGTGACGATCTCGCCGGCGCCGAGCGGCGGGTGTTCGGGCTGCCCGGACAGCACGTCCGCGAGATGGCGCAGCGCGTGCAGCGGTCCGTCGAGGACGTCGCGGGCGCATCCCCGGTCCATCGGCTCGCCGTCGCGATAGAGCGCGATCTCGAACGTCTCCAGCGCGGCGCGGTCGGCCTCGCGCAGCGGCCGGCGCGGGCCGATCCACAGGCCGCCGTGCATCCCGAACGCTGCGACCGCGTCGGGCGCGGCGAAGCGCCAGCCGGGATAGAGCGACTGCACAATCTCAAACCCATGCGCGACCCAGGCGACGGCGCCGGCGATCTCGGCGAGACTCATGTCGGGTCCGACCGGGCGCCCAAGCCCAAACACGACCTCCGGTTCTATGCGCGGCTCCCTGAAATCGTCAGCGCGCACGGGTTCGCCGAGTTCGTGGAGCGTGCGATCGTAGACATAGCCCCAGATTGGCGCATGGATGCCGAATTCCTCGCCAGACCGTGCGGTTGGTGAACCCGATCTTGCGTCCGACAACTCGCTCCCCGCGCGCCTTGCGCGCGTCGCTGACGGCTCCAGCGACTCGATAAGCCGCCGTCGAGGTCAGGCCCGCGAACGGCGCAATCTGGCGCCGCGCGTCCGCGGCGGCCAGGATCGCCTCGGCGATTTCACTTTCGCTCATCGGCATCGGCGTTGTGTACTTCCCGGGCCGGCCGGCGGCAAGGGCGCGCGGCGGCTCGACAGGCCGCGGCGCCATGTGCCAAGTAGGCGCGCCGGAGAATCCGATGAACGCCCAATTCCGCCTCTATCTCATAAAACCCTCGCATTACGACGACGATGGCTATGTCATCCAATGGCTGCGCTCGGCGATTCCCTCCAATACGCTCGCCGTCATGCACGGCCTCGCCGAAGATTGCCGCGATCGGCGGCGTGCTCGGCGACGATGTCGAAATCGAATCGCGCCATCGACGAGACCAATACGCGCGTTCGGCCGGAGCGGATCGCCGCCGAGATCGCGCGAGGCGGGCGGGCGCGGCCTCGTCTGTCTGGTCGGCGTGCAGTCCAACCAGTTTCCGCGCGCCGTCGATCATCGCGCGGCGGCTTCGCGCCGCAGGGCGTGCAGGTCGCGATCGGCGGCTTCCACGTCTCCGGCTGCCTCGCGATGCTGCCCGAAATGCCCGCCGATCTCGGCAGGCGCAGGCGCTCGGCGTCGCGCTGTTCGCCGGCGAGGCCGAGGGCCGGCTCGACGCGGTGCTGCAGCGACGCCTACGCGGGCACGCTGCAGCCGCTCTACAATTACATGAACGATCTGCCGGGCGATCGAAGGCGCGCCGATCCCGATTCTCAGCCCCGCGCAGCGTCAAGCGCACCGCCGGGCGTGGTGACGAGCTTCGACGCCGGGCGCGGCTGCCCGTTCCAATGCTCGTTCTGCACGATCATCAACGTGCAGGGCCGCAAGTCGCGCTATCGCACGCCCGACGACGTCGAGGCGATCATTCGCGCCAATCTCGCGCAGGGCATCGATCATTTCTTCATCACCGACGACAATCTCGCCCGCAACAAGAACTGGGAGCCGATCTTCGACCGCCTGATCGCGATGCGGAGCGCCGAAAGGCTGCACGTTCCATTTCGTCATCCAGGTCGACACGCTCGTCCACCGCATTCCGCACTTCATCGAGAAGGCGGCGGCGGCGGGCGTGCGGCGCGTGTTCCTCGGGCTCGAGAACATCAATCCCGACAGCCTCGTCGGCGCCAAGAAGAAGCAGAACCGCATCGCCGAATATCGCGAGATGCTGCTCGCCTGGAAGGCGGTCGGCTGCTTCACCTACGCCGGCTATATCCTCGGCTTTCCCGGCGACACGCCGGAGAGCATCGTGCGCGACATCGAGATCATCCAGCGCGAACTGCCGCTCGATCTGCTGGAGTTCTTCTGCCTGACGCCGCTGCCGGGCTCGGAGGATCACAAGAAGCTGGCGCGCGAGCGGCGTCGCGATGGACCCCGACATGAACAAATACGACCTCGAGCATGTCGTGACCGGCCATCCCAAGATGTCGCAAGGCCGACTGGGAGCGCGCCTATCGGCTGGCCTGGGAGACCTATTACACGCCCGAGCACATGGAGACCGTGATGCGCCGCGCGGTCGCCACCGGCATCAGCCCGGGCAAGATGATGTTCCTGCTGATCTGGTTCTACGGCTGCGTGACGATTGGAAAAGATCCATCCGCTCGAGGGCGGGTATCTCCGGCGCAAGGTGCGGCGCGACCGGCGGCCCGGGCTGGCGATCGAGAACCCGCTGATCTTCTATCCCCGCTATGCGCTGCGACCTGATCGCCAAGCACGTCGTCATCGGCGGCTTCGTCTGGCGGATGGGCGCGGTCCGGCGCGCGCTGAAGCGCGACCCGCAACGCGCGCGACTACACGCGACGAGGCGCTGACGCCGGTCAGCGACGGCCGACCTCGACGATCTGGAAATGTTCAACGTCACCGGCTCCGCCCGCGCCGCCGCCGACAAGGCCAAGCGCAATCTGGCGCCGGCGTGAGCGCGGCGCTTTTTAAGCAAACAGGAAGCCCAATTCCGGTCAATCATTGGAATCGCTTCCTTTGAGCAATCTCGTTCATTTGTGAGAAAATAAAGACGCCGCCTTATATTACATTGCGCGTGCTCGCCTTGGGGGAAATGTGTTGCGAACCCAACTCAACAACCGACCGTCGATCGCCGCCAGCCCCAGGCCGATAAGCGCCATACCTGCCAATGCGTTCCAAGTGACGCTCTCGCCAAGGACTAGGACACCCAAGGTCATCGCGCTCACAGGCAGGAGGAAAGTGACTAGAAGAAGATTTGTCGCCCCAGCAGTTGCTAAAATTCGAAAATAAAGAATGTAGGCAAGCGCGGTGCTCAGAAGAGCAATCCCCGCAAACGCCAGCCAAACCTGAGCGCTTGGAACGGGCAGCGTCCAGGGTCGATCCACAATAGCCGCCACTGGCAAAAGAACCAGCGTGCTGGCGGTGATTTGCCCGGTAGCGACCTTCAGCGGCGGAACGCCCTTGAATCGTCGGCCATAGACGCCAGCAAATGCGTATGTCAGTGCAGCCAGCAAACATGCGGCGTCTCCGACGAGGTCGCCGTCGCTGATGCCCGTAAGCGCGCCCGGTCCGATCAGCACGATTACGCCCGCAAAACCGAATAAGACGCCAAGCGACTTCGCCCAGTTGAGCTTTTCATTCGACGTCAGCGCGTGAGCCGCAAGCACCGTGAAGATCGGCGTCGCCGCATTCAATATGGAGGCGAGACCGCTCGATATGCGCGTTTCGCCGAACACGATCAGCGAGAACGGCACGACGTTGTTCAAGAGTCCCATGACGAAAAAAGCCCGCCAAAGGCGGAGATTGGCGGGCATGAAATCGCGTCGAGCAATCAAGACGGCGTTCAAAATGATTGCGGCAAATCCAACTCTGCCGAGAACGACGGTAAACGGCGGCAGTTCAGCCACGAGTATTTTAAAGAAGAAGAACGATCCGCCCCAAAGGACGGAGAGCGTCACCAACATTGTCCATTCGTTAACGCCCATGGCGGGCGAATTCGGAAATCGATTCATGTCAATCGGCTCCGCCATGCGGAGGACGAGATAACGATCTCGCACCGACGCCTCCACCCGATTCCGACGGTCGATTGTTGCGGGGCCGTGAGATCTTCTCGTCCGGCGCGCTAAAACCCCAGCACGTCCGCCATGCCGTAGAGCCCGGGCTTCCGCTCGCGCGCCCACAGCGCCGCCTTCAGCGCGCCGCGCGCGAACAGCGCGCGGTCCTCGGCGTGATGCGAAAGCGTGATGCGCTCGCCGTCGCCGGCGAAAATGACGCTGTGGTCGCCGATCACGCCGCCGCCGCGCAACGACGCGAAGCCGATGTCGCCGGGCTTGCGCGCGCCGGTGATCCCGTCGCGGCCGCGTGCGGAGCGCGCCGCCAATTCGATTCCGCGCCCCTCGGCCGCCGCCTCGCCGAGCAGCAGCGCCGTGCCGGAAGGCGCGTCGACCTTCCTGCGGTGGTGCATTTCGACGATCTCGATGTCGAACTCTTCGCCCAAGCGCCTTCGCCGCCATTCGCACGAGGCCGGCGAGCAGATTGACGCCGAGGCTCATGTTGCCGGAGCGCACGATCGGCGCGTGGCGGGCGGCGGCGGCAAGTTTTTCGAGGTCGCGCTCGCTCAAGCCCGTCGTGCCGATCACGTGGGCGATGCGCGCCTGCGCGGCGAGCGCCGCCAACTCCACGGTCGCCGCGGGCGCGGAGAAATCGACGATGCCCTCGGCGTTCATGAGCAGCGGCAGCGGATCGTCGGTCACCGCGATCCCCAGCGGCTGCAGTCCCGCCAGCGTCCCGGCGTCCCGGCCGATCGCCTCGGCGCCGGCGCGCTCCAGCGCTCCGCTCAAGCTGACGCCGGGAGTCTCCTGGATCGCCCGGATGAGCGTGCGCGCCCATGCGCCCGGCGGCGCCGGCGACGACCAAACGCATCTCAAAATCCCTTCAACCCGGCTGCGGACCGTCGTAGCCCTCGACTATGACGAGATCGCCGACGCTGGCGGCCTCGCGCAGTTTAAGGGCAGTCTGATATTCGGGCGATTGATGGCAGGCGAGCGCCGTCTCGTAGTCGCGAAATTCGATCACCACCTGGCGCGCCCGCGACGCGCCCGCGGCGACTTCATGTCGCCCCGCGCGCACCAGAAACCGCCCGCCGTATTTGGCGAAGGCGACCGCGTTGGCGGCGACATAAGCCTTGTAGGTTTCGGGGTCGGCGACGTCGACATGGGCGATCCAATATCCCTTCGCCATGTCAAACCCCCTCCACCAGGACGATCTCCATGTCGGCGGCGCCTTCGCGATGGGCTTTGGCGGCCTGATATTCGGCGGAGTCGTAGTAGCGTTTCGCCGCTTCGTAGCTCTCGAACTCCAGGATGACATTGCGCTTGCGCGCGTGGCCTTCGAGCGCCTCCGAGCGGCCGCCGCGGGCGAGCGGCTTGCCGCCGTGCAGACGGATCGCCTCCGAGGCGCCTTCGGCGTAGCGCGCGTAGGCGGTCGGCTCTTTGATGTCGACGCGCGAGATGACGTAACCCTTGGGCATATCGGCTCCCTGATCTGTTTTGGGAAGTCTATACGCTTTGGCGGCTATCGCGCCAAGTCTAGCGGGTTCGCGGTCCGGGACCGGCCTGCGCCATCACCGGCGGCAGATCGCCATTGCCGTTGAGAGCGCCCGGCGCCCAGTAGAGGCCCGGCCGCATGGCGTAAAAGACATGCCATCCGATGCGGTCGAGCCGTTGCAGCGTCGAGGCCCAGAACGGCCGCACATAGGCGGCGTGATAGTTGATCGCCGAGGCGAGTTTCGCGTCGAAAATCTTTCCGGCGGCGACGCCCGACGCGATGCGCATCGCCGTCGTCCAACAGGCGGGCTCCTCCACGCGCAGCGATTTGCCCTCGCAGGCGAAGGAGAACTGGCAGGCGAACGGATGCTCGCGGTCCTGATAGACGACGCCGCACACGGTCGTCGGATAGATGCCGCTGCGCACGCGGTTGAGCACCACTTGCGCGACCGCCGCCTGTCCCGCCTCCGGCTCGCTGCGCGCCTCGAAATAGACGGCTTCGGCCAGGCAGCGCAGCTGCCGGGCGCGGTCGCGGGGGTCGATCAGCGTCGCGTAGCCCGGCCGGTCGGAAAGATCGGTTTTGGCGGCGACGAAAGCCGATCCGCCGAGCGAGACGGGCGCGAGCGATTGCGCGGCGAGAAGCGTTCCGTCGCCGGGGCTGGGTGAATTCGAGGCGAGCGCGAAGGCGAGCGGCGGCGGCGGCGTCGCGCCGTCGCTGAAGGCGAAGCGGACCGCCGCGGAGACGGCGCCGGCGGGGCTCATGGAGTCGGCGGGAAAGCCCTCGTTGCTCGCGTGATTTTTCGCTTCGAAACCGGGGCGCAGCGCGACGAACGGGTCGCCCTTGTGAGCGCGGTTGATGATCGGAGCTTCGGCGTGCAGGCGTTTGGGCGCATAGCGAGGCTCGATCTCGTCGGGGACGGAAGCCAGCTCCTCCGGCTCGCCGACGACATAGCTCGCCTCGATGAGCTGCGCGGGTCCGGGCGGGTTCAAGTCGAAGCCGGCGCTGCGGGCGGGTCGAGTGAGGCCGCCGGTGTCGGGGTCGGGATCGGCGTGCGCGGCGAGCGGACACCAGGAGCCCCAGGCCCAAGCCCCAAGGCGCGAAGATCGACGCCGCCCAACCGATACGCGAACGACCCATACGCTCAAGCCCGCGAAGTTCCGCCCGATCCGCCGTCGCGGCCACGGCCGCTGGGCGTTCGCTAGGGATAGGGACTTAAGGTTGCGCCGGTGTTAGCGCCGCCGGGGGCGGCGCGTCCCGAATTGGGGCGCCGGTCACGCTGGCCATTCGACGTCGGCGTAGATTTCGGCCAGGGGAACCGAGATTTCGGCTTCAGGCATATCGAGGACGCCGTCAGCGTCGAGGAACGCGTAGGTCCACTCGCCATCCTCGCCGCGCACGAACATTTCCGCCGCGGCTTGGGTCTGATGCAGAACCACGTAGCGGCGGAGGGCGGCGAGCGTCTGATATTCCGCATTCTTCGCGCCGAGGTCGAGCCTGGCGGAGCTGGGGCTCAGGATTTCGAAAATGACGGTGGGCTCGGGCGCGACGGTGGCCTTGGGGTCGGCGCGGCTGCAGACGATCATGGCGTCGGAATAGCGGACACTCGCTTGCGTGCGAACCTTTAATTCGCTGCCATGCACGCGGCAAGGTTTTCCCCGCAGCGCGGCGCCCAATGCAACAATCAGGTTCGACTGGATCGCAGAATGCGCCACCGTGCCGCCGGTCATCGCGCGGATGGCGGCGCCGTCGTACTCGTAGCGCAGCTCTTGCCTTTCCTCCCACAGGAGGAAATCGTCCATCGTCATCAATTTTGGTAATGCGTTCATCGCTCGCCGTCCCGGTCGCAGAATGCGCGTCTCGGCCGTGTTCGGCAAGCGCCCTCACGGCGCCGCTGTCGGCCCGAACCGCCGCTCGAACGACCGGCGCAGCGCCGCATCGAACTCATCCATCGTCGTCGAGAGCCCGAGATCGCGCAGGCTCGTCACGCCAAGCCCCGCTTCCGAGATCCCGCAGGGCACGATTCCCTCGAAATGCGAGAGATTGGGCGCGACGTTGAGCGACACCCCGTGAAATGTCGCCCACCGGCGCACGCGCACGCCAATGGCGGCGATCTTGTCTTCGGCAGGGGCGCCGCGGCGCCCGCCGGCTTCTCAGGCCGCGCCACCCATACGCCGACCCGGTCCTCGCGCGTCTCGCCGCGCACGCCGAACGCCGCCAGCGCGTCGATCAGCCAAGCCTCGAGCGAGGTCACATAGGCGCGCAGATCCGGCTGGCGGCGCTTCAGGTCCAGCATCACATAGGCGACCCGCTGGCCCGGCCCGTGATAGGTGTACTGCCCGCCGCGTCCCGTCTTATGCACCGGAAATCGCGCGTCGAGGAGATCGCCGGGCTTGGCGCTGGCCCCGGCGGTATAGAGCGGCGGATGTTCGAGGAGCCAGACTCGCTCGGGCGCCTCTCCAGAAGCGATCGCCTCCGCCCGCGCCTCCATTTCCGCCGCCGCGCGCTCGTAGCCGACGAGGCCCGAAGCCACCGCCCATTCCACGGGCGGCGAACCGGCGACGGGCAGCGGCAGCACAGACGAACCTAAGCGAGACGAGGACAAGGGGGGCCCTTCGATGGGAATCGCGGCGCTTATGCCCGCCGGCGCTGCGAAACGCCAACTTGACGCAACGGCGAAATAGATATTCAAATTCTCCGAAGCAGCTGACCTGCAACTTTTGGCCGACTCAACGCAGACGAGAAGCAAGTATGAGCCGGAGAGCCCGGGTCCTGTCGTTGGGTTCGGGTGGCGCAATGGCGTTGGCTGCGACGCTCGGGCCGAGGGCGGCGATCGCCGGCGCATGGACGATGCCGCAGGGACAGGGGCAGGTCATCGAAACCCTGTACGGATGGGCGGGCTCGGGCGCGCCCTATGGCGGCTCGGCGGCGCCGAACGAGACCAAGTTCGGCTCCCAGACCTACATCGAATACGGATTGACGAACGGCTTGACCGCCATCGGCAATGTCGGCGTGATTCGCTACGCGCTGACCCCGCCGACGAAGGACACCTATTTCGGCTTCGACTATTCCGGCGCCGGGTTGCGAGCAAAGCTGTGGTCGGACGACGCGTGGGTGTTTTCGTTGGAGGCCAGCGGATATATTTCAGGCGCCCGCGATGAAGCGAAGCCGGCGCAGGCCGGCGACACTGGCCCGGAAGTCGACGCCCGCGCGCTTGTCGGACACAATCTCACGTTGTTTGGCGCCCCCGCCTTCGTCAACGCCGAGGCCGGCTATCGGTTTCGCACCGACGGCCCCCCCAGCGAATGGCATGCCGATCTGACCCTCGGCGTGTCCTGGACGCCGCGGGCGCAGATCCTGGCTCAGGCGTTCAACACCATCTCCAATGGGGCGGGAGCGCCGGGGTTTTCGGCATGGGAGAGCCACACCGGACAACTCAGCCTGGTTTACGCGCTCAACGACAAATGGTCGGTGCAGATCGGCGGCTTCGGCACGCTCTATCGCCGCAATACGAATAGCGAATATGGCGCGCTCGTCGCGCTCTGGCGTCGCTTCTGAGCGCGCGTTCGGCTAAGGCCAGGCGGTCTGTCCCGGGCTTTCATGTCTTTTGCCTATCCGTTCGCGCTTGCGCTCGCCGCGGCCCTCCTCGATGTGACGGTCGGCTATCCCGCGGCCCTCGCGCGCCGGATCGGCGCGCCTACGCAGTGGCTCTCGACCTGGCTGGGGATCGTCAAAGTGGCCGCCGAGGGGTGGAGCGGACCCGGCGCGCTCGTCCTCTATCTGGCGCCTGTGACAATTGTCGGCGCCGCCGTCGCCGTGGCGCTCCCGGGTGGCCCAATCGGCTTCGCGGTCACAGCGCTGCTAGCCTCAGCCTTATGCGGCCGCCAAAACCTCGACGCCCGCGCGCGCGCCGTCGCGAGCGTCTACGAGACCGAGGGCCCTTACGAGGCGTTTGGCGCCGCCGAGGCGCTGGGCGCGGACGAGGCCGATCCCAAGCTCGTGCGCGGCGCGGCGGCGGCGGTCGCGGCGCGGTTCGCCGACGAAGTCGCCGTCCCCACCGTGTTCATCCTGATCGGCGGGCTGCCGGGGGTCATTGCCGGTCGCGCCTTGACGATCGCCGGGCGCGCCTGCCGGGAGAGCCGTGACGCCACCGCCTTTGGCCGCGCCGTCGCGACCTTGGAGGGCTGGACGATCACGCCCGCCGCGCGGGCGGGCGCGTTGTTCCTGGCGCTCGCCGCCGGAGGCCGGGCGGCAGCGTGGCGCGCCGTCGGCGCGCCTGCGATGCGGCCGACGGCGCCGGCGGAGACGGCGCTCATCGCCGCGCTCGGCGAGCCCCCGCGCGAAGATCCCGGATATTTGCGCCGCGCCCTCGCGCTCTATCGCCGCGCGGCGGCTGTAGAGATCTCGGCGCTCGCCGCGTTGTGCTTCGTGGCGGCGTTGGCGAGCTGACCAGGTGGGGTCTACGAGCGACCAACTCGCGTCGCTGACTTTCGTCGTCGCCAGCGAAGCGGAGCCATCCAGCGGTTGCAGGGACCGAGACTTTCTCGCGGGAGCCTTTTTACGCCCGCGCAGGCCGGCCCATTTTGCGCTTCGATGGCGGTTGTGCGGTTGGCGCCGCGCGCCGCTGTTGGCAAGGTGACGAGCGCGTTGAACGAGTCAATGCGCAGACGGGGAGGCGAGGCGATGCCCAAATATCTCATCGAGGTCCGTTACGGCGCCGAAGCGGTCAAGGGCGTGAAGCGCGAGGGCGGTTCGTCGCGGCGCGACGCCGCGGCCAAGGCGATCGAGAGCGTCGGCGGCAAGATGGAGACGTTCTACTTCGCTTTCGGCGAAGTCGACGCTTATGTCATTTGCGATTTCCCCGACGAAAAAAGCGCCATCGCCGCTTCCCTGACGGTCAACCAGACGGGGGTCGTGAGCGCACGCCTCATCGTGCTCGTGGCGCCCGAGACGGTCGACGCGGCCGCGAAGCTCGGCGTGACGTTCCGCGCGCCGGGGAGCTAAGCTCCGCATTCCTGGACGCGCGCGAGCCACGCGCGTAACCTTCCCCGCCTGTTCGGGGAACGGGAATGCCGCGCGACTCGCAAGGTCATGATCTGACGGGAAGCTCCGACTCCGCCGCGAGCTACGAGGGGGCCTTGGCCGACTACTATGGGCTCGGCGGCGATCCCGTCGGCAAGCTCAAGGCGGCGCTCACGCGCGATCCCGCCTTTGCGCTCGGCGCGACCGCCATCGCCGCCCTGTTTCTTGTCGGCGGATTCCGGCCCGATCACGCCGAGGTCAAGGCCGCGCTGAAAAGCGCCCGCGCGGCGAGCCGACGCGCTACCGCGCGGGAGAAGCTGCATCTGGAGGCGGTGGAGACCTGGGCCGAGGGCCGCCTGCGCGACGCGACCGCCGTTTGGGAGGAGATCCTCGTCGATCATCCGACCGACGCGCTGGCGCTGCGACTGGCCCAGGACGCCTATTTTTTCCTCGGCGCTTCGACCGCCATGCGCGATTCCGCAGCGCGCGTGTCGTCGGAATGGCGCGACGACGATCCGCTGACCAGTTTCGTCATGGGCTTGCGCGCCTTTGGCCTGGAGGAGACGGGCGACTATACGACTGCCGAGAAATTTGCGCGCGAGGCGCTGGCGCGCAACCCCGCCGACGCCTGGGCCGCGCACGCGCTGGCGCATGTGTTCGAGATGACCGCGCGGCCCGAGGACGGCGTCGCCTTCCTGACGGATTCGCGGCCGGGCTGGCGCGATGCGCATTTCATGACGGGCCACAACGGCTGGCATCTCGCGCTCTTTTTGATCGAACTCGGCCGCTTCGATGAGGTCCTCGACGGCTTCGACCGGCATATGCTGCCCAAACTCAAGGACGACGCCGCGCTCGACCGGATAGACGCCGCCGCGCTGTTGTGGCGGCTGGAGCTTGAAGGCGTCGACGTCGGCGCGCGCTGGGCGCCCGTGCGCAAATATTGGTCGGCGCATCTCCACGATCATGTGCTCGCCTTCAACGATCTGCATCTGGCGTTGGCCGCAGGCGGCGACCCGACGCTCGCCGCGATGTTCCAGAATTCGCTCGACGCCTATGCGCGCGAAGGCGAAGGCGACAACGCCGCCGTGATGGCTAGCGTCGGCCGCCCGCTTATCGGCGCCATGCTGGAATTCGCGCAGCAAAACTACGCCGAGGCGATCGAGCGCCTCCTGCCGCTGCGCTACGACGTCTGGCGGATCGGCGGCAGCCATGCGCAGCGCGATATCGTCGATCTCACGCTCATCACGGCCGCCGAGCGGGCGGGGGAGCGTCGCCTGGCGCGCGCGCTTCTGGCCGAGCGCGCGGCGTTGCGTCCGACTGCACGCTGGCGGTCGCGGCTCGCGCGCGTCAGGGGCGGTGGCGCGTAAGTTGCGTCGCCGCGAATTGCTCCCACGAGAGGGATTTTGCATGTTGAACACCCGACAGCCGACGCTGCGCCGGTACTGGTACGCAACCGTTCCCGTGGAGGGGCTGAAAGACGGGCCGAAGCCGTTCAAACTGCTGGGCCAGGAGCTTGCGCTGTTTCTGGACAAGGACGGCCTGCCGGCCGCGCTCGAAGACCGCTGCTGCCATCGCACGGCCAAACTCTCGAAAGGCTGGATCCACGACGGCAACATCGTCTGCGGCTATCACGGCTGGGAGTATGACCGCGACGGCAAGCTCGTGATGATCCCGCAATTTCCGTTCGAGCAGACCGTCCCCGACGCGCGCGCGAAAGCGTTTCGCGCCAAGCAGCGCTACGGCTATGTCTGGGTCTGCCTGGACGAGCCCCTGGCCGACATTCCGGAGCTGACCTACGAGGACGATCCGGCGTTCCGCCGCATCCATCAGTTCTACGACCGCTGGAACACTTCGTCGCTGCGGCTGATGGAAAATTCCTTCGACAACGCGCATTTCGCCTTCGTCCACAAGGGCACGTTCGGCGACATCAACCAGCCCAAGCCCGAAAAATACGAGATCACCGAGACGGATTACGGCTTCGTCGCCGAGACCATCGTCGTCGTTCGCAATCCGCCGAACGCCGCGCGCATCACCGGCACGAGCGAGCCGACCACCAAGCGCATCATGCGCAATCACTGGTATCTGCCGTTCTGCCGCACAATGGATATGACCTATCCCTCGGGCCTGCGGCACGTCATCTTCAATTGCGCGACGCCGATCGACGACGGCGCGATCCAGCTCGTGCAGATTCTTTATCGCAACGACAGCGAGGAAGATTGTTCGACGGCCGGAGCTGATCGCCTGGGACAAGGCGATCATTGAGGAGGACCGGGACATTCTGGAGTCGACCAGCCCCGACGCCATCGTCGACATGAGCCGCAAGATCGAGATGCACATGCCCTCCGACCGGCCCGGCATGATCATGCGCAACCGGCTCATGGCGCTGCTCAAATCGCACGGCGAGGTCGAGACGCCGCGATGAACGACGCGGATGTCGCCGCGCTGATCGAGGACCTCGGCGACGTGCCGCTCAGCGTCGAGCCGGCGACGCTGCGCCGGCGTTCGCGCGATTATTTCTGGTACAGTC
>CAWIEP010000037.1:0-76273 GCA_963835115.1 uncultured Pseudomonadota bacterium
CAAAAGTGCTTTTCCGAGCCCGAAGCGTAAGCGAGGGTTGCAGTCAAACCCTCGCTTACGCTTCGGGCTCCGACGTGAGTGAGGACTCATCCTGTGGCGAAGACCAAGAAACGCAAGGCGGCGGCGGAACGACGCGCGGCGTCGCACATCAAGGCGACGTTCAACAACACGATCGTCACGATCACCGACCCCAACGGCGACACGCTCTGTTGCGCCTCGGCCGGCACGGTCGGCTTCAAGGGCAGCCGCAAGAGCACGCCGTTCGCCGCCCAGCGGGCCGCCGAGACTTGCCGCCGAGCGGGCCTCCAAGTTCGGCCTCAAGGAGGTCGAGGTGCGGGTCAAGGGGCCTGGCTCCGGCCGCGAATCGGCCATCACCGCGCTGCAGGCCGCCGGCCTGTCCGTCAAGGCCATCGAAGACGTGACGCCGCTGCCGCACAACGGTTGCCGGCCACCCAAGAAACGCCGCGTGTAAGTAAAGACTGTCCATGCGATTAAGGTTGCAGACCCGAGGTGGAGCTGTCACATCTTCGCTGCACTTCAATCTGGACATCCGAATCTGACGACTATGGGACGCCACATCGACTCTGTTTGCAAACTGTGCCGCCGCGAAGGCATCAAGCTCTTCCTCAAGGGAACGCGCTGCGACAGCCCCGAAGTGCGCCATCGAGCGCCGCAACAGCCGCCCGGCATGCACGTCCGCCGCGGCAAGCCGAGCGAATACGGCATCCGCCTGCGCGAGAAGCAGAAGCTCAAACGCTTCTACGGCGTTTTCGAACGCCAGTTCCGCCGCTACTTCGAGTTGGCGTCGCGCTCGACCGGAGAACACCGGCGAGGTGCTCCTGAGCATCCTGGAGCGCCGGCTCGACAACGTCGTGCATCGTCTCGGCTTCGCGCCGAGCCGCGCCGGCGCTCGGCAGATGGTGTCGCACGGCCACGTCCATGCTCGAATGGCAAGGCGTGCAACATTCCGAGCCTGCTGCGTCAAGGCCGGCGACACGGTACGGTCAAGAATAGGCCGCGCAGCATCCAGCTGGTCAAGCTGGCCTGCAGGACAGTCCGCCGCCGGTGCCGGATTATCTGGAACGCGACCGGCACGAGCCGCCCGAGGGCAAGATGCATCGCGCATGCCCAACCGCGGCGACGTCGATCCGCGCATCAAGGACATCCGCGAACAGCTCATCATCGAGTTCTGCTCGCGCTAAGAGTCAGCCGGTCAGGTCGGATCAGCGCGGCCGCGAGCGACTCCGGGCTCTGCGTCCTGACACCCGACTCTGTCTTTCATGGAGGCATTGCCCATGCGTATTCGATGGCGTGGTCTGGAATTGCCCAACCGGGTCGTCAGCGACCGCAGCACGCTGACCGACACCTACGGCAAGTTCACCGCCGAGCCGTTCGAACGCGGCTTCGGCGTCACGGTCGGCAACAGCCTGCGCCGCATCCTGCTCTCCAGCCTGGAGGGCAGCGCCGTCACGCGCGTCAAGATCCAGGGCGTGCAGCACGAAATCAGCACCATCCCCGGCGTCGTCGAGGACGTGACGGACATCATCCTCAACATCAAGAGCCTGGTGGTCAAGAACACCAGCGAGCAGCCGCAGACCATCCGCATCGACCGCCACGAGCGCGGCGTGGTCACGGGCGCCAGACATCATCGCCGACGAGGCCGTGCAGATCATCAACCCCGAGCACATCATCGCCACCCTGACCGATGACGTGCCCTTCGTCGTCGAGATGACGGTCGAGAACGGCCGCGGCTATCGCACCGCCGAGGAGAACGTCCGGCAAGGAACGCGAGATCGGCGTCATTCCGGTCGATTCGCAGCTTCTCGCCGGTGGTCCGCGTCAAGTACGAGATCGAGGACACCCGCGTCGGTCAGCGCACGAACTACGACAAGCTGGTGATGGAAATCTGGACCAACGGCACCGTGACGCCCGCAGATGGCCCTGGTCGAAGGGGCCAAGATCCTGCGCAAGCACCTCAACCCGTTCATCCAGTACGCCGAGCCAGGGCCGGAGATGCCGATCGAGGACGATCGGCCCGAGCCGGTCTCGGCGAGCGGCGAGCCGGTCGATCACGAGCTGGAACGCAAACTGAACATGAGCCTGGCCGAACTGGAACTGTCGGTGCGGGCGACGAACTGCCTGGAATCGGAAGGCATCACGACGGTCCGCGACCTGGTGATCCGCACCGACGAGGAACTGCTGGAGGTCCGCAACTTCGGCGAAACCACGCCTCAAGGAGGTCAAGACCAAGCTCGTCGAGCGCGGCCTGCACCTGGGGATGAAGCTGCCGGCTTCCTTGCGACGATGAACGAGCCAGTTGCCAGTTGTCGGTTGCCAGTTGTCCAAGACCTGTTGGTTTCCGGTCTTTGACAACTGGCAACCGACAACTGGCACTAACAATGGATCCCTGCTATGAGACACCGAAAAGCTGGCCGACAACTGGGACGCAACGCCACGCATCGCCTGGCGCTGATGCGTAACCTGACCCGCGCTGATCGAGAACGAGCGCATCATGACCACGGTCGCGAAGGCCAAGGAAGTGCGGCGGTTCGTCGAGAAGCTCATCACCCTGGCCAAGAAGAACACGCTGCACGCTCGGCGGCTGGTCCTCGCCGTCTGGGCTCGGTGGCAAGGCCGATCTGTACCACGTCGTCGAGAAGGACGGCCACAAAGACGAGGAGCCGACCGGCGACACCGTGGTGCAGAAACTGTTCACGGAGATCGCGCCGCGCTTCGCCGACCGGCCCGGCGGCTACACGCGCATCATCAAGCGCCACGAGCGCCGCCTCGGCGACGCCGGCCACACGGCGTTCCTCGAATTGCTCAAGGCCGGCGAGACGAAGGTGCAGCGCCGCAAGCCGGCCGCCGCGCCCGCTCCGGCACCGCGCGTGACGGAGACGCCGGCACCGAAGGTCGAGCAACCGGCCGAGGCGCCGAAGAGCGAGACGCCGCCGGCGTAAGTTGCAACTGAACCGCCCCCAACATGCCCGAAACGCCAGCGAGGGATAGCTCCCTCGCTGGCGCTTCGGGCTTGTATCTTGCCATCCACATATCCTTGCGTGTTCGCGCGTTGAACCGTCCCGGCCGCGCCATTTTCGTTGGCCCCGCCTCTGTCCGCACCGGTCCATGTCCATACAATTACCAGAGCTATGGACGCGACGTATCTTCCTCCTGTTCCCGGTTGCGCAGGCCGAATCGCGGTGCGTGAAGCCCTGGAAAAAGCAGGCTGCTGCGCTTCACTCGCCAGCGAGCCGCCGTCTACGATTACCTCTGCGGCTCGCACGCCCATCCCACGGCTGAGGAAGTCTATCTCGCCGTCCAGAAGCTGCATCCCGCACATCAGCCTGGCCACCGTCTACAAGGCCCTCGACGCTCTCGTCGATGCCCGCCTCATCAACCGCGTCGTCGGCGAGCACGGTCCGGCCCGCTACGACTGCCGGCGCGAGGACCACTATCACTTTCGCTGCCTCAAGAGCGGCGCCTGCATGACGTGCCAACGGCGTTCGACGCCGAGTTGCTCGACAAGCTCGATCCGAACCTCGTCGCTGAGCTTGAGCGGCGGGGCTTTCACGTCACGAATTATCGCCTGGAAGTGCTCGGCTATTTTGAAGGGCGCTGACGGGCCTCATTTCCGCCGCAACTGCTCCGCCTTCTCCATCTCGCACTGAATGGCCTCGGAAAGCTCCGCCAGCACCTTCTCGCGCGGCATCTTCGTGTAACGGCGTGAGTCGATCGGCTTGCCGACGGATACGCCAGCGTACCTTGCCCGGCGGCAGGAACAGGCGCCGGCCGGCAGCAGCGAATAGCGCGACCAGGCCTCGAACGCCCCGGCCAGGCCGACGGGCACAATCGGCGGCTGCACCCATTGATGAGCAGATGAATGCCGGGCCGCAGCGCGTCGAGCTGGCCCGTGTCGCTGCGGCTGCCCTCGGGAAAGACGAGCACAGCCCGACCGTCCTGAAGGTGCTTGAGGATGGCCACGATGCCTTCCTTGCCGACGCCGTCCTGGTCAATCAGCGCGGTATTGAGGCTGCGGCGGACCGAACGCCCGCTGCTTGAAGAGGCCCTTGCGAGCCAGGAAATAGAGATAACATCACACCAGCAATATTCTGGCGAGCGACCGTATTGCTGTTCCCGACATCGGCGATTTCCATGACGTGCCGATCATCGAGATCCTGGTCAAGCCCGGCGATTCCGTGACGGCCGAGCAATCCTTGATGACGCTGGAATCCGACAAGGCCGCGATGGACGTGCCCTCGCCAGCCGCCGGAATCGTCAAGGAGGTTTTGGCCAAGATCGGCGACAAGGTATCGATGGGTTCGCCGCTCCTGACGCTGGAGGACAGCGCCGCGCCGGCCGCGAAGGCGGAAAGCACGGCCAAGCCGGCGGCGCCGGCGGCGCCCGCCGCCGGCGCCGCCACCGAAGTGAAAGTGCCCGACATCGGCGATTTCCACGACGTGCCGGTGATCGAGATCCTGGTCAAGCCCGGCGATGCGGTGAAGGCCGAGCAGCCGTTGATGACGCTGGAATCCGACAAGGCCTCGATGGACGTGCCTGCGCCGGCGGACGGCGTGGTTGGAGACTTGCGCGTTAAGGTCGGCGACAAGGTGAGCCAAGGTACGGTCATCCTGACACTGACGACGCAAGGCGCGCCCGCCGCCAAGCCCGAGTCCGCGGTGAAAGCCGAACCCGCGGAGGCGCGCGAACCGGCGGCGAGCGGCGCCGCCAAACCGCCGGCGCCGCAGGCGCAAGCGCCGCTGTCGGATTTCTCCGGCGTCCATGCCGGCCCCTCGGTGCGGAGGCTCGCGCGCGAACTCGGCGTCGATCTCACAAAAGTTTCCGGCACCGGCGAAAAAGGCCTCATCACCAAGGACGATCTGAAGGCGACGCTCGGCGGCGACAGCGTCGGCGGCGGCGCGGTTCGCGGCGGCGCCGGCTTGCCGGAAATCCCGACCGTCGATTTCGCCAAATTCGGTCCGATCGAGACGAAGCCGCTCTCGCGCATCAAGAAGATTTCCGGCCCGCGGCTGCACGCCTCGTGGGTCAACATCCCCCATGTCACGCATACCGACGAAGCCGACGTCACGGAGCTGGAGGCGTTCCGCAAGTCGCTCGACGACGCCGCCAAGGCCGACAAGAAGGCGCCTTATCGCGTCTCGCTGCTGCCGCTGCTGATGAAGGCGAGTGTGGCGACGCTGAAAACATATCCGACGTTCAACTCGGCGCTGTCGCCGGCCAAGGACGCGCTGATCCACCGCCTTTACTGGAACATCGGCGTCGCGGTCGACACGCCCGACGGCCTCGTCGTCGCGGTCGTCAAGGATGTCGACAAGAAGGGAATTGTCGAGCTTTCGCGCGAACTCGGCGCGCTGTCGGCCAAGGCGCGCGACGGCAAGCTGAGCCCCGCAGAAATGCAGGGCGCGACCTTCACGATCTCCTCGCTCGGCGGCATCGGCGGCACGAAGTTCACGCCGATCGTCAATGCGCCGGAAGTGGCGATACTCGGCGTCGTACGCTCCAAGATGGCGCCGGTGTGGGACGGCAAGGCGTTCGTTCCGCGTCTGATGCTGCCGCTCTGTCTCAGCTACGATCACCGCGTGATCGACGGCGCGGCGGCGGCGCGTTTCATGCGCCATCTCTGCGGCGTCGCCGAGGACATGCGGCGCGTCCTGCTCTGACCCTCTATCTGACAACGGTGCGTTTATGGCGAGCGAAATCCGGCTGCCCGACATCGGCGACTTCAAGAACGTGCCGATCATTGAGATCGCCGTCAAACCCGGCCAGAGCGTGGCCAAGGACGAGCCGCTGCTGATGCTGGAGAGCGACAAGTCGACGCTCGAAGTGCCGGCGCCGGAGGCCGGCGTGATCGGCGAGGTCAAGGTCAAGGTCGGCGACAAGGTGAGCCAGGGCGATCTGCTGGCGACCTATGCAAGCGGCGGAGCGGCGGCGCCCGCCGAGAAGCCTGCCGCGCCCGCCGAGACGCCGAACGCGCCGGCTGAGAAGACCGACCTCGAATGCGACGTGCTGGTGCTCGGCGCCGGCCCCGGCGGCTACACCGCCGCTTTCCGCGCCGCCGATCTCGGCCAGCAGGTCGTGCTGGTCGAGCGCCGCCCGACGCTCGGCGGCGTCTGCCTCAACGTCGGCTGCATTCCCTCGAAGGCGCTGCTGCATGTCGCCAAGGTGATCGACGAGGCCGCGCATATGGGCGCGCATGGCGTCACGTTCGGGGCGCCTTCGTTCGATCTCGACAAGCTGCGCGGCTTCAAGGACGGCGTGGTCAAGCGGCTGACCGGCGGCCTCACCGGGCTCGCCAAGCAGCGCAAGGTGACCGTCGTCACCGGCGAAGCGAAATTCACCTCCGCCAACACGCTCGCCGTCGAAACCGCCGAGGGCCGCCGCGTGGTGCGGTTCGCCAAGGCGATCATCGCCGCCGGCTCGGAGCCCGTCGCGCCCGGCTTCATCCCCAGCGACCCGCGCATCTGGGACTCGACCGGCGCGCTCGACCTGGGTTTCACGCCCAAGCGCATGCTGGTGCTCGGCGGCGGCATCATCGGGCTCGAAATGGCGACCGTCTACGATGCGCTGGGGTCCGAGATCACCGTCATCGAGATGATGGATCAACTGATGCCGGGCGCCGACCGCGACATCGTCGCCCCCTTCGCCAAGCGCGTGGAGAAGCGCTACGCGAAAATCATGCTGAAGACCAAGGTCACCAAGGTCGAGGCGCGGCCGGACTCGCTGCATGTGAGCTGGGAAAGCGAAGCGGGGGCCGGCGAAGGCGACTTCGACGCGATGCTGGTTTCGGTCGGGCGCCGCCCGAACGGCAAGGGGATCGGCGCCGAGGCCGCGGGGGTCAATGTCGACGAGCGCGGCTTCATCGCCGTCGACAAACAGATGCGCACCAATGTCAGCCACATCTTCGCCATCGGCGACATCGTCGGCCAGCCGATGCTCGCGCACAAGGCGACGCACGAGGGCAAGGTGGCGGCGGAAGTGGCGAGCGGCCACAAGACCGCCTTCGACGCCAAATGCATTCCCTCCGTCGCCTACACCGATCCCGAAGTCGCCTGGGTCGGCGTCACCGAGACGGAGGCGAAGGCGAAGGGGATCAAATACGGCAAGGCGGTTTTCCCGTGGGCGGCGAGCGGTCGCTCGCTGTCGCTCGGGCGCGACGAGGGCCAGACCAAGACGCTGTGGGACGAGGCAAGCGGCCGGCTGATCGGCTGCGCGATCGTCGGCCCCAACGCCGGCGATCTCATCTCGGAAGCCGCGCTCGCGATCGAGATGGGCTGCGACGCCGAGGACATCGGCCTGACGATCCATCCGCACCCGACGCTGTCGGAGACCTTTGCGATGTCGGCGGAGGCGTTCGCGGGGACGCTGACGGATTTGTATATGCCGAAGAAGAAGTGACGGCGCCGCAGGCGAGCGGCGACGGCGCAGGACTGAACACAACGAGATATTTTGAAGAGCAGGTTCTCCGCAAACGTCCCTACCTCTTACGGAGCTGGATCAAACCCATTCTGGCTGCGCCGAT
Organism: uncultured Pseudomonadota bacterium; assembly: GCA_963835115.1. Classification (GTDB taxonomy): domain Bacteria; phylum Pseudomonadota; class Alphaproteobacteria; order Rhizobiales; family Beijerinckiaceae; genus Roseiarcus. The sequence goes on from CAWIEP010000037.1 coordinate 7,538, forward strand.
GGCGCGGAAAATTCAAGACGATGGGCGCGTGAGATTCTGGGGCGCCGTTGTCGATCCGCGCGATGGCAAGACAAGATACCTGAGAGTCGTTACATTAGCCGACGGCGAAACTGTCCATAACGCCTTTTTCGACCGTGATTTCGGGATGCGCCCGCTATGAAGCTTCACTATTATCCCGACACCGACAGCCTCTACATCGAACTCAAGGACGCGCCGGGCGTGGAGACGCGCGAGATCGTGGACGGGCTCAACGTCGACATCGACGCAGGCGGCGAAGTCGTCGGGTTCGATCTCGAACACGCATCCCGCCGCTTCGACCTTTCGCAGCTAGAAACTATAGCGTTGCCCATCCGCAAGACCGTGGCGGCCTAGCCCACGCGCCGCGCCAACTCTTCGGGCGAGGGATTAGGCTCAACGCCAGCGATCGGCCGCGCCGCCGCCCACGGCGTCCCCTTCCGCGACGCCTTCTTCGTGTGGCTGCGGGTCGCGGCGCTGTCGTTCGGCGGCCCGGCGGGGCAGATCGCGGTGATGCACCGCATCCTCGTCGAGGAAAAACGCTGGATCTCCGACGCGCGTTTTCTGCACGCGCTCAATTACTGCATGTTGCTGCCCGGCCCCGAGGCGCAGCAGCTCGCCACCTATATCGGCTGGTTGATGCACGGCGCCGCCGGCGGCGTGATGGCGGGCGGATTGTTCATCCTGCCCGGCGCCGTCGCCATCATGGGTCTGAGCTATATCTATGTGCTGTTCGGCCATGTCGGCATAGTCGCCGGACTGTTCTTCGGGCTGAAAGCGGCGGTGCTGGCGATCGTGGCGCAGGCGGTCCAGCGGGTCGGCAAGCGCGCATTGAAGAACCGCGTGCTGCAAGCCTTCGCGGCGGCCGGGTTTGTCGCGCTGTTCTTTTTCGGCCTGCCGTTTCCGCTTGATCATCGTCGTCGCCGGAGCGATCGGCTATCTCGGCGGACGCGCCGGGCTTGCGGCTTTCTCCAGCGGCGGCGGGTCGCAGCCGAATGTCGCGCAAAGCCGGCTCGGCGAAGCGACGCCGGACCACGCGCGCGCCTCCTGGCGGCAATTCGGCCGCGCCGTCGCCATCTGGGCGCCGCTGTGGCTCGCGCCGACGGCGCTGCTGCTCGTCACGCTCGGCCCCGCGCATGTCTTCACCCGCATCGCGATTTTCTTCTCGGAAATGGCGCTGGTGACGTTCGGCGGCGCCTACGCCGTGCTCGCCTATGTCGCGCAACAGGCGGTGCAACACTACGGCTGGTTGACGCCGCGTGAGATGCTCGACGGTCTGGGAATGGCGGAGACGACGCCGGGGCCGCTCATCATGGTGGTGCAATTCGTCGGCTTCCTCGCCGCGTTTCATTCCAGCGGCGCCTTGGCGCCGCTCCTTGCCGCGACGCTCGGCGGATTGTTGGCGACCTGGGTCACCTTTGCGCCCTGCTTCCTGTGGATCTTCGCCGGCGCCCCGTTCATCGAAGCTTTGCGCGACAACAAGGCGCTGACCGGCGCACTGTCGGCGATCACGGCGGTCGTAGTCGGCGTGATCCTCAATCTTGCCGTCTGGTTCGCGGTCCACACGCTGTTTCGTGAAGTCGTTCCGATTCGCGCCTGGGGCCTCAAATTCGACGCGCCGTCTTTCGCCAGCGCCGACCCATTCGCGCTCGTCCTCGCGCTCGGCGCCGGGTTTGCGCTGTTCGGTTTGCGCGCCGGCGCGTTGACGACGCTCGGCGTTTGCGCGGCCGTCGGCGCCCTGCTCTATAGTTTCGGCCTCGTCGCGCACTGAGCGCGCCGCACGCCAGAGGTTCCATGCCGAGCCCGTCGGAAGACCCGCAGGCCGCCATCATCGCGCATCTGGCCGAGGGCGCGCGGCGCATCGACACGCAAGGCGCGATCGTTCTGCTCAAAGACGACGTCGCGCTTAAAATCCGCCGCGCGATCCGCCTGCCCTTCCTCGATTACTCGACATTGGAGAAGCGCCGCGCAGCGGCGGAAACCGAAATCGCGATCAACCGTCCGCACGCTCCACACATATATATAGACTCGGCGCCGATCCGCAGAACCCGCGACGGCTACGGTTTTGAAGGCGACGGCGAGATCGTCGAATGGGCGACGCGCATGCGCCGCTTCGACGAAAACGCGACGCTCGACAAAGTCGCCGCGCGCGGCGAACTCACGCGGGAGATAGTGAGCGCGCTCGCGCGAACGATCCACGCTCTGCACGCGGAAGCCCCCGCGCGCCCGGCCGAACCGGCGATCTCGGCCATGCGGCGGTGGCTCGAACAGAACGCGCAGGCGTTCGCGGAACGGCCGGAGTTGTTCCCCGCGAAGGCGTCAGCGGAGTTGACCGCGCGTTCCCACGCGGCGCTCGAGCGCGCGACGCCATTGTTGAGAGAGCGCGGCGCCCGCGGATTCATCCGGCGCTGCCACGGCGATCTGCATCTCGGAAATCTCGCGCTGATCGACGGCCAGCCAACGCCGTTCGACGCCATCGAATTCGATGACGCCGTCGCCACCGGCGACGTGATCTATGATCTCGCCTTCGCCGTGATGGATCTCTGGGAGCGCGATCTCAAAGGGCACGCGAACCTGCTGCTCAGCGCCTATCTCGCGCGCGAAGCGGCGGAAACATACGCCGCGCTTGGCCTGCTGCCGCTGTTTCTCAGTTTGCGCGCGGCGATCCGCGCCAAGGTCGTCGTCGCCGCGCCGCAAGCGGCGCAGCGCTATTTCGATTTCGCGCTGCGCTTCCTGAGGCCGGCGCCGGCGCGTCTGGTCGCCGTCGGCGGCTTGTCCGGCTCCGGCAAGAGCGCGCTCGCCGCCGCGCTGGCCCCTGAGATCGGCATGGCGCCCGGCGCCGTTTGGCTGCGCAGCGACGTCGAGCGCAAAGCCATGTTCGGCGTCGAGGAGGAGACCCAGTTGTCCCCGCAAGCCTATAGCGCCGCCGCCAACGCCGAGACTTACGCGCGGCTGTTCGCCAAAGCGCGATCCGCGTTGCAAGCCGGCGCCGCTGCGCTGCTCGACGCCACGCATGCGCACGGCGGCGAACGGATGCAATCCGCGGAGCTGGCGAACGAGGTGGGCGTTCCCTTCGTCGGCCTCTGGTTGGAGGCGCCGCTCGACGCCCGGCTCCAACGCGTCGCCGCGCGGCGCCGCGACGCCTCCGACGCCGACGCCGACGTGGCGCGCGGCCAACGCGCGGAACCCTTGATCGAAGCGGGTTGGCGCGCCGTCGACGCCTCCGGCGATCTCGCGGCGACGCTCGCGCGCGCCCGCGTTGCCTCCGGGCTCGGCGCGGGTTAATAGACCCGCCGCATCTCATCAGAGACGGGAGAGACCATGTCCGTGGATCAGGCCACGGTGCGCCGCATCGCGCGGCTTGCGCGCATCGCCGTAGACGAGCACGAGATCCCGCATCTGCAGGGCGAGATCAACGCGATTCTGTCGTTCGTCGAGGAGCTTCGAGCGTCGACGTCGAAGGCGTCGAACCGATGACCTCGGTGATCCCGATGAAATTGCCGATGCGCGAGGACGTCGTGACCGACGGCGAGATTGCGCCAAAGGTGCTCGCCAATGCGCCGCTGACCGAGGGCGGATATTTTCCTTGTGCCCAAAGTCATCGAATAGGACGGACCCGTTGACCGATCCGACCGCTCTGACTCTGGCCGAAGCGCGCGACGCGCTCAGCTCCAAGTCCCTTTCCAGCGTCGAACTGACCCGCGCCTATCTCGAAAGCGATCGACAAGGCGAAGGGCCTCAACGCCTTTGTCGCCGTCACCGCCGAGCGCGCGCTGCAGATGGCGGAGGCGAGCGACGCCCGCCTCGCCAAAGGCGAGGCGGGCCCGCTCGAAGGCCTGCCGCTCGGGATCAAGGACCTCTACGCGACCGAGGGCGTGCACACGCAGGCGTGCAGCCACATCCTCGATAGGTTCTTGCCGACCTACGAATCGACCGTCACCGCGCATCTCTGGCGCGACGGCGCGGTGATGCTCGGCAAGACTCAACATGGACGAGTTCGCGATGGGCTCGTCCAACGAAACCTCCTACTACGGCCCCGTCGCCTCGCCCTGGCTGCCGCCGAACTGGAGCGCCGAGCAGGCGCGCGCGGCGCTCGAGCGGCGACAAGCGCGGCCTGCTGACGCCCGGCGGCTCCTCCGGCGGCTCGGCCTCGGCGGTCGCCGCGCGGCTTTGCCTGGCGGCGACCGCCAGCGACACCGGCGGCTCGATCCGCCAGCCCGCCGCGTTCACCGGCACCGTCGGAATCAAGCCGACCTATGGGCGCTGCTCGCGCTACGGCATGGTCGCGTTCGCGTCCTCGCTCGATCAGGCGGGGCCGATCGCGCGCGACGTGCGCGACGCTGCGATCATGCTGACGCTCGATGGCGGGCCACGACCCCAAGGACTCCACCTGCTACGACGCGCCCGTGCCCGACTACGAGGCGGCGGTCGGGCGCTCGGTGAAGGGCATGACCATCGGCATTCCCAGGGAATACCGGCTCGACGGCATGCCCGCCGAGATCGAGGCTTTGTGGCGCCAGGGCGCGCGAATGGTTGAAGGCGGCGGGCGCGAAAATCGTCGACGTCACCCTGCCGCACACGCGCCACGCCCTGCCCGCCTATTACATCGTCGCGCCGGCGGAGGCCTCGAGCAATCTCGCGCGCTACGACGGCGTTCGCTACGGCCTGCGCGAGGGCGGCGGCGACATCATCGACCTCTACGAGAAGACCCGCGCCAAGGGATTTGGCGCGGAGGTGCGCCGGCGGCTGATGATCGGAACCTACGTGCTGTCGGCCGGCTATTACGACGCCTATTACGTGCGCGCGCAAAAAATCCGCACGCTGATCAAGCGCGACTTCGAGACGGTGTTCGCCGACGGCGTCGACGCGATCCTGACGCCCGCCACGCCCTCGGCGGCGTTCGGCATCGGCGAGAAGGGCTCGGCCGATCCCGTCGAGATGTATCTCAACGACGTGTTCACGGTGACGGTCAACATGGCGGGTCTGCCCGGCCTCGTCGCGCCGGCGGGGCTGTCAGCGGCGGGCCTGCCGCTCGGCTTGCAGTTGATCGGCCGGCCGTTCGACGAGGAGACGCTGTTCACGCTCGGCGCGGCGATCGAGCAGGCGGCGCCGAAGCTACGGCGCCGGAGGCGTGGTGGGCCTAGCGCGGACTCGTCCTGGCGGCCGCAGCCGGGAGCGCAACGCAAGTGTTGAGTTCATCTCTAGTGTGTGTTAGTGTGTGGCTCTGACAACACTAGAGGAGTTTCGCTCGTGAAGTACGAGCCTCTGACAACCTTCCTTCGCGCGCAGGGCGTGGCTTTTGTTCGCATGAGTTTCGCGGAGATCGAACGCGTCATCGGGTCCAAGCTTCCGCCTTCGGCCGCCGCGCATCGCGCCTGGTGGAGCAACAATCCCTTGAACAACGTGATGACCAAAGCTTGGCTGGCGGCGGGCTATGAAAGCGAGCAGGTCGATCTCAACGCGCGCAAGCTTGTCTTTCGCCGCGTCGCTCCGGCCGGCGCTGTGTCCGGCGTTCCCGTGGGCGCCAAGGCTACCGACAAGCTTGCGTTGTTCGGGTGCCTCAAAGGAACGGTCGTCGTGACGGGCGATCTCACCGAGCCTGCGGATCCGGATTGGGCAACGCGACTCGACGATGAACGCTCGTCTGCTGCTTGACACATGCGCCGTGATCTGGGTCGCCAACGACGACCCTATCTCGCGAGCTGCGCGCGACGCGCTATCGCGCGCGCTCCAATCCGACGAACCCATCTATGTCTCGCCGATATCCGCCTGGGAGATCGGCATGCTTGCGGCGCGCGGACGAATCCGTCTGCAAATGTCCGCGGAGAAGTGGTTTGAGTACATTCTGGATATGCCGGGCGTCCGGCTCGCCGATATGCCGACCACCCTCCTGATCGCGTCGTCGTATCTGCCGGGTGTGACGCCAAACGATCCTGCCGACAGGATCATCGCCGCTACGGCTCGCGAATTTGGCTATCGCATCGTGACCCGTGACCGGCAGTTGCTCGCTTACGCCGAAAGCGGCAATTGTCGCGCCCTTGCCTGCTGACAACGAACGAGGGACGCATGACCGCATCCAACCTCATCAAAGGCGCCACCGGCGAGTGGGAGGTCGTCGTCGGCCTCGAAGTCCACGCGCAGGTGACCTCCAAGGCCAAGCTGTTCTCCGGCGCCTCCACCGGCTTCGGCGCCGCGCCGAACTCGCATGTGTCGCTGGTCGACGCGGCGATGCCGGGGATGCTGCCGGTCATCAATGTGGAATGCGTGCGCCAGGCCGTGCGCACCGGCCTCGGCCTGAAGGCGCAAATCAACAAGCGCTCGACGTTCGACCGCAAGAACTACTTCTATCCCGACCTTCCGCAGGGCTATCAGATCTCGCAATACAAAAGCCCGATCGTCGGCGAGGGCGAGATCCAGGTCGATCTCACCCCCGAACGTTCGATCAAGGTCGGCGTCGAGCGGCTGCATCTCGAACAGGACGCCGGCAAATCGCTGCACGACCAGTCGCCGACGATGAGCCTCGTCGACCTCAACCGGTCGGGCGTGGCGCTGATGGAAATCGTCTCCAAGCCCGATATGCGCTCGGCCGACGAAGCCAAGGCCTATGTGACGAAGCTACGCACGATCCTGCGCTACATCGGCTCCTGCGACGGCGACATGGAGAAGGGGAACCTTCGCGCCGACGTCAACGTTTCCGTACGCAAGCCCGGACAGCCGTTGGGCACGCGTTGCGAGATCAAGAACGTCAATTCGATTCGCTTCATCGGGCAGGCGATCGATGTGGAGGCGCGCCGTCAGATCGCGATCATCGAGGACGGCGGCGTCATCGAGCAGGAGACGCGGCTCTACGATGCCGCGAAAGGCGAGACGCGCTCGATGCGTTCCAAGGAGGAAGCGCACGACTACCGCTATTTCCCCGATCCCGATCTGTTGCCGCTGGAGTTCGACGACGCGTTCGTCGAAGGGCTGAGAGCGCAACTGCCCGAATTGCCCGACGCGAAAAAAGCCCGCTTCATGCGGGATTTCGGGCTTTCCGCCTATGACGCCGCCATTCTGTCCGCCGAACGCGAGACGGCGGCGTTCTTCGAGGACGTCGTCGCGCACGGCGCCGCCAAGCGCGACGCCAAAGCGGTCGCCAACTGGATCATGGGCGACATATCGGCCGCCGCCAACGCCGATGGCGTCGGCGTCGCGGATGCGGGCCTGAGCGTCGGGCAGCTTGCGACGCTCGTCGATCTCATCGGCGAAGGCGTGATCTCCGGCAAGATCGCCAAGGACGTGCTGGTGATGCTGCTCGGCCCCGACAAAGACCGGGATCCGAGGGAACTCGTGACCTCGCGCGGTCTCGTGCAGGTCAGCGACGTTGGCGCCATCGAAGCGGCGGTCGACGCGGTGATCGCGGCCAACGCCGACAAGGTCGCACAGGCGCAGACGAAGCCCGGCATGCTCGGTTGGTTCGTCGGACAAGTGATGAAGACGACCGGTGGCAAAGCCAATCCGCAGAGCGTCAACGAAGCGTTAAAACGCAAGCTCAATCTGCCCTGAGTCGCCCGGAAGAATCGGCGATTCGGGGCTTTTGCGGCGTTTCGCACGATTGCGAAGCGCGCGAATTGTGGAATCTTCGCTACATCTACGAAGAAAAATTCGATCACCTCTTGCGAAATTTTCCTCGCATCGACGCGCGAGCGCGCGCGCCGCGCACCGGCGCGCCGGACTTTGCGGCGCCTAATCGGCGCGGCGCGGACGAGCAAACAAACTTCCGCGCGACGGCACGGATTCTTTGGCCGCATGACCGTTCGCGCGACGTCGCCAATGTCAACTCGCGGCGCGAGACGACGCGCAACGCGCGCGTCACAACGCCAACAGCGAAGCCGCTTACGACGCGCGCTGACGACGCTTGTGCGCACGATTATTCGATAACGAGGGTGGATCGAGCGATGCTCGAGCGATGCACGACGCTTGATGCAAATGAAAACGCGCGTACGTTAGTTGACGTCTGATTGTCGCGCTTGAAAGTGCGAACCGACGAAATCATTCGAGAGGAATGCATCATCATGGCCAAAGCGGCGACCAAGAAACCTGCGAAGAAGGCAGCGGCGAAAAAGGCGACAAAGAAGACAGTCGCGAAGAAGGCGACGCGAAAGGTCGCAGCGAAGAAAGTGACGAAGAAGGCGGTGACAAAGAAGGGCGCCGCCAAGAAGACAGCGCGCGCCGCACCGAAGAAAGCGACCGCCAAGAAAGCCGCGGCGAAGAAGGCGCCGGCTAAGCGCGCTTCCAAGCCCGCCGCCTCGCCAACTCCATCGTCCGAGCCGTCTTCCGGCAGCTAAACGGCGAGTAATCGCTAGCGCGCCGACCGTATCGACGGCGGAGGCGCGCTAGCAAGCTTTTGAGATCCTCGCCGACGGCGACGAAGTCTCCCAACTGAGGAAAGGCGCGGGTTTTCTCGCGCTTGAACGGGGACTTCGCTGAAGTCTTGCAGCTTAGTGCGCGCTTGGCGAACTGCCGACCGCAGTTGTGGCGGGATAATGATGGGACTGTTTCTATCCGCTTTCGGAGGATGCCGTCCTTTCGTATGCGAACGCGGAAAGCGGAGGCTGCTGCGCGTCCGTTATTTGCCAATCTCTGCAAAATGCCTGGGCTAGTCGGCAAAGCCGCCGGGGTTTGCAGTTCTCTGGTTTGGAAGGTTTCTTGCGGCGCCGACGCCGCCAATGCGCGGCGGCTGGGCTTCCAGTTGACGGCCCCAGTTCCCGTTTGTCATGGCGAGCGATGCGGCGCTTGTCGACCCCACCCAGGGCATCGCGGGGGCGCACGCCAGGCCGATACGACGCGGCCGGTGGAGCGGCGCGGGCGATGTCGGAAGTGGGGTCTGCGCTTGCCAGGACGCGCGGGGTCGGGCATACGTCGCGCCCACGCTTTCGAAGCGTCGCGGAGACGTGGCCGAGAGGCTGAAGGCGGCGGTTTGCTAAACCGTTATAGGGTTGTAAAGCCCTATCGAGGGTTCGAATCCCTCCGTCTCCGCCATTTTTCCCTCGGAAACCCCCGGAATTGCTGACAATTGTAAACCAACTCCTGGTTTTAGTCGCCGATTTAGTCGCCCATTGGCGCGCCAGAAACTGCAGGCGCTCGCGCTCGCGGTTATAGTTGAGATCGCGCGCTCGCGATGTTCCGGTCTCGGCCATGGCGGGGCGATGAGCGGCTCGTCGTTCGGTAGATGCGAGATCGACAGGCCGTCGCCGACATAGTTGGCGAGCTTGAACGTTTCGGGGCCGCCGCCTTGCAGCCGTGATCTTCCAATTGCGCCCGTAGCAACGGCTCTCGTCGATCCCGCCCGCCGTCGTCGGCCTGGCGGTCGACGCGCCGACGTTCATCAGAAACGGGCCTAGCGCCCCGGCGCCTCGCCGCCGGCGGCGGTGATCACGACGACGATGATCAGGCCGGTCAGCAGCAGGCGCACGCCCGCGCTGACGCCATAGGTGTTGAGCATGGTCTGCAACAGCACCAGGAACAACGCGCCGCCCCAGACGCCCGGCACATTCGCCTTGCCGCCGGCGACCGACGTGCCGCCGATCACGACGACGGCGATCGACAGCAGCAGATATTCGTTGCCGATATCGACGTTGGCGCCGCGGAAATAGCCGGCGAGCAGCGCGCCGTCGAGCGCCGCCGAGCGCGCCGCACATCGCATAGGTGGCGAAGCGGATCGGCTCGACCTTGACGCCCGCGAGCCGCGCCGCGCGCACGTTCTGGCCGATCGCCAGCACGGAGCGGCCGTAGATCGTGCGGTTCAGCACGACGCCCGCGGCGAGCGTGCAAACAAGACGACGAGGATCGCGAGCAGCGGCACGCCTGCGATCTCGATGTTGGTGAAATCGGCGAAGCCCGGCGGCGGCTTGATCTGCAAGCCGCGGCCGTAGCGCGATGTCGATCGAATGGATGATGAAGCTCGCCGACAAGCGTCGCGATGATCGGCGGAATTCGCAGCGCCCGGATCAGGAGATAATTGGCGACGCCGACCGCGAGGCCGCAGCCGAGCGCCGCGGCGAGGCCGAGCGCGACCAGGGAATCGTCGCCGTCCATCGTCTTCATCGCCACCGCGCTGGCGAGGCCGATATTGGCGGGCAGCGACAGGTCGATGTTGCCGGGACCGAGCGTGATGACGAACATCTGCCCGACGCCGACGATCGACCGTGAACACCGCCAGCGACAGCGCCGTCGTCAGCATGCCGCCCGCGCCCTGGCCGCCGGTGAAGGCGATGGCGCCGAGCCAGACGAGCAGCGGCGCCGACGAACGACCAGATCCAGGGACAGCGGCGCAGCGCCGCGACGAGCGCGCTCATCGGCCCCTGCCCCTCTGGCTGATCAGCGACGCGCGCGGCGAGCACGACGATGAGGATCGCGCCATTGGCGGCCGACCTGCCAATCGGGCGGAATGCGCAAGAAGCCGAGCAATTGCGTCGAGGCGAGCGTCAGCGTCAGCGCGCCGATCACCGCGCCGATCGGCGAGACGACGCCGCCGACGAATTCGCCGCCGCCGAGGATGACGCCGGCGATCGAGAGCAGCGTATAGCCGTTGCCGATATGCGCGTCCGCCGAGCGCGTGATGCCGACGAGCGCCAGTGCCGGACAGCACGCCGAACAGCGCCGACGAGCGCGAACAGCGTCGCCTTCGCCTTCAGCAGCGACCAGCCCGCGCGCGCGATCGCGATCGCGTTGCCGCCGGTGCCGCGCAGGATCGCGCCATAGGACGTGCGCATCAGGCCGAACCAGGCGACCGCCGCGATGAGCGACGGCGGCGAGGATCGGCAGCGGGACATAGGGCGGCTTGTAGCCCATGATCGTCTGCAGCCACACGGGCGCCTTGCCGCCGGGCTTCGGCAACAGCAGGACCGCGAGGCCCTGCCAGACAAAGCTCATGCCGAGCGTCACGACGATCGAGGGCAGGTTGCGCAAGTGGATCAGCGCGCCGAGCGCAGCATAGAGCGCCGACGCAGCCGATGAGGATCAGCGACGCCCGATCAGCGGGGCGTCGTTGAGATAGGTCGCCGCGACGCAGCAGACGAAGCCGACGAAGGCGCCGATCGAGAGATCGATGTCGTTGCCGGTCATCGCGAACATCTGCGCCATCGTCGCCAGCGCGATCGGCACGGCGTAGTTCAGCATCAGCGTGAAGCCGAAATAGCTGATGACGCGCGGATTGAGCCAGGCGATGGCGCCGAGCACGAGCGCGAGCGACACCGCCGGCAGGCCCGCGCGCAGGAGCCGGCGCCAGTCCCAGCCGCGCGGGATTTCGCCGGGGCGCGGCGCGACGACCGCGGTCATCTCAATGCGCTCCGGCGAACGAGGAATGGATGACGCGCTCCTCGGTCAATTCCTCGCGCGTCAGATGCGCGACGATCGCGCCGTCGCGGAAGACATAGACGCGGTCGCAGTTCTTCAGTTCCTCGGTCTCGGTCGTGTACCAGAGGAAGGTGCGGCCCGCCGCGGCCTCCTCGCGCACGAGATCGTAGACCTCGAGCTTGGTGCCATAGTCGACGCCGCGCATCGGATCGTCCATCAGCACGATGCCGCGCGTCGGAGCCGAGCGCGCGCGCGAACAAGCGCCTTCTGCTGATTGCCGCCGGACAGCGAGAGGATGTTGTTGCCGACGTCGGGCGTGCGGATCTTTATGCGCGCCTTCCAGCGTGTCGGCGAGCGCGCGCTCGCGCTCGTGGCGACAGCAGCGGCCCGATGCGCAGCTGCCGCGAACGAGCGCACGCCGATGTTCTCGGCGATCGACCATTGCGGAAAAATGCCGTCGGACTGCCGGTCGCCCGCGACCAGCGCGACCGGCGCGTTGATCTCGGCGCCGGCGCGCCGCCGGCTCGCGGCGTCGAAGGCGGCGAGCAGCAGATCGGTCTGGCCGTGGCCGGCGAGGCCGGCGAGGCCGACGATCTCGCCGCTGCGGGCGACGAGTCTTGCGCCGTCGGGCTGCCGCTCGGGGCGGATGCGCACCGCCACGGCGCGTCGGCGCCGCGCCTTCGGCGCGACGCTCGGCTTCGCTCGCGGGCGCACGCGCTTCGACGCCGCCCATCGCGCCGATCAGGCGCTGCGCGATCGAACGGCGCCGGCCGCATCGTCGACGACGACCTTGCCGTCGCGCATGACGGCGATGCGGTCGCAGTCGCCGAGCACTTCGCCCAGAATATGCGAGATCAGCGTGCAAGCTGAGCCCTGCGGCGACCGCGCGCCGGATATAGGCGAGCAATTGCCCGGCGGTGTGCTCGTCGAGCGACGAGGTCGGCTCGTCGAGGATGACCAGCCGCGCCGGCTGGTCCGTCACCGTGAAGGCGCGCGCGATCTCGACCATCTGCCGCCGGCCGATCGACAGGCTCTGCGACGAGGTCGCCGGCGCGCGACGCCGTGGCCGGGAAAGATCTCGTCGAGCTTGTCGACGATCAGCCCGCCGGCGCGCCGGCGCCAGCCGAAGCCGCGGAGCGCGCGGTGAAACACCCGCGCGTTCTCGGCGACGCGTGAGATTCGGGACAGAGCGAGAGTTCCTGGAACACGCAGCGAATGCCGAGCGCCTTGGCTCGCGCCGTCGCAGTAGCGCCTCTGCTCTGCGCCGCCGATGACGATCGCGGCCGCGGTCGGGCGCGACGCCGCCGGTCAGCACATGCATCAGCGTCGATTTGCCGGCGCCGTTGTGGCCGACGAGGCCGACGCATTCGCCCGCGGCGATGTCGAGGCTGACGCCGTCGAGCGCGCGGACGGCGCCGAAAGACTTTTCGACGCCGTCCAAGTCGACGAGACAAGCTTGCCGGCGTTCGCCATAGTTTGACCGATCCACGGCGAACGCCGGCTCTCGGCCTACTTCATGTTCGCCTTGATCGCCGCCTTCGCCTCGTCGAGCGTGTATTCGTGGCTCGCGACGCCGCCCTTCGGGATCTTCGGCAGTTCCTGCTCGAAATCGTCCTGCGTGAAGGCGAGATAGGGCACCAGCAGATCGTGCGGAATGTCCTTGTGGCCGTCGAGCACCTGCTGCGCGACCCAGAAGGCGAGCGTCGAGACGCCCGGCGCGATCGAGGCCGACCAGGTCGTGTAGCCGTCCTTGTCCTTCTGCTCCTTCCACCACTGCAACTCGTCCTGGCGGTTGCCCATGATGATGGTCGGGCGCGGCTTGCCGGCGGCCGCGAACGCCTGCGCGGCGCCGTAGCCGTCGCCGCCCTGATCGACGATGCCGACGATCGGCGGCAGCGAGGGCAGCACGGTCGCGACCGCCTTCTGCGCCGTCGTCTGGTCCCAGTCGCCGGTCACCGAGCCGACGATCTTGAAGTCGGGATGCGCCTTCACGCCGTCGACGATGCCGCTGATGGATCGCGTCGTCGATCGAGGTGCCCGCGAGGCCGCGGATTTCCAGCAGGTTGCCGCCCTTCGGCTGGAACTTCGCCATCTCGTCGACTTCCTGCTTGCCCATCGCCTTGAAGTCGACGACGACGCGATAGGCGCAGGGCTCGGTGACGATGCCGTCGAAGGAGACGACGACGATGCCGGCGTCGCAGGCCTGCTTGATCGCGCCGTTCAGCGCGTCGGGCGAGGCGGCGTTGATGACGATCGCGTTGTAGCCCTGCAGGATCAGGTTCTGGATCTGCGCGGCCTGCGTCGGCACTTCCTTGTCGGCGGTGGTGAAGACGTCGGCGGCGGCGACGACGTCGTCCTCGACCGCCTTCTTGGTGACGAGCGTCGTAGCTCTTGAGCATCGCCTGGCGCCAGGAATTGCCGGCGTAGTTGTTGGAGAAGGCGATCTTCATCTTGCGAGTGTCGGCGAGCGCCGGGCCGGAAAGCGAGGTTGTAGCGAGGGCGGCGAGCGTCAGCGCCGCGAATGCGGATTTCATGGGCTTCCTCCTTGGTGGCCTGCCTGACTTCGCAGACGGCTTCCCCGAACTTCGTCAGTCGCAGGCGTCGCCGGCGCGGGAGGGCCCGAGCTGGCATGTCAGGGTAGGATGACGCTGCCGGAGTGTCAATTCGCGGACGCTCCGTTCAACCCGCCGCGCGGCGGGACGGGGCGGCGCGCTCGGCGCGCTCGACTTCGACTGTCAGGTGCGAGAACGGGGCGATCGCGGCGATCTTGCGCCGGTAATACGCGGCGTCGCGAGCGCTCGTCGTCGCCACCGAGACGATGGCGCCGAGATGGCCCGGCCCGAGCCGCCAAATATGCAGATCGGCCAGATTGTCCCCGTCGCGCTCCAGGCTCTCGCGCACTTGCGCCGCCAGCGCAGGTTCGGGATTGACGTCGAGCAGCACGGCGCCGGTGTCGCGGATCAACTGATAGGACCAGCTCGCGATGACCAGCGCGCCGACCAGCGCCGCGAGCGGGTCCATGAACAGCCAGCCGAACAGATAGGCGCACGTCAGGCCGAGAATGACGAACACCGAGACCGCGGCGTCGGCGAGGACGTGCACGAACGCGGCGCGCATGTTGTGATCGCGCTCGAGCTGGTCATGCTCGGCGAACTGCGGCGCGCGCCTCGGCGCCGTCGCAGCTCACGGTCGCCGCGAAGGCGTGCGGCTCGGGAATCGTCTTCGAGGGATTCGAGATAGCCGCCGCGGTCGACCAAAGTGAACTGCTGGCGCGCGCCGTCGGCGCCGCTGCGTTTCGATAGCAGCGCCTTCGGGGCGCGCCTTCGAGGCGGAAGCGCGGCGGAACGCCGTCCTCGAAAATGCGGAGCCGTCAGCGTGCGTCCCGCCACGTCCAGCAGCCTCGTCTCATCGTGGACGTGCGCGTCGCCATGATGATGCTGGCCGCCGCGGCTCAACAGCCACGCGCTGGCGACATTGACGACGAGCCCGAGCGCGGCGATCGGGATGGCCTCGGCGAACGCGATCGGCTGCGGAGCGCAGAACCGGCGCGGCGGCCTCCCAGCCGATCTCCAAGAGCGATGATCGCGAGAACCAGCGCGCTGGAATAGCCGGCGAGATCGCCGAACTTGCCGGCGCCGAAGGTGAAGCGCGGGATTGTTGCGCGCGACGGCGCGCCAGCGTGTAGGCGAGCGCCGCGACGAGGAGCGCGCCGGCGTGCGTCGCACATGTGAAAGCCGTCGGCGACGAGCGCGAGCGAACCGAACCAAGCGCCGCCGCCGATCTCGAGCGCCATCATCGCGACGGTGAGCGCGACGGTGGCCCAGATGTTGCGCTCGGCCTGCGAATGGCGTTCGCCGAGAAAGACGTGCTGGTGTTGAGAGATGATTGTCCATACGCGCCTCCGCGGCCGGTTTTAGCGGGCGTTTCAGCGCCCGTCCAAGTGGCTCGGGCCGCCGCTGGACAACTCTGGCGCCGGCGCCTATAAGCCGGCCAATCCGAAGCGCCGTTGCGCTTCGGCCCAGGTAGCTCAGTTGGTAGAGCATGCGACTGAAAATCGCAGTGTCGGTGGTTCGATTCCGCCCCTGGGCACCATATTTGCCTTCAAATACAGACACTTAGTTCGATAGCCGCAATGTGCGTCCGGGCCGGTCTCGCTCTTGGGCACTTCCGGGTTTCCGACAGACGTGTGCTTGAACGACACGGATTGAATGGGATCGTTTTTGGTTAAATCCGCCTATTGCGGCGGGACGCACGCACCATGCCCAAGCCCGCAGTGATGAGAGCAGGGCGGGCAGGGCCGGCCTACGCGATCTCAGCCCCGGGCGGTCGCTTGCCCCGCAACGTTGCGACGATTTCCGTTTGCGCCTCGCGGCTGAGCCGTTCGCGGGTAATCTGCTGCAATTTGTCGCTGTAGTTTGCCGCGCCGGAGAGTTCTGGAAATATAGACGGGCGACATCTTGCCGCTGAGCCGATAAAACATCCACAGCACGCGCTGATAGCGGTCGACGACGCTCGTCGTATCCACTGACGCGAGGTTTCGTGACAATTGCTGAATGATTCTCGACTCGATGTACTTGGCGGATTTCGTTTCTTCGTCGACGCCGTCAAGCGCGCCGAGCCGGCTGGGCTTGATAACTTTGGCCTGAGAGGAGGGGTAGCCTGAAAGAACGATAGACCGATCCCGCTTGACCTCGGCCAGCGAACTGGCCCGCCAACTGATGGCCAAACGATAGTCCCTCGCACGGCCCGCGGTCAGCGCCTCAGCCGCGTAAGCGCGAATAGTGTCCATGGCGTAGGTATGGTTCGGGTCGACGATATCGTTGAACGTGAATGTGAGATCGAGGTCGAGATCGAAGGCCCCGTCGGGAGTTGCGTTCTGCACCTCGGCAAACCCGGAGATCAAAAAATCTCCGACCGTCCTGTTCGTTCCGTGCAGCAGCGCATATCCTGAGAGACCGTTGTTTTCGGGACATTCGGCATGGAATCTCTCGGCGATGGGAAATCTACGCTGCGTGCTGCAATTCACGTCGTCGACAAGAGCAATGGCCTTCGAAAGAAGTCGACCATATAACTGCCGGCGCAGGCCGTCATTCGCCATCATATAGTTGGACCAGAACGGGTCGTCGAAGATTTGGTGCGGCTCTCCGTCGCCGTAAAGGTACGATCCGAGTATTGTTTCGCCCGCTTCGTCCATTCCGGCGGCGGCGAGGAGGGGAAAGAGAACGGCGAGTCTTGGTGGTGGAGCCGGCGGACATTTGAATCTCCCGTTTGTCGAGCGCGAGGCGGCATTTGGACGGGAGCATAGGATGGGGCGTTCGGAAACGTTGTTCCGTGGGGAACAACGCCGCCGGCCTAAGGGCTCTACGGCGTTGCGCCAGCCCGACGACCGGCCGCGAGCCGGAAGAAAACCTTCTGGCCTTGACCGGGCTCGCAGCGCTTGCCGGCCAGCCCACGTCAGCCCTCGACGCGTCAGGCGCTAGCAACGCTGCGAGGCCCGCGCATCAGCGCGATGAGCCCTTTGAGCAGCGTCTTTGGCGACGGCGGGCAGCCGGGGATGTGCAGGTCTACCGGCACGACGTCGCTCACCCCCCCGACGATGGCGTAGGAACCCCGAAAAACATGGCCGTCGCGGGCGCAGGCGCCCGCCGCCACCACCCATTTCGGCGCCGGCGTCGCCGCAAGAGTGCGCTCCAGAGCTTCGCGCATGTTGCGCGTCACCGGGCCGGTGACGAGCAGTACGTCGGCGTGGCGCGGCGAGGCGACGAACTTGAGGCCGAAACGTTCGAGATCGTAGAACGCGTTGTTGAGCGCGTGAATCTCCAGCTCGCAGCCGTTGCAGGAGCCGGCGTCAACCTGCCGGATCGACAGGCCACGCCCGAGCCGGGCCTGAGCGCCGCTCGCGACCTCGGCCGCCAGCGCGGCGAGTTCGGCATCGTCGAGCGCGGCGCGCGCTTTCGGAGAGCGGAGTTTTCAGCCCCTCAAGCAGCGTGCGGCGCATGGGCGCATCTCACAGATCGACCCCGGAATAGGTGCAGTTGAACGACTTGTTGCACAGCGGAAAATCCGCGACGATGTTGCCCTCGATCGCCGCTTCGAGAAGCGGCCATTGCGCCCAGGAGGGATCGCGCGGCCGCACGCAGGCGAGCCGACCGTCCTCGCCGATGCGCACATAGACAAACACGTCGCCGCGAAAGCCCTCGACAAGGGCAAAACCCTCCCCCGCCGCCGGCGTCAGCGCGATTTGCGAGGACCCCTCCGGCAGGGCGTTCGAGCAATTGTTCGATCAGCCCTAAACTCTGCTCGATTTCGAGAATGCGCACCCAGATGCGGGCGTCGACGTCGCCCTTTTCGCGCACGGGCACATCGAAGCGCAGCCGCTCGTAGGGCGGATAGGCGTGATCGCGGCGCGCGTCGAAATCGCGGCCGGAGCCGCGCCCGACATAGCCGCCGGCTCCCCAAAGCTCGACCAACTTTCGGCTGACCACGCCTGTTGCGACGGTGCGGTCGAGCAGCGAGGCGGTGTTGTCGTAAAGCTCAACCAGCCGCTTCAACGCCGGCCGCAGCGCCGCGACAAAGGCTCGGATCGCATCGGCGCCTTGCAGCGTCAACTCGACGGCGACGCCGCCGGGAACGATGGCGTCCATCATCAGCCGATGGCCGAACGCGGCCTCGGCGGTCCTTAACGCCCGCTCGCGCCAGACACCGGTATGGGCGTGCATGAGCGCGAAGGCGGCGTCGTTGCAGATCGCGCCGAAATCGCCGAGGTGGTTGGCGATGCGCTCCATCTCGGCCATCAACGCCCGCAAATAGACCGCGCGCGGCGGCGCGGCGGCCCCCAGAGCGGCCTCGACCGCGCGGGCGAAGGCGAAGCCATAGGCGACGGCGGAATCGCCGCTGACGCGGGCCGCGAGCTTCGCCCCAGCTTCAATCGTTGAGCCGCGCAAAAGCCCCTCGACGCCCTTGTGCGTATAGCCGAGCCGCGCTTCGAGCCGGACGACGGTTTCCCCGCTGGCGTGAAAGCGGAAATGGCCGGGCTCGATGATCCCGGCGTGCACCGGACCGACGGGTATCTGATGCAGCCCCGGACCTTCCGCGACGCGGAACGCGTAGGGCGGCTGCGGCGATGTCCGCGCTTCTGCCCGTCCGAGCGGCGCGACGATCCCCCAGCGGCCGTGATCGAGCCATGGCCGCACGTCCGTCGCGCCCTCGGGCGTGAGGCCGTGCAGATCGGCGAGCGCCCGCTCCAGTCGGATCGCCGCCGGATGCGCCGCGCCGACGGAGGGGAACACGCCGTCGGGACAGGCAAGCCGCAGCACACGGATCTCGGGCTCGGCGATGGCGAGGCGGACGGCGCCGGCGTCGCCCCAGAGATCGACCAGCCGCGCCTCGCCGGCGGAAAGCCGGCGCGTGGCGGCGGCCCAATCGTCGCGAGTCACATCCACCGCACGCCCCCTTCCCATCGCCGTTCACGCCCGCTTTGGCCCCTTCTCCCCGTTTACGGGGGAGGGCCGCTGTTAGGGGCGTCCGCGCTTAACCCAGCGACCCGATCGCCCGCAAAATCGCCTCCGGCGTCGCCGGCGACGACAGGTCCGGATGGCCGCCGGTCGAGCACGCGTGCACGGCGTCGAGAATGGCGCAATAGACGGCGATGCCGAGCATGAACGGCGGCTCGCCGACCGCCTTGGAGCGATAGATGCTCTCGGTCGCGTTCGGGCGCATGTGCAGCCGGGTGCGGAAACGCTCCGGCGTATCCGAGGCGACGGGGATCTTGTAGGTAGCAGGGGCGTGCGTGGTCAGGCGCCCTTTGCCGTCCCAAACCAGCTCCTCCGTCGTCACCCAGCCCATGCCTTGGATGAACGCGCCTTCAACCTGCCCCAGATCGATCGCCGGGTTCAACGACGAGCCGACGTCGTGCAGGATGTCGGCGCCGAGCACGCGGCATTCCCCGGTCAGCGTGTCGATGGCGACTTCGGCGCAGCAGGCGCCATAGGCGAAATAGAAGAACGGCTTGCCGCTCACGTTCGCCCGATCCCAGGAAATCTCAGGCGTGCGGTAGTAGCCGGCGGCGGAAAGGCCGACGCGGTTGTGCCGGCAGGCTTTCGCCAACTCGCCAAAACTCATCGAGGCGTTGCCGCCGAACACGCGGCCGTCGCGGAACGCGATTTCCTCTTGCGGCAGCCCCCAGGTTTGCGCGGCGAACGCCGCCATGCGCTGGCGCACCTGCCCCGCCGCGATCTTCGCCGCCATGCCGTTGATGTCGGTTCCCGAGGAGGCCGCCGTCGGCGAGGCGTTGGGCACCTTGGCCGTGTTGGTGGCGGTGATGCGCACGAAATCGAGCGGCACGCCGAATTCTTCCGCCACCACTTGCGCGACCTTGGTGAACAGCCCCTGCCCCATCTCGGTGCCGCCGTGATTGAGCTGGATCGAGCCGTCGGAATAGACGTGCACCAGGGCGCCCGCCTGATTGAGATGGATCAACGTGAACGAAATGCCGAATTGCACCGGCGACAGCGCAATGCCCTTCTTGAGTATCGGGCTGCCAGCGTTGAAAATCCGAGCGGCTTCGCGGCGCGCGCGATAGTCGCTCGACGCCTCAAGCTCGGAAAGAATCGCCGGCAGCGTGTCGAAATCCTCGATGGTTTGATTGTAGGGGGTCTGGTCGGCGCCCGGCCGGTAGAGGTTGGCGCGCCGGACGTCGAGCGGGTCGCGCCCGGTCTCGCGAGCGATCGCCTCCATCGCCCGTTCGATGGCGATCATCCCCTGCGGGCCGCCGAAACCACGAAACGCCGTCATCGAGACGATGTTGGTCTTCAGCCGCCGCGACGCCACGCGCGCGACCGGCAGATGGTAGCAGTTCGAGGCGTGAAACATCGCGCGGTCGACGACGCCGGGCGAGAGATCGGCGGAGCAACCGCAATTGGCGTTGAGCGCGACGTCGTAGACGCCGACGCGGCCTTCATCGTCGAAGCCGACCCGCCAATCGTCGCGGAAGGGGTGGCGCTTGCCGGTCAATTCGAAATCGTCGTCGCGGTCGAGCCGCAACTTGCAGGGCCCGCCGGTAACCAGCGCGCCGAGCGCGGCGAGCGCCGCCCATGCGCAGGCCTGGCTCTCCTTGCCGCCGAAGCCGCCGCCCATGCGCCGCGTCTCGACGGTGACGAAGGCGTCGGGAACGCCGAGGATGCGCGCGACGATGTGCTGCACCTCGGTCGGGTCCTGGGTCGAGGCATAGACCGACATCTCGCGGCCTTCGCCGGGCGCGGCCATCGAGACCTGGCCTTCGAGATAAAAATGCTCCTGGCCGCCAATGGCGAATTTGGCTTCGAGCCGATGCGGCGCCGCCGCCAGCGCCGCCTCCACGTCGCCGCGGCCGAAATCGTAGTCCGGCAGCACGCGCCCGCCGCTCGCCAGCGCGTCGTCAACAGAGAGCGCCGGTTTCGCCTCGGCGATGTCGATTTTCGCGAGCTTGGCCGCGCGCCGCGCCGCATCGCGGGTCTCCGCCACGACAGCGAACAGCGGCTGGCCGAAATAGAGAATCTCCTCGGTCGCAAACAGCGGCTCGTCTTTGAAGACGGGCGCGATGTCGTTGGCGCCGGGAATGTCGGCGGCCGTCAGCACCGCGACGACGCCGGGCGCGGCGCGCACGGCGTCGAGATCGAGCGCGACAAGACGGCCCGCCGCCTTGTTTGCCCCGCCGACGGCGACGTGCAGCAGCCCCTGGGGCTCGCGAATGTCGTCGATATAGGGCGCGAGCCCGCGCACGTGCAGGCGCGCAGAATCGTGCGGATGCGGTTTGTGGACGACTTGCGTCTCGCGCTCCAGCGGCACGCGCGGAATCTCGGTGTGTTTACTCAGCAGCAAGCAGGTCCCCTAAGCGCGTCGGCGCGCCGACGCCGGAAATCTCGATAAGCGCGCGCCTGACGAGATTGGCGGCGACGGCGGAGCGATAGGCGGCCGAGGCGCGCATGTCGTCGAGCGGCTGGAAGTCCGCCGCGATGGCGGCGACGGCTTTTTCCCATGTCGCGGGTTGGTCGAGATCGACGCCGACGAGCGCGGCCTCGCAAGCCGCCGCCCGCTTCGGCGTCGCCGCCATGCCGCCATAGGCGACGCGCGCCGAGGCGATCAGCCGTCCGTCGAGATCGAAGCGGAACGCGCCCATCACCGCCGAAATATCTTCGTCGAAGCGCTTGCTGACCTTGTAGGCGCGATAGGCTTGGTGCGGTTTGAGGCGCGGGACGCGCAGCGCCCGCAAATATTCGCTGGGCCGCCGGTCCTGCTTGCCGTAGCCGAGGAAGAAGGCTTCGAGCGGCAGCGTGCGCGAGGTCTCGCCTTGGCGCAAGCTCCGCCGTCGCATCGAGCGCGATCAGCGCCGGGGCGAGATCGCCGATCGGCGAGCCGTTGGCGATATTGCCGCCGACCGTGCCGCTGACGCGCACCTGCTGCGAGCCGAACCGCGACATCAGCAATCCGAGGTCGGGGTGCAACGCGGCGAGAGCCGGCGTCGGCATCGGCAAGTTTCACGCCCGCGCCGAGCGCAGACGCCGTCTTCGTCTTCGAGTAGGAAGTCGAGGCCGGCGACGCGACCGAGCCAGATGATCTTCGGCAACCGTTGCAGCCGCTTCGTCACCCAAAGCCCGACATCGGTCGCCCCGCCGAGCAGCACAGCGTCGGGGTGCTCGCGATAGAGGCGGCCAAGCGACGCCTCGCTCGCCGGCGCCGCGAAGAAGCGCTTGGCGTCGCCGACGAACAGATCGCCGTCCGGCAGCGCCTGCAAATCCGCGAGTCGCGCCGGCGTCTGCGCGGCGAAACGGTCTCTGGGTTCGCCGTCGATCACCGACAGCGCGGCGTCGACGATCGGCCGATAGCCCGTGCAGCGGCAGAGATTGCCCGCCAGCGCCTCGTTGACGCTCGCCCGCGTCGCCGGGGCCTGGCCGTGATAATGCGCGAACAGGCTCATCACGATGCCCGGCGTGCAGAAGCCGCATTGCGAGCCGTGGAAATCGACCATCGCCTGCTGCACGGGATGCAGCGTCTCGCCTTGCGCGAGGTCTTCGACGATGAGCAGTTCGGCGCCGTCGATCTGGCCGAGCAGCAGGATGCAGGCGTTGACCGGCTCATAGGTCAGCCCGCGCGCATGCGGCCGGCACAGCACGACCGTGCAGGCGCCGCAATCGCCCTCCGCGCAGCCTTCCTTGGTCCCCTTCGCGCCCGCCTCCTCACGCAGCCAGTCGAGCAGCGTTCGGTCAGGCGCAAAGCCGGAAAGCGCCGTCGGCTTGCCGCGGAAACGGAAGGAGATTTGGGCGCGTGTGTCGGTCAGCATCGGCGGCGTCCATGGGCTTTCGCCTTCGCGAGAAGCAATTTTTTGGCCATACCTATCACGGCGGCGTACCCGCGCCAGGAAAAGCTGGATGAGTTAGCGCTTCAAGACTTGTCCGGATTTGCGCGAAGCGTCGTCGTCTCCCGCCAGGCGTCGGCGAATTTGCGCATGAGCCGGGTCAATTCATCGACGTCGCGTACGTCCCAGTTTGCGAACATCTTTCGAAAATAGCGGGCGCGCGCGGCGTCGATCTCTTCGATGATCGCCTTGCCCTTCGCCGTGACGACGGCTTGCCGCAGGCGCCGGTCGAGCGCGCTCTGCGGACGCGAGACCAGATCGAGGCTTTCGAGCTTGGCGACCTGCCGGCTGATCGTCGTGTAGTCGCGCCCGACGCCGTCGGCCAATTCGACCACGCCGATCGGCCCGAAGCGCTCGATGCCAACGAGCAGCGGAAACAAGGCGCGGTCGAGCCGGACGCCGGCTTCCGCCAGCAACGCGTCGTCGCGTTGCGGCTTGTTGATCGCGCCGACGATTTCGAGCAGCGCCCCATGCAGGTCGCGGAAGCGCGCGGCCTTATGTGTATTCTGCACCTTCTTTCTTGACGCCATGCCGTTCCCCTATTATGTGCATGATACACGTCATTTGCCGGAAAGGAAATCGCGATGAAGGCCGCTGTCGTTCAAGGCGCGGGTCGCGCGCCCGTCTACGCTGATTTCGAGGCGCCGACGCCCGCGGCGGGCGAGCGACGAGTCAAGGTGAGCGCCGCCGCGCTCAGCCAACTCGCCCGGAGCCGCGCCGCGGGCGCGCACTACAGCGCGGAAAACCACTACCCGTTCGTCGCCGGCGTCGACGGCGTCGGCCGGCTGGAGGACGGAGCGCGGGTTTACTTCATGCTGCCTCGCGCGCCTTTCGGCGCGATGGCCGAAGAAACCGTGGTCCGAGGTCAGCAATGTTTGCCGTTGCCCGACGATCTCGACGACGTGACCGCGGCGGCCATCGCCAATCCCGGCATGTCGTCCTGGGCGGCGCTCGTCGAACGCGCCCGATTGCAGCCCGGCGAAACGGTGCTGGTCAACGGCGCCACCGGCGCCTCGGGACGGCTCGCCGTGCAGATCGCCAAACATCTGGGCGCGGAAAAGCGTCGTCGCCAGCGGCCGCAATGCGCAAGCGCTGGAGACGCTGCGGCGGCTCGGCGCCGACGAGATCGATCCCCTTGGCCAGCGACGACGCTGCGCTGCAAGCCGTGTTCGAGCGCGAATTCGCCGCCGGCGTCGACGTCGTGCTCGACTATCTCTGGGGCGCGAGCGCCGAGCGGCTGTTGATCGCCGCCGCCCGCAACGCGCCGGAGGCGGTTCCGATTCGCTTCGTGCAGATCGGGGCGATGAGCGCTCCTGAGATCAACTTGCCGGCCGCCGCGCTGCGCTCCTCGGCAATCGTACTCATGGGCAGCGGCATCAACAGCGTGCCCGCCCCGCGTCTGCTCGCCGCCATCGCCGGAGTTTTTCGGGCGGCGCGTCCCGCGGGGTTCGAGATCGCCAACGAGGTCGCGCCGCTCTCCGAGGTCGAGCGACGCTGGTCGCAGACGGACTCGTCGCGGCGGCTCGTGTTCGCCCCCGGCGCCTGACGTTTCAGCGCTGCCCGATCGCCGCGCCGGCGAACAGGGTCTTGAACTCGCGGGGCTGCGAGCGCCAATATTGTGGGGGCGCGCTCGACTTCCGCGCCGAACTTGGCGGCCGCATGCCAGGGCCAGCGCGGGTCGTAGAGCGCCGCGCGCGCAAGCGCGATGGCGTCGGCGTCGCCCGCCGCGAGGATCGCCTCGGCCTGCTCGGGTTCGGTGATGAGGCCGACGGCGATAACGGGCGTCTTCGTCGCTTGCTTGACGGCGCGCGCGAACGCCAACCTGATAGCCGGGGCCGAGCTTGATCGCCTGTTTCGGCGAGACGCCGCCGCTCGACACATGCGTCGCCGCCGCGCCGCGTTTTTCGAGCGCCTGCGCGAACGCGATTGCCTGCTCGATGTCCCACCCGCCTTCGACCCAATCGGTAGCGGAAAGCCGTATCCACACGGGTTTTCGCGGGTCCACCGCCTGCCGCACCGCGTCGAAAACTTCGAGCGGAAACCGCATCCGGTTTTCGAGGCTGCCGCCGTATTCGTCGTCGCGCCGGTTGGCGAGCGGCGACAGGAACTGGTGAAGCAGATAGCCGTGCGCGGCGTGCACCTCGATCCCTTCGAGGCCGAGCCGGTCGGCGCGGCGCGCCGACGCGGCGAAATCCTGCGCGCACCTGGGCGAGCCCCGCGCGGTCGAGCGCCCGCGGCGCCTCCTCGCCGGGCGCGTGCGGCAACGCGGAGGGCGCGACCGCCGCCCATCCGCCAGGCGCGTCGGACCGCACCTGCCCGCCGCCGTCCCAGGGTCTTGCGGCTCGACGCCTTGCGGCCGGCGTGGGCGAGTTGGATGGCGAGCGGGATCGGCGAGATTTTGCGGATCGCCTCAAGGATCCGCGCGAGCGCGCTCTCGTTGGCGTCGCAGTAGAGCCCGAGATCGCCAAGGGTGATGCGGCCTTCGCGCCGAGACCGCCGTCGCCTCCAAAATCAGCAGCCCCGCGCCCGACAGCGCGAGCGACCCCAGGTGGATCAGATGCCAGTCGCCCGGCGAGCCCTCCTCGGCCGAATATTGGCACATCGGCGCGATGACGATGCGGTTGGGGAGGGAAAGCTCGCCGAGGGCGAGGGGTTCGAACAAACGGCTCATGCGAGCTCCCGAAGTTATTATCGATACGGTCCGGCCTTCTTTAGCTTTTCCGTGCGTCCGCGCCAGTCTCAGAGGCCGATTCGAGTTCAGAGCGCGTTGCGCCGAGCCGCGGCGGCGGCTCGCGGTCCAATCGCGTCGGCCCCAACGGCTCTATCGCCGCGACGAACGACGCCGCCGGGACGGCGGCCTGAGGCGCGGTGCCGTCGGGACACGCCGGAATCATAAATTTCGCTGCGGCCCGAGATCGACAACAAGCATTTCCTCGTCCGTTTCTTCGAACAATACGCGGAAATCGCCAACCCGCATTTCAACGGGTTCTTGTTTGCTGGCCTGCAACGGGCGGTGACGATCAAGGACTTAGATTCTCCGGCCCGAACGATTCCGGCAACAACTCCGACAGCGTGAACCTCGCCCGCACCCCCTCCGGTCCCGCGATATGGATCGGCGTCTCCGGCGCCGCGAATTCGCGGATGCGCTGGCGGCAGCCGCCGCAGGGCGTGCACAGCCCCACGCCGCCGCCGACCACGAGCACCGCCGCGATGCGTCGTCGCCCGGCCCTCGCCATGGCCGCGATCGCGCCGGCCTCCGCGCAAGTGCCTTGCGGATAGGCGGCGTTCTCGACGTTGCAACCGGAATAGACTTCCTCTTCTTCCGTCAGGATCGCCGCGCCGACGGGAAATTTCGAATAGGGCGCATAAGCGTTGGCGGCCGCCGCCTTCGCCGCCGCGAACAGAACCTCAACGCTCTTTGACATAGGGAACCCCGGACGCCTTTGGCGGGATCGCCTTGCCGATGAAGCCGGCGAGCAGCACCACAGTGAGGACATAGGGCAGCGCCTGGATCGCCTGCACCGGCACTTCGCCAAGCCCCGGAATCACCGCGCCTTGCAGCCGGATCGACAGCGCGTCGAGAAAACCGAACAGCAGGCAGGTCGCCAACGCCGGCCACGGCCGCCACTTGGCGAACACCAGCGCCGCCAGCGCAATAAAACCTTTGCCGGCGCTCATATGCGGCTGAAAATAGGCGGCCTGGGCGATCGACAGATAGACGCCCGACAGGCCGACCAGCACGCCGCAGATCATCACCGCCGAATAACGCAAAGCCCGGACCGAAATGCCCGCCGTGTCGACCGCCGCCGGATTTTCTCCGACCGCGCGCAAGCGCAATCCGAAGCGCGTCGAATACAGCGTCCAATAGGTGAGCGGCACGCACAGAAAAGCAAAATAGGTCACGAGGTCGTGGCCGGAGATGAGGTCGCGATAAAGCGGACCGAGGATCGGCACGCCGCCGATTGCGTTGACGAACGGCAGCGCGATCGGTTGAAACAACGCCTCGTCCGGCAATTGCGGCGTGCGGCCGCCCTGGCTCCAGATCGCGTTGCCGATCAGCGCCGTCATGCCGTCGCACACCATGTTGATCGCGGTGCCGGAGACGATCTGGTTGGCGCGCTGGTCGATCGAGGCGTAGCCATGGATCAGCGACACGAAAATGCTCGCGGCGACCCCGGCGAGCAGGCCGAGCCAGGCGCTGCCGGTGAAGGTCGCGGCGACCGCGGCGGCGAAGGCGCCTGTCAGCATCTTGCCCTCGAGCCCGATGTCGACCACGCCCGAACGCTCCGACCACAGACCCGCCAGGCACGCCAGGATCAGCGGCACGGAGAGCCGGATCGCCGAGGCGCAGATGATGACGAGCGCGTCGAAATTCTCCATTCGCCCCTCAGATCGGCGGCTGGCTGATGCGCCGCGCCAGCAACGTCGCCACGGGCCGGCGGAACAAATGCTCCAGCGCGCCGGCAAACAGCACAACCAGCCCCTGGATGACGACGATCATGTCGCGACTGATTTTCGGCATGTCGAACGCCAGTTCGGCGCCGCCCTGATACAGCATGCCGAACAGGATCGCCGCCAGCACGATGCCGACGGGATGCGCCCGCCCCATCAGCGCGACCGCGATGCCGACGAAGCCGAAACCGGCGGTGAATTCGAGCACCAGCCGATGCTCGGAACCGAGGATGACGTTGACTGCGAGACCGCCGGCGAGCGCGCCCGACAGCAGCGTCGAAACGATGGTGATGCGCGCCGGCGAAATGCCGCCATAGACGGCCGCCGTCGGATTGACGCCGACGGCGCGGATCTCATAGCCGAGCCGGGTGCGCCAGATCAGCGCCCAAACGGCCGCGGCGGCCAGAAGCGCCAGAAAGAACGACAGGTTGAGCGGCGTGTCGGGCCAGACGATTCCGAGCGGCTTGAGGAGTTGGTGGAGCTGCGGAACCTGGGCGCCCGCCGGAAACGTCAACGTCTCCGGGTTCATTTGCTTGGGATTGCGCAAGCTGTTGACGAGCAGATAGCCCATCAGCGCGGAAGCGATATAGTTGAACATGATCGTCGTGATGACGATGTGGCTGTCGCGCTTGGCTTGCAGATAGCCGGGAATGGCGGCGAACGCCGCGCCGAACAACGCCGCCGCGAGGATGGCGACGATCGCCTGCGAATAGCCCGGCAGCGGCAGATAGAGCCCGACCAGCGCCGCGCCGAGGCCGCCGACATAGGCTTGGCCGTCGACGCCGATATTGAACAGGCCCGCGTGAAAACACAGCGCCACGGCGAGGCCGGTGAAGATGAAGCTGGTGGCGTAGAACAGCGTGAAGCCGATCCCTTCGAGATCGCCGAGCGCGCCGCCGATCAGCAGTTTCACCGCCTCGATCGGGTTCTCGCCGATTGCCAGCACGACGAGCCCCGAGATGATGAACGCGGCGGTGACGTTCAACAGCGGGATCAGCGCGACGTCGGCCCATGCGGGAAGCGGCTTGAGCGGGGAGCTCATGCGGCGCAAAACCCTTTGGTTAAAAGCGCCGCGCCTTCTGCGTCATGGCCGGGAAAAGCCCGGCCATGACGGCGTCCGCCGATAAAAGCTTCATGCCCAAGTGTGATCCCGCTCATGCCGCCTGCTCGACGCCCGCCATCAACAGCCCCAAATCTTGCGCATTCGTCTGGTGCGGAAGCCGCTCGCCCGTCACCCGGCCGCCGCACAGCACGATGATGCGGTCGGCGAGCGCGAAAATCTCGTCGAGCTCCACCGACACCAGCAGCACCGCCTTGCCGGCGTCGCGCAGCGCGACGATGCGCTTGTGGATGAACTCGATGGCGCCGATGTCGACCCCGCGCGTCGGCTGGCCGACCAGGATCACCGCGGGGTTGCGCTCGATCTCGCGCGCAAGCACGATTTTCTGCTGATTGCCGCCGGAGAAATTGGCGGTCTTCAACAACGGCGCGCGCGGCCGGATGTCGTAGGCCTCCATCTTGGCGGCCTCGTCGGCGATGATGGCGCCGCGGTTGAACAGCACGCCGGGGCCATAGACCTTTTCGTCCTGAAAGCCGAGCATCGCGCTCTCGCAGGCCTCGAACGACATGACGAGACCGACGCGGTGCCGGTCCTCGGGCACATGGCCGAGGCTCAAGCGGCGCATCGCCTTCGGGTCGAGCTGCCGCGCCGAGAGTTCGGCGCCGTTGAGCCAGATTTCGCCGCTCGCGGCCGGCCGCATGCCGGCCAACGCTTCGAGCAGTTCCGACTGGCCGTTGCCGGCGACGCCCGCGACGCCCAGAATTTCCCCGGCCCGCAGCGAAAACGACACGTCGTCGAGCCGCGTCACGCCGCGGTCGTCCTTCACACTGAGGCCGCGCGCCTCCATCACCACGGCGCCGGGATGCGCGGCGCTCTTGTCGATCTTCAAGATGACCTTGCGCCCGACCATCGCGTCGGCGAGTTCCGGCGGCGACGTCGCTTTCGTCTCAAAAGTCGCCACGATCTCGCCGCGCCGCATGACAGAGACACGGTCCGTCAGCGCCATGATCTCGCGCAGCTTGTGGGTGATGAAGATGATCGTCTTGTTCTGCGACTTCAACACGCGCAGCATATCGAACAACTGATCGGCTTCTGACGGCGTCAGCACCGCCGTCGGCTCGTCGAGCACCAGAATTTCCGCGCCGCGCACCAGCGCTTTGAGAATTTCGACGCGCTGTTGCAGGCCCACCGACAATTCGCCGACGATGGCGTCGGGATCGACCTCGAGCGCATATTCCTTTGCCAGATGCGCGAGTTTGGCGCGCACCGCCGCGGCGCCGGCGCTGAGCAGCGGGCCGCCCTCGGCGCCGAGCATCACGTTTTCCAGAACGCTCAACGGCGGCACCAGCATGAAATGCTGGTGCACCATGCCGATGCCGTGGCTGATCGCCTCGCGCGAGGAACGGATGCGCACAGGTTTGCCGTTGACGCGGATTTCGCCGGCGTCGGCCTCATAGAAACCGTAGAGGATCGACATCAGCGTCGATTTGCCGGCGCCGTTTTCGCCGACGATGCCGTGAATGACGCCGCGCTCGACGACGAGGTTGACGTCCTTGTTGGCGTGGACCGGGCCGAAACTCTTGTCGATGCCGATCAGTTCAATGGCGGGCGCCGCGCCCGTGGCAGTCGTCACGAAGCTCCCCCGCCCCAATCAGGCAGGCCGCGCTGGCGCTTCGCGCCGGCGGCGGCCTGCCTTCATGACTGTCTTACACCGGGCACTTGTTGTCCGACATGTAGTCGTGGACGCTGATCTTGCCGGAGATGATGTCGGCCTTGGCCGCGTCAGCCGCCTTCTTGGCGTCGTCGGTGAGGATCGCCTTGTTCCACTGATCCTCGGCGAATCCGACGCCATCGTTCTTCAGGCCGAACACCTGAATGCCGGCCTTCCACGTGCCGTCTTTGGCCGACTTGAAGGAATCGTAGGTGGCCACGTCGACGCGCTTCAGCATCGAGGTCAGCACACGGCCGGGGAACAGGTTGTCCTGATCGGAGTCGACGCCGATGCCGAACTTGCCGGCGTCCGCCGCCGCCTTCAGCACGCCCTGCCCGGTCGCGCCGGCCGCGGCGTACACGATGTCGGCGCCCTGCGTCGATCTGCGCCTTGGCGAGTTCGCCGCCCTTTACGGGGTCATTCCACGCCGACGGCGTCGTGCCGGTCATGTTGGCGATGACGGCGTACTTCTCGTTGGCATGCTTGACGCCCTGCGCGTAGCCGCAGCCGAAGGCGCTGATCAGCGGGATGTCCATGCCGCCGACGAAGCCGACTTTGCCGGTCTTCGAGGTCTTGGCGGCGATCACGCCGACCAGGAACGAACCCTCCTCCGCCTTGAACACCATCGACTGAACGTTGGGCTTATCGACGACCATGTCGATGATGCCGAACTTGGTCTTCGGGAACTCGTCGGCGATCTTGGTCAGCGCGGTCGCCCAGGCGAAGCCCGGCATCATGATCGGGCTGAAAGCCGTCCTTGGCGAACTTGCGCAACACCTGCTCGCGCTGCGCGTCGTTCTGGATTTCGAGATCGCGGAATTTGACGCCGGTGTCTTTGGCGAACTTCGTGGCGCCGTTGAACACGCCTTCGTTGAACGATTTGTCGAACTTGCCGCCGAGGTCGTAGATCACCGCCGGCTTGATCGTATCGGCGTAAGCCGCAGCGCATGCGAACACGCCCGTCAGCAGCGCGGCGCCGAATTTGGCGACGTTGGAAACGCCCATGCAAAACTCCCCTTGCCTAGTCCCGCGCCAGCTTGAACCGGCGCTTTTCCGCCGCGCGCGGCGGAAATTCCCGTAGTTGACCGATTGGTCAGGGATAGTGACAGCCGCGGCGGGAGAGTCAAGGCTTGCGCCTTAGGACGGGTCTTTGCGCGCTTTGCGCTCGGCGAGAAAACCAAGCCCGACGGCGAGCGCGAGCTGGGTCAGCGTCTCGGCCGCGGAGGGCGGCGGCGGCTTGGCCTTCACCCACAATGGGATCGAAGCGAGACCCGCCAACACCGCCGCCGCAGCGGCGATGACGAGCGCGGCCTTGACGGCCCCGAGTGCGGCGTCGAGCGCCAGGAACAGGGCCGCGGCCCCGGCCGCCAGCGCGATGAGCGCGAAGGCGAGCGTGACCGCGGCAAAGACGGCGGCGCGCGCCAGGCGGCGCAGGTTCACGCCGACCTTGCCGGTGAGGAGAGTGACGAGCAGATCAAGCAAGCGGGTGGCTCCGCGGTGGGCTGGCTCGGCATAGATGGCGCCGGGGCGGAAGGGAAGCGGTTGAAGCCATGCGCAGGCGCCGCGTCTCGTCTTTACGCTCGGTCGTGACCGCGCGTCGCCGAGCATCGGCCCGCCGCACCCCTCCCCGCAGGCGGGAAACGGAGGCGGCAGGGGCGGGCCGGAAATTTGGACGTCTTACGAGTACCGCGATGGGGTCGTCGAGAAACTATGCGCGGCGCTCAATGTCTGAACAAAGGCGTCGCGGCGTTGAAGTCGCCGCGCGCTCGCTCAACCAAGCCGCGGCGGGAAGAGGGTTAGCAATCAGCACTCTCCCCCACCGAGCGCCAACAACCTGAAAACTCAGCGGAATGTGGCATATTTGCACTTGCGCGCGGGAACCGTCGTGGCAGCATGACGGTTGCACGACGCATCAACATGGAGTTCGCCATGGTCTCCCGCGACTTCCGCCGCCAAATGCTCGGCTTCGGCCTGACCACCGCCAACATCTTCTATCGCATGCCCGACCATCCGGGGCTGCTGCAGTCCTACATCTGGCAGAACCATGATTTGCAGCCGCATTTTCCGGAATTGCACAAATTCTTGGAGTTTTGGCGGCGAGAGCTCGAAGGCGCTTTGCATTCGGTCATCGTCAGCCATTGCGGACTCATCAAGCCGGCGGAATTTCGCACCGTCGACGGCGAGTTCCGGCTGAACTGACGTTCAGCCCCTGCGCCGCTTGCCCGGCGGCGTCGAGGCCTCCAAGATGTCGTCGCGCGCGCCGATAACGAGCCGCGAGGAGCCGACGATCAGCGGGTCCGGCCCGGCCACGACGTGGTGGTTCTTGTTGGGGTAGGGCAAGCGCCGACAGGAAATGCAGCATGCAATTGATGCCGCGCGCGCTTCTTGTCGTCGGATTTGATGATCGTCCACGGCGCGTCGGCGGTGTCGGTATAGAAGAACATCGCCTCCTTGGCCTCGGTGTAGTCGTCCCATTTGTCGAGCGAGGCCTTGTCGATCGGCGACAGCTTCCATTGTTTGAGCGGGTCGGTCTCGCGCGCCAGGAAGCGGCGGCGCTGCTCCTCGCGCGTGACCGAGAACCAGTATTTGAACAGCCGGACGCCGGAGCGCACGATCATGCGCTCGACCTCCGGGCACTTGCCGCATGAATTCCAGATATTCGTTGGCGGTGCAGAAGCCCATCACGCGCTCGACGCCGGCGCGGTTGTACCAGGAGCGGTCGAAGAACACGATCTCGCCGCCCGCCGGCAGATGGCTGATGATAGCGCTGGAAATACCATTGCGTGCGCTCGCGCTCGTTCGGCTTCTCCAGCGCGACGATGCGCGCGCCGCGCGGGTTCAGGTGCTCCATGAAGCGCTTGATCGTGCCGCCCTTGCCGGCGGCGTCGCGGCCCTCGAACAGCACGACGATCTTCTCGCCGGTCTCCTTCACCCAGTTCTGCGCCTTGAGCAGTTCGGCCTGCAGCGGACAGCACGCGCGTCGAGATAGTCGCGCTCGCCGACCTTCGTCGTGTAGGGATAGTCGCCGGTCTCGAAGGCGTGGCGGATGGCGTCGGGGTCGTGGCGGGGGAAGTGGTGGGTTTTCTCGGCGCCGCGCGGCGCGGGTGTTTCGGGAGCGGCGGGGGCGCGGTCGAGATTCGGTCTCCATTCCCCTCCCCTGCGGCCGCCGCGTGGCTTCGTAGAATTCCCGACGCCGATTAACCCTAGGCCGGGAGCAAATCCCGGCGCGCGCGCTTAAATCCCTCGGCGCGCCACGTTATAGGAGCGCCAAAGCGCGGCGCCGGCGCGCTCGAGGGAAACGCGCTTGGAAAGCCTATCGATTTCGCCGATCAATCTTTTCCTGCAAGCCGGGCCGATTGGCAAGGTCGTGATGGGCGGGCTGGGGCTCGCCTCGGTTTGGTGCTGGGTTCTCATCATCGAAGGCGTCGTCTCGGTCGCCAGGGTCGGCCGCGCCTTGCGCGCCGCGCGCGCGGGCGCAAGCGCCGGCGGGTTGGAGCCGATCGCCGAGGCGGGTCGACGCGCCGCCGATCTCGCCGTCGCCGGCGAGACCGCGAGCGAGCGGCGCCAGCGGATCGGCGAGGCGATGGCGCGGGCCGGCCGCGATCTGCTGGCGCGCGCCGAAGGCGGCTTGCCCAATCTCGCGATCATCGCTTCCGTCGCCCCGTTCGTCGGGCTGTTCGGCACGGTCTGGGGCATCATGACGAGCTTTGCCGGCATCGCCGAGGCCAAGGACACAAGCCTCGCGGTCGTCGCGCCCGGCATCGCCGAGGCGCTGGCGGCGACCGCCTATGGCCTGGCGGCGGCGATTCCCGCGAGCGTCGGCTACAACCGCATCGGCGCCGCGCTTCTCGCGCGCCGGCCGGGCGATGGCGAATCTGATCGAGGAATGGGCGGTGGCGCTCGTCGAATCGAGCCGCGGCCATGAGCGTCTCGCTGCGCAACGACGGCGGCGACGAGCTTTACCGGCCGCTCGCCGAGATCAACGTGACGCCGCTCGTCGACGTGATGCTGGTGCTGCTCATCATTTTCATGGTGACGGCGCCGCTGCTGACGCCGGGCGTAAAAGTCGATCTGCCGAAGGCGAGCTTCGGCGACGGCGTTGAACCCCAAGGCGCCGCTCGTCGTCTCGATCGGCAAGGACGGCCGAACTCGCGTTCGGCGCCGGACGCCGGTGACGCTGGATGCGCTCGGCGCCGCGGTAGAGGCGAAGATGGGCGACGACGCCTCGCAAGTCGTGCACATCCGCGGCGACAAGGACGCTCCGTTCGGCGCGGTCGTGGCGGCGATGGACCGGCTGACGCTCGCCGGGGTCGCGCATATCGCGATCGTCACGGCGCCGGGAGCGAGGCCCGCAGAGCCGATTAAATGACGGTTGCGCGGCCGCCTTGGCTGCGTCCGCTGGCGATTGTGGTCGCGGTGGCGCTCCACGTCGCGGCGGCGGCGCTGATCGTCGCCAGACCGACTGCGCCGCCGATACAACCGCCGGAAATCGAAGTCGCCATCGACACGCTCGCGCCGACCGAGACGCCTACGCCGACGCCCACCGAAACGCCGACCCCGACGGAGACGGCGACGCCGGCGCCGACCGAGACCCCGACGCCCACCCCGCCGAGACGCCAACCCCGACCGAGACGTCCGCGCCCACCCCGACCGAGACACCGACGCCCACACCAACGGAGACCCCCACTCCGACCGAGACGCCCACGCCCACCCCGACCGAGACGCCAACTCCAACGGAGACCCCCACGCCCACGCCGACCGAGACGCCCACCCCGACCGAGACGCCCACGCCCACCCCAACCGAGGCCGCGCCGCCGGTGGTGACCGCAACTCCTTCGCCAATTCCTACGAAAACACCTGAAGTCAGGCCGTCCCCAACGCCGCCGCGGCCGAAACCGTCGCCTTCGCCAAAGCCGACCGCAAAGCCGACGCCGCGAGCCAAGGATGAACGGGAAAAACGCGATGACGCGCAAAAGCGGGAGGACGCGCAAAAGCGGGAGGACGCCCGCAAAGCGCGCGACGACGCTCGAAGGCTTCGCGAAGCCAAGCCAAGCAACTCGCGCGCCGGCAAACCGAAGCCGTCGGCCGTCGAACTCGCCAGTTATAGAGCGGCGTTGGCGGGCGAGGTCGCCCAGGCGCTTGCGGAGGTTTCCGGCAACGGCAGCGTCGTCGCCAATTTCTCGGTCGGGGCCACCGGCCGCATTACAAGCTGCGGGATCGCAAAGTCATCGGGCGACGCGCAGGTGGATGGGCAGATCTGCGGGCGCATACGCTCGATTTCGGCGACCCCGCCGCCGGGCGGCTCCCCGCTAAGCGTCCGGGTTCCGATTCGCCTGCACGGCGGGTGAGCCCTCAGCGCACCGGCGCCGGCGCGCCGCTGTCGACCGTCACATGACCCCTGGGACGGGCGACCACTTGGCCGGGCGCGGCGAGCTTGGGCGAACCGGAGCTCGCGCGCTCCATCGCCGCCAGGTCGGCGCGCTCGGACTTCGGCAGCCTGGCTTTCGACAGCGCGACGAAGTCGGTCGAACCCGACGGCCCGTAACCGTCGCCTTCGTAGACGCGGAATCCCTCGCGCGTCATCACCACGTCGCCTTTGCGCAGCGTCGTGTCGTCCAGCAGTTCGCGCTCGGCGCTCGTCGCGGTCGCGCCTCGGTGGCACGTGCAGGTGCTGTCAAAACTCGTCTGATAGCGCTTGGCGACCGGCAGTCTGGTGTAAAGCGCGCCGGTCGAAGAGACCGCGTCCTCAATCCGGTCGGTCGACATGGTGTAGAGCGCGGTCGGCGCGTCCGGGCATTGCGCCGCGCAAGCGGACTCGCCGCCGGAAACCGAGGCGGTGGGAAAGAACGCGCCGTCGCACAGACGCACGCACACCGGTTTGCCGTAGCCGAAAGCGGATATGGCGCGGGAACTGCGCTGGGGTCTCGCGTCGGGTGAAATGTCGGCGTCGTAGGAGGCGCGGCTCGGGGCGAAGGAGGGCGAGTAGGAGCTGATCGACCCGGGCGTAACGCCGAAGATCGGCAGGTTCATGTCCGGCCCCTGGGCGAGCGCAATCCCGCCGGCGACGAGGCCGCAGGCCACCGCCATCGACGCGAGCGCGCGAGTTCCCTGCGACATCCACCAAACCCCCTTCGAGCCCGCCGACACGGCGTCGCCGGCGACCACCGGTCGCATAATGCCGGCATATCACCGCTATGTAGTCCAATCTTGTGGCGTTCGCCACAAAAGCGCCCGCTGTTTTGCACG
Source organism: uncultured Pseudomonadota bacterium (assembly GCA_963835115.1). Lineage (GTDB taxonomy): Bacteria > Pseudomonadota > Alphaproteobacteria > Rhizobiales > Beijerinckiaceae > Roseiarcus. Next base: position 43,751 of record CAWIEP010000037.1, read on the forward strand.
TTTCGTAAACGTCGCGTTGGGCGCCGTGTTCCCTGAACCCCAATAGTGTCCGTGAAAATCGCGAAAGCGGCCTTGAAGCCAACTTTGGCCGCGCAAGCCCGAGGGATCGCTTGCCCGCCAATGGCCGCACTCTCTTTCCCTGCCGGCAAATCTCGTTTAGAGACCGCCCGGCTCAAAGCCCGGCGCATGAGCCGTCAAGAGGACGCCGCCCACCGGCCGCGGCCTTTTTTTGTGCGCCGCGCGCCGCAAGAGGACCGCATGCCCAAACGCACCGACATCTCGACCATCCTGATCATCGGCGCGGGGCCGATCGTCATCGGGCAGGCCTGCGAGTTCGACTATTCCGGCATGCAGGCCTGCAAGGCGCTGCGCGCCGAGGGCTACCGGATCGTCCTGGTCAATTCCAATCCGGCCACGATCATGACCGATCCGGACATGGCCGACCGCACCTATATCGAGCCGATCACCCCGGAAATGGTCGCCAAGATCATCGCCAAGGAGCGCTACGCCGCCCCGGCGGTTCGCCCTGCTGCCGACCATGGGCGGCCAGACGGCGCTGAACACCGCGCTGGCGCTGAAGAAGCATGGGCGTGCTCGAAGAGTACGACGTCGAGATGATCGGCGCCACGCGCCGACGTCATCGACAAGGCCGAGGACCGCGAGAAGTTCCGCGACGCGATGACACGCGATCGGCCTGGAAACGCCCGCGCTCGCGGCAGATCAAGACGCTGTCGGAGGCGCTGGCCGCGCTCGACGACATCGGCCTGCCCGCCGATCATCCGCCCGTCCTTCACCCTCGCCGGCACCGGCGGCGGCATCGCCTACAACCACGAGGAGTTCCTCGAGATCGTCGAGCGCGGCCTCGACGCTCTCGCCGACCAACGAGGTGCTGATCGAGGAGAGCGTGCTCGGCTGGAAGGAGTACGAGATGGAGGTGGTCCGCGACAAGGCGGACAACTGCATCATCGTCTGCTCGATCGAGAACATCGACCCGATGGGCGTGCACACCGGCGATTCGATCACCGTCGCGCCGGCGCTGACCCTGACCGACAAGGAATACCAGCGCATGCGCGACGCCTCGATCGCGGTGCTGCGCGAGATCGGCGTCGAGACCGGCGGCTCCAACGTCCAGTTCGCGGTCAATCCGGCCGACGGGCGGATGGTGGTGATCGAGATGAACCCGCGCGTGTCGCGCTCCTCGGCGCTGGCCTCCAAGGCCACCGGCTTTCCGATCGCCAAGGTCGCCGCGCGGCTGGCGGTCGGCTACACGCTCGACGAGCTCGCCAACGACATCACCGCGGCGCGACGCCGGCCTCGTTCGAGCCGACGATCGACTATGTGGTCACCAAGATCCCGCGCTTCGCCTTCGAGAAATTCCCCGGCGCCGACCCGATCCTGACCACCTCGATGAAGTCGGTCGGCGAGGTGATGGCGATCGGCCGCACCTTCGCCGAAGCCTGCAGAAGGCGCTGCGCTGGCTGGAGACCGGCCTCACCGGCCTCGACGAGATCGAGATCGAGGGGCTTCGGCAAGGGCGACGACGCCAACGTCGCTGCGCGCCGCGATCGGCACGCCGACGCCCGACCGGCTGCTGAAGATCGCCCAGGCGTTGCGGCACGGCCTGAGCGTCGACGAGGTCGCACGAGGCGACCAAGATCGACCCCTGGTTCCTGCGACCAGATCGCCGACATCGTCGCGCTGGAGGAGCAAGGTGCGCGCGCTACGGCCTGCCCGCCGACGCCGGCCATTTCCGCGCGCTGAAGGCGCCGGGCTTTTCCGACGCGCGGCTGGCCGCGCTCGCCCGACCGCGACGAGGCCGACGTGCGCGCCGCCCGCGCAAGCGCTGGGCGTGCGGCCGGTCTACAAGCGCATCGACACCTGCGCCGCCGAGTTCGCCTCGCCGACCGCCTACATGTACTCGACCTACGAGACCGCCGTTCGGCGACGCGCCGGAATGCGAGGCCGAGCCGTCGGACAAGCGCAAGATCGTCATCCTCGGCGGCGGCCCCAACCGCATCGGCCAGGGCATCGAGTTCGACTATTGCTGCTGCCACGCCTGCTTCGCGCTGAGCGAGGCCGGCTTCGAGACGATCATGGTCAACTGCAACCCGGAGACCGTCTCGACCGACTACGACACCTCCGACCGGCTCTATTTCGAGCCGCTGACCGCCGAGGACGTGCTGGCGATCCTCGTCGAAGGAGCAGGAGAACGGGACGCTGGTCGGCGTCATCGTCCAGTTCGGCGGCCAGACGCCGCTGAAGCTCGCGCACGCGCTCGAAGCCTCCGGCGCGCCGATCCTCGGCACCTCGCGTCGACTCCATCGACCTCGCCGAGGACCGCGACCGCTTCAAGCGGCTGCTCGACAAGCTCGGCCTCAAGCAGCCGAAGAACGGCATCGCCTATTCCGTCGAGCAGTCGCGGCTGGTCGCCGCCGATCTCGGCCTGCCGCTGGTGGTCGCCCGTCCTACGTGCTGGGCGGCCGGGCGATGGCGATCATCCACGACGAGAGCCAGTTCGACGATTATCTGCTCGGCGTGCTGCCGAGCCTCGTGCCGGCCGACGTCAAGGCGCGCTATCCCAACGACAAGACCGGCCAGATCAACACCGTGCTCGGCAAGAACCCGCTGCTGTTCGACCGCTATCTCTCCGACGCCGATCGAGATCGACGTCGACGCGCTGTGCGACGGCAAGACCGTGTTCGTCGCCGGCGTCATGGAGCACATCGAGGAGGCCGGCATCCATTCCGGCGACAGCGCCTGCTCGCTGCCCGCGCGCTCGCTGTCGCCGGAGACGATCGCCAGGCTCGAAGCCGAGACCGCCAAGCTCGCGCTCGCGCTCGACGTCGGCGGCCTGATGAACGTGCAATACGCGCATCAAGGACGGCCAGATCTACGTGCTGGAGGTCAACCCCCGCGCCTCGCGCACGGTGCCGTTCGTCGCCAAGGTGATCGGCAAGCCGATCGCCAAGATCGCCAGCCGCGTGATGGCGGGCGAGAGCGCTCGCCTCGCTTCGGCCTGACCAAGAAGCCGCTGGACCATGTCGGCGTCAAGGAGGCGGTGTTCCCGTTCGCCCGCTTCCCCGGCGTCGACACCGTGCTCGGCCCCGAAATGCGCTCGACCGGCGAGGTGATGGGCCTCGCCTGCGATTTCGCGCTCGCCTTCGCCAAGAGCCAGATCGGCGCCGGCGCCAGTCTGCCGCGCGGCGGCACGGTGTTCGTCTCGCTGCGCGAGGCCGACAAGCCGGGGATCGTCGAACCGCTGAAAACTCTGGCCGAGATGGGATTCAGGATCATCGCCACCGGCGGCACGCAAAAATATCTGGCCGCCCATGGCGTCGCCTCCACCAAGGTCAACAAGGTCTCGGAGGGGCGGCCGCATGCAGCCGACGCGGTGCGCAACGGCGGCGTGCAGCTGATGTTCAACACCACCGAGGGGGCCACTTCGCTCAACGACTCCAAGCCGCTGCGCCGCGCCGCCCTCTTGCAAAAAACCCCATATTACACCACACTTGCCGGCGCGATCGCCGCGGTGGAGGGCGTCAAGGCCTGCGCCTCGGGCGATCTTGAAGTTCGCGCGCTACAGGACTATTTCGCATGACGGTCCGGCGCTCGCGCGCCGGACGTTGCTTTTTGATGCTGTGAGTGGGACTAGGATATGGATCGCTTTCCTGTCACCGTCGCCGGACATGCGGCTCTGGAGGCGGAGTTTCAGCGCCGACAACAGGTCGAGCGCCCCCGCATCGTGCAGGCTATCGCCGAGGCGCGCGCCCACGGCGATCTCTCGGAAAACGCCGAATACCACTCGGCCAAAGAGGCCCAGTCCCATAACGAGGGCCGCATCGTCGAACTGGAGGACCTGCTTCAGCGCGCCGAAGTGATCGACGTGTCAAAGCTTTCCGGCGTGACGGTCAAGTTCGGCGCGACGGTGAGCGTGGTCGACGAAGACACCGAGAAGGAAAAGACCTTTCAGATCGTCGGCGAGACCGAGGCGGATGTGAAGAACGGCCGCATGTCGGTCTCCTCGCCGACCGCCCGCGCCATGATCGGCAAGAAGGCCGGCGACGTCGTCGAAGTCAGCACGCCAGGCGGCGGCAAGAGCTATGAAATTTTGAAGGTCGAGTACCGCTAGACCGGGTTCGGACGGAGACCGCGCATGTCCATGATTTCGAGGCGTTCGGCGCTCAGCGTCCTGCTTGCGGCCTTGCCTGCCGCGGCGTTTGCCTCCAAACGCCGCGCGGCGGCGCCGCGCTCCGGGATTTCGGTCGACGTTTCGCCGCTGCGCGCCAACGGCGACAATATCGATGCCGATTATCTCGCGGAAGCTTTGCCCGGCTATCTGCGCCAGTCGTTCGGCCCCGGCCGCTCGGTGAGGGTGCGCATTGACAGCGTCAGCTACGGGGCGCCTGGCAGCAACGGCCAGCTGAACAACAATGGCGCCGTCGATTCGATCGAAGGCGTCGGCGAAGCCGGCGGCCGGGAGGTCCCGTTGTTCTGTGCGCTTCAGACGACCGTGACGCTTCCCGACATCGACGGCTCCGCCGCCCGCCTGCGCCAGGACATGCTGGCGCGCAGCTTCGCGCAATGGCTGCCGCGGCAGATGGGGCTCTGAACGGTCGTTGCGCGCGCTCGTCCTCGGCTCCGGCCGGATCGGTCACGAAGTCAACGCGCTCGGTGTGGTCGAGGCGCTAGGGGCGAAATACGAAATGCGGCGGGTCGCCCCGCGCTATCTCTACGGGCGGCTCGCGCCCTGGGGACCGAGCGATCCGCGCGACGCCATCGCGCTTTCGGGACCGCCGCCCGACATCGTCATCGCCAGCGGCCGCGTGACCGTGCCTTACGTGCGCGCCTGGAAGCGCGCGCGTCCCGCGGTGTTCGCCGTGTTCCTGCAAGACCCGCGCTGGGCGCGCGGCGAGATGGACCTGATCTGGGTTCCCGAACACGATACCTTGCGCGGCCCGAACGTCATCGCGACGCTGACGTCGCCGCATCCGTTCTCGCAGAGCCGCCTCGCGGCGCTGCGCGCCACGCCCGACCCGCGCCTGGCCGCGCTCAAACCGCCGCGCTGCGCGGCGGCGCTGGGCGGCCCGAGCGGAGCGCAGCATTTCACGCCCGGCGATCTCGTCCGCATGGCCGAGGTTCTGCGGGCGGTCCGCGCGCAGGGTTTCTCCGTCATGGCCACGCCGTCGCGGCGCACGCCTGAGGCCCTCAGCGCGGTGGTGCGCGAAAATATCGGCGACGGGTTTTTCTGGGACGGGACGGGCGAAAACCCCTACCCCGCCATGCTGGCGCTGGCCGACGCGGCGCTGGTCACCGGCGACAGCGCCAACATGGTCGGCGAAGCGACGGCGACCGGGGCGCCGGTGATGGTGTTCGAGCCCACGGGCGGAGGCTCGTCAAAACTCGCGCGCGGCGTCGACGCGCTGATCGCGCACGGCGCGGCGCGGCGCTGGAGCGGGCGCGTCGAAGACTTCCGCTATTCGCCGATGGACTCGAGCGGCGAAATCGCGGCCGAGATTGTGCGCCGGTTCGCGGCGCGCCGCGCTGCGGCGTGAGGCTCCTGCCCCAGTTGCCAGCGTCGAAGCCGCGGAATAGACTCGCGGTTCCCGGGAGGAAGCGAAATGACGCTGGCGCAGACGGCGACAGGATCTGTTGAACGACTTGTCGACACGTCCCTCGCCGATCTCTCCCATATCCCGGGCGACGACGGGCCGCCGCTGATCGGCCACACGCTGCGCCTGCTCGCCGACCCCAAGGCCGAAGCGCAACGGATGGCGGCGCGCTACGGGCTCGTGTACCGCAGCCGCGCCTTCGGGCTGCGCGTCGTCAATCTCTTGGGTCCCGACGGCAATGAACTCGTGCTGTTCGACCGCAACAAGCTGTTTTCCTCGGCCGCCGGCTGGAACCCGTTCCTGGGTCGGCTTTTCCCGCGCGGCCTGATGTTGCTCGATTTCGACGAGCACCGCGTCCACCGCAAGGCGCTTTCGGTCGCCTTCAAGGCCGAGCCGTTGAAGGTCTATCTCGACGGCCTCAACGCCGGCATCGCAGCCGGCGTCGCCGGCTGGCTCGCTGAGCCCGGCGAGATGCTGTTCTATCCCGCGATCAAGCAACTAACGCTCGACCTCGCGGCGACAGCGTTCTTCGGGCGCGAGCTCGGCGCCGACAAGGAGCCGCTGAAGCGCGCCTTCATCGACATGGTCGCGGCCTCCGTCGCGGTCGTGCGCGTCCCGCTGCCGGGCACGAAGATGGCGCGCGGCGTGAATGGGCGCCGCTTCATGGTTGAATTTCTCGGCCGCGAGATCGAGGCGCGGCGCGCCGGCGCCGGCGACGATCTGTTCAGCGAACTTTGCAAGGCCTCCACCGACGACGGACGATTGCTGAAGCCTGAGGAAATCATCGACCACATGAGCTTCCTGATGATGGCCGCGCATGACACGCTGACCTCGTCGCTGTCTTCGTTTGTCTGGTTCCTCAGCGCCAATCCGCAATGGCAGGCGCGGTTGCGCGACGAAATGTCGGCGCTCAATCTGCCGCGCGACGCGCCGCTGCCCTACGAGCGGCTCGACGAGCTCAAGCTGACGGAAATGGCGTTCAAGGAAGCCTTGCGCCTGATTCCGCCGGTGCCGGCGCTGCCGCGCCGCGCGCTGCGCGACACGGAATTTCGCGGCTTCAAGATTCCGGCGGGCGCGCGCATTGGCGTCAACCCGCTGTTCACGCATCACATGGCCGAATTCTGGCCGGAGCCGGAGACCTTCGACCCCACGCGGTTCACGGAGGCGAACGCGCGCGGGCGGCACAAATACGCGTTCGTGCCCTATGGCGGCGGCGCGCACATGTGTCTGGGGCTGCATTTCGCCTACATGCAGGCCAAATGCTTCGCCTATCATTTCTTCGGCGCCGCCAAGTCCTCGGTCGCGCCGGGCTATGCGCCGAAATGGCAGCTGTGGCCGATCCCCAAGCCGCGCGACGGCTTGCGCGTAAGGCTGCGCGCGGCGGCCTGAGCGCCGAACCCCGTCCTATCGGAGCGCCTGCAACTCCATGCGGCAGCGCTCGGCGAAGGCGCCGATCACGTTGGCCTGTCGGCTGTCCATCATCGCCCGCATCTCTTCGGCCGAGCGCTTCGGCCCGAGCGCGAGATCGACGACATAGCGCAGCGCCTGCGACGCCGCCTCGTTGACGGGTTCCGAGGCGTAAAGCGCGATGCGGCCGCTCAGCGCGAAAGCGGTGGTCAATTGATCGTAGTCAACCCCGACATTGTTGAGCGCGGCGGCGAAAAGGCGCGCCAACTCGTCCATGAAGCGCCCGTAGACGTCCTCGCGCTTGGCCCGCTCGGCGGCGATCCGGGCGGCGTGCGCTTGCGCCTGCGTCGAGACCCACGTCGAGCCCAACGAGGAAATCGCGCCGATCGCGGTTCCCGCGAGCGCCGAAACGGTGGAGAGGATAGCGGCGTCCAATCGTCACCTCCCGCGGCCGCCGTTATAGGCGCGCGCGACCGCCTCGGCGATTCCGAGCAACAGCGCCGCCCCGACAAAAGCGCCGAAAATCCCAGTCTGCCAGGCGATATCGCGGTCCGATTCGTGATCGACGTTCATGAACACTTCGAGCAGCTTGATGGCGGCGATCGCCACGATCGACGCCATGAGTCTGAGCTTCAGTTCGGCATAGTCAATTCCAATCATCCACGCCGGCCATTCCGAATGGTTCGACGCGTCGATGCGCGACACGAAATTCGAATAGGTGGAGAACACCACCAGCACCACGAGGCAGGCGGTCAGCGTCAGGTCGACGACGCCGAGCGCGCCCAGGATGACGTCGTCTTCGCTCGACGTCTGGATTTGCAGCGCCATTTCGTAGGCGCGCGACGCCACCTTGACGATCAGCGCGAGCAGCGTGACGACGAGCGCGACATAGAACGGCGTCAACAGCCAGCGGCAGGCGAATAGCCATGTCTCAAAAATCGTCTTCGGCACCCGAACCCCTCCGATCAGGTGGAACCGCGTTGTCATCCCCGCGAAAGCGGGGATCCAGAGGGCCACGACGCGGCCCTGCCGTCTCCACGCTCGCGCAACAACGCGCTCGGCGAGACAACCGAGGGGAGCGCCCTACGACCCCCTGGATGCCCGCTTTCGCGGGGATGACATTGTCCATTCAACCTGTTTGGAATCGCTTTAGCACGGCGGCGCTCTCGGGTCAGGGCCCGCGCGGCCGGCCTTTTGCATCGGCGCGGCGAGAAACGGAGCCAGAGCCATGAGCGAAATCCTCGGCGTGACCAGGCTCGGCCGCGAGCGCGAAGGTCCGGTCGACCTGCTGTTGGCCAACGGACTGATCTCCGGTATCCGGCCCTGCGCCGCGCCGCCGACGCGGCGCAGGCTCGCGTTGCCTGCGCTCGCCAACGCGCACGACCATTGCAGGCCGCTGTCGCCGACCTCGTTCGGCGCCGCCGACAAGCCGCTCGAACTCTGGTTGTTGCGGCTGGCCGCGATGCCCGCCATCGATCCCTATCTCGGCGCGTTGGCGGCCTTCGGCCGCGCCGCGCGCGGCGGCGCCGGTTCGGTGATGGCGCACTATACGCGCTTTCACACGCCCGACGACCCCGTCGAGGAGGCCCGCGCGCTGGCGCGCGCGGCGCGCCGAGGTCGGCGTGCGCGTGACGCTGGCGGTGTTCATGCGCGACCGCAACCCCCTCGTCTACGGCCCCTCCGAAGACCTGCTCGACAAGTTGCCGGCGGCCTCGCGCGCGGCGCTCGCGCCCCTAGGCGCCGCGATGCCGAGCGCGGCCGAACAGATCGCCCGCGTCGAGGCCATCGCCGCAGCCGTCGAAAGCCCGACCTTCAGCGTCCAGTACGGCCCGAACGGGCCGCAATGGTGCTCCGACGAACTCCTCGCCGCCATCGCCGAGGCCAGCGCCCGCAACGGTCGGCGAATACACATGCATTTTCTGGAAACCCGCTACCAGCGCGCCTTCGCCGACAAGCATTACCCCGAGGGGATCGCGGCGCGGATGGAGCGTTTGGGCCTGATGTCGCCGCGTCTGACCCTCGCCCATTGCGTCTACGCGCGCGAGGCCGAACTCGACGCCATCACCCGCTGCGGCGTGACGATTGCGACCAATCCCAGCTCCAACCTGCATTTGCGTTCCGGCATAGCCCCCATCGGCGAGGCGATCCGGCGCGGCGCGCGCGTGGCGCTCGGCGTCGACGCCTCTGCTTTCGACGAGGACGACGACATCTTGCGCGAGATGCGGCTCGGGCATTTCCTGCACGCCGGTTGGGGGTTCGACAAAGGCGTTTCGCGCGAGGACTGGCTCGCCGCCATCGTCGCCAACGGCCGGCGCGCCAATGGCGCGCCGGGGACGGGCGCGCTCGACGTCGGCGAGCCCGCCGACGTGCTCGTCCTCGATCTCGACCGCCTCGACCGCGACGCCGTCATGCCGGTCGAGCCGATCGACCTGCTGTTCGCGCGCGCAACCGCCGCGCATGTCGACGCGCTCCATGTCGCCGGGCGCGCGGTCGTCGCCGACGGCCGCCTCATCGGCGTCGATCTCGAAGCGGTCGAGACCGCCTTGCGCGCCCAGTATCGCGAGCGCCTGCCCGCGCGCGCCGGCTTTCTGTCCGCGTGGGGGCCGATACCGGAAGCGGTCGCGGCTTGCTACGGATGCTGCTGAACGCCCGGCGAAGGCGCCGAAATCTTGCGCTTCGCCGCCGCGCGGTGTATGGGCGGCGCCTGATCCACCCAAAACCTGCCGATTGAGGAGCCGCCATGGCGCGCGTCACCGTCGAAGATTGCATAGACAAGGTCGACAATCGTTTCGAGCTTGTCCTCATGGCGAGCCATCGCGCCCGCGCGATTACGTCGGGCTCCAACATTCTGGTGGCGCGCGACAACGACAAGAATCCGGTCGTCGCGCTGCGCGAGATCGCCGATTCCAAGTTGCAGCCCAGCGACTTGCGAGAGGACGTGATCCACGCCTTGCAGAAGCAGGTGGAAGTCGACGAGCCCGAGGCCGAGGCCGCGCCGCCGCTCGCGCCAGCCGCCGCCTCGCTCGACCCCGGCGCGGATGCGCAATTCGACCGCATGACCGAGGAAGATCTGCTGCGCGGTCTGGAAGGCATGGCGCCTCCCCCAGAACCCGAAGATGACGCAGAGTGACGCAGAGTAAAGCCGAAACGGTCTTTACTTATGCACAGAGCCCGCTGCGGCGCCGCCGGAGCGGGCATTTGTTTGACCGAATGTCACACTATCCACAAACTTCGCGCAACGGCGCGCATTTTCGCTACTCGCGGCGAACCATTTTGCTATGTTGCTTCTCAGGATCACTCATGCGGCGATTCGCGGCGAAGAAGCGCAGCCCGGGCGGACAGCTGACTTCTCCCTCAAATCGTACGGAGTTTTCTAGCGTGTGAATTTCGGGTGGGGGCCACGAGAGTTGAGCGACGATCATGAGAAGCCCGACGAGGCGACCGCCCTCGACGCCGCGCTTGGCTCCGCCGCCCCGCTTGTTGAAGTTTCCGGCCGCGTTAAATGGTTCGACGTCGGCAAGGGCTACGGCTTCATCGTGCCCGACGACGGCGGCGGCGACGTGCTGATCCACGTCACGGTCCTCCGCCGCGACGGCTTCACGACACTGGCCGAAGGCGCCCGCGTCCTCGCTGAGGCGCAGCGCCGCGAGCGCGGGCTTCAAGTTCTGAAAGTGCATTCGGTGACGCCGGGCGATCCCGCCGCCACGCCTGCCGATTCACAGGCGCGGCTCCGCGCGCAGACGAGCGCGGTCGGCGGCTTCGAGATCGTCATCGTCAAATGGTTCAACCGGTCACGCGGCTTCGGATTCCTGACCCGCGGCGAGGGCACCGAGGACATCTTCGTTCATATGGAGACGCTGCGCCGCTACGGCTTCATCGATCCCAGGCCCGGCGACACCATGCTCGCCCGCTTCGGACCCGGACCCAAGGGCCTGCTCGCCGTCGAGGTGCGCCCGCTCGAAGGCGTACGCGCCCAGATCGCGAATTGATGCGGAGATTGCTTGCTGCGGCGTTCGTCGCTTTTGCAAGCGCGGCGGGCGCCGCCGACGCGGGCCTCGATGTGGTGACCGCAACGGGCCGGCATCACTATCAAGTCGAGATCGCCGCCGATGAAGCCTCGCGCGAGCATGGCCTGATGGAGCGTCGTCAGATGGCGGCCGACCACGGCATGCTGTTCGAATTCCAGACCCGCGCGCCGGTCATATTCTGGATGAAGGACACTTATCTGCCGCTCGACATGGCGTTCATCGATTCCGATGGGACGGTGCGGGGCGTCTTCGAACATGCTACGCCCCTGTCGCACGCGATGATCCCCTCCACCGGCCCGGTGACCGGGGTGTTGGAGTTGAACGCCGGCCAGGCGGCGGCGATTCATCTCAAGGCCGGCGACAAGGTCGTGTTTCCGTTCTTTTCGCCATAGCTCGCGCAAACTGTTTCGAGCCGCGTCCAGAACGCCTCGAGGATGCGCGCGATAAACGGATTCTTGTGGTCGAGCGGGCCGTCCGGCTCGGGATGGACAAGCATCGCCGCGTTGGCTTCAAACAACAAAGCTTGGCCGTCAGGCAACACCGCGAAATCGACCCCGGCGAAATCGAGGTCCATTCGCCGCCCGACCTCGCCGATCGCGCGCCACGCCCGCGAACCCAGCGCGGCTTCAGGGCTTTGGAGAAAGCGCCGCTCCTCGTCAATCAAGTCGCACCGCGCCGGCGTCAGCGAAGTCTGATAATGCGCGAGCCAATCCCGCGACGCCGCAAGGTGATAGGGATAGGGCGCGCGATCGACGAAGAATATGCGGTGTTTCCGATAGAGCCCATCGGGCGAACGGAAGTCGCGATAAGCGGTGAGATAATGCAGCGCCCCGTCCAGCCGCTTCGCGACCTCGTCTAGCCGCAGGCGCTGGAGCCGCTCGCCGCCATGTGAGCCGAGCGGCCGCAACAACCAGAGGCCCGCATCGTCGAGGCCGTCGAGATCGGCGGGCGCGGCGACGCGCCGCGTGGGCGGGACGACGAGATCGGCGACGCCCGCGAACAGGCGTTGCGCTCCATCGCGGGCGGTCGCCGCGATGCGCTCGGGCGGATTGAGCATCGGCTTGGCGTTGCCCGCCGCAAACGCCTGGAGCTGTCGCTCAAGCCCGGCGTCGGGGTCGGCGACGGCGTTGAACACGACGTCGTAGTCGCGCCCCGGCGTCGCGTCGCCGTAAGCGAGGAACCAGACAAGGCGATCGTAGCGCGCCGCCGGGATCAGATAACGGTCGGGGGAATTGGCGCGGCCGGCGCTCGCGAGCGTCAGCACGCGGCGCCGCCGCCGGTGCGCGCGAGTGACGATCAGCGGCGCGCCGCGATAGGCGCGCTCGCGATACGCCTCGGCCTGTTCGAGCCGCCCCTCGTGATCGCAGACGGCGGCGAGGTTTTGGTGTGCGGCGCGGGCGTCGGGGTTGAGTTTGAGCGCGGCCTCGCCGTGCGCGCGCGCCTCGGCGAATTGGCCGGCGCGGCCGAAGAGGCCGCACAGCGCCACATGCGCCTCGACGTCGTCAGCCTCGCCCGGCGAAAGCGCCAGCGCGCGAAGGTATCGCGCGGCGGCGTCATGCGGCCGGTCGAGCGCTTCGTAGAGGCGCCCGAGCCGGACGTGGGCGCCGGCGTCGAGCGGCGCAAGCGACAGCGCGCGCTCGAACGCCTGCGCCGAGAGGTTTTGCTCGCCCAGCGCCTGCAGCGCCTCGGCGACGGTCGCCCAGGCCTCCGCGTCTTCCATATCGAGCGCCAGCGCCGCGTCGGCGCGCTGGAACGCCTCGGTCGGCCGCCCGACGACAAGCAGTGCCCGCGCGAGGCCGAGATGGGCCGCGCGCGCGGCGGGTTCGCTGCGGATCGCCGCCTCGAACAGCGCGATCGCCTCATCGTTGCGGCCGATCCGCGCCAGCGCCAGCGCCAACGCCAGATGCGCCGGCTCCGCGATCGCGCCGGCCGTGTTTGTTTCCAATGGTCGCTGCAACCTCGATTCCGCCATGACCGGCCCCCTTCGCGAAAGGGAGCTTGCGCAGCCGGCCTTATGCCGGACTTGCCGCCGGTTGCTGGTAGGCGAAATCTGACATTTGGCGCCAGGCGATGATTTGCTTCAGTAGCCCCGGGACCTCGCGTTCCAACTGGCAGAATAATGCGAGCGGAAGCATGAGCAATTTGTCAAAAGCATGCGGGATGATTGCGGCCGTCGCGTTCATGGCGGCAGCGTCAAGCACCCGCGCGGAAGACCTCGCCAGAAACAAGTGTCAGCCGATCGGCCCAGTCGGGTTTCAAAAGCTCAGCGATCGCTGTCGAAATTCCCGCTCGTCGCGAAGCGCCGCGTTGAGTCCGGAAGCGGACTGAGCGTCCAATGCGCCTGCGGGTATCAAACGTCTGGCGCCCACCCGCTAACCGCCGCCCTTCAGATAACGGGCGATCGCCGCGATATCGGCTTTCGGCAGATGACCGAGATCGCGCACGACATCGGCCATCTGGCCGCTGAGCGAATCGCCGTCCGGCGTGATCCCCGTCGAGAGCGCTGTCTCAATGTCGTCCTCCGACCAATGGCTAAGTCCCGCCGGCGTGATGTTGCCCGATTTGCCTTTTCCATCCGGCATCGGCGCGCCGGAGAGCGCTCGCGAGCGGATCGGACCGCCGAGAAAATCGCGCGGCGTGTGGCACTCGCCGCAATGGCCGGCGCCCTCGACGAGATAGCGGCCATAGGCCGCATCGCTCGACGCCGCGACCGAATCCGGCGGAGCGACGCGCGGCAGATAGAGGCGCTTCCACACGCCGATGGCGCGGCGGATGTTGAAGGGGAAGCGGAACGCCGGCGGCGGCGCGTCGCCCTTGACCGGCGGCAACGTGCGCAAAAACGCCCAGAGGTCGCGGACGTCGGCGACGCTCATGTGGCGATAGGAGGGGTAGGGAAAGACGGGGTAGAGGTGGTCGCCGCCGTCGTCGACGCCCTCGAAGATCGCGCGCGCGAATTGCGGCGCCGTCCATTTGCCGATCCCGTTCTCGGGGTCCGGTGAAATGTTGGGCGGCGAGATCGCGCCGAACGGCGTTTTCAGCGCCTTCCCGCCGCCAAGCCTCAGCGGCATGTCCGCCGTTGCGTGACAGGCGGCGCAGCCGCCGGCCCAGAACACGATCTCGCCGGCCTTGGCGTCGCCGGGCGTCTCCATCTCGCGCGCGACTTGTGGGTCGAGCCGGCTCGGCGCGGTGAGCAACCAGAACGCCGCCGGCGCCGAGCAACGCGAGCGCGATCAGCGCCGGCAAGCGCCCTCATGGCTCCTTGGCGCGATAGGTCTCGTGGCAGCCCTGGCAGTTCTTAAAGATCGGCAGGAAGTTCGCCTTGAAAGTCGCCTCGTCCTTGACCGAGGCAAGCGCGGCCTTGGCGTCCTCGCCGAACTTGGCGAAGCGCGCGTCGAAATCGCTCTTGTTGGCCCAGATCGCCGGCAGTGCGTCGGTCTTGCCCTTGTCGCTGCCGGGCGGGAACAAAGCCGGGCGCCTTTGTCGGCGGCGTCGATGTAAGTGTTGAGCGCCGCTTGCACCGTCGCGAGATCGAACGGGGCGGCGCCTTTGAGGATCGGCACGATCGCCTGTGGTCGCCTTGCCGTTGGCTTTCATCAGCGCCTGGCGCGCCAGGATCGGGTCGTCGGCGGCGACGCCGCTCGCCATCGCGAGGGCGAGCGCCGCGCCCGCCCAAAAAATCCGCCTCATGCCGTATCTCCTACGCCGCCGGCGAAGAGGCCATTTCCTCGCCGTCCGAGTTCGTACGTTCGAACGACGCGCCCGGGCAAATCAGTCATGCTTGATGACCAGCGTCTTCAGCGCCGCCAAATCGTAGCAGCGCGACAAAGCCTTTCTCGCGGCCGTGGCCGGATTTCTTCATGCCGCCGAACGGCAGTTCGATGCCGCCGCCCGCGCCATAGCCGTTGACGAACACCTGCCCCGCGCTGACCTTGCGCGCCACCCGCATCGCCCGCGCGCCGTCGCCCGACCAGACGCCGGCGACGAGGCCGTAGTCGGTGGAGTTGGCGAGCCGCACCGCCTCCGCCTCGTCGTCGAACGGCATCGCCGCCAGGATCGGGTCCGAACACTTCTTCGCGGGCCAGCGCGGAAGCCGGCGTCCTCGGCGGCGTAGATCGCGCGGCTTGACGAAAAAGCCCGCCGCCGGCGCGCCGTCGGCGATCTTGCCCTGCGCCGAGCCGCTTGGCGCCGGCCGCCTCGGCGGCGGCGAGCATGGCTTCGAGCGGCGCTTCTGCTTGGCCGAGATCACCGGCCCGAGTTCGCGGTCCATCTCCGGCGTTCCCGCCGTCACTTTGGCGAAGCGCGCCGCGAGATCGGCCATGAAGCGATCCCAGATTTTTACGTCGACCAGCACCCGCGAACCCGCCGAGCAGGTCTGGCCGGCGTTCTGCACGATCGCGTTGACGACGGAAGCGAGCGCGGCGTCCCAGATCGGCGTCGGCGAACACGATTTGCGGCGATTTGCCGCCAAGCTCCAGCGTGCAGCCGATGTGATTGCGCGCCGCGGCGGTCTGCACCAGCGTCGCCCACTTCCGGCGAACCGGTGAACGAGATGAAGTCGATGCCCGGGATGCGCACTGAGCGCCGCGCCCGCCTCCTCGCCGAGGCCCGGCACGACATTGAGCGCGCCCTCGGGAAACCCGGCTTCTGCGGCAAGTTCGGCCAGCCGCAGCGGCGCGAGGCAGGCCTCCTCGGCCGGCTTCATCACGCAGGCGTTGCCGACGGCGAGCGAGGCGGCGATCGTGCGGCCGAACATCTGGCTCGGGATAGTTCCAGGGGATGATGTGCGCCGTGACGCCCTTCGGCTCCCAGACGGTGGCGACGAAATAGCCGTCGAGGAACGGGATCGTGTCGCCATGCAGCTTGTCGGCGGCGCCGCCGTAATATTCGAAATAGCGCGCGACCGCGACCGCGTCGGCGCGCGCCTGTTTCATCGGCTTGCCGGTGTCGCGCGCCTCGATGGCGGCGAGTTCGTCGGCGTGATCCTCGATCAGCCGGCCGAGCTTTGACAGCAGGCGCCCGCGCTCGACCGCGCTGAGCCGGCCCCAGGCGCCGTCCTCGAACGCGCGGCGCGCGGCGGCGACCGCGAGGTCGACGTCGCGCCTTGTCGCCCGCGGCGATCGAGGCGAAAACGGCGCCCTCCGCGGGCGCGATCATCGGCAGCGTGCGGCCGGAAACGGCGGGGCGCCAGCGATTGTCGATGAAGACGCCCTTGGCGGCGGGAAGCGCGACGGCCTGGTTCATGGGACTCTCCGGAGACGCGGAATTCGCGAGCGGACTAGGTCCGCGACTGGGGCGCGTCAAGCCGCAGGGTTCCGCGGCGCTAGTTTCGGCTTGACGCAATATTTTCGTATTGATAGAAATAATGCGGCTTTGCGAAAGGAAATCGCCATGTCCGAGTTCTACCGACCCGAAGGCTGCTCCCCCGCCGTCTTCTATCGCGATCCGAAAGCGGCGCTGCGGTTTCTGGAAGACGCGTTCGGCTTCGAGCCGCTGCTGGTGCTGCTCGACGAGAACGACGAAGTCGCCCATTCCGAGCTGAAATTCGGCCAGTCGGTCATCATGGTCGGACGGGAATGGGGCGACGTTCATCGCAGCCCACGCTCGGTCGGCGACAAGAATACGCAGGCCGTGCACGTGCAGCTTCAGCGCGGCCGCGACATCGACGCCCATTGCGCGCACGCGCGCGCCGCCGGGGCCGAGATCGACATGGCGCCGGCGGATCAGTTCTATGGCGACCGCGCGTACCGCGCCCGCGACCCTGAGGGGCACGTGTGGACCTTCAGCGTCACGAAGCAAGAGCTCACGCCCGCCCAATGGGACAAGGCGAGCGGTCTGCGCACCCAACGACGCCTGTGAGCGTCGACGCCGTCTTCGCCGCCCTCGCCGACGCGGATCGGCGGCGCGCCGTCGAATTGCTGGGCGCGGGGCCGCGACGCGCCGGCGAGTTGGCCGCGGCGCTCGCGCTCGCCGCGCCCGCCATGAGTCGGCATCTGCGCGTACTCAAGCAGAGCGGCCTCGTCGAGGAGCGCCATCCCGATTTTGACGCGCGCGTGCGCATCTACGCACTGAAGGCCGGCGCGATGGACGGGCTGAAGGCGTGGCTCGCCGACGCCGAGCAGCTATGGGCGGATCAACTCGCGGCGTTCAAGCGGCATGTCGAGAGCGAGCCGCGGTGAGCGCCGTCGTCGTCTCGCTGCGCGTCGAGGCGACGCCTGAGCGAGCCTTCGACGTTTTCGTCGGCGATATCGGCGTCTGGTGGCGCCCGCACCGGTTGTTTCCCGTCACCCCGGACGGCGGCGGAACGCTGACATTCGACGGTCGCGAGCGCCTGGTCGCGATCTCGACGAACGGCGAGCGTTTCGAGATCGGCCAGGTCAGCGCCTGGGTTCGCGGCGAGCGGCTGTCGTTCTCCTGGCGGCCGCCGATTTTCGGGCCGGAACAGGCCACCTTTGTTGAAGTCCGCTTCGAAGCCGCGGGTTCGCAAACGCGAGTTACCGTAGAACATCGCGGCTGGGACAGCGTGCCGCAAACGCACGCCGCGCGGCACGGCTTTCCGCTCGGCGCCATCCAGATGCGGTTGGCGGAGCATTGGCGCGAGGGGCTCGCGCGCTTGGCGCGGGAGGCGGCGGCGAGCTGAGCACGCTTTGTCGGGGTTTGTGCCGCCTCTTCGGACTTGTGTCGCCCCCACGTATCGTCTATTCTGGATATATGGAAATAACGAAACCATCGAGGCGCTCTCCGCGCTGGCGCAGCCCACGCGTCTTGAAACGTTCCGGCTGCTCGTGCGCCGCGAACCGGATGGGGTGGCGGCGGGCGAAATCGCGCGTGTTATCGCTGTGCCGCAAAACACGATGTCCGCGCACCTGGCCATTTTGCGCGCGCCGGACTTGTCCGCGGGTGAGCGACATAGCCGTTCGATCATCTATCGCGCCGACTTGCAGCGGTTCCGCGAAGTGCACGTGATTTATGCTCAAGGATTGCTGCGGCGGCCGTCCCGAAATCTGCGCGCCGCTGATCGCCGATCTCCGCCCTGCTGTTCGTCAAAGGAGTCCGCCTATGGTTGATCGCGTTTTCAACGTCTTGTTTCTCTGCACCGGCAACACGGCCCGCTCGATTCTCGCCGAAAGCATCCTGCGCAAAGACGGCGCGGGGCGCTTCAACGCTTTTTCGGCGGGAAGCCAGCCCAAGGGCGACGGTCAATCCGTCTCGCCCTCAAGGTGCTCAAGGCGTTCGATTATCCGACGCGACGGGTTTCGCTCCAAAAGCTGGGATGAATTTGCGCGCGCCCGACGCGCCGCAAATGGATTTCGTGTTCACCGTCTGCGACGACGCCGCGGGCGAAGCCTGCCCGTCTGTGGCCGGGCCATCCGATGACGGCGCATTGGGGGATCGAAGACCCCGCCGCTTTCGTCGGCTCCGACGTCGACAAGGAGCGCGCTTTCAACACGGCGTTTCGCTTCATGCGCAATCGTGTCACGGCGTTCCTATCCCTGCCGCTTGCCAGTCTCGACAAGATGGCGCTGACGAACCGGCTGCGCGAGATCGGCCATATGGACGGCGCGACGCGCGCGTCCGAAAAGGCGTGAGCGCCGCCGAACCCTTGACGCGGCGGCTGCTCTCCGAAGGCCTCGGAACGGCGTTCCTGCTGGCGACAGTCGTCGGCTCGGGCATCATGGGAAATAACCTCGCGGGCGGAAATGCCGCGCTTGCCCTGCTCGGCAACACGCTTCCGACCGGCGCGATTCTCGTTGTCCTGATCCTGATTTTGGGCTCAGTGTCCGGTGCGCATATGAACCCCGCCGTGAGCCTTGCCTTTGCGCTTCGGCGCGAGCTGCCGTGGCGGGATTTCGCCGGTTATGTCGCCGCGCAACTCGTGGGCGCGATTATCGGCGTGTTGACGGCGCATCTCATGTTTGCGCTGCCGGTGTGGCAGATTTCGACCCATGTCCGTCAGGGTTCTGCGCAATGGTTTTCTGAGGGCATAGCGACGTTCGGGCTGCTGCTGACCGTCTTCGGCTGCGTCGGCGCGCGCGCCGTCGGCCGTGCCTTACGCGGTCGGACTCTACATCACAGCGGCTTATTGGTTCACGGCGTCAACGTCGTTTGCCAATCCCGCGGTGACGGCGTCGCGCGCTCTTTCCGATACGTTTTCCGGAATAGCGCCAGCCGGAGTTCCCGCATTCATCGCCGCGCAATTGATCGGCGCGTCGGCGGCGGTCGCGCTTTCCGCTTGGCTGTGGCGGGCAAATCAGAGCGCGCCTTCGACCTAAGCCGCGGACGACGCCAATGGCGTCCCCTCCCCGCGCGGCCGATACCCGCCCTTCAGCGTCGCCAATATCGAAGGCGGCGTCAGGGCTGACGACCTCGACCGCCGGCAAATCTTCCGGCGCCCCGTATTCGCCAAAACTCCAACGCCATAGTCGCCCAGCCGCAACGAGATGCGGCGCGTCGCGCCAAACAACCATCGCTCCGTCCGGCAGCCCCCCCGGCAGCCCCGCGCGCTTCAGCCGCAGGGGATCGAGCCGCTCCTCATGCAGCCGCGCGTCCATTGCCGGGGCGCGCGGCGAGGCGCCCGGGAAAGCGGACTGGAACGCCAGCGCCTCGGCGCGGCGGCACTCGAAGCACGGCCGATGCCCCGCCGCCAGCGCCGTCGGTTCATCGCGGAAGAACAGTTCTGTGTAGCCGCGCCCAAAAACCTCGCGCCGGCGCCCTTTGAATTCGCAGACGCAGGCGATCCACTGCTTCGTCGCCCAGCGCCGCCGGCCGATGCTTTGCGCGTCGTCGTGAAAGCGCCCGCCGCGATTGCCCATCAGCCGGCCGCGCTCGGGAACTGCACAGAGCGCGCCGTAGGGATCGACGCGGTTCGGCTTCAACGCGAACGCAGCAGATCGAAAATCGTCATCGGCTGCCCCACCGCTGCAACCGGCGCCGGCGGCGGCGCGGCTGGCGCGCTCGCGTCGGCTTGAGCGTTGGCGGCCGCGGCGGCCGCGTTCGCCTCGGCCGTCGGGTCGAGGCCGTAGACGTCGTTGCGGAAATTGACGACGCCGTCCTCGTTCGCCCAACCCGTGAGATAGACCCAGATCACCGGCACGGCGCGGGTGAGCTTGATGTCGAAGCGCTCCTTGGTGCGCATTTTGTCGAGCAGCCGGGTCTTGTCCCAATCTCCGGGCGTGTCCTGAAGCAGCCACGCGGCGTAGTCCCACACCCCCTGAACGCGCACGCAACCGTGGCTCAGGAACCGGAAGTCGCGGCCGAACAGCGCCTTGCCGGGCGTGTCATGCATATAGACAGCGAGCTTGTTGGGCATGCCGATGCGGATCGAGCCCAGCGCATTGCCGGCCCCGGCGTCCTGTCGCAGAATGAAGTTGGCGGCGCGTTCGCTGCTCCAATCAATCGAGCGCGGGTCGATCTCGTTGAGCTGCCCGTCGAGAATGCGGATCTTCTCCCGGCTCAAATAGCCCGGGTCGCGCTGCATGTGCGGGATGATCTCTTTCTTGATGATGGAGTTCGGCAGGGTCCAGGTCGGGTTGAGATTGACGACCGAGATATGCGCGGAAATCTCCGGCGAGGGATGGTCGGGATCGCCGACGATGGCGACATAGCGATGCGCCACCCGCCCGTTCTCGACCGCCTCGACGGAGGTTGACGGCAGATTGACCACGACATAGCGCGGCGCGAATTCGAAATGCAGCGTCGACAGCCGCGCCGCGCTGGCGGCGAGTTCGAGTCGGCGCGCCTCCGCCGACACGTTGATCGCCTTCAGCGTCTCGCCCGCGACGTCGCCGCTCTGCCTGAGCCCCATGCGCGCCTGGAAATGTTTGACGGCGGCCGTGAGCGCAAAATCCCATTTGCGCGACGGCCCGCCGGAGGCGCTGAGGTCGCCCTCCAATTCCAGGTGCTTGCGCAGTTGCGCCACCGCCTCCGAGTGCGAACCCGGGCGCAACGGCGGCAGATCGGTCGCCCAGCCGCCCTCCTGCACGATATGGGCGTAACGCTCCTCGGCCTTCTGAGTAGCGAAGAACGTCTGCGGCGAAAGCGTCGGCGTCGGATCGTTGGACAGCGCCGTCTCCAGCGCCGGCGGCGCCGGCCGCGGCTTCTTCTTCGGCTTCGGAGCGATTTCGACCGGGATCGGCTCGGCGGGCAGCGCATCGGCCGGCGCGGCGGCGGCGGGCGTCGCTGAAACCGATGGGCGCGGCGCGGCGGCGGCCGTCGGCGCGGCGGGGCTCGCCGGCATCGGAACGCTGGCGGCGGCCGTCGGGGTCGGCGCCGCGGCCGGCGTTGGAGCGAGCGCGGCGGCGGGCGGCGGCGGCGTGGCGGGGGCCGACGCTTGCGGGCTCGGCGCGGCCAGCGGGCTTGACTTTACGGCCAGCGGCGCCGGGACCGGCGTCGCCGGATCCTCCGCGCCCGCCGGCGCGCAAAACGCGCCGCACGCGAGCGCGACAACCGCCGCGCCGTTCAGCAGACGCCTCGGTAAATTCATGCCCGGAAGATTCATGCCTGGAAGTCCGTTGCCGTGCGCGCCGAAGAGAATTCGTAACCGTATCCGGTTACTAAATCGCCACGAAGGCGAGTTTGCGGCGTTTACGCCAATTCGGACCAACGAGCGCCTTTTTATCGTTCGAATCGCTGGAAATGTAAGTTCGGCCGCGCCATACACCGCGCGCGCTGTAAGGGATTCGTTACGCCTTTCAACTCCGGACGCCGTCGCGTCCTCAATCCACGGGATGGCTCACCGATGCAAACTCTGAGGACAATTCTCGTCGCCGCCGCGCTCGGCGCGGCGACGAATGCGCTGATGACCGGCTTCGCTCAGGCGCAGACCTGCGCCTGCCCGGTCGCCGCCGAAGAGGGCGGCGGCGCGACGCGTGTGCGCATCATCGCCGACGAGCCGCCGCCGCCGCTGCCGGAATACGAGCAGCCGCCGCTGCCCGCGCCGGGCCACATCTGGACGCCGGGCTATTGGGCCTGGAACAACGACGACTATTATTGGGTGCCCGGAACCTGGGTCGAGCCGCCGCATCCGGGCCTGTTGTGGACCCCCGGATATTGGGGTTTCGTCGAGGGCGTCTATGCTTTCCACCGTGGCTACTGGGGCCAGCACGTCGGCTTCTACGGCGGCGTCTCCTATGGCTTCGGCTATTCCGGCTCCGGGTACGAAGGCGGGCGCTGGGACGGCGATCGGTTCTTTTACAACCGGGCGGTCACCAATATCCACAACGTCAATGTGACGAACGTCTACAACAAGACCGTCATCATCAACAACAACGCGCCGCGCACCAGCTTCAACGGCGGCGCCGAGGGGGTCAAGGCGGC
Source organism: uncultured Pseudomonadota bacterium (assembly GCA_963835115.1). Taxonomy (GTDB): domain Bacteria; phylum Pseudomonadota; class Alphaproteobacteria; order Rhizobiales; family Beijerinckiaceae; genus Roseiarcus. The sequence continues at coordinate 66,108 of CAWIEP010000037.1, forward strand.
CCCGACGCCGGAGGAGCTCGCCGCGGCGAAGGAAACGCACGTGGCCGCGACCGCCGCGCAGCGGCGCAACCGCTCCGCCGCCAGCCGCAACGAATCCGCATTCGTCTCCAGCAACAACGGCAAGCCGCCGGTCGCCGCGACCGCCAAGCCCGGCGTGTTCAAGGGCGCGGCGGTCGCGCCGGCGAAGGCGGCCGGCGGCCCGATCAAGCCGCGCAAAGAGGACGAGCCCGCCAACGCCGAAACCATGAAGCCGACGCCTGAGGCGACGCCCGAGCCCAAGATGGAGAAGGCCGCGCCAAAGGCCGAGAAGGCCGAGCCCAAGGCTGACGAGACGCCCAAGGCGGAAAAGGCGGAGCCCAAGGCCGAAAAGGTTGAGCCAAAGGCGGAGAAGGCTGAGCCGAAAGCCGAGAAGGCGGAGCCAAAGGCCGAGAAGGCGGAGCCAAAGGCCGAGAAGGCGGAGCCGAAAGCCGAGAAGGCTGAGCCCAAGGCCGAGAAGGCGGAGCCGAAGGCCGAGAAGGCCGCGCCCAAAATGGAGAAGCCGGAGCCCAAGGCGGAGCCGGAGCCCAAAGCCGAGAAGCCGAAGGCCGAGCGCGAGCATCCCAAGGCCGAAAAGCCCAAGGCCGAGATGGAGCGGGCCAAACCCGAGCCCAAGGCCGACAAGCCGAAGGCCGAAGCCGAGCGCCCGAAGCCCGAGCCCAAGGCCGAGAAGCCCAAGGCCGAGGCCGAGCGTCCGAAGCCGCAGCGCGCGGCCGAGGCGCACGTGGCCTGCCATCCGGGCACGGCGAATTGCCCGAAGTGATTTCGGGCTGCGCCAACGCATGAAAGCAACGGGCGGCGCGCGCGCCGCCCGTCCGGCACGGCGCGTGCTTCCCGCTTGAGTCGAACGCAAAGCGGGAGTCCCCATGCGCCGTGAACAATTGACCGAGAAGATTCTCGACATCAAACGCGCCCGAGACTGGACGTGGGCGCATATCTGCGCCGAGATCGGCGGGGTGTCCGATGTGCTGATCGTCGGCGCGCTGCTCGGCCAGATGAAGCTCGTCAAACCGCTCGCCGCCAAGGCCGCCGCGCTGTTCGGCCTCGACGCGGCCGAGGAGCGGATGCTCAACGAGACGCCGTATCGCGGCGCGCCGATGCCGCCGACCGACCCGCTGCTCTACCGGTTCTTCGAACTGGTGATGGTCAACGGCCCCGCCTGGAAGGCGCTGATCGAGGAGGAGTTCGGCGACGGCATCATGTCGGCGATCGACTTCGACATGGAGATCGTGCGCGAGCCGAATCCCAAGGGCGATCGGGTGCGGATGACGATGTCCGGCAAGTTCCTGCCCTACAAATATTACGGCGCCGAGCAGGGCCTGCCGGAATACGGCTTTAAGGAGCCCTGACGTCGCCGGCGAGCGGCGGCGGCTTCAGCGTCTGACCCGCCTTGGCGAAGGGTCGCGTCAGCGAGCGGGTCGCGGTTGCGTAATCCTCGTATTCCTCGCCGACGCCGAACCGGCTGACCTCGCGCGCTTTCGCCGGGATATGCAGCGTCCCGAACGCCCAGTCCCAGATGGCGAGCGCAAAGCCGAGGTTCTTGTCGTAATGGCGGGGGTCGGTCGAGTGGTGCACCTGATGGTGCGCCGGGCTCTGGAACAGTTTGCCAGCAAGACCCTGGAATGGAATCCAGAGGTGGCTGTGGCGCAAATGGCCCCAGGTCAGCATGAACACCCCTAGCACGATATTGCCGTTGAGCAGCGTCAGATGGCCGACGCCGTGGCCGAACAAGTAGGTCATCAGGCCAAACGCAGTGCCTGTGCAGAGCGCGATCACGTTCATGAACACGATGATCTCCACGGGATGCTGACGCATCTCGGTGAACGTCGACATCACTTCCGCCGAATGATGCACCTTGTGGAACTCCCACAACGCCGGAATGCGGTGGAACAGATAGTGGGAGGCCCAATAGGCGAACTCGAAGGCCAGAAGCTCCGCGAGCGTCGCGACCAGCAACGCCAATCCCGGCGGCGCGCCGAGCGGTCCGTGGAGCCCGAACGTCCGCTCCAGCGCGCCGAGGGTGCGGTCGCGCCAAAAAAAGCCGCCGACCACCAGCCAACCGTAGCCGGAAGCAAACACGATGGTGTTGAGCGTCCACAGCCGAACATCGACGAATGAAGAGGGATGCGTCAGAATCCGGCGCGGAAAGATCGCGCGCACGAAGGTTTTGATGCTTACGCTGCGTCCGCGCGCGCGCCGGCGCCAGGCGAACCAGCCGAGCGCGAAAATCAGCGCGCCGAGGAGAGACGGCAAACCGTAGGGCGAGTTCGGATTGAACGTCCCCGTCACATGGGACACGCCTTCCGCCAGCAGCCGCCGCAACGCTTCCATGACGCCCTCACGCGCGCCGCAACTTCGCGACGCCGCGCTTGGCTTAAGCCCGGCGTCGTGCAGGAAGCGTTAAGGCGGATATCCAAAGCCGCGACATCGACGACCCAGGCCCGCGAGCTCGTCGCTGACGCGCGCCCCGTACTGACATTGCGCGAGGGTCATGGCATACCCCGGCGTCGCAGCCATGAGGACGGGACGATATGATTTCAACGAAACAAGCAGCAATCACGTGGTGGCGTTTGCTGCTTGCGGAACTGGAGTCGTCGGCTGTGATGAAGACGCCGGGCCCTGCCGGGCTGGCCGCCAGGCACAGAGTGAACGGGCTGCGGGAACTCTTTTTCTCGCTGCTTTCCAATTCACAAATCGAACTTCTTGTGGAGGTGGGAGCCAAAGAGGCCGAGACTTCTCGCCGGTTTGTGCAGAGCCAACCGAGGGGCCGCGCGCTCGCGTTTGAAGCGGCGCCGGAGACTTACCGCAAGACGCTGGAGGTCGGAATTCCCGAGAGGATGGAACTGGTCAACTGCGCGGTCGGCGCCCATGTCGGCGAGGCGACGTTTTTTCTTCCGCTTGATGAGAAGGTCAGCGCCTGGGGCTCGACGCGAAAGCGCCTGCTGGAAAACATCGCGGTCAGGGAATTCACGGTCCCGATGACGACGCTGGATAGGATCGCGCCGCCGGCGCAGCAGAAATCGCCCTCGCGCGACGCTGCGCTTTGGATCGATGTCGAGGGAGCGATACTGGACGTTTTGTCAGGCGGCGCGGAGTTTATCCGCAATCGGGTCGGTTGGATCTACATGGAAGTGTATGATTTCGACGTCTACGAAGGGTCAGGAAACATCCTTCAGGTCCTCGAAACGCTGCTTAAAGCGGGGTTTGTTCCAGTGGGCAGGGACAATCAGTTCCAGCTCGGATGGAACCTGCTGGTCGGCCACGAAGACCTCTACTGCGCGACGCACGATACGATCGCCAAGTGGATGTATCGGCAACGATCGCCAAAGCCGCCCGCAGTCAGCTGAATATCTCGCGCGGCTTTGTCATTCCCGCGAAAGCGGGAATCCAGGGGACACCCCGCGCCCTGGCCCGAATGCCCGCCGGCGCTAGCGCGAGCAAGGCTGCTCCGACAGCCAGTCGAGCTTCTTCAATTTCGCGGTCAGGGTGAAGGAGCCGTAGTCGAGCTTCAGCGAACCCGAGACGCCGTTCTCATAGAGATCGAACGACATCGTATAGTCGGGCGCGGAATCCTTGTTGGCCTCGTTGAAATAGGAGATCGTCACCGGCCAGCGCGGCACATCGGCGAGCTTGGCGGCGACCGCGGTGTCCGCGTTGGCGCCCACATGCTGCGCGCCGATGATGGTCAGCGTCGAATAGACCTTCTTGCCGGTGTCGGAGCCATCGAAAACGCGCGCTTCGAGCACCCGGCCGCCGGTCTTGGCGGTGGCGATGATGCGCTCGATATGCTGGGTCGGGAACAGGATGTCGCGGCCGATGTCGACCTTCTCCTTGCCCGGCTTGACGAGATCGACGTCGATCGTCCCGTTGTCGTCGCGCGCGGCGGAGCCGGAGACCGGCGGCTGCGCGGCGCCGCCGGCGTGCGTGGAAATTTCGAAGCGCAGCGATTTGGCGTCGCCGTCCTCGAACGACAGCGCGCTGATGTCGGAATCCACCGCCCCGCCCTCGGGCCGCTGCAATTCCGTCAATTGCCGGAAATTCGAGGCGTAACCCTCGCAAGCCGAGCCGCGAAACTCGTAGGCGATGAGCCCGGAGGCGGCGATCGGCGCGTCGGCGTCGCTCGGCCGGCCGGTGTCGACGCCGCCAAGCGAAATTTCATAGCCCGCGCGATGCGACGCCAGCCGCGCCCCGCCGTCGGCGAAAGCCGGGCCTAGGAACAATACCAGCGCGGCGCCGGCCGCTGACGCAATCTTCATGTTCTGCTCCGCTCGCGCGCCCTGTTCCGCTCCGCTCGCGCGATTGCGACGCTTTTATCACCATCGTCGGCGTTTGGGTCGGATTCGTGACCAAGCTATTCCTTGTCGCGCCGGATCGGCGCCCAGGCTTCGGTCAGCGCGTCGGTGGGGTCGAGCGGCTCCTCGTCCGGCCGCAGCGCTTCGTCGTCGTCGGGGCGAGGCACGCCGTAGCCCGGCGGCAGCTTGCCCTCGAACAGGCCCGCGCCCTGCAATTCGTCGAGCCCCGGCAGATCGCCGATCTGCTCGAGCCCGAAATGGATGAGAAACTTCGGCGTCGTGCCATAGGTGATCGGCCGCCCCGGCGCCTTGCGCCGGCCGCGCATCCGCACCCAGCCCGCCTCCATCAGCACGTCGAGCGCGCCCTTGGAGACCGCCACGCCGCGGATGTCCTCGATCTCGGCGCGCGTCACCGGCTGATGATAGGCGACGATGGCCAGGGTCTCGATCGCCGCGCGCGAAAGCTTCTTCTTTTCCGCCTCCTCGCGCGCGAGCAGCCAGGCCATGTCCGGCGCGGTGCGAAACATCCAGCGCCCGGCGAGCCGCGCCACCTGCACGCCGCGCCCGGCGTATTGGCGCTGCAGTTCGGCGAGCGCGGCTTGCACGTCGCAGCCATGCGGCAGCCGGCCGGCGATCGCACCCTCGTCCAGCGGTTCGGCGGAGGCGAACAGCAGCGCCTCGATGACCCTGAGGTCCTCCGGGGTGAAACGGACTTCCGGGGATTCGAACAGACGCGTGACGACGGCCATCGGCAAGACTCAGCTTTCGACGAGCGCGAGTTTCGGCCCGCTCTCGTCCCTTTCCACTTTGCGCAAGTAGAGCGGCGCGAAAGGCGCCTCCTGCCTGAGTTCGATTCGCCCCTCGCGCACCAGCTCCAGCGAAGCGGAGAACGACGAGGCGCGGGCGCTGCGGCGCAGTTTCGGCTCGACGCAGAATTCGAGCAGCCAGCCGTCGAGGCTGGCCCAGTCTCGCAGACGCGCCCGATCAGGCGGCCGAGCGCTTCGCGCGCGTCCGCCAGCGACCACACCTGGCGCGGCTTCATCTGCACGACCGTGCGCGCGCGTTTCTGGGTCTGGCGCGCATAAGCCGAGATCAGATCGTAGAGCGTCGCGGTATAGGCGGCGGACCCCGGCAGATCGATCGATTCCGGCGCGCCGCGCGCGAACACGTCGCGGCCGAGCTGCGGCCGCTGCATCAGGAGTTCGGCGGCGCGGCGGATGATTTCGAGCCGACGCAGCCGCTGCGCCAGCTTCTCGGCGAGATCGGCGGCGTCGTCGTCGGCCTCCTTGGGCGGCGAAGGCAGCAACAGCCGCGATTTCAGATAGGCGAGCCAGGCGGCCATGACGAGATAATCGGCCGCCAGCTCGAGCCGGCGTTTGCGCGCGGCCTCGACGAAGGCGAGATATTGATCGGCGAGCTCCAGGATCGAAATGCGCGCGAGGTCGACCTTCTGGCGGCGCGCGAGTTCGAGCAGCAGATCGAGCGGACCCTCGAAGCCCTCGACGTCGACGGTGAACGCCGGCTCGCCGAGCGCGCGCTCGACGCTGAAACTCTCGTCTTGCGCCCGCGTAGCCGATCTGTGGCTCGAATTCGCCCGTCCGATTCGCATGTTTAGACCTTGCCGCGCGCGGCCGCTCGGCGCAAGGCGCCTGACGTCCCGTAAACAAGGACCGAGGCCGCGACACCGCCAGCTTAACCTTGAACATAAAGGTAAACAATCAGTTGAGAAAGCAATTCGATAGGTTTCGATTGCCTCGCGCGTCGGCATCGCTAAAGTATCGCCATGGAACGAGCCAGATCGCGAAGACGATCGAAACATCCTCGATTTCCCGTAAAATTCGGAATACCTCATGGGTCGCCCGGGTCCGCCGCATCTCTCGGGTCCATGAGGTCGGCCGGTCCGAGCAATCTAGGAGTGGCCTCCTCAATGATTGTTCCGGACCGGCCACTTTACGTTGCGATCAATATCGGCGCAGCAGGCTGACGAGCTTGCCCTGGATCTTCACGCGGTCCGGGCCGAAGATGCGGGTCTCATAGGCGGGATTGGCGGCCTCCAGCGCGATCGAGGCCCCGCGCTTGCGCAGCCGCTTCAACGTCGCCTCCTCGCCGTCGATCAGCGCCACGACGATGTCGCCGGTTTCGGCGGAATCCTGCTTGCGGATGACGACGGTGTCGTTCTCGTGGATGCCGGCCTCGATCATCGAATCGCCGCGCACTTCGAGCGCGAAATGATCGCCGCCGCCCAGAAAATCCGCCGGCATCGGGATCGTCTGCGTGCGCGTCTGGATCGCCTCGATCGGCGTGCCGGCGGCGATGCGGCCCATCACCGGCACCATCACCGGCGGGTTGTCGTTGACCGGCGCGCCGGAGGCGGGCCGCGCGCGGCCGAGATTGCCGGAAATGACGCTGGGCGAGAACGCGCGCGGCCGCGCCGGCGTCTGCACGGTCGCCGATTCCGGCAGCCGCAGCACCTCGATCGCGCGGGCGCGATTGGCGAGCCGCTTGATGAAGCCGCGCTCCTCCAGCGCCATGATGAGGCGATGGATGCCCGACTTCGAGCGCAGATCGAGCGCCTCCTTCATTTCGTCGAAGCTCGGCGGCACGCCTTCGGCCTGCAGGCGCTCGTGGATGAAGCGCAACAACTCGCTTTGTTTCCTGGTCAGCATCGCGCCCTCCGGCCCTTGTCCCGCGTCCGCCGGCGATGTTTCGGGGCAAGACGTAAACAATTCGCGAACGGTCCTTATATGTTCTTTATTGGTTCCGCAAGCCGCGGCGATTATAACCTTGACAAAGCAGACCCAGATGTAGACGGGCCGGGACAGGCCGGCGTGCTCGCTAAAACTACGCCTCAGGGCAATTCAATCGGTCCTTTGGGCCAAGATGCGAAATCTTTTGCGCAGCCTCCTGGAGGTTGAGAAATTCTCTTTTGCTCATTTCCCGGAGATCATGGATATATTCGATTGGGAAATTGTCGTAAGCACCTTTAACAAGAAGGTGAGGTTTGTTTACGATGATCCACTGAGTAAAAGATAATTCTTCTATGCCAAGGTTCTCGTCCATTTCTCTTAGAGCCTTGCAGCAAACGAGAAGAAAGACAAAATTTATTTCTACGTTGAAATCTATTGTTGTTTCGTCTTTTTGACCCGCGTGCTTGAAAAAATTGGCGTGTTTCTTTATTGCTTTTGCCCATTCGCCACGCATTTCTTTCTTTATGAGAAGAGAATCAAAGAAAAGGCCACGCAACCCTTTGTCGCGAAATTTTCGATGAATGATTTCATGCGCAGCGGCGGCGAGTGTATGAATGGCGACAGGGTCGCCTTCTTCGAACCAAAGGCGGATCGCCGTCTTTAGTTGCCGGCGTGCAGCGTCCATTTTTGAAATAGTTATCTTGTTGCTGGTGTCAGGGATGTCCTCAGGCAACGGAGTGGTCATGTCAAAATCACCAAGTGACAAATTAGAAATGCTCCCCGACGCATGGGAGCAATTCGAGCGCGCGGTGGATGCGGTCGCAAAAAGCGGTCCTCAGCATAAGAAACGGGAGAAGGCCGAAGCCTCCTCCCGCTCGTCAGAAGAAGTGGTGAAGGATAGCGGCGATAGCCCAAAGGCAGGCCGCTAATTTCACCTCAACTCTAACCACGACTTGGATTTTCGACCGCATAGGGTCTTCCTCCAGGTCGCGGCGCGCCGCGAACCTTTTGGGTTGCGGTGTTGGCCGTCATCGAACGGATAGGGCCGCCGTTCATGACTGCATCGGCTCACCGTTGGCGTTCTAGAACCGCCGCGAGTGATCCACGCTGCACCTCTGCCTCACCCACCTTGGCCGCCGAGGCCTGTGAATGCTCCTCCGGGAGTCCGGGGCAGAGTCGTGGCTACGGGTTGTCGCCGTTAGTTACCTCGCTGTGCGTGGCGAGGGTCAACGACGGTCCGTAGTTTGCCAATGGTGAGCCGAACTTCGCCACGAGTTCGAGTTCCGCGCACCGTTACTTGCGCGGCCACTTAGTTTGTATGAGGCCGTCGATAAGTGAGGCGCTTGCCAACAATTCCCTTCGCCAGAAGATCGGCGCGCTCACGATCCTCAATGCCGCGAGCGGAGCGGTTCGAATAACGGAAATCGAACTCCGCCAAATAGCGATGCAAGTGCTTCTCGCTGCAATGCTGATAAACGCCGCGCATCCCGCGTTTGAAGATGCTGTAGTAGCCGTCAATCGTGTTGGTGTGCAGTTTCAATTCATCGCCCGAAGGGAACTCGCGAACGTTAGTATAGCGGACATATTCCTTCTCGGCGTGATTGACGGTGAAGTGCTTGTCGAACTCGTCTCCAAGGTTTGTGTAAATCTTGGAACTCATCCGTCATCATTTTCGCTTCGCGGGCTAGATTAGCGCGAACGATCGGACCGATTTCGGAAGCGCGTGCGCCTTCGATATGGAAGCTGCGGACAACCCCTCCGCGTTCAAGTAGGGAAAGGATGGCGCGCTTGTGATACGGCCCGCGAACCGTCTCTTTGCCTTTCGAGAAGCTGGCTTGGGCGATATAGGTTTCGTCGACTTCGACCATTCCGCCTCCGCCGCCCAGCGGGGCAAGATCGCCGGCGCGCATCGCTTCACGAAGGCGATGCATCATGAACCACGTGCTCTTGTAGCTATGCCCAGCATGCGGTGGACTTGATGGGCTGAAATGCCCTTCTTGCTCGAAACCATCAGGAACAGCGCCGCGAGCCACTTGGACAGCGGGATCTTGGAACGCTCGAAAACGGTGTCTGACGGTGACGGTGAACTGCTCGCGGCACTCGGCGACGTTGCATTGATAGACGCCGGGGCGATGAGCTTTGCCCTTGAGGCCCGTCGATTGGCCAACGACGCCGCAATGTCGGGCAAATCCGACCATTCGCCCAAACGCGCGCCTCAAGCCATTCGCGGGCTATGCGTTTCGTCTGTGAAAATGGGGTTTTGAAGGATCGCGGACATGGCAAACTCGAAGGTTCGAAATTGTTATTGATCGTTGGCCGGAGACTGAGGCCCAGCTTGAGGGGTTGCTGTCTTCTACTGCGGATAGAATTTGCTTCCAAGCCGAGCAAAATCGGAAAGCGGAAGGCGAAACAGAAAGTCTCACTCGCCAATTCGAACCTTACATATCCACGATCTTTGTCCGTGAAAGCCACCGCAGTCGCGTCGCGAGGCTCGGAAACAGGGAATTTGCGCATCGTCGCCTCCTGTGCCCGCGACCCTACAGATTGCGCCATGCTTTGTCAAGGTTATAATCGCCCAAGCCGCGGGCGGCCCGCAAGCAGAATGATTGCGATTTTCTGTCGCGCCGGCGCCCGCAAACGCCGCGGCCGCCTGGAGATTGCGCCCGTTCGCAGTCCGGTCCCAAGTTGCGCGGCTGACAACTTGCCGGCGCCCCGGCCCCGCCGCCGCAATCGCAGGTCGAGTTCTTGACCTCGGCCGATTCGGCGAACGCCCCTTCAATACGTGACTTGCACGACCCCTCCGCCGAGCGGCGTGGCGGTGAACGGACTCGTGTAGCTCCCGTTGAGCGTGATCGAATGTTTCAACGCCCCATCGGCGAAATTCAGCGTCGTCGCGCTTGCGCCCTCGGAGGCGCCGGTAAAACTCCAGCCGCCGCCGATCAACAGCGCATCGTTCGATCCCACCGTGTCGAAGCCATTGATCTTCGCGTAATAGCCGGCGAGGTCCGTCAAATCGAGCTTACCGTTTGCGCCCGAGAAATCGACCGCCTGCCCGATGGCGACGAAGCCGTCGAATTCGAGCGTCGAGGCGCCGACAACATTGTCCGACCCGGTTCCCCACACGGAATTCTTGATGTCGAGCGTCCCAGCC
>CAWIEP010000038.1:0-85430 GCA_963835115.1 uncultured Pseudomonadota bacterium
TTGCTTGCAGTCGCATTTCCAGGAATTGTCGCAAAAGTGCCAACAAGTGTTGATGAACCATCAGAACCAGCAATAAAAGCCGCAACCCCGGGAACGACATTCGCTCGCGGGTCTTTAGTTTGGGGCGATTCGCCTTTGCAGCCCGTCGGCGCGGTCCGTCGATGAATAACTTATGGGAGAATGGGATGAACTTACGCGCGTTCGCTTTGGCGGTGCTTACTCTTTCGTCGACGCCGGTGCTGGCCGACGCACCGTACAAATACACGTCGGCGCAGAAGGACGCCTGCCTGCCGGACGTCCGCAAGTTCTGCAAGGACGTCCATCCAGCGAAGGGCGCGGACGAAATGACGGTGCAGACGATGTACCAGGCCTGTCTCAACAAGCACCGCGACAATGCGCAGCCCGACCACCTTTCTCAAAAATGCCTTGACCTGTTCACACAATACGGCCGCTGAGGTTGCCGCCGGCTTCTCGTTCGCGCGGATGGCCGGCGCCTAATCGGAGTAAGTATGCGATGAAGCTTGCGCATCGCTTTTGTCTTCGCCTTCTTCTCGCCGTGACCGGCCTCGCGCCGCGCCGATCCGAACCGACGGCCGCGGGATTTTGGGAGGTGCGGGACATGACGGCAAATCCGACGGCTGGTTCCTGTTCACTCAGAAGAACGAAGTCTATGCCGGCCGTCTCGTCAAAGGCTTCAAGACGCCCGGCGACGAAAGCCGCCGCAATACTGCTCCAAATGCCCGGGTAAGAAAAAGGGCGCCCATATCATGGGCCTGACCTTGTTCTGGGGCATGAAGCGCGACGGACTCAAATATACCGACGGCAGCGTCCTCGATCCGCGTGACGGCACGGTCTATCACGCGCAGATGGATTTGAGCGAGGACGGCAAGGAGCTGGAGGTGCGCGGCTATCTCGGCATTCCGATGCTGGGCAAACCCAGACTTGGCATCGCCTTCCCGACGACGCGATGAAAAAGGAGGAGATCCCGAAGGAAATTCTCGCCAATGGCGAGGAAGCGTCCGGCGAAAAGCCAAAGACGCATGCTGACAAGAAGGCGCATAAGGCCAAGGCCAAAGTCGCAGTCGAGCCTACGGACACGCCGACAGCCGACCCCACCAAGGACGCTCAGTAGCCTTCCTTTCGAATCGGCTATTGTACATCCCAGCGCTGGAACCAAGCGGGGCCCACGATGTAGTTCGGGTTCTTGGTGTCGGTGAAATAGAGGTTGTCGCCGCCGGGATTGCGGTCGGAGCCGTGATCGACATAGATCGGGAACGGCTCCGCCGCCGGCAGCGCTTTCTGCGGATAGACCGGATGATGCCGCTTGGTTTTGGCGTCGGCGGGCGCGGCGGCGAAGGCCGCCAAGCCAACCAAGGCGACTAGGGCAGGGACGCCCCGGCGCAACCGCATCATCGCAAACTCCAATATTCCATAGCCGTTCGACTCTAAGCCCAAGGCTGACGATCGCAAAGGAGAAATCGGCCCTGCCGTCCTTATCCAATGCCACCGCGCCTTCGGCGCCACAGTTATAACGCGCGAGCGGTAAAAAGTTTCCGTTGGGTCGGGACTGCGGCCTCACCCCACGAGAAGGTCCTTGGCCTGATTGAGCCGCGCAGCCTTGGCGTGCGATCCCCCGCGGTCGGGATGATGCGCCTTGATCAGCTTGCGATAGGCGGTATGGATCTCCGTCTCGGAGGCGCCCTCGCAAAGCCCGAGTTCCGCGAGCGCCTGAGCGCGCGTAAAGCCGCTTTCGGCTTTGGGCTCAAAGCGCCGCTCGTGGCCGAAACGGTGGCGAATATAGGTCTCCAGCGCTACCGCCGCGGGCGGATCGTGGTCGCGGGCGTAGACCGCTTGAGCCTCGCACTCCTCCCGCGACATGTCTTCCAGACGCAATCCACGGCAGGGGCCGCGCCGCACCCGGCCGCGGGTCACGCCAACGCCATCCATCCATATTTCGACGCTGGATTCTACAAGGGGCCGTCGTCGCGGGGCCGCGGCGTCGCGGGGCCGCTCGCGCCGCCGGCCGCCGGACAAGGGAGCCGGCGTCGGATCGCGCGCGTTGTCGTAGAGATCCCAGGCGATGAAAACGAGGGCGCAGACGGCGAGCAGGAATCCCAGGGCTTGGAACGCCGGGATCGAGTAGGAATTTCCACATGCCAGCTTGTTCGTAGGCGACGCCCCGCGCGCGCCCGAGGCAAGCAGCAAAACGTTAACGCCGGCTTAGCCCTCTACACAACTTAGGCCGCCCGGCTTATATCCGCTTCGTTCTGACCGATGCGGAGAATTCGAAATTGTCCGAGGGCGCGACCGAAAAGATCCCCGTCACCGTGCTGACCGGATACCTCGGCGCCGGCAAGACCACGCTGCTCAACCGCATTCTCTCCGAGCCGCACGGCAAGCGCTACGCGGTCATCGTCAACGAGTTCGGCGAGATCGGCATCGACAACGAGCTCGTCGTCGGCGCCGACGAAGAAGTGTTCGAGATGAACAACGGCTGCATCTGCTGCACCGTGCGCGGCGATCTCATCCGCATCATCGAAGGGCTGATGAAGCGCAAGGGCAAGTTCGACGCCATCATCGTCGAGACGACCGGCCTCGCCGATCCCGCGCCCGTCGCGCAGACATTCTTTGTCGATGAGGACGTGCGCGAAAAGTCGCGCGGCTCGACGCGGTCGTCACCGTCGCCGACGCCAAATGGCTGGCGGCGCGGTTGCGCGACGCGCCGGAGGCGAAGAACCAGATCGCCTTCGCCGACGTCATCATCCTCAACAAGATCGATCTCGTCACGCCCGCGCGAACTGGCGCGAGGTCGAGGCGCGCATCCGCGCCATCAACCCCTACGCCCGCTGCACAAGGCGACCGAAATGCGACGTGGCGATCGCCGACGTGCTGGAGCGGCGCGCTTTCGACCTCGACCGCATTCTCGACATCGAGCCGGAATTCCTCCACGTCGAGGATCACGACCACGACCATCATCACGGCCACGATCACGACCACGACCATCGCGGGCTCAAGCATTATCACGACGAGGACATGCAATCGGTTTCGGCGAGACTCGACGGCGATCTCGATCCCAACAAGTTCATGCCCTGGATCAACAGATCGACCCAGGTCGCAGGGCCCGAAGATCCTGCGCTGCAAGGGCATCGTCGCGCTGAAGGGCGACCCGAAGCGCTTCGTTTTCCAGGGCGTCCACATGATGCTCGACGGCGAGCCGCAGCGCGAATGGAAGCCCGGCGAGAAGCGCGAATTCGAAGGTCGTGTTCATCGGCCGCGATCTCGACGAGGAGCGATCCGCAAGGGTTTCTCGCCTGCGCGGCCTGACGGCTGATGGCCGACGCCGTCGCATTCGCTGACCGAGCACGTCACTGCCGCTGGAGGCGGGCGAGCACATCGTCGCCGGCCGCCTTCCTGGCCGGCGCGCCGGCGCTTCGCGCTCGCGAACGGAGTCGTCAAGGTCGGCGAGCGGACGCGATTCGCCGCTCATCCCGACGGCGCGATCCTCTGCGCGACTGCTCGACGGCGAGCGATTGCTGACCGGCGGCGACGACGGCCGGGTGGTCGCCACATCGCGCCGCGGGCCAGACCGAGACGATCGCCGACGAGAAGGGCAAGTGGATCGACGCGCTCGCCGCGCGCGACGGCGCCGTCGCCTGGTCGGCCGGCAAGACCGTCGCGCGCGCGCGACGCCAAGGGCGCGGTCAAGACCTGGACCGCGCCGACGCACCGTGCGCGGCCTCGCCTTTCTGCCGAAGGGCTACCGGCTCGCCGCCGCCCACTACAACGGCGTCTCGCTCTGGTTTCCCAACGCCGACGCCGCGCCGCAGCTGCTCGAATGGAAAGGCTCGCACCTCGACGCCACCGTCTCGCCGGACGGGCGCTTTCTCGTCACCTCGATGCAGGAGAACGCGCTGCACGGCTGGCGGCTCGCCGACGCGCGCAACATGCGGATGACCGGCTATCCCGGCAAGACGCGCTCGGTCTCGTGGTCGCATGACGGCCACTGGCTCGCCACCTCCGGCGCCGAGGCCTGCGTCGTCTGGCCGTTCAAGGAGAAGGACGGGCCGATGGGCAAGCCGCCGCGCGAATGCGGCGTACGCCCGCAGCGCGTCACGCAGGTCGCCTTTCATCCGCGCGCGCTGGTCGTGGCGATCGGCTACGCCGACGGGCATGATCCTGCTCTGCCGCCTCGGCGACGCCGCCGAGATCCTCGTACGCAACGGCGAGGCCGGCGACGGCGCCGTCAGCGCGCTCGCCTGGGACAAGCTCGGCGCGCGGCTGCTGTTCGGAACGGACGCCGGCCGCGCCGGTTTGCTTACGCTGCCTAATCCTGATCACGAAGAGAGTTCATGACCGAAGACGCTTCGCCGCTGTTCACCCCTGTCACTATCGGCGATCTGACCTTGCCGAACCGCATCGCCATGGCGCCGCTGACGCGCAATCGCGCCATTGACCCCAACACCGTGCCGAGCCCGCTCGCGCCGCTCTATTATCGCCAGCGCGACGGCGCCGGCCTCCTCATCACCGAAGCCACGCAGATCAGCCAGCAGGGCCAGGGCTACGTCTGGACGCCGGGCTGCTTCACCGAGGAACAGGTCGAGGCGTGGCAAGCTCGTCACCGACGTCGGTGCATGCGGACGGCGGCCATATATTCGTGCAGCTTTGGCACGTCGGGCGCATATCGCATGTCTCGCTGCAACCGAACGGCGGCGCGCCCGTCGCGCCCTCGGCGATCCCCGCCAAGACCAAGACGTTCATCGAGAGCGGTTTCGCCGACGTCTCCGCGCCGCGCGCGCTCGAGACCTCGGAGATCGCCGGCATCGTCGCCGACTATGCGCACGCGGCCGCATGCGCGCGCCGCGCCGGCTTCGACGGCGTCGAACTGCACGGCGCCAACGGCTATCTGATCGACCAGTTCCTGCGCGACGGCAGCCAACAAGCGCACCGACGCCTATGGCGGCTCGATCGAGAACCGCCTGCGCTTCGCGCTCGAGGTCGTCGACGCGGTGCTGAAGGTCTGGCCGGCCGACCCGCGTCGGCATGCGCATCGCGCCCGTCAGCCCCGCCAACGATGTCGCGGATTCCAACCCGGCCGCCCTGTTCGGCGCGCTGGTGGAAGCGCTCGCCAAGCGCAATCTCGGCCTATCTCCACGTGGTCGAAGGCGCGACGGCCGGCGCGCGCGACGTCGGAGCCTTCGACTTTACTGGCGCTGCGGCGCGCCTTCAGCGGCGCTTATATCGCCAACAACGGCTACACCCGTTCGATGGCGATCGCGGCGGTCAAAGAGAACCGCGCGGACATGGTGGCGTTCGGCCGCCCGTTCATCTCCAACCCCGACCTCGTCGAGCGCCTGCGGATCGACGCGCCGCTCGCCGAAGGCGACCGGGCGACCTATTACGGCGGCGGCGCCGAAAGGCTACACCGATTATCCCTTATGGAAGGCCGCTTGATGACCGACGCCGAACTTCCCGTCCCGGCGCGCGAGCCGCGGCGAGTGGATCCGCGGCTGCTGGAGCTTCTGGTCTGCCCGGTCACCCGGGCGACGCTGAGCTACGATTCCGCGCGTCAGGAGCTCGTGTCGCGCGCGGCGAAACTCGCCTATCCCATTCGCGACGGCGTGCCGATCATGTTGCCGGAAGAGGCGCGGCCGCTGGAAGACTGAGGCGCGAGCGCCGGCTCCCCGGCCTCGTTGACGTTTCTTTCACCATTCTCCGTTGAAGTGCATGCACGTTGACCTTTCGGCAGGATAGTCTCATTCCCGCCGCTTGCAAAGGGTTCGTCATGCTTCGTCTCGGTCTCGCCGTCATTGCGTTAAGCATCTCCGCCGCGTCCGCCTCGGCCGCGGGCACGCGCGTCCGACGATATCTTGCGGATTACCGTCGACCAGGCGCAAGTCGCCAAATTGCCCGCCGAACACGAAGACCGTTATCATCGGCAATCCGGCGATCGCCGACGTCACCACGTTGAAAAACGGCGCCGGCATGGTCGTCACGGGCAAGGGATATGGCCAGACCAATCTCATCGCGCTCGATTCGCAAGGCAATCTGCTGGACGAGAAGCAGATTCACGTCGAACCTACGCGCAAAGTGCTGGTCGTCCAGCGCGGCTCGATCGCGTGAATCCTATTCCTGCGATCCCGTCTGCATGCCGTCCGCGGTTCTCGGCGACGACACCACGGTGTTCAACAACGTCAGCGGCCAGATCACCGCGCATGACCAACTGGCCGGCAAGGGTCCGGTCGCCAAATAAACCGTCGTCTCGCCGAGGCGGCATGCGCCGCCTGATCCTGGAAGAACCGATCTCGCGCGCGGCGGCCGACAGCCGCCGCCTCGCCGTTTTTGCCTGTCTGGCCGCGGCGGTCGCGGTGTTCGTCGCGCGCGCCGGCGGCGGCGCAGGACTCGCTCGGCGCGCTGGCGGTATTCGCCGCCTCGCTGACTGCTGGCGCGGACTGGCGCTGCTGCTTGCCGGGGCGGCGGCGGTCGAGATCTGGAACACCGGCCGGCGCGGGGTCGCGCGAGGCCGCAGCGGCGCGGCGCTGAGCCTGGGGCTTGTCGCCTATCCCGGCCTATCTCACCTTCGAAGCGGCGCGGCTGCCGCGCATCAACCAGGTGACGACCGATTTCAAGACGCCGCCGACCTTCATGATCTCCACCCGGGCGCGCGAAGCGCGCGGGGCCTGGACGCCGCCGGCGCCGGGGCCCGAGTTCGAAAGGCGGTGCAGCGCCGCCTATCCGCGCATCCAGCCAATGCTGGTCGATCTCGAACCCGATCAGGCCTACCGGATGTCGTTGCGCATCGTCAAGGAGCTTGGCTGGCGCATCGTCGATTCGCACGCCGCCTAACCTGCGCGGCGACGGCGGCGGCCGAAATCGACGCCGACCGACCGCTCACTGTTCTTCGGCTTCGTCGCCGACATCGCCATCCGCATCCGACCGCAGGGCCTGAAGACGCGAGATCGACATCCGCTCCGCCTCGCGCGTCTGGCGCCACGATTTCGGGGCCAACGCGCGGCGCGTCGCGCGGTTCATCGACGCGGTGCAGCAGTCGGTGGAGGCGCGATAGGCTCAGCCTCTGGACCGGCCGGCGAAGGCCTCGAAGGCGGCGCGCGCTTCCGGCGATTTCAGCGCCTCGGCGAAAGCCGCGAGCTCCGCCTCCATGTGCTGATAGAGCGCTTGCGCATCGCCGCGCATCAGCTTGCGGGTCGCCAGCAGCGCCGCCCGGGGTTTGGCGGCCAGCGCCTTCGCCTTGCCGAGCGCGTGCTCCCGCAACGCCGCCGGCGCCACGACCGCGTTGACGAGGCCGATCTCGCGCGCCCGCGCCGCGTCAATGGTCTCGCCGAGCAGCAGCAACTCCGAGGCGACGCCGATGCCGAAGCGGCGCGGCGCCAGCATCGAAGAGCCCGCCTCCGGCACGAGGCCGAGATTGACGAACGGCATGGCGAAACGCGCGCTGGGCGCGGCGTAGACGAGATCGCAGTGCAGGCACAGCGTCGTGCCGACGCCAACCGCCGCGCCCTCGACCGCCGCGACAAGCGGCTTGTCGAAGCGCGCCAGCGTGCGGATGAAGTCGCCGCCGGGGCCGGAGCGCGCGCCTTCGGCTTGGCGTTGGTTTTCGACGAGGAAATCGCCGATATCGTTGCCGGCGGTGAACACGCCGCCGTCGCCGGTGACCATCACGGCGCCGACCGCCTCGTCGGCGCTCGCCGTGACAGCGCCTCGCGCAACGCGCGGTACATGTCGCCGGTCAGCGCGTTCTTCTTTTCGGGCGCGATTGAGCGTGGCGATCAGCACGCCGCCGTCGCGTTCGATGTCGACCGTCATGCGACCTCCCTGAGCGCGGCTTCGGCGTCGGCGAGCGCCTCGGCGCCGGACATCACTGAATCGGCCAGCCCCGGCGCCGCAGGCAAAAGCTTTTCGGCGAAGAAGCGCGCCAGCGCGACGCGCCCGGCGTCGCCTCGGCCAGACCCGCCTTCGCCAGGCACGCCCCGCCGAGCGCGAGGCCGAACAGGTTGAGATAGGCGTTGGCGCCGGCGAGCGCGGCGTCTGGTCCTGAGCCAGGGCATCGAGCAGATAAGCCGTCGCGCGTTCAAGCGCCGCCGCCGCCTCGCCGAGCCGCGTGGCCGTCGCGCCGAACCCGGCCTTGCCCTGCGCCTGCCGCGCGATCGCCTCGGATGACCGCGATCTCGCGCTTGACCGCCTCGCCGCCCGACAGCGGCAGCTTGCGGGTCACGAGGTCGATCGCCTGGATGCCGTTCGTGCCTTCGTAGATCGCGGCGATGCGCGCATCGCGCAGGAACTGCGCGGCGCCGGTCTCTTCGATGTAGCCCATGCCGCCGTGCACCTGCACGCCGAGCGAGGCGGCCTCGTCGCCGATGTCGGTCGAAAAGGCCTTGGCGATCGGCGTCAGCAGCGCGGCGCGCTCGGCCGCCGCCTCGCGCTCTTCCTTTGTCGCCGCGTGGAACGACAGATCGATCGCGACGCCGGTCAGGTGGCAGATGCCGCGCGCGGCCTGCAGCTTCGCCTTCATCGTCAGCAGCATGCGCTGCACGTCGGGATGCTCGACGATCGGGCTCATGCCCGCGCCTGCGCCCGCGCGGCCCTGTTTGCGGTCGCGCGCGTAGGCGGCGCGTGCTGATAGGCGCGCTCGGCGATCGCGACGCCCTGCAGGCCGACGCCGAGCCGGGCGCTGTTCATCATCACGAACATCGCGGCGAGGCCGCGGTTCTCTTCGCCGACGAGATAGCCGGTCGCGCCGCCGTTGTCGCCGAAGACCATCACGCAGGTCGGCGAAGCGTGGATGCCGAGCTTGTGCTCGATGCTGGCGCAGCGCACGTCGTTGCGCGCGCCGAGCGACCCGTCGGCGTTGACCAGGAATTTCGGCACGAGGAACAGCGAAATGCCGCGCGTGCCCGGCGGCGCGTCGGGCAGGCGCGCCAGCACGAGATGCACGATGTTGTCGGTGAAATCGTGCTCGCCGTAGGTGATGAAGATTTTTTGGCCGAACACGCGATAGGTCCCGTCGCCCGCGCGCTCGGCGCGCGCTCTTCACCGCGTTGAGGTCGGAGCCGGCCTGCGGCTCCGTCAGGTTCATCGTGCCGGTCCATTCGCCGCTGGCGATGCGCTTGAGATAGGTCTCGCGCAGCTCCGGCGAGGCGTAGGCGTTGAGCGCGCCGATCGCGCCTTCGGTCAGCAGCGGGCAGAGCGCAAAACCCATCGAGGCGCCGTTCCAGATTTCGCTGCAGGCGAAATTGACGGAATGCGGCAGGCCCATGCCGCCCTGATCCGGCGACGCGGTGACGCCCGCCCAGCCGCCCTCGGCCCATGGCTTGTAGGCCTCGCGAAACCCCTTCGGCGTCGTGACGACGCCGTTCTCGCAGCGCGCGCCTTCGAGATCGCCGGAATGGTTGAGCGGCGCGATCACGTCGGTCGCGAACCGCCCGGCCTCGCCGATCACGGACGCCACCGTGTCCCAGTCGAGATCGCCAAACAGGTCGACGGCTTCGTCCAAGCCGGCGACGTGGCGGAGCGAGAACAGAATGTCGTCCACGGGTGAGCGATACATGGGGCGCCTCCGCTCTGGTGTTTTGAGGACAAGGCCACAGAACGACGCAGCGCGCAATCATCACCTGCGCCCGTCGGCGAAGATGCTTTCAACGACGAGCAACGCCACCCCGGCGCTTATCGCGGCGTCGGCGACGTTGAACACGAAGAAGTGGCGGCCGAACGCGTGCAGATCGAGGAAATCGACCACCGCCCCGTAGGCCGCGCGATCCGCCGCGTTGCCGAGCGCGCCGCCGATGATGAGCCCGAGTCCGGCGGCGGTCAGCTTCGAGGGCGTGCGCCACAGCCAGATGGCGAGCACCACGGCGACGCCCAGCGAAAAACTGGTCAACACCGCAGCGCCGAGCGCCCCGTCCTGGCTCAGCAGGCTGAACGAGACGCCGCGATTGTAGCGCAGCGCCAGATCGAGAAACGGCAGCAGCGGGCCGCCGTGCAGCGCTCCCGAATTCAAAACCGCGCGCGATCAAAAATTTGCTGAGCTGGTCAAGCGCGAGCGCGAGACCAGCGAGCGTGAAGCCGAGGCCGCGATTGCTCAAGCTCTGCGCGCGCGCCATTCGCGCAGCGCTTTGGCGTCGCGGGGGGTCACGTCGGGAAACTCGGGATCGGCGGTTTCGGGGTCGAAATAACGCCAGGAGCGCGCGCATTTGACTCCGGCCGCCCGCTTCACCACCACCGCCGCGCCGGGGGCGTCGGCATGGCGGAACGCGCCTTTCGGCGCCGGGCAGTTGACGATGTCCAGGTCCGAGACGATGCAAACTTCCGCGAAATCGACGCCCTGGAGAGTCGCCCGCCAAGTCTCGTCTTCGAGGTAGAGCACGGGATGCGCCTCCAGGGACGACCCGATCTCCTTGGCGGCGCGAGCCAGCTCAAGCGCGCCGGTGACGACCGAGCGCAGCTTGCGCAGCGCTTCCCACTGGGCGGCGAGTTGGGGATCGCGGAAAGCCGCCGAAATCTCCGGAAACAGTTCCAGATGCACGGACCCGCCGGCGGGATACCGAGCCCCCCATGCCTCCTCGGCGGTGAAGACCAGGATCGGTGCGAGCCACACCGTGACGGCGCGGAAGATGCGCTCGATGGTCTCCAGCGCGCCGATCCGCTTGAGGCTGAAAATCGGCTCGCAATAGAGCGCGTCCTTGCGCACGTCGAAATAGAACGCGGAGAGATCGGTGTTGAGGAAGGCGGAGAGCGTGGAAACAACGCGGGCGAAGTCGAACTCGGCGTAGGCTTTCCTGACCTCGACATCGATTTCCGACAGCCGGTGCAGCATGAGCCGGTCGAGCGGTTGAATCATCGAAAAGGCGAGCGTGCGCTTGCGGTCGTAATGGGCGAGCATGCCGAGCATCCAGCGCAGCGAATTGCGCAGTTTTCGGTAATTGTCGCTGACCATTTTCAGGATGTCAGGGCCGATGCGCTGGTCGTCGGTGTAGTCCGTGCTCGCCACCCACAGCCGCAGGATGTCGGCGCCGGACACTTTGATGACGTCCTGCGGAAACGTCTGGTTGTTGAGCGATTTCGACTGCTTGCGGCCCTTCTCGTCAAGCGTGAAGCCGTGCGTCAGCACGATGTCGAACGGCGCGCGGCCCCGAGTGCCGCAGCTTTCCAACAGCGAGGCCTGGAACCAGCCGCGATGCTGGTCGGAACCTTCGAGATACATCACCTCGTCCGCGCCGCCGTCGACCTTTCGCCTGATCCCGGCGAGGCCGGGAAAATGCTTGGGGTCGTCGAGCACGAAGGCGTGGGTGGAGCCGGAGTCGAACCAAACGTCGAGAATGTCATCGACTTTCTCGTAGTCGACGGGGTCATAGTCGGGTTGCAGGAACCGCGCGGCGGCGCCTTCCGCATACCACGCGTCGGCGCCTTCCTGCTCGAACGCCTCGGCGATGCGGGCGTTGACGGCCTCGTCCAGCAGCGGCTTTTTTTCGCCTCGTTTGACGAACACGGCGATGGGGACGCCCCAGGCGCGCTGGCGGCTCATCACCCAATCCGGCTTGGCGTTGACCATGCCGCGGATGCGGTTCTCGCCGGTCGCCGGCACCCAGCGCGTTTCGCCGATGGCCTTGAGCGCAGTGTCGCGGAGCGCTGAGGCCGCTCGCCATCGGCTCGTCCATGGCGATGAACCATTGCGGCGTGTTGCGGAAGATGACGGGTTTTTTGGAGCGCCAGGAATGCGGGTACGGGTGTTTGAGTTTTCCGCGCGCGAGCAGGTTGCCGGTTTCGACCAACGCCCGGATCACGGCCTCGTTGGCGTCGCCTTTGTCGCCCTTTTCGGTGAGGACGCGCTTGCCTTGGAAGCCGGGGGCATCGTCTGTGAAGACGCCGTTTTCGTCGACGGTGTAGGGGATGCGGGTGTCGATCTTGCGCTCGTGCAAGAGGCGGCCGGAGGCCATCCAGATCTCGAAGTCTTCGCGGCCATGGCTGGGGGCGGTATGGACAAAGCCCGTGCCGGCGTCGTCGGTGACATGGTCGCCGTCGAGGAGGGGGACGGGGAACTCATAGGCGCCGGCGAGGCCCCGCAGCGGATGGGCGCAGCTAAGCGCCGCAAGCTCTTCAGCGGCAAACTTCCCGCAGACGCGTGGAGCGCGTCGCTTTGCACGCCGCCAGTACGCTCTCTGCGAGCGCGTCGGCAAGGATCAGAACGGCGCCAGCCTTCGCCCAATTCCCATCTGGCGCTTCGTCGATGCGATAGGCCCCGTAAGCGATCCGGCGCGAGAACGAGATCGCGCGATTGCCGGGCAGCGTCCAAGGCGTCGTCGTCCAGATGACCACCTTGCTCGACATTAGCAGTCAGAGCTAAATTGTGATCTCATTAGGAGTATCGCGATGTACTGTGGCATGATCTCCGCTTCGCGGGAACAGCGGAAACGCCACATACACCGTATCGCTGACGTAATCCTCGTACTCGACCTCCGCCTCCGCCAGCGCCGTCTTCTCGACCACGCTCCACATCACCGGCTTCGAGCCGCGATAAAGCAGCCCGCTCGCCGCATATTTGTGGATCTCGCGCGCGATCTGGGCTTCGGCGGGAAAACTCATCGTCGAATACGGATGGTCCCAATCGCCGAACCCGCCGAGCCGCTTGAACTCTTCGCGCTGAATCTCAAGCCAATGCTCAGCGTAGGCGCGGCACTCCTGGCGGAACGCGATCATGGCGGCGGGGTCGCGGAAATCCGGCTTCGGCTTGCCCTTGGCGCGGTAGTTCTCCTCCTCGACCTTCCATTCGATCGGCAGGCCGTGGCAATCCCAGCCGGGAACATAGTTGGAATCTGGCGCCGCGCATCTGCTGCGAGCGCACGACGAGGTCCTTGAGAATCTTGTTGAGCGACGTGCCGATATGGATATGGCCGTTGGCGTAAGGGGGGCCGTCGTGCAGCACGAATTTAGCGCGTCCGGCGGCCTGCTTGCGCAGTTCGCCGTAAATGTCGTCCGCCGCCCATTTCGCCAGAATCTCCGGCTCCTTTTGCGGCAAGCCGCCGCGCATCGGGAAGTCGGTCTTCGGCAAAAACAGGGTTTCGGAGTAATCGGCCGCGTCGGTCATGGTCTCAAGCGCAGATCGGGAGAAGCCCGCGCCTTAGAGGATTCCTCTGGAAACTGCAAAATGGCCAAACCATGAGCAATCGTATCGAAGCCGCCCCCGGCGCCTGGCTCTATCCCGCTCTGCTTTCGCCGCAGCGCCAACAGTCCGTCCTCGCCTCCTTGCGCGAAATCATCGCCGAGGCGCCGCTGTTCGTCCCGACCATGCCGCGCACCGGCAAGTCGTTCTCCGTGCGGATGACAAATTGCGGCCCGCTCGGCTGGGTCTCCGACAGCGCCGGCTATCGCTATCAGCCGAACCACCCCGTCACCGGCCGCCCCTGGCCGGCGATCCCGGAGATCGTCGCCGCTCTCTGGACGGAGCTTTTGCCCGACGCGCCGCCGCCCGAAGCCTGTCTCGTCAATTTCTACGCGGCCGGCGCCAAGATGGGTATGCACCAGGACCGCGACGAGCGCGCGCTGGACGTCCCGGTGCTATCGCTGTCGCTCGGCGATTCCGCGCGGTTTCGGCTCGGCGGCGCGACCCGCAACGCGCCGACTCGCGCCTTCCCGCTGCGCTCCGGCGACGCCTTCACATTCGGCGGCGCCGCGCGGCTCGCCTTCCACGGAGTCGACCGCATCGAGGCGGGCGCCTCGACGCTGCTTCCCGAGGGCGGCCGATTCAATCTGACGCTGAGGCGGGTGAACCCCGGTTGAGGCTCAAGGGGCGGCCTTGACCGGCCCCTTCGAGACGCCGACCAGCGCCGGCCGCAGCACGCGCTCGGAAATCTTCCAGCCGCTCTGCATGACCTGGCTGACCATCCCCGAAGGAACCGACTCGTCCGGCGCCTCGAACATCGCCTGATGGAAATTGGGGTCGAACTTCTCGCCCTTGGGATCGAGCCGCTTGACGCCGTGGCGCGCCAGCACGCCCGTGAGATCGCGCGCGGTCAGCTCGACGCCCTCGATCAAGGCTTTCATCGCCGCGCCGGCCCCGTCGCGTTGCTCGTCCGTGAGGCTTCCCAGCGCCCGTTCGAGATTGTCGACGACGGATAGCATATCGCGCGCAAACCCCGTCACGGCATAGGCACGGGCGTCCGCGGCCTCCTTCTCGGAGCGCCGCCGCATATTCTCGGCATCCGCAAGCGCGCGCAAAACCCGGTCCTTCAGCTCCGCGTTTTCCGAAACCAGCTTTTCGAGCACAACATGCGGGTCAAGCGTAGATTCTTCTTTATTCTCAGGGTCTTCCACGCCTTTAGCCCCGAGATTGGTCGATTGGTTGTCGTTCATGTCAGCCCTCTTTCCCGCGGCGATATCGAGGCCGGACGGTGAAAAATCAAGCGGCGCTATTCGCCCAGCAGCACGGCGAGCATTTGCCGCTTCACCGCCGCCTGTCGCGCCGGGGCGGTGATTTTCGCCCCCGTCAGGTCGGTCACATAGAAAACGTCGACCGCTTTTTCGCCGAACGTGACGATATGCGCGGAACCGATGTTGAGGTTGAGCCGAGACAATAGCGTGGTCACCTCATAGAGGAGGCCGAGCCGGTCGAGCGCGGAGATTTGCAGCACCGTGTAGAGCCCGGACAGCGTATTGTCGATCTCCACCTCCGGCTCCACCGCAAAGGTCTTCGCGCGCTGCTCGCGCTTGCGGCGGTCGTGGATCATGTCGCGCAGGCGGACCTCGCCGCGCAGCGATTTCTCAACGACATCGGCGATGCGACGACCCCGGCGGATTTCGTCGGCGTCCTCCTGAAACTCGCGCGAGATGAAGATGGAATCGAGCGCGAAGCCGTCGGTAGTGGTGAAAATATGCGCTTCCACGATATTGGCGGCGGCGGACGCGCAGGCGCCGGCGATCACCGACAAGAGCCTGTTGTGATCGGGCGCGATCACGGTGAGCTCGGTGACGCCCCGCTTGGCGTCGGTGGAGACTTCCGTCGTCAGCGAGCGCACCTGCGCGGTCATGGCGTGGAACAGCCGCGCGTGCTCCGCTTGCCGGGCGAGATCGACTTTCAGCCAATAGGCCGGGTAAAGGCGCGAGGCGTAGGCCTCGAATTCGGGGTCGGACCAGTTCGGCAACGCCTTGCGCAGCGCCTCGCGGGACGCGGCGACGCGCGACTTGCGGTCGATCGCCGAATGGCCGCCGCCGAGCACGACCTCCGTTTCCCAGAACAGATTGCGCAGCAACTGGCCTTTCCAGGCGTTCCAGACGCCCGGACCGACCGCGCGGATGTCGCAGACGGTGAGCGCAAGCAGCAGCCGCAGCCGGTCCATCGTCTGCACGAGCGTCCCAAACGTCACCGCGGTGCGGGGGTCGGAGAGGTCGCGCCCCTGCGCGGTGTTCGACATCACCAGATGCTGCTCGACCAGCCAGGCGACGCGTTCCGTGTCAGCGGCGCTGAGGCCAAAGCGCGGGCAGAGTTTTCGCGCGACCTCCGCGCCGGCGATCGAGTGATCGACGCCGCGGCCCTTGGCGATGTCGTGCAGGAAGGCGGCGACATAGAGCGAGGTGCGCTGGGTGATATGCGGCAGGATCTCCGTGAGCACCGGATGATCCTCTTTCAGCCGCCCCGACTCGATCTGGTTGAGCACGCCGACGGTGCGAATCAGGTGCTCGTCGACGGTGAAGTGGTGGTACATCGAATATTGCATCATCCCGACGACGCGGCCGAACTCTGGAATGAAACGGCCGAGCACGCCCGCCTCGTTCATGCGCCTGAGCGCCACTTCAGGCGAGCGTCGCGAGGTCAGAATCTCGAGGAACAGTCGGTTGGCGGTGGGATCGTTGCGCACCGCCGCGGTGATGCGCTTCAGCGATTTGGTGACAAGCCGCGTCGCCTCGGGATGCACCATCAGGCCAGAGCGGTCGGCGACCCAATAGAGCCGGATCAGATTGACGGGGTCTTTATCGAACACGTGGTCGTCGACGACATTGACGCGCTCGACGTCGATGCGGAAATCCGGCGCCTCGGCGACCGCCTGCGGGCGGCGGCGCAATTTTTCGAGAAACCGGTCGAAGGTCTGCGTGCGCTTGGTCTGCTTTTCCTCCAGCGCCGCGCAGACGATGGCGGTGAGATCGCCGACGTCCTTGGCGACCAGGAAATAGTGCTTCATGAAGCGCTCGACGTCGGTCTGGCCGGCGCGCGAAGCATAGCCGAGCAGCTTGGCGATCGCCGGCTGAAGATCGAAGGTCAGGCGCTCCTCGGCGCGGCCGGTCAAAAAATGGAGGCAGCAGCGCACCGCCCACAAAAATTCCTCGCAGCGCGTGAACAGCCCCAGTTCTTCCCGGGTGAACAACCCCGCGCCGACGAGATCGGCGGGGTCCTGCACCCGGTAGACATATTTGGAGATCCAGAACAGCGTATTGAGGTCGCGCAGACCCCCCTTGCCCTCCTTCACGTTGGGCTCGACGAGGTAGCGCGATTCGCCTTGCCGCTGGATGCGCGTGTCGCGCTCCGCGAGTTTCGCGGCGACGAATTCGCCAGCGGTCTTGGCGACGATCTTGGCGTCGAACTGCCGCCGCAGGGTCTCGAACAGTTTGACGTCGCCGCTCAGGAAGCGCGCCTCCAGCAACGAGGTGCGAATCGTCATGTCCTCGCGCGCCAGCTCGATGCAGTCGCCGACCGACCGAGTCGCGTGGCCAACCTTCTGTTTCAAATCCCACAGCACATAGAGCAGCGTCTCGACGATGAGCTTGATCTTGGCGTCGCGCGGGTTCTCGGCGAGGAACAGAAGATCGATGTCGGATTGCGGGGCGAGCGTCCCGCGCCCGTAGCCGCCGACCGCAATGACCGCGTGCGGCGCCGCCTTGCCGCCGGCGATCCGCTCGATCAGGCTCGCATGCAAGGCGAGAATGAGCGCGTCCTCGATGCGGCTGATCTCCTGCGCGCAAGCTATGCCGCGACCGCCGCTTTCGAGCCGCTCGCGCGCCTCCTGGCGGCGCGCGGTCAAGAACGCGGCTAGGCGTTGCGCCGCCGCCTGACGAAACCGGCCGAGGTCGGCGCCGGCCTCGCGGCCGGCGTCCGCGAGGGTCGAGCGGAGGTCTTTGTCCTGGGCGGCCGTTTCGTCGGGGGCGGCCTCAGGCTTCAGCGGCCGCCGGGTTCGCGTCAAGACCGCGCTCATGTGAGCCCCGCACGGCGCGCTTCAATTGCGTCCCAGATCGCACTCGCCAGATCGGGGCCTCCCAGTCGCTTGATCGCGCGCAAGCCGGTCGGCGAAGTCACGTTGATTTCGGTGAGTCGGTCGCCGATCACGTCGATGCCGACGAAGGTCAGCCCGCGCCGGCGCAATTCCGGGCCGATGCGATCGCAGATCGCCTGCTCCGCCGGCGTGAGGCCCGTGACCTCGGCGCGGCCGCCGCGCACCATGTTGGAGCGGATGTCGTCGACTTGCGGCACGCGGTTGACCGCGCCAAGCGCCTTGCCCTCGACGAGGATGATGCGCTTGTCGCCTTTCTCGACCGCCGGCAGAAACTCCTGGATCACCCAGGGTTCGCGGAAGGTCGTGGAGAACAGATCGTAGAGCGAGCCGAAGTTGGCGTCTTTGCGCGCCAGTCGGAACACCGCCGCGCCGCCATGGCCGTAGAGCGGCTTCATCACCACGAAGTCGAAGCGCGCCCGGAACGCGTCGATCTCGGCGCGGTCGCGCGAGATCAGCGTCGGCGGCATCAGCTCCGGAAACGCCATGACCATGATTTTTTCCGGCGCGTTGCGCACCGCCGCCGGGTCGTTGACGACGAGCGTTTCGGGGGCGAGGCGCTCGAGAAAATGGGTCGAAGTGATGTAGGCGAGGTCGAACGGCGGGTCCTGGCGCAGCAGCACGACGTCGAATTCGCGCAAATCGCGGCGGCTCGACTCACCGAGACGCGCGTGATCGCCAGCGTCGTCCTGAACGGTCAGCGGCTGCACATGGGCGTAGACGTCGGCGCCCAGCTGCGACAGGCGGTCTGGCGTATAATAGAACAACGCATGGCCGCGCGCTTGCGCCTCCAACAGAAGGGCGAAGGTCGAATCTCCGGCGACATTGATCCGCTCGATCGGATCCATCTGGACCGCGACTTTCAAAGCCATGCCGCTCATCACCCTTCGAAATCCAGCCCGAATGCGTCCTCGATATGGTGAGGCCGACGGCTTGCGTCCACAAAAACCGCATCGCCGCGCAGAGCATAACCGTCCGCCGCCCAGGGGTTGCGGGATAGCCACGCCGCGGCGGCGCGCGCAAGGCGGCGCCGCTTGGTCTCGGAGATCGCGGCGAGGGCGTCCTCCATGCGGGGCCTCGCCTTCACCTCGACAAAAGCGATCGTGTCGCCGCGCGCGGCGACGATATCGATTTCGCCGCCGCGAATGGTGAATTTGCGCGCCAGGATGCGAAAACCTTGCGCGGCGAGCCAGTCCGCGGCGAGCGTTTCGGAGCGCTCGCCGAAGGCGCGCGCTCCCATGCGCAGCCCCTCGCGCAAAGTGGTCATGCCGGCCTGCCGCGCGCGAGTTCGAGCGCGAGCGCGTAGACGTCGCGGCGAGGCAGGCCGTGGCGCGCGGCGACGATGGCGGCCGCGTCCTTGGTCGTGTGCGAAGCGAGCAGCGCTTCGAGGTCGGCCCGCACCGCGGCCGGGTCCGCCGCCGGCATGCGGCGGCGGCGGGCCGACGACGATGACGATTTCCCCCTTTGTCTCCTCGCGCGCGTAGTGGGCGGCGAGTTGATCGAGCGGGGCGCCCTGCACCGTCTCGTGCAGCTTGGTCAACTCGCGCGCGACGCTCGCCGGGCGCGGCCCAAGTTCCGCCGCGAGATCGGCGAGGCAATCGCCAAGGCGCTGCGGCGCCTCGTAAAACACGAGGGTCGCCTCGACGCCCGCCAGCGCGTTGAGGCGGGCGCGGCGCGCCTCTGTTTTCGGCGGCAAGAATCCCTCGAAAAAGAAGCGGTCGGTCGGCAGGCCCGCGGCGACCAGCGCCGCCAGCAGCGCCGAGGCGCCGGGAATCGGGTGCACAGCTACGCCGCTCTTCGTCGCCTCGACGACGAGCTTATAGCCGGGATCGGAGAGGAGCGGCGTGCCGGCGTCCGAGATCAGAGCCAGCGCCTGGCCCTCGGCCAGTCGCGCGAGCGCCTGCGGCCGCGCGCGCTCGGCGTTGTGTTCGTGATAGGGGCTCACCGGCGTCGCGACGCCGTAATGGTCGAGAAGGCGGCGGGAATAGCGCGTGTCTTCGGCCAGGATCAGATCGGCGCCAGCCAAAATTTCCAGCGCACGCAGCGAAATGTCGGAGAGATTGCCGATCGGCGTCGAGACGATGTAGAGCCCCGGGTCGGGCGCCGGCGCCGCGTGGCGGGCGCCAAGCGCGAGAAATTCGCGTGGCCCGCGACTCATCGCCTGATGTCCCCATGCGCTTGGGCTTTGCGGCTCCCGCAAAAACATTCGCCTCAACGCCGCCCTCGCTTTATCATCTTCTCAGCCATTTAAAAGTCGATACATGGTAACGCGCCGGCTTTGAGATTGTCGCGTCGGCCGAATCGAGCGGAGAATTGATCATGAGGGCGCGCGAAGCGCTAACCGGCCGAGCACGCGCCTTGGCGATGGCGGCGGCCCTGGCTTTGGGGCTCGGCGCCTGCAATTCTCCGGGCCTCGGCGGTTTCAGCGAAAACACCGCGGCGCCGACCCCGCGTGTAGAACCGCAGCCGCTCGCGCAGCCGGCGGCGACGGTCGGCCAGACCTATGGCACGGGCCCGGTGCGCGTCGGGCTGATCCTGCCGCTGACGCAGAACGGCAATCCCAGCCTCATCGGTCAGGCGTTGGCGAACGCCGCGCAGATGGCGATCGCCGACGGCGGCGCCGGCGACATCACGCTGATGGTGCTCGACGACCGCTCGGCGCCCGACTCCGCGGCGACCGCCGCGCAAGCGGAAGTGAAGGCGGGCGCCGCAGATCATCCTGGGGCCGCTGTTCGCCGCCAGCGTGCGTCAGGTCGGCAGCGTGGCGAAAGCGGCGAACGTGCCGGTCATCGCGTTCTCCACCGACGCGACCGCGGCCTGCCGACGGCGTCTATCTGCTGTCGTTCCTGGTCGAGAGCTATGTCGACCGGATCGTCGATTTCGCCGTCTCCAAGGGCAAGAAGAACATAGCGGTTCTGGCGCCGCAGAACGATTACGCCAATGTCGCGGTCAGCGAGTTCAAGGCTGAGGCGAGCGCGCGCCGGCGCCAATGTCGCGACCGTCGCGCGCTACGCCGCCCGGGCAGGCGGCGCGCGGCGATCGCCGATCTCATGCACGACGCGCCCAACGTCGACGCGGTATTCGTGCCGGAACAGGCCGACTGCGCTCGGCGGCGTCGCCTCGGCCATCGCCGCCGCGGGCTTGAAGAGCGCAGCTTCTCGGGCACGGGCGTCTGGAACGATCCGCGCGTCGCCTGCGATCCCGGCGCTGCAAGGCGCCTGGTACTCCGCGCCCGAGACCGCCGGCTTCAACGCCTTCGCCAAGCGCTACCGCGACAAATACAACGCCGATCCGCCGCGGCTGGCGACCTTGTCCTACGATGCGGTTTCGCTGGTGGCGGCGCTCGCGCATACGCAGAACGATCAGCGCTACCAGCCCTCGGTGCTCGCCAACCCCTCCGGCTTCAACGGCGCGGACGGGCTGTTCCGCTTCCGCGCCAGCGGTCTCAACGATCGCGGGCTCGTCGTGGTCCAGATCTCCGACAGCGCGGTGCAGGTGATCAGCCCCGCGCCGAAGAGTTTTGCGGGCGGCTGACGATTCAGATCACCAGCATCAGCGCCAGGCTGGCGAGCCCCGCGACAGCGCAGTAATAAGCAAAGGGTTTCAACGCGTTGAATTCGTGCGCGTGGAACCAGCGCATGAGCGCGACTAGGCTCATATAGGCGACGACGCCCGCGGTGACGCCGGAGACCAGCGAGGCGAAGCCGAGCGTCGAACCGTGATGCATCAGCTTCGGCGCTTCCAGCACCGTCGCGCCGAGGATGATCGGCGTCGCCATCAGGAACGAGAAGCGCGCCGCGGCCTCGTGCTTGAGGCCGGCGACGATGCCGGCCGCGATCGTCAGACCCGAGCGCGAAAAACCCGGCACGAGCGCGAAACATTGCGCGACGCCGATCGCCAGCGCCCCCTTCCAGTTGAGCTGGTCGAGATCGCCGACGCCGCGGCCGGCGATCTGGTCGCAGAAATAGAGCAGCGCGCCGTTGAGGATCAGCACGAAGGCGACGATCAGGGCTTGGAGAACGCCGCCTCCAGCGGCTTGTGCAGCCCGGCGCCGACGACGACTGCGGGGATCGTCGCCAGCACCACGAACAGGAAGATGCGGCGGTCGACAAGCGCTTGCGGGGTGTCGGCTTTCAGCGCCGATTTGAGAAACGCCAGCCAGTCCGCCAGAAATACAGGAACAGCGCGATCGCGGTGCCGAGATGCATCACCACGAGATAGGGCAGGAAATCCGGGTTGTGGATGAGGTCGCCCCAGCCGACCAGGCGGGGAAAAATGACGGCGTGGCCGAGGCTCGAAATCGGAAACAGTTCGGTCACGCCCTGCAACAGGGCCATCACGATGGCTTCAAAAAAACTCAATGGCGCCCCCGCGTCGCGGCGCGGCCAAATGTCGCGAATCGCGCCGGCCGCGGTCGGCGCGCCGCTTCTCTTAAATGAAAAGCCAGGCGTCAGGTCAGCAAGTCGCGTGGCCGCACTTGTGGACCGCGTCGATTTTCGACTTCAGCTCGTCGTATCCGACCGCGCCGACCACCACGGCGTCGCCGAGGACGAAAGTCGGCGTGCCATTGATCTGCAAATCGTCGGCCATCGCCATGCGTTTCCTTTAGCCCGGCGTCGACCGCCGCCGGCCATGTCCTTTCTGCAGCCTGTCCATATCGAGCCCCATCTCCTTGGCGACAGCGAGCGCTTCCTTCTTGCCGATGGGGCCATGCATGCCGAGCAGCTTGTAGTGGAAATCCCAGAACCGGTCGCCTTGCAGTTGATTGCGCACGGCCGACGCTACCCGCGCGGCCTCGACCGAGCCCGGCCCGAGCACCGGGAAATCCTTGAGGACAACATGAAGGTCCGGATCATCCTTCATCAGCTTGGCGATGTCGGGCAGCGCGCCCTTGCAGAAATGGCAGTTGTAGTCGAAGAACTCGACCAGAGTCGCGGCCCCCTTGGGATTGCCGACGTCGGCCTGGAATTTCGAGCTGATAGATCGCGCCGGCGTTATCGGCCACCGCCTTCAGTCGGGCGTGGTCGGCGACCTCCTTGTCGTGCTTGTCCAGCGCCTCGATCGCCTCACGCAAGCACTTCGGGGTGGCCGACGAGATAGTCGCGGATGAAGTCGCCGAGCTCCTTCTTCTGCGTCGGGCGTCAGCGAATCGGCGCGCGCGGCGGGCGCTGCGGCCAGCACGGCGATCGCAAGGCGAGGGCGTAGCGAAGTCTTCATGCCGGTCTCCTGAAGTGTCTGTCGCGCATGGCCGCCGACTGTGTCTGCTTTTTTCGTTGCGGGTCAATTTTTAAGTCACTCTCGAGGCTTTACGGTTTGATCGGCCGCCGCTTGCCCCATTCGGCGCGTTCGTAATCCTCGAAAGCGGCGATCATCGCGCGGTAGGTCTTGTCCGCCACGTCCGGCGAGAGGCCGTCGGCTTGCGCGACCTTGCGCAAGCGCGCAATGATGGCTTCGACGCGCGCCGGGATCGCTGACCGCAGCGGGGTCTTTCTTGAATCTGCCGGCCTCGGCGACATACTGGGCGCGCGCAGCCATCCCGGCGATGATCTCGCGGTCGATCAGGTCGATATGAGCACGCACTTCCTTCAGCGAAGCGCAGCACTTGCCGCCGTCGGCTGAGGGGCGCCCCCAATAGGCGGGCGGCTCCGCCTCCACGGCGATTGCAGCTCCTGCGGCAAGTAGCGCCGTCGCGCCGACGACGCGGAATCCCAAAATCCGCATGCTATATTCCCAAATCGCAGGTGGGGTTGGCCTCGCCGCAGTTTACTTTGGGGGACCGTCTCATGACCATAGCTTTCTGGTGCGTGCTGGTCGCCGCGCTGTTGCCTTACGTCCCGTTCGGCCTGGTCAAGGGGCTCGACCCTGGAAACCCTCGCTCCAGCGTCCGGGAATTGTCGGGCCTCGCGGCGCGCGCTCATTCCGCGCATCTCAACGCGTTCGAAGCCTTTCCGCCGTTCGCCGCGGCCGTCATCATCTCGCACCTGACGCTCGGGCCGAACGGCTGGACGAACATCCTCGCGCTGGTCTTTCTGGCCGCCCGCTTCGCCCACATGGGCTGTTATCTCGCCGACAGGCAGCCGCCGCGCAGCGCGGCGTTTTTCGCGGGCGCGGTGGTCGTCGTCATCATGTTCCTCCACGCCGCTTGGGGCTGAGGCCTATTCGGCGGCGGCCGGAAGCGCCTCCGGCGCGGGCGCGGGCTTCGGCGGGCGCACCGAGCGTCGCCCCGCCAGCCACGAGTCGACCTTGTCGAGATAGATGTAGACGACAGGCGTGATGTACAGCGTCAGCACCTGGCTGACGCAAAGCCCGCCGACGATGGCGATGCCGAGCGGCTGGCGCAGTTCCGCGCCCGCGCCCGTACCGAGCGCGATCGGCAGCGTGCCCAGCAGCGCCGCCAGCGTCGTCATGATGATCGGGCGGAAGCGCACCAGCGCCGCCTCGCGGATCGCCGTGACGGCGTCGACGCCGTCGCGCCGCCGCGCCAGCGCGAAATCGACCATCATGATCGCGTTCTTCTTGACGATGCCGATCAGCAGCAGAATGCCGATGATCGCGATCACGGAGAGGTCCATGTGCAGCCATTCCAGCGCGATCAGCGCGCCGATGCCGGCCGAGGGAAGCCCCGAGAGAATCGTGATCGGGTGGATGTAGCTCTCGTAGAGCACGCCGAGCAGGATGTAGATCGTCAGCACCGCGGCGAGCAGCAACGCCCCCTGGCCGGCCAGCGCCTGCTGGAACAATTGCGCGTTGCCGGCGAAATTGGTGATGATGTCGCCGGGCAGATGGATGCGGCTCTCCAGCCCGCGGATCTCGTCGATCGCCTGGCCGAGCGCCGTGTCGGGCGCCAAGTTGAACGAGATCGTCACGGCCGGCTGCTGCGACTGCCGGTTGATCTGCAACGGGCCGACTGAGCGCTTGAGCGTCGCCACCTCGTCAAGCGGCACAAGCTGGCCGGAGGGTGTGGCGATGCGCAAGCGGCCGAGCGCGGCCGGATCGTTTTGGAACTTTTCCGACGCCTCCAGAATGACCTGATAATCGTCGGCGGGCGTGAAGATCGTCGAGATCTGCTTGACGCCGAACGCGCTGTAGAGCGTGTTGCGAACCGCGTCGACGCTGATGCCGAAGGCGGCCGCCTTGTCGCGGTCGATGTCGACTTTTGTCTCCGGGTTGGAGATCTGCAAATCGCTGTTGACGTCGCGAAGCCCCGGCAGCTTCGCCATTTCACGCTCCATGATCGGCGCGCTGTTGAACAAAGCGTCCTGATCGCCGGATTGCAGCGTGTATTGATAGGTCGCCCGGGCGATGCGGCCGGCGTTGAATTCGAGATTCTGCACCGGCTGCATCAACGTGCGGATGCCGGGGATGACGGCCGTGGCGGCGCGCAATCGCGACATTACCTTGAGCACCGGCCCGCGCTCCGACTTCGGTTTCAGCTTGAGGAACAGAAAGCCCTTGTTGGTCGCGCCGCCGAAGCCAACCGCCGAGGTGACCGAATCGACCGCCGGGTCCTTCTGGAGGATTGAGACGACAATTTGCTGGCGGCGCGACATTTCGGTGAACGAGGTGTCCGATTGCGCTTCCGTGACGCCGCGCAGGAAACCCGTGTCCTCCAAGGGGAAGAAGCCTTTCGGCACATGGATGTAAAGCGACAGGGCGATCCACGCCGTGGCGAAAGTGACGAGCAGCATGACGAAGCGCGCCCGCAGCACGAGGTCGAGCGTGACCCGATAGAAACCCGCCAGCGAATCCACGAACAGATCCGACAGCCTGCCAAACCACCCCGCCGCCGCGCCATGTTTGGGCGCTGAGAGAATGCGCGCGCACAGCATCGGCGTCAGCGTCAGCGACACGAAGCCGGAGACCAGAATCGCCACCGTGATCGTCACCGCGAATTCGCGGAACACGCGCCCGACCACGCCGCTCATCAACAGAACCGGAATAAACACGGCGACCAGCGAGAACGTGATCGACAGAATGGTGAAGGCGATCTCGCCCGCGCCTTTCAGCGCCGCGTCGAACGGCTTCATGCCCTTTTCGATATGGCGGGTGATGTTCTCCAGCATGACGATGGCGTCGTCGACCACGAAGCCGACCGAGAGCGTAATCGCCAGCAGCGAGATATTGTCGATGGAATAACCGAAGCCATACATGAAGGCGCAGGCGCCGATCAGCGAAACGGGGAGCGCCAGCGCCGGAATCAGCGTCGCCGCCGCCGATTTCAGGAACACGAAAATGACGATGATGACGAGCGTAATCGACACCAGCAGCGTGAACTGCACGTCCTCGATCGACTGGCGGATCGATGCGGAGCGGTCGTTGAGCACCTCCGACTTGACCGACGGCGGCAATTGCGAATCATAATAGGGAATCTTGGCTTTGACGCTGTCGACGACCGACACGGTGTTGGCGTCGGACTGACGGAACACCGCCAGCACAATCGCCCGCTGATTGCCTCGCCACGCGGCGATCTGCTTGTTCTCGACGGAATCGTAGACATGGGCGATCTCGGCGAGCCGGACCGGCGAGCCGTTCCGCCAGGCGACGACGAGGTTGTTGTAATAGTCGGCGTGCAGCAATTGCCCAGTCGCATCGACCGTCACGTTCTGCCGAGAGCCCAACAGCGCGCCGACCGGCGTCGAGGAATTGGCCGCCGCCACCGCTACGCCGACATTGTCGAGCGTCAAGCCGCGCGCCGCCGCCGCGTCGGGATCGACCGCCACCCGCACCGCGAATTTCTGCTCGCCGAACACCAGAACCTGGCTGACGCCGGCGATCTGGGAGATCTGCTCGGCGAACACCTCCTCGGCGTAGTCGTTGACGCGGGACAGCGGCAGCGTATCGGAGACGAGCGCGATGAACAGGATCGGGCTGTCGGCGGGATTGACCTTCTGAAAGCTCGGCGGCGACGGCATGGTTCGCGGTAGCTTGCCCAAAGTGGCCGAAATGTTCGACTGCACGTCGAGCGCGGCGCCGTCGATGTTGCGGTCGAGGTCGAACTGCATGACGATTTGCGACAAGCCGAGCGACGACGACGAAGTCATCATATTGATGCCGGGAATGGTGGCGAAGGCGCGCTCTAGCGGGCCGGCGACCGCCGAGGCCATCGTGTCGGGGTTCGCGCCGGGGACCCCAGCGTAGACCGATATGGTCGGGAAATCGACGCGCGGCAGCGCCGAGACCGGCAATTGCCGGTAGGCGAACAGCCCGAACACGACGAACGACAGCATCAGCAGGCTGGTCATCACCGGCCTGCGGATGCAGAGTTCCGGCAGACTCATCCGGCCGCCCCCTTGGTCTCCGCGCGCGGGACGACTTTGGCGCCCTCGTAGAGCAGCAACGCGCCATCGACCACGACCTTCTCGCCGCCGTCGAGGCCTTTCTCGATCACGGTGTCCGACCCCTCGGTCCGCCCGACGACGACCGGCGCGACATGCGCTTCGCCATCCTTGACGGTGAACACGTAATTGCCGTTCTGCGAGATCTGAATCGCCTCGCGCGACACGACCACGGTGTTCGGCTCCTCCCGCAAGGTGAGCGTCAGATTGCAGAGCTGGCCGGGCCACAGCAATTCGTCGGTGTTCGCGAATTCGGCGCGGATGACGATGGTGCCGGTCAAGGGATCGACGGTGTTGTCAATGAGCGCGAGCTTGCCTTGCGCCTGGCGGGTCGAGCCCTGCGGCGTCGCCGAGACCTTGACGCCCGAGGCCATCGCCTCGCGCAGCGACGGCAACAGTTTTTGGCTGACGGACAGCGCGACATAGATCGGCGAGATCTGGTTGATGGTGGCGAGCACGCCGGCCGAGGAATTGTCGCCGGCCTTGATGATGTTGCCCGCCTTGATGTTGACGACGCCGACGCGGCCGGAGATCGGCGCCGTGATCGTGTACCAGCCGAGCGCGACCTCCATGTTGCGAATGGCGGCCGCGTCGCCAAGGACGGCGGCGCGTGATGTCGCCGAGGCTGTCTTGGCGTTGTCGAGATTGAGGATCGGGGTCGCCGATCGCGCGACGAGATCGGTATAGCGGGTCACGTCGCGCTGCGCTTGGGCGAATTGCGCCTCGTCCTTGGCGATCAGCGCTTGCGCCATGGCGAGCTGCGCTTCGGCCTGGCGGCTGTCGAGCGTGAACAGCACGTCGCCTTCCTTCACCTCGGCGCCGTCGGCGACTTCGACCTTCTCAACCGTGGCGTCGAAATGCGATTTGAGCGCGACGCTGGCGATCGCTTGCGCGGTGCCGATGTCGGAGATCGTCCACGGCACGGTCTTGCGCTGAACCTCGGCGGTGACAACTGAGACCGGCGGGCGCGGCGGCGCTGCGGCGACCGCTGCGGCGGTCTTGTCGCCGGTGATGGCGGCCGGCAGGTAGGCATGCGCCATCACGGCGTAGGGGGCGAGTTTCGGCGCGTAGATCGCCGCCGCCTCGGGCTGGTAGACGCCGTAGGCCGCCACGACCAGGGCGGCGAAGAGGATGAGTTTGAAGAATTGGACGAGGACAGACACGGCGCGCCCCTGTCGGCGCGGAAAGGCGCCGGGCGGACGCCAGCATAACGGAAATTTCCGTCTCTGTGAGGCGGCAATTTGCGTAGCGTGATTAAGGCTGGCGCGATTTAGGCTTCGCCGCCTGCGCGAGCGCCGCCCAGATCGCGAAATCCCAGTTCCAGGTCGCGGTCGGCGACGGCGAGGGCAGCACCCAGATCGTGGTGGGGCCGATGCGCTGCGGCTGAGGGCCAAAGCCGGCGTCAGCCCGGCCGAGAAACCGCCGGCCGGCAGTCAGGCTGGTGAAGGCGAGGACCGCGGGCGCGTGCGCCTCGATCTTGGCGCGCAGCGCCGTGCAGGGGTCGCGGCCCAACGCGCCGGCGGGCAATTCGCGATCCATGCCGCTGACGTGCTTGGCGATGTCGGTGAGGCCGAGGCCGAAGCTCGGCATCAGCGGATATTCCGCCGGCGCGAGGCGGCGCGGCGTCAGTCCCGCCTCGTGCAGCGCCCGCCAAAAGCGGTTTTGCGGATGCGCGTAGTAAGCCTGCTGGCGCGCCAATTCCGTCCCCGCCGCCGTGCCGCAAAACACGATGCGCAGGCCCGGCGCCAATACGTCGGGCAAGATTTGGGGGCCGCTCACAGCGACTGGTTATAGGCCCCGACCTCGGAATTCTCGCGCAACACACCGTCGACGGCGGCGAACATCTCGCGCATTCGCGCCTCCGAGACCGGACTTTCGACCACGACGACCAGTTCCGGCTTGTTGGAGGAGGCCCGCACCAGCCCCCAGGTGCCATCCTCTACCGTCACCCGCACGCCGTTGACGGTCACGACGTCAGTGATCTTTCGCCCCGTCAGCGGCTGGCCCTGTTCGCGCATGGCCTCAAAGCGCCGGGTCACGCGATCGGCGACTTCGTATTTGATCTCGTCGGCGCAATGCGGCGACATCGTCGGCGAGCCCCAGGTTTTCGGCAGCTCGCGATAGAGATCGGCCATGGATTTTCCGGGGTTGCGGTCGAGCATGTCGAGCACCGCGATGGCGGTGACGAAGCCGTCGTCATAGCCGCGCCCGACCGGCGCGTTGAAGAAAAAATGCCCGCTCTTCTCGAAACCCGCCAGCGCGTGCAAGTCGCGCACCCGGCGCTTGATGTGGGAATGGCCGGTCTTCCAATAGTCCGTCTTGGCGCCGAGCCTCTGCAACTCCGGGTCGGAGTGGAACAGTCCCGTCGATTTGACGTCCACCACGAAGGTCGGCCTCTCGTGAATTTTGGAAAGGTCGCGCGCGAGCATGACGCCGATCTTGTCGGCGAAAATCTCGTTCCCCTCGTTGTCGACGACGCCGCAACGGTCGCCGTCGCCGTCGAAGCCGAGCGCGACATCCGCCTTGTGCGCCTTCACCGCCTCGGCCATTGCATGCAGCATGTGCAGGTCTTCGGGGTTGGGGTTGTAGCGGGGAAAGTTGAAGTCGAGATCGCAGTCGAGAGGGACCACCTCGACGCCGAGGCGCGACAGCAGTTCGGGCGCGAAGGCGCCGGCTGTGCCGTTGCCGCAGGCGGCGACCACCTTCAGCTTGCGCTTGACGCCCGGCCGGTCGGTCAGCGCCGCGATGTAACGGGCGGGGAAATCGGGCACGAACTCGTAGGCGCCGCCCTGCGCGTAGCGCCCGAGGCCGCCAACGACGATTTCCTTCAGCCGCCCCATCTCTTCCGGCCCAAAGGTCACGGGGCGGGCCGCGCCCATCTTTACCCCGGTCCAGCCGTTGTCGTTGTGCGAAGCCGTGACCATCGCCACAGCGGGACAATTGAGCGCGAATTGCGCATAGTACGCCATCGGCGTGATGGCGAGGCCGATGTCGCGCACGTGGACGCCGGCCGCCATCAGCCCCGCGGTCAACGCATATTTGATGGAAGCCGAGTAGGAGCGAAAGTCGTGGCCGACCACGATCTCTTTGGCGACGCCGAGTTCGTCGAGCAACGCGCCGAGCCCAAGCCCAAGCGCCTGGACGCCCATCAGGTTGATCTCTTTGCCGAACAGCCAGCGCGCGTCATATTCGCGAAAGCCGGTCGGCTTCACCAGCGGGCGCGACTCATAGGCGTAGGTGTTGGGGACGAGATCGGGTTGCGGCTTGGGGAACATTCGCGCTGCCTCGCGGGTGGCGCGGCCTCTATAGACGACCGAGGCGCGGCGCCGCGCAAGCCGTCGCTTCATTGGCGCAGGATCAGCTCGCCGTCGCGCTGCTCGACGCTGGCGAGCCGCTTGAGAAAGCTGGCGCCGAGCAGATTGACGTCGCCGGCGTTGCGGCCGGCGATCAGGGCCGGCAACGTTGGTCATGTAGATCGCGCCAAGGTCGAGGCTCGGCAGCACCGTCTCGGTGACGAAGGTGTCGCCATTGGCGGTGTGCATAAGCCATTTCTTGCCGCTCTCCGCGGAGAGGCCGAGCCTGTAGGCGACATCGGCGGAAATCACCACCATGGTCGCGCCGGTGTCGACCAGCATATGCACGGACTGGCCGCCGACCAGCACGTCGAGCGAATATTGACCGCCGGCGTCGGCGGCGATCGTCTGCTCGCGTGAGCCGGGGTTCGGCGAGACCGCTTCGGAGGCGCCGTTCGGCTTCGACGCCGCGGGCGCAGCAGCCGGTTGCAGGCCCAGAAGCAACTGCGGCGCGAAAAAAGCCAACGCAAAGGCGGCGGCGGCGAACCCAAGGGCAATCTTCAGCATGGCGGAACTCGTCGGTCCGCCATGCTTACCAGACCGCCGCAAACGCCGCGTAAAGCCGATCGCCTCAATTCGCCTTCAGCGCGGCAAGAAACGCGTAACGCCTATGCAGCGGGCAGAAATCGAGCCGCAGCCCGCGCGAGGTTGCGAGCGTCTGCAAGCTCGTCTCCAAGGAGAGCCGCGGCGTCACCTCGAAGCGGGCGAGCCACGCGCGCAAGGCGGAGCCAAAGAAGTCGGGCAGCGCCCCCTGGTCGCCAAAATCGACGACATGCAGCGTTCCGCCGGGAGCGACGCGCGCCGCCGCCTCCGCGACCGCGCCCCGCCAATCGGGGATCATCGACAGGGCGTAAGAGACGAACACCCGGTCGAAGGTGGCGACCCCGAACAGCGCCGAGGGATCGAACGCCGTCGCGTCGCCGCATGCCAGCGCGATGCGTCCCGAAAGACCTGCCGCCGCGATGTTCGCGCGCGCCGTGGCCAGCATCTCCTCAGAGACGTCGAGTCCGAAGAACCGCGTCTCGGGATAGCGCCGAGCGGCGCGGATGAGGTTTCGCCCCGTGCCGCAGGCGATTTCAAGCACCGTCCCGCCCGCCGGCGGCTGAAGCGCGCCGATCAGCGCGTCGCGGCCGAGCAGAAAAAATTTTCTTGTGAAATCATAGATATGGCGCTGGCGCCGATAAATGCGGTCCATCGCCTCACCGGCGTCGGCGGCGCGGAGCCGTGCTCACTGACGCACCCAGAGATGGAAGGCGCCGTAGATCGACGATCGGTCGCGCGCGCCGAGCGCCAGCGAGCGCTCCGACTCGTAGTGGAAATTGCCGAGAATGTCGTCGGGCACGCGGCCGGGCAGCAGCCGATCCTCGGCGGCGGTGCGGAAAATGACCCGCGCGCCTGCCCGGGCGGTGCGGCGGATTTCTCGCCAAAGCTCGGTCAGCGTTGCGTCGTTCATCCAGTCCTGCGCGTCGAGCAGCACAAAGGCGTCGAGGCTCTCGGCGGGCTCGGCCGCGAGCCGCTCGGTGAAGCCGCCGTGATGCGGGCGCACCCGCGCCGCGCCGTCGCGCACCGTCTCGAAATGCGCGCGTTGCAGATAGGGCGGCAGGCTCGCCGGCTCGACGCGGGCGTAGGCGCGGCCGAACGCCTGCCAGGCGAAATAATTATCCGTGACGGGGAAGTCGCATGCGAGCCGCTCGACCCTGCGTTTGAGCACTTCTGTCAGGCCGTCGGCGCCGCCGGCGGCCAGCGCCCGATATTGCGCTGGCGGGATGCCGAGGCCGTAGAGCGCCGATGGACGCCGGGCGAGCCAGCGCACGAAGCGCTTGTCGAACAGCGGCGCGATGTCGCGCTCGAAGATCGCCCGCTGCTCGTCGAGCGATCGGGCGGCGAGCAGGGCGTCGAACCGCTTGCCGTAAAGCCGCGCGACGGCATGGCCGGCGCCGATAAAGCGGCCGAGCAATCCGTGCCGGTAAAATCCGCGCGCGAAAGCTTCGATGCGCCGGCGCCCGTCGAGGCCGCGCCCGTCCCAATATGCGCGGGTCGCCCCGTCGAGGCCCGGGCGCAAAAGGGTTTGGTAGACGGCGACGTTCTCGCGGCGGTCGGCGCGGCCGAAAAAGTCGAAGAACGCGGCGTAATCGGGCAGCGCCGCGAGTGCGCACAGCTTGAGATGGAGCAGCGCGATATGCGCGCCGTTGAGATCGACGGCGACGATTTCGGCCGGTTGCGCGGTGAGATAGGACAGTACGTTGCAGCCGCCCGAGGCGATGGTGATGACGCGGTCGTTCGCTCCGAGGCGGAGCGCCGCCAGATCGACGACCGGGTCCTCCCAGATTTGCGGATAGACGAGTTGGCGGAACGCCAGGGTGAACATGCGCTCCTGCAAACCCCGTCGCGAGAAAGGCTTGTGCCGATGGACCGCCGCGCCAAGATTTTGGCGCGTCGCCTGTTTCACTGCGCGATGAAGTCCCGGCATCGAATCGGCCCTCAAGCAGTATCGCTGGGGCCGCGCCTATATTCAGGTTGGGCGACGGACGCGTGACGGTTTCACGGCCGCAGCACTGTCATTTTAAACGCGCCGGCGTTGGCCGCGGCGTGGTCGAGCGCCGCCTCGATGTCGTCGAGCGGGAAGGCGCCGATTTCGAACGCCGAGAGATCGACCAGTCCCGCCCGCGCCATCGCGATCAGGCTAGCATTGGCGTGGCGCGGATACATCCATTGGCCGCGGATCGTGATGCTGTTGCGCATGAGCCAATTGTAGGGCAGCGCGAGCTCATAGGCTCTGGCCGCCCATCAGCGCGGCGCGGCCGAATTCACGTAAAGCCAGGATCGCCGCCGCGGGTCGAAGCGGGGTCGGCTTGCGGCGGCAGAATGTCGAGCACGACGTCGATCGGGCCGGGCGCGGCGGCTTTGATGCGCGCGCTGTCGGCGTCGGCGTCGCCGGTGAAGGTGACGGCGCGCACGCGCGGACCGAAGCGCCGTTCGAGGCCGGCGAGGACCTCGGCGTTGCGCCCGAGCGCGATCACCGCGCTCGCCCCCATCGCCAGCCCCAGCATCACCGCCGCGCCGCCGAAATTGCCGGTCGCGCCGCTGACGGCTAGGATTTCGCCGGGGCGGAAATCGA
Source organism: uncultured Pseudomonadota bacterium (assembly GCA_963835115.1). Taxonomy (GTDB): domain Bacteria; phylum Pseudomonadota; class Alphaproteobacteria; order Rhizobiales; family Beijerinckiaceae; genus Roseiarcus. Next base: position 33,074 of record CAWIEP010000038.1, read on the forward strand.
CGGCGAGCAGGCCGCCGTAGGGGACGAGCAATGTTCCCACGGCGCACCAGGCCGCCGCCACTTCGGCCGCGATGTCGCCGAGCGGATGCAGGTTTTCGAGCGGCGTCAGCATGAGTTCGGCAAAGGCGCCGTTGCGATAGCGCCTTTGCAGCGTCGCGCCGCCGGGCCCGCGCGCGACAAGGCCCAGCAACGCGATGTCGGGCGTTCGCGGATCGTCGCGCGAGCGCAGCGTCGGATCGCAGAGAACCCAGTCGCCGACCTTCAGCCGCGTCGCATCGGGGCCGAGGGCGCGGACGCGGCCAACTGCGCCCGCGCCCGGAACGGCCGGCAATTCAAGGGCGTAAGCGCGCGCACCGCTGACGATCTCGCGCATGTACGGCAGCACCCGCGCCGCGGCGACCTCGACGACCGCCTCCCCGGCACCCGCGACGGGGTCGGGCAGGTTTTCCAGGGCGAAGGGTTTGCCGAAGGCGTGCAGAACGGCGGCTTTCATGGGCGTGTCTCCGAAAGCGGGCGGAAAATCGAGACGGCTCGCCCCGCGTAGAAAGGGCGGCTAAACTCAGCGTCCCGACAGTCTAGCGACGAGGATCGCGCATGTCCGTCCCGGAATTCGAGCCTCGCGTCAGCCTCATCACGCTCGCAGTCGAGTCTCTCGCCCGCGCCCGCGCCTTCTACGAACACGGGCTCGGCTTTCGCGCCTCGTCCGCCAGCCAGGGCGATATCGTATTCTTCCAACTCGGCGGCCTTGCGCTGGCGCTCTACCCGCGCGGCGCGTTGGCGGAGGATGCGGGCTTGGAGCCCGAGGGATCGGGATTTCGCGGCGTGACGCTCGCCCACAACGTGCGCGAAGAGTCCGACGTCGACCGATTGCTCGCGCTCGCCGAGGCCGCCGGCGGCCGCGTCACGCGGGCCGCTGCGACCGCGTTTTGGGGCGGCCGCAGCGGATATTTCGCCGATCCCGACGGCCATCTCTGGGAGATCGCCTGGAACCCACATTTCGCGCTGCAGCCCGACGGCGCGCTGACGCTGCCCTAAGTCTCGCGCGCCGCGCGCTCCTGATAGCGCCCTTTCCACAGACCGCCCCGTCCGCGAGCCGAAGCGAGCGCGGATTCGACGGTATAGACCGTGTAGAGCGCCGCAATCGCTGGCAGCGCAACGCCCCACCACGGAGCGACTCGATAGTCGCGCAGCGTCGGCTGAAACGCCGTCGCCATGAGCGCCCAGGCGCTGAGACCGCACGCCCGCGCGGCGCCGTGGGCGAACAGCGCGGCGGCGACCGGGACTAGGAAAACCAGCGCCATTGCCGCGACCGTGAACGCCAACAGCGCCGGCGAATAGTTCAACTGAGCATAGGCCGAGCGCATCACCATGCGGCGGATTTCGCCGAAATCGGGATAGCGGCGCAGGCTCGACACGCGCTCGGCGAGGCTCAGGCGGATGGCCCCGCGCGGCTTCAGGCGCCGGGCCAGCGCGCAATCGTCGATGAGGGCGCCGTGGATCGCCGCGATCCCGCCCGTCGTCGCCAGCGCCTCGCGGCGCACGAGCATGCAGCCGCCCGCCGCCGCCGCGGTTTTGCGCTTAGGCGCGTTCGTCCAGGCGAAGGGGTAGAGCATCTGAAAGAAGAATACGAAGGCGGGAATGGCGAAGCGCTCGGCAAAACTCTCGCAGCGCAGCCGCGCCATCAGCGAATTGAGCGCCAGCCCCTCGGCCTCGGCGCGCGCGACGAGGGCGGCGAGCGCGCCCGGGCCATAGGCGATGTCGGCGTCGGTCAGCAGCCAATAGCGCGCCTCGCCGCCCGCGGCCTCGATCCCTTGCGCGACGGCCCATAGTTTGCCTGACCAACCCGGCGGCGTCGGCGCGCCGGCGATGACGATCAACCGATCCGACGCGGCCGCCGCGCCGCGCGCCGCCTCAGCCGTGCCGTCGGTGCTTTCGTCGTCGACCAGAACGATGCGAAAGGCGCCGGGATAATCCTGTTTGAGCAGCGAGCCGACCGTGGCGCCTATGGAGTCCGCTTCGTCTCGTGCGGGGATGACGGCGACGACCTCGGGCCAGACGTCCGGCGCCGGCGCGCCCGCCTCGCGCTCCAGCGCCAACCAGAAACCGCCGCGCGCGAAGATCAGATAGAGCCAAATCGCGACGGCCAGCCCCGACAGCAGCAGCATCAGCCGAACAGGCCGCCCGTTTCGACGCTCGTGAGCCGGACGAGCCGGGAATCCTCGACCGCCGCCTGTCGGTGCTTGACCGCCTCGCGATAGACGGGATCGCGGATCATCTCGACGAAGGCGGCGACGCTGGGATAGCGGGCGATGAAACAAAGGTCCCAGCGCTCGTCCGCCGGCCCAATCAACATCAACTCGAACGCTCCGCGCCAGACGATTTCGCCGCCGACCCGCTGGAACACCGGCCCGCTGTCGCGGCCATAGGCCGCATAGGCCTCGGCGCCGGTCGCGGCGCGGCGGTCGGGATAAGCGGCATCCTCGCGCAGGCGCACGAGATTGAGCATGTCGATAGGCCCCGGCCGATCGTTGCGGCGGAATTCTGCGAAAATCTCTTTGGTCGGGTCGATGTGGCCCATGCGTCGCTCCCGCTCAGTCGCCCGATTTTTCCTCGCGCGTCACCGGCGTCTCGGCGACGAGTTCGTCGCGCCAGAATCGCCGGGCCTTGCGCAAAGCTTTCCAACCGCCGCGCAACAAAGCCTCGTCGAGGGCGCCGCCGCGCTCGCCCCAACCGACGACGGCGCCGGCGGCGAAGGCGAGCGCCGGATTGTCGGCGGCTTCTATGCTCGCGACGAGCCCGCTGGCGACGGCGGCGTCGTTGGCCGCGCCCAGCATGTCCTGCAAGACGGCCGCCTTACTCCCAAAACTCTCCACGTCGGCGGCCGGCTTGAACAAGGGTCCAAAGAAATCGACGGCGTAGCGCAACTGCTTTAGCGCGATCCGCATGTCGTGGCGCGCTTCCGGCGCCAAAGTCTCGAAGCCACGCGCGCGTTTCCTCAACCGGCGGAACGCGCGTTCGAGCGCATCGGCGGCGAACCCGACCGCGGGCGCGCCGAGCGCGCGCAATTCCGTCTCGGAAGCGGCGTTGCGCCAGCCGCTCGTGGAAATATAGATTTGCAGCGCGAGCACAAACCGGGTTGTCGTGCGCGCCTCCAAGGCCGCGTCGCCAGCCGCGCGCCCCGCTTCGGCGCGCGTGTCGGCCAGGGCGACCAAAGCAGAAAGGCCGGGAACGCCCGGCAGCCGCCGGCCGGGGCCTACCGCAACCATGTCGGAAAACACCCGCCAGTCGCGGGCGTCGCCGAAGGCGTCGGCGATCCGCTTGGCTTCGGCGCGCATAAGATTGACTTCGCCCGCTGGAAACGCGCGCCCGAGCACCCCCAGCAGCGACCGCAGCCGTCGCAGCGCGACGCGGATTTGGTGAACGGCCTCGTCGGCGTCCGTCGACTCCAGGGCCGGCCAGTTCATCAGAAAATGTGCGAGGTTCTGGCGCAACAACACGCCGATGGCCGCATCCAAGGTCGCGTCCGCGCCGAACTGAGGCGGCTTCGAGCGCATCGACGCGCGAGAATCGAGCGCAAGCGCGAGCCCACGCTCGAACAGACTCGCGACGCCGAGGCGGAGCGGGCGGAGGTTCGCAAGCGTAAGCCCCAGCAGATAAAGCGCCGCCGGCTCCCCTGATTTCAGCTTGAACGTGACGTTGCGGATCGGCGCCCGTCGCGCCGCGGCGACGATTTCGCCCTCCTCGAACGCAACTTCGATCGTGGCGCCCTCATGGGACAGCAGGCGCGTCGCTCGGCGAATTCGCCAAGAAAACCAAGGCCGCAACGGTTCCCGCTCGATCGCCCGGGCAATCAGGCCCCGCGACGGCGGCGGCAACAGCTCGATTTGCGGCGCCTCTCCCGGCGCCGTCACTTCGATCCGTCCGTCGCTTGTCGTAAGGCTCATCACGTTGCGGACGCGCGCGCGGCGCACTTGCAGGGAGAGCCCGCTCCGATGCAGCTCGGCTGCGTCCGTGTCATAGTGGACGCTGCGTTGCGCATCCCACCTCAGCCTAGCGGGGCCGCCGAGCGCCGCGTCCGCGCACAGCGCCTTGAACGTCTCGGGGTCGGTGAGAAAGGTCAGCTCGGCCTCGCTTCGCGGATCCCGGGCGGCGGCTGAAGCGGGCGCAGAACGGTGAGGTCGCACAGACGCGGCCGAAGAGGGCGACGCTTCGGAATAGGCGCGACGCAGCCGGTCGCCCGCGCGCGCCGTCCTCGCCGCTTCCCCACGCTTTAGCATCCGAACTCCGGGGAACTCACCCCTTTCCCTTCTATGCGATAGAAGAACAGGCCGCCAGTCCAGCGCGCCTTGCCTTCGCTGTCTTTCCGGCTATCGTCGGGCGAAACTTGAAGGGAGCTGACGCATGGGTGAGGCCTATATCGTCGCCGCGGCTCGCACCGCTGGCGGCAAGCGCAACGGCAAAGTGTCGGGCTGGCATCCGGCGGACCTGGCCGGCGTCCTGCTCGACGATCTCGTTGCGCGCGCAGCTTGCGACCCCGCGCTGGTCGAAGACGTCATCATGGGCTGCGTCATCCAGGCCGGCGAGCAATCCTCGAACATCGCGCGCGGCGCGGTGCTGGCTTCCAAACTGCCGCAGCATATTCCCGGCGTCTCCGTCGACCGCCAATGCGGCTCCTCGCAGCAGGCGCTGCATTTCGCCGCCAGCACCGTCATGGCTGGCGTCATGGATTGCGTGATCGCCGCCGGCGTCGAGAGCATGACGCGCGCGCCGATGGGCCTGTCGTCGGAGGTGCTCGCCAAGAACGGCTACGGCCGGCCCAAGAGCCCGCGGCAGGAGGCCAAGTACCCCGACATCGTGTTCAGCCAGTTCACCGGCGCAGAGATGCTGGCTGAGAAGCACGGCTTCTCCAAGGACGAGATGGACGCGTTCGGCTTCAACAGCCAGCAAAAGGCCATTGCGGCGACCAAGGCGGGGCGGTTCGATCAGGAGATCGCCCCGATCGAAGTTGTCGGCCCCGACGGCGTGCGCGTGCGCCACACCGTGGACGAAGGCATCCGCTTCGACGCGACGCTCGAAGGAATCAAAGGCGTGCGGCTCATCAAGGAGGGCGGGCGCATCACCGCCGCAACCGCGAGCCAGATCTGCGACGGCGCCTCCGGGGTGATGGTCGTCAACGAACGCGGCCTCAAGGCGCTGGGCGTCGCGCCTCTGGCGCGCATCCACGCGATGGCGATGACGGCCGGCGATCCCGTCATCATGCTGGAGGAGCCGCTGTTCGCAACCGACAGGGCGCTGAAGCGCGCGGGCATGAAAATCGACGACATCGATCTTTACGAAGTCAACGAAGCCTTCGCGCCGGTGCCGATGGCGTGGCTCAAGCACACGGGCGCGGATCCGTCACGGCTCAACGTGCACGGCGGAGCTATAGCTCTCGGCCACCCGCTCGGCGCCTCGGGAACCAAACTGATGACCACGCTCGTCCATGCGCTGCACGCGCACGGCAAGCGCTATGGCTTGCAGACGATGTGCGAGGGCGGCGGCATGGCCAATGTGACGATCGTCGAGCGGCTCTAGGCCGAGGCCTGGCAGGCGGTAGGTCGCCACCTACGCTTCCGGCAAGCCTGCCTTGCGGAGGCCTTCGATCGCACGTTCGCGGGCGATTACGACGTCCGGGTGATCGCTCGCCATGCCAATGAGGAAACGCACGATCGTGAACCGAGGGTCGAGGTCGAGGCCATGGCGGATCGCGCCTTTCGCTTCGTCGACTTGGCCCATCAAAGCCAACGCCGCCGCCTTCAGGAAATGCGTCACCGGGAAATCCGCGTTGAGGTCGAGGGCGCGATTGAACCAGACGACCGCCTCGGCCTCGCGTCGAAGCGCCAATTTCGCGGAGCCGACATAGGTCGCCCAGTAGCCGGAGATCATATCGCGCGGGCTCAGCCGCAATGCCTCTGACACGTCCGCCTCGACTTCCTCGAAGCGGCCGACAAAATATTTGCACAGTGCAATTTGTCCGCGCGCTTGCGCGAGGTTTTGGTCAAGCGCCTGTGAGCGCTCCAACTCGACGATCGCCTCCGTTTGCCGGTTGGTGAGGCTATAGGCGATGCCGAGCGCCAAATGGGCGAGAGCATTGTCAGGCCGCGACTTGACGATTTCGCGCGCTGTCGCCTCCGCCCGCGCCAAACGCGCGGCGCGATCGTCGCTCATCAACGCGCCGGCGACTGTCACGTCGATTAAACACTTGTTCACCCGAGCGTCGATGAAACCCGGCGCCAGCGCCAGCGCGCGGTCGAGATGCGCCTCGGCCTGTTCGTAAGTCTCGATCACGCCGCCCTTGTAGAGCAGCGCGCAGCCTTGGAAGTAATGATCCATCGCGTCGGGATTGGCGGCGCGGCGAGCGCGTACCGCTTCCGCCGTCACAACCTGAATGTCGAGTTGATGGGCGAGGCGCGCGACTATCTCGTCCTGCATGTCGAACAGGTCGGCGATCGGCTTGTCGAACCGCTCCGCCCAGAGATGCGCGCCGCTCTCGGCGTCGATCAACTGAACATTGACGCGCATCCGCGGCCCACTGCGCTGGATGCTGCCTTCGAGCGCGTAGCGCACGCCGAGGTCGCGGCCGATTTGCTTGATGTCGATCGGCTTGCCTTTGTAGGAAAAGGCCGAGTTGCGCGATATCACGAAAAAGCCGGGCAGCTTCGACAGATCGGTGGTCAGGCTGTCCGTGACGCCGTCGACGAAATAATCCTGCGCGCTGTCGGCGCCGAGATTGGCGAAGGGCAGGACGACGATCGAGAGGCGCGGCGCGGCGGTCGATGCGGCGGCGCCCGCTCCGCCCAGCGCAAAGACACGCACCGGACGCGCGATACTTCAGCGCCTGTTCGCCGAGATCGGAAAATTCCGCCTCCACCCGCCCGCGCACGTGCTCGTAGGCTGCGCCGGAAAGCGCGACGCCCCCGGGCGCGCAAATCCCTTCGAGCCGCGCCGCGATGTTGACCCCCTCGCCAAAAATGTCTCGTCTTCGACGATGACGTCGCCGAGATGAACGCCGATGCGATAGAGCAGCGGCTTAGAGTTCGGGCGCGGCTGCGTTGAGCTGAGCCATTAAGCCCTGGATGTCGATCGCGCATTCGGTCGCCGCGACGACGGATGGGAATTCGAGCAAGAGCCCGTCGCCCATGGTCTTGACGAGGCGGCCGCCGCGCTCTGCGATCAAGCGGCGGCTTGCCTCGCGAGCCGCGCGTTGCCCGCGCCCAGGTTCCTACTTCGTCCTCGCCCATCAGCTTGGAATAGCCGACCACATCAACGGCGAGGATAGCAGCGAGTCTGCGGACCGTGGCCATGGCCCCAACCTTGTGTCATGGAATGATTGTTCAGGGTCGTGGAATAGTCAACCGCGTTCACTTTCCTGGCCGGGCGGGCGAGAGATCGTCGCCAACTACGAATCCGCCCGCCGCGCCGCCGCCAGCTCCGCCTTGGCGATCTTGCCGGTCGGCGTCATCGGCAGCTGCATCGACCACGGTGACGGTCAGCGGCGCCAGGTCGTAGGGACGGCGCCGGCGATCGCCTCCTTCAATCGCCGCGCCGGTCGAGGTGGCGGCCTTCCTCCAGCGTGACAAGGCGGCGGGGCGTGCGCCGAGCACCGCGTCGGGCAGCCCGATCAGCGCCGCCAGCCGCACGCCGGGGATGCGTTGCAGCGCCTCCTCGATGTCGCGCGGGAACCAGGTGACGCCGTTCACCTCGATCAGCTCCGCGCGCCGGCCGCGCAGGGTGACAAAGCCGTCCTCGTCGATGAAGCCGACGTCGCCCGTGCGCACAAGCCGCCGCGCGTCGCCTCCGCCGTCTTGTCGGGATTGCCCCAATAGCCGGCCATGAAACCGCCGCTGCAGGCAGAGTTCGCCGAGCTCGCCGCAGTGCGCCAGCGGCCGGTCTTCGAGGTCGCGAACGCGAGACTTCCTTGTCCGGCAGCGCCGGGCCGATCCGCATCAGCTTGGCGTTGTCAGGCTCGAGCTCCGGAAAGCCCAGCGCGACAAAACCGCCGAGCTCGCTTTGACCGTAGCTCTCGACGAGCGGAATTTTCGAGTTCGTCGCGCCACGCCGCCTTTAGCGTCGGCGGCGCCGGGCCGCCGCCGGACAGCACGAAGCGCAGCCGCCCCGGCGGATGGCCTTGCGCCGCGGCTTTCCGCGAGCAATTCCGTCAGCAGCGGTGGGTTGCCGACGAGCAGCGTCGCGCCGGCTGGCGTCGATCGCGTCGAAGCCGGCGGCGGCCGTCCAGCGTCCCATCACGTTGATCGTCGCGCCGGCCGCCAGTTGCGGCAGCAGATTGGCGACGAGCTGATAGGAGCTCGACAGCGCCGTCGGCCCGAACGAAACGTCGTCGCCGCGGATGCGCAGCCGCTCGCCGATGCAGCGCGCGGCGCGGATCGTCGGCTCATGGGCGAGGCAGGCGCCCTTCGGCTTGCCGGTCGTGCCCGAGGTGTAGGAGAGATGCGCGATCGCCGTTTCGTCGCCGGGGTCGGCGGGCGCGGGCAGGGCCGCCGCCATCAGTTCCGGCAGCGACTAGCGCGCCGTCCTGCGGGCCGTCCATGCAGACGAGCCGCGGCTTCGATGGCGCGGCCGCGCCGCCGCACCGCCTCGCCGAGATCGTGGGTGTAGACGAGGACCGTGGGCGTGTGATCGGCGAAATAATAGTCGAGTTCGTCGGCGAAGCGCACGTTGACCAGCGCGGCGATCGCGCCGAGCCGCCAGGCGCCGAGCATCGCGCCGAGATAATCGAGACCGTTGTGCGCAACCAAGGTCACCCGATCGCCTTTGGCGACGCCGAGCGAGGCGAGCGCGCCGGCCATCCGCTCCGTCGCGTCGGCGGCCTCGGCGTAGGTCCAAGCGCGATCGCGGTCGACCCAGCGAAACGCAACGCGGTCGGGGTGACGCTCGGCGCCAGCGAGGACGAGACCGTGCATCAGCATGGCGGCTCCTTTTTTTCGTGGGCGATTTTGGCGGCGCTTAGTTACGTAGCGCCCGCTCCGCATGCGCGGAGCCGGCGATTCGGACGCCCGCATCGAGTCGCGCCGAATCGAGGTCTAGCCCCGGCGCGATAACCCCGTCGAGTTTGGCCCCGCGGAGATCGGCGCCGCTGGCGTCGGCGTCGCGCAACTTTGCGTTTTCAAAGTCCGCCCCACCGCATTTGGCGAAGCTGAGATCGGCGCGGGAGAGGTCGGCGCCGGTGAAATCGGCGTGCGCGAGATCCGCTGACTTGAACGAGGCGCGCATCAGGCCCATTGATTGATTCGTCTCATCGGCCGCGCCGTTGGCGTCACGCAGCACCGCGCCCTCGAGGTTAGCGCCGCTGAAATCGCCGGCGATGCGCGCGCGCGAAAGGTCCGCGCCGGCAAAATCCGCCTTCTGGAGTTGCGCCTGAAACAAGCTCGCCCCGACCAGGCTCGCGCCCTGGAAATCCGCGCCGAGCGCCCAGACCTGATCGAGCACCGCGCCGTCGAGCCGGGCGTGGGCGAGTTTCGTGTGGTTGAGCCGCGCCGCGCGCAAAATTGCGTGCGAGAGGTCGAGTCCGGAGAGATCGAGCCCGGAAAGCCGCTTGCCCGTGAGATCGAGCGGCTTACCGCCGGCCGCGCGCAATGCGGCTTCGAGGTCGGCGCGCGACATCTCCGCCTGCGTCATGTCAGGCGAGGACAAGTCGATCCCGGACATCATGTCCTGCGCCTGCGCCGCCGAGGCCAGAGCGATGACCAAAGCCGAAAGTAACTTGCGCATCGTCCGACCTTAGCGGCGGCCGATGGCAGCGTCCACTTGGCTATATTCGTCGGCGGTCAGATGCGCTGGTCTTCGCGGTCGGGATAGGCGCAGCGCCAACGGGTTACGCGCGCATCGGGGTGTTCGCCGGCCCATTGCGCGATGTAGGGCTGCGCCTGCATCATGCATTGAGTGAGCGATTCCTCAGCGGCGAATTGCAGGCGCGCTTCGTCGCAATGGTCTGGCGAGGAAAGCGAGCAGACGGTCATTATGAGCACGAGCATCAGAGCCTCCGGGCTGTAACGAATTTAATACGTGACAACGCCTTTCCCGGAGCTTTCCACCTGCGACGCGTCGGGTTTTTTTCCCGCTTCCTTGTGTTGGCGCCGAAGCGCGGGTCCCGCATAATCTCCTGTCACGGCGCTTACGAAAATGCGCTTACGGGATGAGTAGCAATCCGCGTGCCACCGTCAAGGGAAGCGAAAACAGGCCGGGGGCTGGCGCGTCTGCGCCGGTGCGCGGCTGCATCTCGGCTTTCTCGATCTCAACGGCGATCTCGGCCGGCGATTCGGCTCCCTCGGCCTCGCCGTCGACGGGTTCGAAACGGCGGTCGAGATGCGTACCGCGCGCCATTTCGGCGCGACCGGTTTCGAGGCCGAGCGCGTCGCGCGGCTCGTTCGGCTCTTGGCGGATGCGCACGATCTAGCCGCCGATGTCGCGGTCGATGTCGCCAGCGCGATTCCCGCCCATGCCGGGCTCGGCTCCGGCACGCAGCTCGCGCTGGCCGTGGCGCTGGCGTTTCGCCGCTTCCACGGCGTGGCTCCGGACACGCCGGCCGATGCGGCGATGTTGCTGCGCGGCGCGCGCTCAGGGGTCGGCGTCGCGCTGTTTGACAGCGGCGGTTTCCTGGTCGACGCCGGTCATGGCGCCGCCGCCGCGCTGCCGCCGATCGTCTCGCGGCTGACGTTTCCGCGGGATTGGCGGGTCGTCCTGCTGCTCGACGACGACCTCGAAGGCGCGCACGGCGAAGCCGAGCGCGCCGCCTTCGCCGCACTGCCGCTGTTTCCGCCCGAAGCCGCCGCCGACATCTGCCGCCGCACGCTGATGCAGGCGCTGCCGGGGGTGGCGGACGCGGATTTCGCGGCGTTCGGGGCCGGGCTAAGCGCGATCCAGCGTCGGCTCGGCGACCATTTCGCCCCCGCCCAGGGCGGCGGCCGGTTCACCAGCCCGCGCGTCGGCGCCGTCGCGGCGGCGCTTGAGCGGGCCGGCGCGCTCGGGATCGGCCAGAGTTCCTGGGGTCCGACCGGCTTCGCTTTCGCCCGCGATCCCGACGAGGCCGCGCATTGGGCGGCGTTCGCGCGCCAGGCGGCGCCCGGCGAGCTTCGCGTACAAGTCCACGCCGCCCGCCCCGGCGGCGCCGAGTGCGTTCCGCTCTCTTAACATCGAGGACGACATGGCCAAGTCCATCCTGCACATGCTGACCCCGCTCGGGCACATGAGCCCGTTCGACGTCAACATGGCCGCCGACGCCGGCTTCGACGTCGTGGCGACCTACACGAACGTAGCGCTCGCCGAAGTGTCGCCGCTGACCCAGGACGCGATGTTCTCGCGCTCGCCGAAGGACGCGCTGCGCACCGGCATGTTTATCGGCGGCAAGGACGCGTTCCTGGCGCTCGACATGCTCGATGCGGCGGCGAAATCGCTGCTGAAGCCGTTCGAGATCTCCCTGTTCGCCGATCCCGCCGGCTCCTTCACCACCGCCGCGGCGATGCTCGCGGTCGTCGAAAAGACGTTTCAGGCCAAGTTCGGCCGGTCGCTCGCCGGCGCGGGAATCGTCGATTTTCGGGGCGACGGGCGTGGTCGGCACGGCGGCCGGCGTGATCGGCGCGCTCGAAGGCGCGAACGTGACTTTTGTGGGCCATGACGGAACCGCGCGCGTGTCGCGGCTGGCGGCGGAGGTGAAACGCCGGTTCGGCGTCGACGTCGCCGTCGCTGACGGCGCGTCGGGGGAGGCGCGCGGCGCGGTCCTCGCCGGCGCCGACATCGCCCTTTGCGCGGCAAGAGCCGGCGTGCGGGTGCTCGGCGCCGCACAGATCGAGGCCGCGCGGGCGCTCAAGATCGCGGCCGACGTCAACGCCGTGCCGCCGCTTGGCGTCGAGGGCCTGGATTTGCACGCCAACGGGGCGCCGCTCGGGGCGCATGGCGCGGTTGGCGTCGGCGCGCTTGCGATCGGCAACGTCAAATACCGCACCGAGTCGGGACTGTTTAAGCAAATGACGGAAAGCGCAAAACCGCTAAAGCTCGACTTCCGCCAGGCGTTCGCGCTGGCGCGGACGCTGGCCTAGCGGCTGGCGCGCTGGGAGACCGGCGTCGAGGCTTCGCCCGCGGCTGCGCGGCGGCGCAAAATCTCAACGCCGACCGCGCCGTCGATCACGTCGAGCTTGCGCGCCACGATCTTGACCGCCCGCGCCCGCTCGTGCCGCAGCACGACCGCCGACACCGCCTCCGCGAACCCCTCGACGAACTCGTGATGGCCCTGGGCGGCGACGATGCGGATGGCGTCGAGGATCACGTCGTAGGAGAAGATCGCTCGCATGTCGCGCGGCTCCGCGCCGGCGCGGCCGACCCAGCGCCTCGACGTCGAAGGCGACGCGCTGCTTCGCGCCGCGCTCGAAATCATAGGCGCCGATCTCCGTTTCGATGACGAAATCGCGCACGAAGATGCGGTCGAGATCGCCCTCCGGTTCCTCGGCGCCCGCGAGGCCGCGCCCGATCAGGCGCCAGTCGATGTTGGGCGCGGCCGCCGCTTCGCGGCGCGCGCGCGGGATCAGATCGCGCACCAGCGCCACCGCTTGCGGCGCGATCGGCCCCGAGCGCTCGTGACCCGCGCACAAGGCGCCGCGAAAGCCGAGCACGTCGGGCGCCACGAGCAACAGGCGCGGAATGTCGGGCGGCTCCAAGCGAGCCGGCCAAGCCCGCGGTCAGGCCGGCCGCCCGGCAGCGCGCGCAAAACGCTTCGACCCCGGCGACGTCGAGCACGGTCAACAGCCGCCCCGCGCCCTTGTGGCGCGTGTCGAGCATCGCGCCAGAAAATCCCAGCGCCTTGAGTTGAGGGATCAGCTCGAAGTCCGGCGCCTCGTCGGCGAACAGCATGCCGATCGAGCGCGACTTCGCGCGCGAGTGTGGCGAGCGGGGCGCCGAGTCGTTCGAGCGCCGCGCTTGTCCAGCGCGAGTTTAAGCGTCTCGACGCCGGCGCCCGCATGGCGCGCGCGCGTGCAGACGAGCGCGTCCGCTTCGTAGGGGGATCGCCGAGCGTCGCGCTGGTCTGCGCCATGCCGGCGACCGCGCGCACGCCGGCGCGCGGCGACGTCCATCGTCACCGCGCCGATGGCGCCTCGTCGCGGGTCTTTGAAATCGACGATATCGGCGCCGCCGCGGGCGACCAAAGCCGCCTCCTCGGCGTCGGCGACGCTGGCGAGCATGAGGGTCATGGCTGTCTCCGCATCTCCGGCCGCCTTTGCGAATTCCCCTTGAGCCAGGAGCGACGCGCGCCTAAATTCTCACGCCCAAGAAGGAAACGCGCATGAAACAGTTTTCGCGTATAGCGGCCATGATGATAGCGGCCGCGTCCGTTTCGGCGCAAGCGGCGGGGCCGCCCGTCGCGGACCCGAACTGGCCGTGCCAGCAACCCAAGGTCGCGAATTTCCCGCTGGCCTCCGTGTGGGATGGGCCGCCGATCGAAGCCAGCGCCAGCGGCTGGCGCGATGATGCCGAGATCGCCGGCCTCGTGGCGGAGATGTCCGCGCGCCGCGCGCCCATACACTGACGTGCAGGCCGACGTCGCCAAGTTCTTGCGCTCGTCCGGACCGGACGCCAAGGCCAAGCTCAAGACGGCGTTCGCCGCCGCTTTTGACGAACTCACCCGGCAACGCTCGGAAATCATCGCGGGACTGGACCGATTCGGCCGCAAACAGCGCGAAATGGCGGCGCATATCCGCGCCGAAAACGAGACCGCGCACAGCGCCGCCGCACCCGGCGTGGCGCCGGACGACGCCGGGCTGCAGAGGCTGCAATGGGATTTGCGCGTCTACGACGAGCGCCGGCGCACGATTTCCTATGTCTGCGAGACGCCGCAAGCGATCGAGGCGCGCATCGGCGCCATCGTCAAGATCCTGCGCCCGGAGTTTTGAGCGGACCCTCATGGCGGACGCGGCTCAGGTTTGCGCGCCTCCAACGGGAAGCCCGCCTCGCGCCAGCCGTCGGCGCCGTCGGGATACCAGTCAACCGCCGTGTAGCCCAGCGCAAGCGCGCGTTTGGCGGCGTTCCACGACATCCAGCAATTGCGCTGACAGTAAAACGCCAGCGGCCGCGCGCGGTCGCCGCCGCTCGCCGACTTCAGGCCGTCGACGAAATAAGCGAGAGTGACGGGGGCCAATTCGCCGTAGCCGGTGTCCGGCAGCCACACACTGCCGGGAATGTCGTCACGCGGCGGGTCGCGCCAGACGACGTCCTTCGGGAGATTCTTAGGTCGCGGCGGCTGAGGCAGCACGTCGATGAAGGCGGCGCGCTTCGCCTGCCACAGCGCATGCGCTTCGGCGCTCGACAACACCGTTGCGCCTCTGAGCGTCGCCGGCGTCGGCGCGCGGTAGGCTTCGGTGCGAAATCCCTGGGGTTCGGGCGGCGCGGCGGCGGCGAGCGCGACGCCCAGCGCCGCCGTGAGCGCCGCCCGGTTCATGGTTGGAGGGGCTTGTCGTGTTCGTCGAGCAGCGGCACGCCATAGCTCATCAGGATCGCGTCGATCTCGGCGCGGTTCTCAGAGATCAGCTTGTTGAGATCGCGTTTCCAGTTCTGGTCCGAATGCCGGACGCCCATCGCGATGCGAAACACGAGAGGCGGCCCGCCGGTCTCGTTGACCAGTGGCGCGGTCGTAATAGGGGTGTGGGTCTTGTGCGCGTAATAGCCAGCCAGCGGTCCCCACATCAGCGCCACGTCGATGACGCCGTTGTCGAGATCGTCCATCATCTTGGCGCTGGGCGAATCGTAACGGGTGTCGACCACCAGCGGATAGGATTTGATATGCCCCAACAATCCACGAATCGCGAGATAGGTGACCGGCGGCGTGCCCGCGATGATGCCGATCTTGGCGCTCTGTAATCTGGGGTCGCTCAGCGAATCAAGTCCGGCGTACTTGCCGCCCTTGGCGTAGGCCGCGACATAGGCGGTGCGGTAATAAGGATTGGTCGGTTGCACCATGTCGTCGCCGAGCGCAATTCCCATCACGACGTCGCAGCGCTGAGCGTTAAGCGTGTTGCGGATGAATCCGGTCGCGTCGGGATAGAAGGCGTACGCGACGCCCTTGCCGAGCTTCTTGGCGAACAGGTCGGCGATCTTGTTTTCGAAACCTTCGCCGCCTTGATTGGAGAACGGCAGATCTCGCGGATCGGCGCACGCGCGGAAAATATGCGGATCGACAAGCTCCAGCGCCCCGTTTGCATCCTGCGCCCGCGCCGCGCCCTGCGGGCAAGCGCATGCCAGCGCCGCCGCGGCGAGCCATGTCAGCGCCAGGGCGGCAGCGAATCGCACAGGCGTGCCCGCCTTCGCCGGCGCTTCAGGCGTCACTTGTCTTTGTATCAACTTCTCGTCACTCCGTCTCTCGCCGCCGCCGCCGCAAACTCAACCTCGCCTCGACGTGGATCAATCGTCCGCCATGCATTTGTCTTCTCTGGCAGCGAATCCCGACGGTTTCGGGTCATGTTTGGCGGGCCGACCGCGCGGCACCGCATCCGTCGAGCGTGCGCGCAGATAGACGTAGATATCGTCGAGATAGCAGGTCACATTCTTATTGTCGGCGAAAGACGGCATGACATTGTCCTTGCCGTTCAGAAAGTCCTTGCGCCCGTTTACAACCGTGCCGGCGAATGTCGCGTAGTCCATCGTCTTCAAGGAATCCGCCAGGGCCGGCGCATAGCTGGAGCCCATGCCGTCGGGGCCGTGGCAAACATGGCAATCCGAGTGATAGCGGCGAAACCCCTCAAACGTCGGGAAATCGACCGCGCCGTCAGCCGCGACCTTGTAGGTCGGGTCGCCGTTTTTGTCGTGCCAGTAACCTTCGTCGTCCTGTTTGACGGCTGCGGGATCGCCCGGCGAGGCGGCTCGGACAGCCACGACGCCCGACGTTAGCGTCATCGCCGCGACCAAAAGAAATCGCAGAGCAGGAAATCTCACGGAATTCGTCCTCCCGGGGAAGCGCCGTCGCATCGGCGCCTTTCTCATGAAAGAGCCCGGCGTTCGGTGCTCCGATCCGCCGGACTCTATTATTTGCCTGACCTATGGGACGCTCAGTCGCTCGGCAGCGCGAACACCGTCAACTGACCGCCGAGCGCGGTGTAGTTGGACAGCGCCGCATAGCCGCCGACCGCGCCGAGGCCGTCGTTTGGCTTGGTGAGCCCGGCCGCCAGACCGATGCCCGCCCAGCCGCCGACGCCCGAGAGCACCGCGACATATTGCCGGCCGCCGTGCTCGTAGGTCATCACATTGCCGATGATGCCCGACGGGGTCTTGAACTTATACAGCAGCTTGCCGGTCTTGGCGTCGACAGCCTTCAGATAGCCTTCAAGCGTGCCGTAGAACACCACGCCGCCCGCTGTCGCCAGCGCGCCGCCCCAAGCCGAGAACTGCTCGGGATCGGACCAGACGATCTTGCCGGTCTTGTTGTCCCAGGCGATGAAGTTGCCCATGTTCGAGTCGCCCTTGGGCGGATACATCGACAGCGTCGCGCCGATATAAGGCTGGCCCGCGGTGTAACTGACTTTGAACGGCTCGTAGTCCATGCAGACGTGGTTGGTCGGCACGTAGAACAATTCGGTCTGCGGCGAATACGCGGCCGGTTGCTCGTCCTTGGAGCCGAGCGCGGCCGGGCAGATGCCCTGACTGTTGACGTCCTCGCCGTTGGCTTCGGTCGACATGGCCTTGACGCGGATCGGCCGACCGTAGTCCGGCGACGACTTGTCCATGTTGATGCCGTCCGCCCAGTTCACTTTCGGATCGAACTTGGCGGCGACGAGCAATTCGCCGTTGGTGCGATCGAGAGTGTAGCCGAACCCGTTGCGGTCGAAGTGGGTCAGCAGTTTGCGGTCCTGGCCGTTCATCTTCTGATCGGTCAGGATCATTTCGTTGACGCCGTCATAATCCCACTCGTCGTGGGGCGTCATCTGATAGACCCATTTGGCCTTGCCGGTGTCGATGTCGCGCGCCCAAATGGTCATCGACCACTTGTTGTCGCCGGGACGCTGCTTCGGGTTCCAGGTCGAGGGGTTGCCGGAGCCGTAGTACATCAGGTTGAGCGCGGGATCGTAGGCGTACCAGCCCCAGGTGGCGCCGCCGCCGATCTTCCACTGATCGCCCTGCCAGGTCTTGGTCGAGGAATCCGCGCCGACCGGCTTGCCGAGCTCGGTGGTCGCCGCGGGATCGATCAGCATGTCGAAATCGGGGCCCATCGAATAGGCGCGCCAATCGAGCTTGCCGTCCTTCAGATTGTAGGCGGACACCCACGACCGCACGCCGAATTCGCCGCCGGAGACGCCGATGAACACTTTGTCCTTGAAGATGAACGGCGCGTCGGTGCCGGTCTGGCCCTTGGAGGGGTCGCCGTCCTTGACTGACCAGTCAACCTTGCCGGTCTTGGCGTCGAGCGCCACCAGCGTGGTGTCGGCCTGATGCAGGAACACCTTGCCGTCGCCGTAGGAGAGGCCGCGGTTGACCGTGTCGCAGCACATCACCGGAATGACGTTCGGGTCCTGCTTGGGCTCATATTTCCACAGGATTTTGCCGTCGTTGTTGAGGTCGAGCGCGTAGACGAGGTTCGGGAACGGCGTATGGACGTACATCACATCGCCGACGACGAGCGGCGCGCCTTCGTGGCCGCGCAGCACGCCCGTCGAAAACGTCCATGCGGGCGTGATTTTTCCGACGTTCGACGCGTTGATCTGGTTGAGCTCGGAATATCCCGTGGCCGCGTAATTAGCGCGCGGCGTCACCCATTGCTTGGCGTCCTTCTGAAGCGTGATCTGCTCGTCGTCTGCATAGACGTAGCTGGCGGCGCACAGCGCCACGGCGCTGACGCATGTCGCAAGAAAATATTTGCGCATCGGTATCCTCCCTTTAGTCACTTCGAACATAGCGACGCGGCAGGCTCGCAAGCCTCGCTCGGCCGCCAATGGCGACTTCATTAACCTGGGATCCCGTTACCGGCAGCGTGTCACAACAGGCCAAGACATAAGGCGGATTCCCGCCAGGGAAGCCTTGCCTGCCTTCGAAGAAACGACGAGGCTCCCTTTCCTCATCGCCCGTGAAGCCGATTACATTCGCAGCTTATTTCGAGGCCCGCGCTAGCGCAAGCGAAATTTGGCGACGGCACAACTTTTAGTCATGATAAACTCGAGTTTTCAGTGCTTCCGCTTAGACAGGTTCGTTCAGTCGTCAACCAAGCAGGATAAGCGTATAGTGCGGCGCAGCATAAAACCGCGGATTGGCCATCGCCTTGTTTGTTTGGGCGTCGCGCTCGCCTGTTCGGCGCCGGCCGCGGCGGCCGGAACGGCGCTTGATTTCGCGCTGCAAAAAATCGCGCCCGGCGTCTACGGGCATGCCGGGACAATCGCCGAAACGGACGCCATCAACCAGGGCGACATCGCCAATCTCGCAATTGTGATCGGTGAGCGTGGGGTCGCCGTCATCGACGCCGGCGGAAGCGTCGAGGTCGGCCGCCGCTTTCTCGCCGCCATCCGCGACATTACGAGCAAGCCGATTCTTTACATCGTCAACACGCACGAACATCCCGATCACGTGTTCGGCGACGCCGCCTTTCTGGGTCTGGGCGCCGCCTTTGTCGGCCACAAAAACCTGCCGCGCGCACTCAGCGCGCGCGGGGCCTTCTATCTCAAGCGGTTCCGCGCGATTCTCGGCGACGTCGCGATCGACGAAGTGCGCATCGTCCCGCCGACAATTCTGGTCGAGGATAAGCTGTCGCTCGATCTCGGCGGCCGGACCCTCATGCTGCAAGCTTGGCCGCCGGGCCACACCGATTGCGACCTCACCGCCTACGATCCTCAGACCCGCACGCTGATCGCCGGCGATCTGCTGTTCAATGGGCATTTGCCGGTGATCGACGGCTCCCTCAAGGGTTGGCTGAAGGATCTCGACGGGCTCGCCAATATTCCCGCGGTGCGCGCCGTGCCCGGACACGGGCCGCTCGTCGAGACCTTCCCGGGCGCGCTCGATGACGAACGACGCTATTTCGAGACCCTGACCCATGACATCAAATCGGCGCTCGGCAAGGGCATCGAGATGCGTCGCGCCGCCGACGAAGCCGGCGCCTCGGAGCGCGACAAATGGCGCCTGTTCGATGTCTACAACGCCCGCAACGCCACGGCCACTTATGCCGAATACGAATGGGACCCTTGAGCTTTGGGAGCGAAACTCATGATCATGCTGCGAAGCCTTGTCCTGGCGGCTCTCGTTACCGGCGCCGCCGCGGCGCAAACCGCGCCGGATTCATGGCCGGATCTGAGGATCCAGTTGTTCAAAGCGGCGCCAATTCTGGAGGACGACGTCTTCGTTTCCCTCGACGCGCCGCCGCGCGCCGAGGACGCCGCGCTGACCCCGGTGAAGATGACGATCCACGTGCCGAAGGGCGACGCGCGGCGCGTGACCAAACTGAGCCTGGTGATTGACGAAAACCCCGTGCCGCTGGCTGGCGAGTTCACGCTCGGACCCACGGCCGACGTCGTCAGTATGGCCACGCGCGTTCGCGTCAACGCCTATACGAATATGCGGCTGATCGCGGAGCTCAGCGACGGCAGCCTGCATATGACAAAGACTTATGTGAAGGCGGCGGGCGGCTGCTCGGCGCCGGCGACAAAGGCGCCCGACGAGGCCAACGCCCATCTCGGCAAGATGAAGCTGAGGGTGATCGACGACGCCGGCTCCGGCCGCGGCGATTTCGTCGTGATGCTGCGCCACCCCAACAATTCCGGTCTGCAAATGGACCCGCTTACGCGGCTTTACACCCCGGCGCGCTACATCGATCACTTCGCCGTCTATCAGGGCGACGATCTGATATTTTCCGTCGAAGGCGGAATATCGATCAGCGAGGATCCGAATTTCCGCTTCGAGTTCGCTCGCAACGGCGGCAAAACTTTGCGGGTCGAGGCCAGCGACATCGACAATGCGCATTTCAAGGCGGAATGGCCGCTCAAGCCCGGCGGCGCCTAGAAGCAGCGCACCTCCGCCTCGGCCTGCGCGCGGCGCAGCGTGACGAGGTTCTGCTTGGCGAGCGCGGTCGCGTTGAAGGCGCGCCCGACCGGGCCGATGTCTTGCATCATCGAGGCCACGGTCTCGCCGGCGACATAAGCGTCATACGGCAGGAGCGAGGCGATCACGTCGATCGAGCACGAGCATTTTTCGAGCGCCTCGCGGCTATCGCCGTTGGTCTTCATGCAGGCGAACACATAGTCGGCGCGGGCGGCGGTCGGGTAGTCGTCGAGCGCGGGTGCGGCGGCCCGGGCGGGCAGGCTGGCGATGAGCGCGAGCGCGAGGACGGCGCGCATATGATCCTCCCTGGGTTTGTCGGGTAGGCTATCACAAGCGCCGCGCCAGCAGGAGGGCGATCGCTGCGGCGGGAGCGCACAGCGACGCGTCGCGGCCGCCGCCGACGAGGTCGGCGAAGCCGACGCAGGCGCGCTTCAACCGGCGTGCGACCTCGCGTGCGACCGCCTCGCCGGCGCCGGCGGCGATAACCGGCGCGTGGGCGGCGATGTCGCCGCGCGACAGTCGCAGGAATGCGGCGTCGCAAATGTCGCGCAGCTGCGCTTCCGCGAACCAGGCGGCGAGGCCCTCCCAGGCGGCGTCGGGCGCATCCGTCGCCTCGCGGCCGATCATGCGGGCGAGCCGCGCGCGCGACGCGGCGGGGCTCTTGTCGCGCCCGTCGGCGGTCGCCATCAGGTCGGCGTCGACAGCCAAGTCGCCGAGCACGCGCCTGACGTCGGCGGCGGCGGCGAAATATTCGTTCATCAGCGGCGTCCAGGCGCCGGCGAACGGCGCCCGCGCAGCCATCGCCATGACGAAAGAGCGGGTCAGGCCGGTATAAACGAGTTCTCCGGCGGCGAGCCGAGCCGCATCGTCGGCCCCGACGGCCGCGACGGAGCCGGCGACGATCGGGATCAGGTCCGTGGTGGTCGAGCCGATGTCGATGAAAAGCGCGTCGGGCGCGTGCAGCGCGACGGCTTCCGCGCTCGCGCGCCAGTTGGCGGAGGCTATTTGCAGCGCCTCGGCGGCGGCCTCGCCGATAGCGACGAAGCCGGCGGCGCCGGCATAGAGACGGGGCGCCGGCAAATGGCGGGCGGCGATTTCGGCGAGGCCGGCGACGCCCTCGCGGCGGGAGGCGAAGGCGTCGCAGAGTTCGCCGGTCATGGTGACGCCGTGGGCGTCGGCGGGGCCGAGGCGGCGGGCGAGATCGGCGAAGGCGGCGTGGAGGCTGTCGAGCCCCTGCCACAGCGGGGTCGCCGCCTGCAAGGCGGCGACGACGCGGCCGTTCTCGGCTTTGGCCGCTTTCAGATGCGCGCCGCCGATGTCCCAACCGATGGTCGTCGTCATGGCGTCTCCCGCGCGCTTGATAGTTGGGGTATGGTTCGGCGCCGGCCGTTCGGCAAGACGAGGCCGCATGACGCGCCAACTCATCAGTTCCGGTTCGACCTTCGAGGCGGATATCGGCTACAGCCGCGCTGTGGTCCAGGGGGATTGGGTGTTTGTGTCGGGCACGACCGGCTTCGACTACGGCTCCATGACCATTTCGGACGACCTCGGGCGGCAGACCGAGCAGGCGCTCCGCAACATAGAAGCCGCGCTGGCCGAAGCCGGCGCAAGTCTCGCTGACGTCGTGCGGGTGACCTACATGCTCCCGGACGCCGCCGAGTTTGCGCAATGCTGGCCCGTGCTGCGCCGCTTTTTCGGCGAGATACGGCCTGCGGCGACAATGATCTCGGTGGGATTGGCGGACCCGAGGATGCGCATCGAGATCGAGGCGACAGCCCTGCGCAGATCGGCAGCGAAAAGCGAGGAAATTTCCGAAAGTCGGTAGTTTCTGTACAAAGAAACGCGGCGTTCGGCTCAACCCGCGACCAGAAGCGCATTGCGCAGCAATCCGGCGAGCGCATTGTCGGCGCCGTTTTCAAGTCGTTTGCGGATCTCTTCGGGATTGGTGACCGGCCCGTCCGGCCCGTCGACCGTCAAGCCGCCGCTTGTCGCCAGTTCGACCGCGGCGGCGACAAGATCGTCTCGCGTTCGCGTCCCGTCGACAAGCGGCGCCAGGAATTGCTGCAAGGGCGCGAACTGAAACGCGGAATGGCGCAGGGTGACCGTGCGGTCGCCCTCCCTGGCGTCCATCGACGCGATTGGCCAGAGCTTTGGGCGTTCGGCGAGGCGCACTGCGCATTCTACCGGGAGAGTGGAGACAGCCAGAAGCCCGGCCTCGACGGCCGCGCACAAGATTTCATTCGTCACGGCCAGCAGTTCCCCGGTCGCCGACGAAGCGAGATCGGCGAGCCGTGACGAGCCCGGCCGCCGCTCCATGAGGCGGCGCAGGACCGGCTCGGCCGCCGCGTTCCTGACGATGATTTCGGTCCCTTGGGCGCTAAGATTGAAGACGCCGTCCGTGTCGCGTGATGTCGCGAGTTCGAGGTCGAGCGCGGGTATGAAGTGTAACGATTGCACAACTTGCGCCGGCGGCGCCGGCGCAAGTTCTTCCGCACGGCCTTTGCGGACGAGCAACGCTTCGCGAAAGGAGCGGCCCGAAAAAATGTCGATATAGGTCTCGCGTTTCAGCCGGTCGGCGCCCGCAAGCGCCCGTATGGTTTGCGCGCCGTCCGGCGCGAGATCGTCAATATTGTTGGCCACGATCACGGCTTCGCTGAGATAATCGAGGTCCCATTGCGCCGCGCGCGCGGCGAAGTCGGCGAAGGCGACGGGCGAATTCAACTCCTCGAAGATTTCGTGCGCGAGATAGGAATCGCCGCCCGCCGCCATGCGCTTCGCCTCGTCGCGCCAGAATTTCCCATAGGTGTGCTTGTTCGCGCTCTCGGCGGCGAGCCGGCCGAACAATTCGCGCGTCGCCTCCGCCCGCCGCGACGGGTCCGCGATCATCCGCTCGTGGAGCAGCATGGAATCGCGCGCGATCTGAAACAACCGCCAGCCCGGCAGCACGTTGAAGCTCACCAGGGCGAGGCCGGACGGCGCGAGCCGGGCGCTGACCGTACGCAGCAGGGAGTCGCGCAAGGGCTCGGGAATCCAGCTGTAGACGCCGTGGCAGATGATGAAGTCGAACTCCCCGTCGTCGTCGCAAAGCGCTTCGAAAGAGTCGGCGCGTAACTCGACATTCCCGAGCCCGAGCCGCAGGCGGCGCGCCTCGCCCGCGGCGATCTGCACGGGCGAAATGTCGACGCCGACGAACGAGGCCTCCGGCAACGCCGCCGCGAGCGGCAGTATATTGCCGCCCGACGCGCAGCCTATTTCAAGCACGCGCGCCGTGTTGGCGTCCGGGGCGGCGAGGCCGCGCCAAATGGCTTGCGCGGCGAGGCGTCCGGGATGGGAGCGCATCAGAGGGGCCGATATGTAGGGGGTCTCGTCGTAACTCTGGCGAGTGCGCCCCAGGGCGGCCGCGACACTGGCGCTGTCGGAAGAAGTCACGTTGCGTCTCTCGCTTGAGCGTCGCGTCCGGCGTCCGGCGGACATCGTTGCCGAAACTGCGCCGGCGGAGAGAATTTGAAAAGAAGGAATCCATAGGAATGAGGGTGCGACGCGGCCGCCCACGCAAACAGACCTCCATTTGCCTTCCCGCCGCGCCCCGCATATATACCCGGCATTCCCCTTTCAGTCCGAACGAGAGGCTCCGCCTCCCCCTCGTCGCAGGGCGGCGCCGCTTGAGCCAAACACAGGAGTTCCCGATGAGCGAAACCCCGCTGATGCCCAAGGCCACCGCCGTGTGGCTCGTGGAGAACACCTCGCTCTCGTTCGATCAGATCGCCGAGTTCTGCAAGCTGCACCCGCTCGAAGTCAAAGGCATCGCCGACGGCGAAGTCGCCACCGGCATCAAGGGCTACGACCCGATCTCCACCGGCCAGTTATCGCGCGAGGAGATCGCCGCCGCCGAGAAGGACCCCGAGCACAAGCTCAAGATCGCCTCGTCGAAAGTTCGGCTGCCCGAGTTCAAGAAGCCGCGCGGCGCTCGCTACACCCCGCTGTCGCGCCGTCAGGACCGGCCGAACGCGATCCTGTGGCTGCTGCGCAACCATGCCGAGCTCAAGGACGCGCAGATCATGCGGCTCGTCGGCACCACCAAGCACACTTTGGAGGCGATTCGCGAGCGCAGCCATTGGAACAGCGCCAACCTGCAGCCGATGGACCCGGTGACGCTGGGCCTGTGCTCGCAGATCGACCTCGATTTCGAGGTCAACCGCGCCGCCAAGGACCGCCCGAAGACCGAGGCCCCGCAGGGCCAGACGCTCGTCCCCGCCGAGATCACCACCGCCCGCCCGACGCCGTCGAGCGCCCAGGACGTGTTCGGCGCGCCCGCGGCGCCAAAGCCGCGCGAGGAGGAGAAGATCGACGTCGACGCCGTATTCGGCAAGCTCAAGGAGCTCAAGCGTACCGAATAGCCGGCTCCAGCGCCTGCGAATCGCTGACGTGCTCGACGAACTGGCGCGCCAATTCGCGCCAGCTATAGGCGAGCGAACGGGCCCGCGCCCGCTCGCGCGGTATTTTGAGCGCAGCCAGGCAGGCGCTGCGTAAATCTTGGTCGAGCGCGCCGGCGCCGCTGCCGTCGATCACGTCCAGTGGACCGGTCACGGGATAGGCCGCCACCGGCAGGCCGCTGGCGAGCGCTTCGATCAGCACGACGCCAAATGTGTCGGTCAGCGAGGGAAACACGAATACGTCGGCGGATGCGAACACCTCGGCGAGTTCCGGCCCGAATTTCTCGCCCAGGAAATGCGCGCGCGGATATTTGCGCTGGAGCGCGGCCAAAGCCGGGCCGTCGCCGACCACGACCTTGGAGCCCGGCAGGTCGAGGTCGAGAAAGGCGCCGAGATTCTTCTCCACCGCCACGCGGCCGACATTGAGAAAGATCGGGCGCGGCAGATCGAGCGCGGAAAATTCGCGCGGGCGGAACAGCGCGTGGTCGACGCCGCGCGTCCATAGCCCGACCCGAACGAAGCCGCGCCGCTCCAATTCGGCTTTCATCGACGGCGTCGGCGCCAGGATGCGATCGGCCGGCGCATGGAAGCGCCGGAGATAGGCGTAGCTCCAACCGAGCGGCACAGGCAGCCGCGCCGCGACATATTCGGGAAAGCGGGTGTGATAGCTCGTGGTGAAGGAGACGCCCTGCTTCAGGCAATGGCGGCGCGCCGCCCAGCCGATCGGTCCCTCGGTGGCGATATGCACGTGGGTCGCGCCGAGGCGCTCCATGCGGCGGCCGACCTCGCGCGCGCTCGCCAGCGCGAGCCGGATGCCGGGATAGGTCGGCAACGGCGCGCTCGGAAACCCCTCCGGCGTGACGAACACGAGTTCGGCGCCGAATTCGCGAACCGGCGCGGCGATCCGTTGATAGGCGAACACCACGCCATTGGTCTGCCCCCAGGCGTCGGTCGCGACGACGATCCTCATCCCAGGCTTTTGGTGCCGATTTCCAGCGCCAGCGGCGAAGGGGCCGCGTTTCGCTCGCGCGCCCAGCGCAGCGGCGCGAGCACACCGTCTTCCCGCTCGATCACTAGGGAGCAGGATTCGACGAAATCGCCGATGTTGATGTAGGTCACGCCGTCGATGTCACGCACCGTCGGGTGGTGGATATGGCCGCAGACCACGCCGTCGACCCCGCGCCGGCGCGCCTCGGCGGCGAGCTGGCGTTCGAAATCGCCGATGGCGTTGACGGCCGTCTTGATCTTCAGCTTGATCCAGGCCGAGAACGACCAATAGGGCAGGCCGAGCCGGAACGTAGCCGCGTTGAGCGCGGTGTTGATCGCCAGCGCCATCCGATAGCCGCGGTCGCCGAGGATCGCCAGCGTCTTCGAGCGCTGGATGACGACGTCGAACGTGTCGCCGTGCGAGATCAGATAGCGCCGGCCGTTGCGCGCGACGTGGATGGCGTCGGCGGCGATTTCGACGCCCTCGAACCGCCGCCCGATGAAGGCGCGCAGGAATTCGTCGTGATTGCCGGGAATATAGACGACGCGCGCGCCTGCGTTCGCCCGCTCGAGGAAATGGCGGACGACGGCGCTGTGCGACGGCTTCCAGCGCCAACCGTCACGCAACCGCCAACCGTCGATGATGTCGCCGACGAGATAATAGACGTCGGCTTCGTGGCGCGTAAGTACGTCAAGCACCAACTCCGCCTGGGCGCCGCGCGTGCCCAGGTGCAAGTCGGATATGAACAGCGCGGGCAAGCGCCGCGGCTGAGAAATGCTTGGTCTCAATTCGCGCCTCGCCCCTTCGGCCCGCGACTCGGTGGCGCCCACGTCCCCGCGCCTCTATGGGCTATCCGCGAGCCGAGCGCAATCGACGGCGCCGCAAACGTGCGCGGCGGCCATGACGAACTCACTCGGAGTCGGACGCGCCCCGCCCTTCGAGCTTCTCGGCGAACAGCCCAATAGTCTTGGCGTAGACGCTAGCGGCGTTCCACTCCAGGAGCACCGGGTAGTTGGCCTCGCCCTCGCTCCAGCCGGCGCCGCGCCGCCAACCCTTGGCGTGCAGGTAATTGGCGGTCGAAGCGAGCGCATCCTCGGGGCTGTGGATGAGATCGCCGGTGTCGCCGCCCTGAATGCTGGTGGCGTATTTGAGATAGGAGGACGGCATGAACTGCGTCTGGCCGATTTCGCCGGCCCAGGCGCCGTGCATTTCTTCCGGCGACAGATCGCCGCGCTGGACGATTTTCAGCGCGTCGAGCAGTTCCTCGTGAAACTTGTCCGAGCGCCGGCAGTCATAGGCGAGCGTCGCCAGCGCGCTCAAGCGTGTCATACTTGCCGGTCGACGAGCCATAGCCGGTTTCCAGGCCCCAGATCGCGACCAGCACCGAGCCCGGCACGCCGTAGCGCTGCTCAATCGACTGCAACGGCTCCGCGTAGCGGCGCAGCATCGATTTGCCCTTCTTCAGGCCATAGGCGGTGATGTGCTCGCGCCGAAAACGTGGCGAAACTCTGCCCGAAGGCCCGCTGGCCGCGATCGTGCGAAATGACGTTCTCATCATAGGAGACATTGCCGAGGGCGCGTCTCGATGGTGGAACGCGAAATGCCGGCCGCGGCCGCCTCCTGCTTGAAGCCGGCGACCCAATCGCTAAAACCGTCCGGCCCGCGTCCACAGCGCGCGGCGTCGGCGGGGCTCATCGAGGCTGCCGCCAGTCCCACGGCCAGCGCCGCCACCAGCCCGCTTCGCTTCATTGCACGCTCCATGGCCCCTCGCTCGGCGCCCCTTTCGGGTACAATTGGGGCCATAAGGCGGCGAATTGCGGCTCAAGCCGCAGCCTTTCTGCGCTCGCCGACCCGCGCAAACTCGTAGACGAGCGCGCCGGCGACGGTGACGGCGATGATGATGACCGCGAGCGCGCTGATCGAGGGCGTCATGCCCTGCGCGCACGCGGCCGGCCAGCACGGTGGTCAGCGTCTTGTCGGCGAGGATGGCGAAGGTCGTCGTATTGTAGTTCTCGAACGACGACAGGAACGCGATCACCGCGGCGGAGAAGATCGCCGGGCGCAGGAACGGCAGCAGGATGTGCGACGAACACCTGCGTGCGGCGTGGCGCCGAGATCGAGCGCCGCCTCCTCCTGCACGCGGTCGTAGCGTTGCAGACGCGACAGGAAGATCAGCATGCAATAGGCGGAGATGAAGGTCGATTGGCCGAGCGTCGTCAGGAAGAAGCCGTTGAACAGCGGTTTGCGCGCCGGTCCAGTGCGTCACGTCCTTCCAGAAGATGACGGTCGAAATGCCGATGATGACGCCGGGCGTCAGCACCGGCGAGACGACGACGAGATAATAGAACCCGCGCGCGCGCGCGTAGACCTGCGTCATCACGATCGCGCCGGCGAGGCCGAGCGGCACCGACAGCGCGACGACGAAGGCGCCGATGACGAAGCTGTTTATCAGCCCGCTCCATCAGGCTCGATCGTCCTGAAACAGCTTGGCGAACCAGTCGAGCGTGAATCCCTCGATCGGCCACGCCTGCGGATAGGACGGCGTGTTGAAGGCCGTGACGCCCATGACCAGCAGCGGCCCGAACAGGAAGCCGAAAAACAGCACGAGATAGAAGCCGAGCATGGCGCGACCAGACGAGCGCGCGAGCTCATCGCGCGATCTCCGACAGGCTGACCTTGAACAGCGCGCATCACGATCAGCACGAACGCCATGCAGGCGATCAGCAGGATCAGCGCATAGGCCGCGCCCTGCGGCCAGTTGAACGCCTGGAAGAAGCGGTCGTAGACGATCGGCGTGAACCACAGCGTCTTCGGGCCGCCGAGCACCAGCGGCGCCGCGAGCGCGCCCGCGCAGAGCATGAACACCAGCGTCGCGCCCGAGGCGATGCCGGGCTTGGCGTAGCGGCATGACGACGAACAGATGGATGTGCCACCACGGCGCGCCGAGATCGCGCGCGGCCTCGACCTGATTGCGGTCGAGCGATTCGATCGCGTTGTAGAGCGGGAACATCATGATCAGCACATAGGCGTAGGTGAGGCCGGAATAGAGCGCGACGTCGAGCGCCGAGAAAGTCGATCGGGCTCGCTGGACGAGCCCGGGCCCGATCAGCACGCCGTTGATGACGCCGCCGGTGCCGAACATCACCCGGAACGCGAACGCGCGCAGGATTTCGTTGATCCAATAGGGCACGACCAGCAACAGCATCAGCCGCGTGACGACCTGCGGCTCGCGCGACCTGCGCCATGTAATAGGCGAGCGGATAGCAGATCGCGAAATTGACGATCGTGATGATCACCGAGACGAAGATCGTGATCCAGAAGGCGTGCAGATGGGTGGTGTTCCAGTGGCTGGTGTCGTCGGGCGAGCCGAACAGGAAATAGCGATAGTTCTCGAGCGTATAGATGTCCTTCGGGCCGCCGCGCTGCGCGGCGGCAGCTTCGGGTGGAAGGAATAGTCGACCATGTAGAGTTGCGGGAGCACGATCAGGAACAGCGCCCAGAAGCCGACGGCGACCAGCAGGAAGATCGCGACCGGCGCGCCGTTGCGCTCGAAGAAATCCGGGCTCCGCCGCCGCGCCGATGCGCCGCGCGCTCGATCGAGCGCGAGCAAGGACGAAGCCGAGGATGACGACGAGCGGGCCGAGGAAGATCGCGGCGATCGTGAACGGATTGGCTCATCGCGCGCTCGCCGCTCGGAGCACGAGCGCGTCGGCGCGCGATCGAAGGCGACGGCGACTCTTGCGCCGGGCGTCAGCGCCTGGCGCCGATGTCGCGGCCGAGCGACATCGTCAGCGCGTGGCCGTCGGGCGCGCCGAGCCGACATGGGTGAGATGCCTTCGAACGCGGTCGCGCCGACTTCCGCGGACGACGCCCGGTCGCGGCCGGCCGCAGCCGCTTCGGGGCGGATGAACAGCGTCGCCGGCGCGCCGGCGTCAAGCCCGCCGCCGTCGCGGCCGCGCAAGACGCCCGAGCGGCGTTTCGATCGTCGGCCAGGCCGTCGCCGACGCCGCGGACGCGCGCCGGTCAGGCCGTTGTTCTCGCCGACGAACGAGGCGACGAACGGCGTCGCGGGACGGTCATAGATCGCGCGGCCGTCGCCGACCTGCTCGACACGGCCGTGGTTCATCACCGCGACGCGATCCGACATCGTCAGCGCCTCGCCCTGATCGTGCGTGATGTAGATGAAGGTGATGCCGACGCGCTGTCTGGATCGCGCGCAATTCGGCGCGCATGTGCTGGCGCAGCCGCAGATCGAGCGCCGACAGCGGCTCGTCGAGCAGCAGCACCTTCGGCTCGACCGCGAGCGCGCGCGCGATCGGCGACGCGCTGTTTCTGGCCGCCGGAGAGTTCGCTGATCTTCTTGTCGCCCGTGCCCGGCAGCGCGACCAGCGCCAGCAGTTCGTCGGCCTTGCGGCGGCGCTCCTTGGCCGGCGACGCCGCGCACGCGCAGGCCATAGCCGATGTTCTCGGCCACGCTCATCAGCGGGAACAGCGCGAGGTTCTGGAAGATCAGCGCGGTCGGCCGCTTGTTGGAGCCGATGCCGGCCATGTCCTGGCCGCCGATCCGCACCGCGCCCTCGGTCGGCTCGAGGAAGCCGGAAATCGTGCGCAGCAGCGTCGTCTTGCCGCAGCCGGAGGGGCCGAGGATGGAGAAGAACTCGCCGCCGGCGATCTTCAGCGACACATTCTTGACGGCGACGAAATCGCCGAAACGGATCGTGACGTGGTCGATATCGATGTCGGCGCTCATGCGAACCCGCGTGAGAGTAGGGGCTCTCCCCGTCGCAAGCCGCGCGCCACGTGCGCAGACGATGTTTTCGTTAGGGTTGGGCGATCTCTATGGCCGACCGTCCCCTCTGCCAGGGCAGAGGGGCGTTTCTGGTCAGTCGCGCGTAGCAAAGCGAACGCCGAGCCCCGCGAGGTTCGCAACGCCTCCACGGCTGGGCCGCGCGCTCACGCCGCCTTGAACTTCTCCGCATATTGGGTGCGCAAGGTCGGCGAACCAGGTCGGCTCGACCGGGCGCCACCACATGTTGTCGATCGACTTGCCGGGATAGGCCTCGCTGAAGATCGTGCGCGCCTTGTCGGACAACAGCTTGTCCGCCCCGATGGCGGACGGATTGTAGCCCGAATGTTCGGCCGCCGCCGCGGAAGCCTCGCGCGGTATGCGTATATTTCAGCCACTCGTAGGCCTGATCGATGTTCTTGGCGCCCTTGACGATAGCGAAGCCGTCGACCCAGCCGATCGCGCCTTCCTTCGGCGCCTGATAGGAGACCGGATTGCCCGCCTTCTTCATTGAAATCGCCGGCCCGTCCCAGGTCTGGCCGATCACGACGCCATTGGTCTTGAAGCCGGACTTGGTGTTGTCGGCGGAATCCCAGAACTGCTTGATCCACGGCTTGTGAGCTATGGCGACGTGCAGGATCTGGTCGTAGATTTTCTTCATCGTCGCCTCGTCCTTGAAGGCGTCGAGCATGCGGTTGGCTGGGCAGCTTACCGGTGCCGTCGAGCCACAGACCGATGCCGAGCAGCAGCGAATGCGGACGGCCCTGCACCTTGCCCTTGTATTCGTCGTTCCACAGCGTGCCGAACGAAAGCTCCTCGGGATTGATCTTGGTCAGGTCGTTGCGCCAGGAGATCGCCTCCGTGCCCCAGACATGCGGCACGTGATAGAGCTTGCCGTCCCACGTCCAGTATTTGACTGAAGCCGCCAGCAGGCCCGGCACGACGACGCTCGTGGGATCGAACTTTGGCGGTCGATCGGCTGCAGGACGTCGATGTCCTTGAACTGCAGCGCGCGATCGTGCGTCGGCTGGCAGACGTCGAAGCCCTCGCCGCCGGTCGCCTGCAGCTTGTTGATCTGCTCTTCGTTCTGCGAGAACGGCGTCGAATTGACCTTGATGCCCGTCGCCTTCTCGAAATCCGGGATCACCGGATTGGGCAATTCGTCGTCCCAGTTGATGATGTTGAGCTCGCCCGAGGAGGAGAGCGCGTTGGAGACGATGGCGGGCGAGGCCACCGCGCGCCGCGCCGAGCGCGGCGGACGCCTTTCAGCACCGAGCGGCGAGAGAACTGCGAGACAAACAGACTGTGAATCGACCGATACATGGACACGCCCTCCGAGCGCCTCGCGAGCCGCCGGCGCGCGTGCCGGCGAGCCCGAGGCGCCGCCGAAGTTGGCATAGGGCGGCCGCCGCACAATGGCCGCGATTGGCCGAACGCCGCATGGGCTTGCGCGGCGAAAATATCCCCGTGCAGAAGACTTCGGACAGGCGCATTTTGTCATATCGTCGTCATCTGCCGGCCGCCACGGAGCGCGCAAGGGAGGACAGAGTGACGAGGACAAATTTTTCAACGACGCAGGTGTCCTACGACGCCGACTTCGATCCGCGTTTCGCGCCCCGCTTCGCCGAGATCGCGACATTTATGCGCGCGCCGCTATCAGGCTCGACCTGAAGGACGTCGACATCGGCGTTTGCGGCGTCCCTTTCGACGGCGGCGCGACCAACCGGGCCGGCGCCCGCCACGGCCCGCGCGCGGTGCGCGATCTCTCCTCGCTGATGCGCGCGACGCATCACGTCTTTCGCATCAACCCGTTCACGCTTTGCCGCATCGCCGACGTCGGCGACGCGCGTTTCAACTCGCTGTTCGACAATGCGGCGGCCGAAGCCGATCTCGTCGCGTTCTTCTAACGTTTCGCCGCAAGCCGGCGTCACGCCGCTGAGCGATCGGCGGCGATCATTCGATCACCTATGCGATCCTGAAGGGGATCGTGCGCGACGGCCCCGTCGGCCTCGTGCATATCGACGCGCACACCGACACGCTGGGGCCGATTCAGGGCGTGCGGTTCCACCACGGCGCGCCGTTTCGCAACGCGATCGAGGACGGGCTGCTCGATCCGCGCCGTATGGTGCAGATCGGCATTCGCGGCGCGCACAACGTTTCGGAAGCCTGGGACTTTTGCGCCCGCCACGGCGTCAGGGTGATCTTCATCGAGGAGTTCGACGCGCTGGGCGTGGCAGGGACGGTCGAGATCGCGCGCGCTGTGGTCGGCGGCGGCGCCGGCTTATCTCTCGTTCGACATCGACGCGCTCGACCCGTCGATCGCGCCGGGCACGGGCACGCCGGAAGCCGGCGGCCTGACGATGCGCGAGGCGCAGGGGCTGGTGCGCGGAATGCGCGGGCTCGACCTGATCGGCGCGGACGTCGTGGAGGTCTCGCCGCCGTTCGATCCCGGAACCAACACGGCGCTATGCGCCGCGACGATGGCTTATGAGCTGCTGTGTTTGCTGGCGGAGGCGCGGGTGGCGAGGCGGCGGGGGTGAAAGGATCGCGGCGCGGGCGACGATGACGCCGCTGCATCTATTTCAATGCCTTATATCGAAAGGTCCGGCCCAATCAGGCGAAGCTTGGGAAAATAGGTCCGATAGCGCCTGACATCCCGCGTCAGGAGCTGATATCCGGCGACGGCGGCATGGGCGCCGATGAAAAAATCCGGCGCCGGCGATCGCTTCTCACCGCCGCGCGCTCGATAGGCCAGGAACGATTTCCCAGCGAGGAAGGCGGCTTCGTAGGGAATCGCTTCACGGTCGAACATAGATCTCGGCAACGCGATGTCGAGGTCCTCGATACGCGAAAACCGGATCGAGACTTCCGCGTAGATGACGGGATTGATGACAAGACGATAGCGGTCGGCGACGCGCTCGGCGGTTGCGACGACGCAAACCACTGCGCGTCCTCCGTCATGATGTCGAGAAGGACATTGGCGTCAATCAATGCCGCCGTTATCTACTCATCGCGCGTCAGCGCCATGATGGCGTCGGCGCCCATCGCGACATCGCCGCGACCGCGCAAATGGGCGACGAGTCGGGCGCCGCGACTTTCCCTTTTGCCGGCCGTCGTGCGCACGATGCGAACGACCTCGCCGTCGTACTCGAACTCCACTTCCGTTTGGGGCAACAAACCCGCCTGCTCGCGGAAGTCGGCCGGAATCGTGACCTGACCCTTGGATGTGATACGCAAACCGCGCTCCTTCTTACTCTTACACGTAAGAGTAAGAAGCTCGGCGCGACAAGGCGAGCGGAAATTCACCGTCCCTTCATCGCCTCCGACAGTTTCGCGCCCAGTCCCCCAAGCCCGCTCGCCGGCTCCGGCCGCCGCTGAGGCGCCCGCGCCTCCGGCCGCTCGGCCGGCGCGGCGGAAACTTCCCCCGCGCGCATCGTCAGCGCGATGCGCTTCCGCGCCACATCGACCTCCACCACCCGCACCTTCACGACATCGCCCGCCTTCACCACGTCGCGCGGGTCCTTCACGAAACGGTCGGCGAGCTGGGACACATGCACCAGCCCGTCCTGATGCACGCCGATATCGACGAAGGCGCCGAAGGCGGCGACGTTGGTCACCGTCCCTTCGAGCCGCATCCCCGGCCGCAAATCCTTGATGTTCTCTATCCCTTCCGCGAAGGCGGCGGTCTTGAACTCGGGGCGCGGATCGCGGCCGGGCTTTTCCAGCTCCGCGAAAATGTCGCGCACGGTTGGCAGCCCGAACTTGTCGTCGACGAACGCCTTGGGATCGAGCTTTTTCAACGCCTCCCGGTCGCCCATCAGCGCCCGCAGGTCGCGTCCGCAGGCGGCGACGATCTTTTTCGCCACCGCATAAGCCTCCGGGTGGACGGCGGATGCGTCGAGCGGCTCGACGCCGTCGCGGATGCGTAAGAACCCGGCGCACTGCTCGAAGGCGCGGGGACCGAGGCGGTTGACCTTCAACAGCGCCTTGCGGCTCTCGAACGGTCCGTTGAGGTCGCGATGCGCGACAATCGCCTCCGCCAGCGAGTCCCCAGGCCCGATACGCGCGCCAGCAGCGCCGGCGAGGCGGTGTTGAGATCGACGCCGACCGCATTCACCGCGTCTTCCACCACCCCTTCGAGCGAGCGGCCGAGTTTTGTCGGGTCGACATCGTGTTGATACTGCCCGACGCCGATCGCCTTCGGCTCGATCTTGACGAGTTCGGCGAGCGGGTCTTGCAGACGCCGCGCGATCGAGACCGCGCCGCGCAGCGAAACATCGAGCCCCGGCAATTCGGCGGATGCCAGCGCCGAGGCGGAATATACGGACGCGCCCGCCTCGCTGACCACGACCTTGGTCGGCTTCGCGCCCGGCAGCGCGCCGAGCATGTCCGCGACGAGCCGCTCCGTCTCGCGGCTCGCCGTGCCGTTGCCGATGGCGATCAGCTCGATTTTGTGGCGTACGATCAGCGAGGCCAGCTCCGCCTGCGCGCCCCTGAGATCGTTGCGCGGCGGGAACGGATAGACCGTCGTGGTCGCGACGACCTTACCGGTGGCGTCGAGCGCCGCGACCTTCACGCCGGTGCGAACCCCTGGGTCCAGACCCAACGTCGGCCGCGCCCCCGCCGGGGCGGCGAGCAACAGATCCCTAAGGTTCAGCGCGAACACGCGGATCGCCTCGTCTTCCGCCCGCTCGCGCATTTCCGTCATCAGATCGAGCGACAGCGAGGTCGAGAGTTTGACTCGCCAGGTCCAGCGCGCAACGTCGCGCAGGTAGATGTCGCCCGGGGCGTCGCTCACGGCCTGGCAGGCCTCGGCAATCATGCGCTCGACCGGCTTCGCCGCCGCGTCGGCGTCGACTTCGAGGTCCAGGGTCAGAAACCTCTCGTTGCGGCCGCGCAGCATGGCGAGCGCCCGGTGGCTGGGGACGTTCGCCCAGCGCTCGGCGTGATCGAAATAGTCGGCGAATTTTGCGCCGGCCTCCTGTTTGCCGTCTTCGACCCGCGCCCGCAGGATCGCCTTCTGCCGCATGTAGGCGCGTAGGCGGCCGACGAGATCGGCGTTGACCGCCAAACCCTCCGCGAGAATGTCGCGCGCCCCGTCGAGCGCGGACTTGGCGTCGGCGACCTCGCCGGTCACGAAAGGCGCGGCGAGGTCGGCCGGCGGCGTCTTGCGGTCCGGCCAGGATCGCCTCCGCGAGGGGACCAAGACCGCGTTCGCGCGCGATGTCGGCCTTGGTCCGGCGCTTCGGCTTGAAGGGTAGGTAAAGGTCCTCCAGCTCCGCCTTGGTGGCGACGTTCGCAATCTGCGCCTCAAATGGCTCCGTCAGCTTGCCCTGCGCGCGGATCGACTCCCGGATCGCAGCGCGACGGCTTTCCAAGTCGCGCAGGTAGACCAGCCGCTCGGCGAGCGTGCGCAACTGCGCGTCGTCGAGGCCGCCCGTCGCTTCCTTGCGGTAACGGGCGATGAACGGCACGGTCGAGCCCTCGTCGAGCAGGGCGATGGCGGCGCCGGCCTGCTCGGGCCGCGCGCCGATCTCAGCGGCGATGAGGGCGGCGATGCGGCGATGGGTGTCGGGCATGTGTTTCCTTCTTGGCGAATCGGGCGGCAATCTACGGGCGCCGGACGGTCCTGGCTACGCGCGGGCCTGTTGCAGGAATGCCGCGGTGTGAGTCCTTTCGATGCGTTGGCCGGCGGCGGCTTCCCTTCATGGTGGACTCGTCACGGGGCGCGTGGTGAAAACTGCCGTGACAAAGATGATCCGATGTTTTTTTGACCTTATTGAGAGGGGCTGCGTCATGCCCAACCGCATGTTCGCGGGCGCCTGGGGAGTGCTTGTTTTTGCAAGTCTGCTCGTGCCGGCCGTCGCGGCGCAACAAAATATAGGCGCCACACAGACGGTCAAGAACGAGGTCTCGCGCCAGCTTGCCGGCGCTGCGGCGAAGCTCAACGCTGGTGACCCCGTGTTTCGAAACGAGATCGTCGTCACTGGCCACGAATCCACAGCGAAACTGGTGTTCCTCGATTCCACCAACCTCGCCGTCGGCCCGATTTCGCGCGTCGTGCTCGACCGTTTCGTCTACGACGGCGGCGAATCGGCGCAGACGGTGGCGGTCAAGCTGTCGAAGGGCCTGTTCCGCTTCACCACCGGCGCGCTCGACAAGAACGCCTATTCCGTCACGACGCCGACCGCCGCGATCGGCGTGCGCGGCACCGTGCTCGATATTTCCGTCAACGCGCGAACAACCAAGGTCACACTGCGCGAGGGCAAGGCGATCGTCTGCCCGGTCAACCGAGGCGGCGCGTTCGAGCAATTGGCGCGCGACTGCGCGCACGGCAAGGGCAGCAACTGCCATTGCACGGCGCTCGACCAGGAGGGGGAGACGGTGCAGGTTTCGCGCGCCGGCTCTGGCGGGACGACGCAGTCGCTGTCGACGTCCCGGTCGATTTCGCGTCGTTGTGCAGCGGCGACCTCTGCGGAGCGACGGATTACGCGACGCTGACGAACGGCAACACGGATCTCGCAAGTTCGATCGACGGCCCGAGCGGCGGCGGCGCCGCCCTCTGCGGGCGATAGGGCGATGCGCAAGCCTTCGGTCTCGCTGCGCGCGCTGATCGTCGGCCTCGCCGCTGGCGCGCCGGGCGCCGCATTCGCCGGTTGCACGAGCGACGTATATGGGCAGCATGTATTTGCGCTGAACGGGTCGTCCTGTGTGGCGCTGGGCGGAACCTACACGCCGGTCTCGACCGGGACGACCTTCTTCCCGTCCGGCGATCCCGGCTATGGCTTCGTCGCCGCTGGCGGCGGGAGCATCACGACCAACCCCAATTACGGGCCGACGACGATCAATGCGCCCAACGCCAGCGGAGCGACTGCTGTGCTGAGCACCGGCGCCGGTTCGCTCATCACGCTGACCAACGGCGCGACGCTGACCACGCTAGGGGCGGGCGCGAACGGAGTGCAGGCGGACACCGGCGGCAGCGTGACTCTCGGCGCGACGGGCGTGACGACGACGGTGACGACTTCGGGGATGGGGTCGCTCGGGTTGTTCGCTACGGACGCGAACTCGCAAGTCACCGCAACCAATGTCGCCGTCTCGACGACTTTTGCCGGAGTATCGACCAACGGGAACTTCGCAAGCGCCTTTTACGCCCAGAACGGCGGCTCGGTCGCGATGAACGGCGGCTCGGCGCAGACCGCTGGCGTTGACGTCTATGTCGGGGGCGCCTACGCCGGCGGAACAGTCAATTTGACGGGAACTTCAATCACCGCAACCGGGCTCGGCGCCGGAGGTCTCTACGTCAACGGCTCGACCAGCTCGCTGACGGGAAAAAATCTTACCATCGTCACGAGCGGCAATGTTGATTCCGCCACCGGCTCAAGCGCCGCCGGCGTGACCAACCAGACCTATGGGTCCGCGACGGGCGGCGGGAGTGTTCAACTCACGAATTCAAGCATAACGACCTTCGGCTCGCTGGCGGATGGCGTCGCCAATCAAAATTCCGGTTCGATGACGATCGCCGGAGGCTCTGTAACGACCTCGGGCGTGCAGGCTGACGCCGTTTATGGGTCGGGCGGCAGTTCGACGACATTGAACAACGTGCAACTGACGACGACCGGCAACGCCGCCAAGGGCATCAATGTCGAGGGGACGGGAACCACGCTCACCGGCTCCAATCTGACAATCTCTACGTCAGGCACGATCGACACCGCGAGCGGCTTCCACGCGCAAGGCGTCTACAACGGCGGCGCGTCCTCGCCGGGCTCGGGCACGACGGGCGGGGGAAGCGTCAAGCTCTCCAAGTCCACGATCCTGACCAGCGGCGTGGACGCGGCCGGCGTCGACACGGAAGACGGCGGCATGACGAAATTCACCGGCGGATCAATCACGACCTCCGGCGTCGCCTCGAAGGCTATTATCGTCGAAGGGTCGACGACGCAGTTTATCGGCTCGAAACTTACGATTGCGACGTCGGGCGGCGTCGATCCCGTGACGGGGTTCAGCGCCGAAGGGGTTTACAACGGCAATGGCGGCGGCCGCGGCGCCGGGTCCACCGGCGGCGGGACTGTTACGCTGACCGGCTCCACGATCGCCACCACCGGCGCGCACGCCTCCGACATCGACACCGAGAACGGCGGCGCGACGACGATGGCGGGCGGTTCGCTGTCCACCACGGGGGTCGCCGCCTACGCAGTCGAGGCCAACAGCGGCGGCCTCGTCAGTCTCAACGGAGTCGTCATCTCGACGACGGGGGACGGTTCCGCCGGCATTGGCGTCAACGGCGCCGGCAGCTCAGTCGCGGGCAAGAATATCACGATCACGACCGCGGGCGGCGTCAACTCGGTCTCCGGGGACCACGCCTATGGTCTCTATAACGGCCCCAACAGTTCGTTTGCCGCCGGCGGGATCGCCAAAATCACCGATTCCTCGATCACGACGTCAGGCGCCGGCATGTATGGCGTCATCGCCTCGACCGGGGCAACGACGACGTTTCTTGGCGGCTCGATCGCGACTTCGGGCGCCGGCGCTTACGCCGTCTATGCCACAAACGGCGGCGTCATCAACGTCGGCCTCGACCCGACAAACCTGGGCACGACGATCTCCACCTCTGGCGCCGACGCCTACGGCGCCGTCGCCGACACCGGCGGTTCGCTGACCCTGACGGGCGCGACCGTGTCCACCACGGGCGTCGCCTCGTGGGGCCTGCTCGCCGCGGGCGCCGGCTCGCAACTCTCCGCCACCGACACGACGGTGACGACGACCGGCGGCGAGGATGCCGGCAACAACGTCGCGCTCGGCGCCTTCGCCCGCAACGGGGCGACCATGACGCTGACCGACACGACGTTCACCACCAGCGGCCCTGCGGCGCATGGCGTCGAGGCGGGCGGCGCGGCGAGCATCACGATGTCGGGCGGTTCGGTGACCACCAGCGGCCCCAACGCCATCGGCCTGTTTTCGACCGATCCAGGCTCCTCGATCATCGCCTCGAACGGCGTAGCGGTGTCGACGACCGGCGACTTTTCCGACGGCGTGTTGGTCGTCGACGGCGCCAGCGCGAATCTTCACGGGCGGGAGCGTCACGACCGACGGGAACTGGGCGCGGCGGCTTTGATCGGTCCAGCGGCGTCGGCTCGAATTTGACCGCGACCGGCGTCACAGTCTCGACAACCGGCGGGTTCGATCTCGCACCGGGCTTCAGGCTCAGGGCGTCATCGCCGCCAATTCCGGAATCGTGACGCTGACCAACGATGCGATCACGACGTCAGGTGAACAGGGGCAAGGCGTTCTCGCGGCGACCGGCGGGACAGGTCACCATATCCGGCGGCAGCGTCACGGTCAGCGGCGTCGACACCGACGGCCTGCTCGCCAACGGCGCGGGCTCGACTGATCACGACGTCGGGCGGCCTCGTCGTGACGAGCACGGCGACGCCGTCCGCCAACACGATCGAGGGCGCTCGCGCCGACAACTAGCGGCGCGCTGAACCTTTCCGCCACGACGATCTCCACCTCCGGCGCCGGCGTGTCAGGGGTCGGCGTCGGAAACCGCCGCTTCGGCCACGCCTCGACGGCGTGACGGTGACGACGAGCGGCGACGCCGCGCACGCGATTACGGTGACCGGAGCCGGCTCGACCGTCGCGCTCGCCGGAACAAACAGCCTGACGACGACAGGAAATGGCGCGGTCGGAATTCTTGCGGGCGCGGGCGGCGTCGTCACGGGGACCGGCGTCGGTGTCGATCACGACATCGGGGACCAACGCGCTCAGCAACGGTCTCAGCAGTTTCGGCGTCAACGCCGACGGCTCGGGTTCGTCAATCACGCTGGGCTCGGCGACGATCGCCACCTCCGGCGGCGGCGCCGTCGGGCTGCTGGCGAGCGACCGCAACGAGAGCGGCGCGGGCGGCGTCATCACCGTCAACGGCGCGCTCAACGTCACGACGCAAGCAAGCCTTCGCCTACGACGCATTCGCGAGCGGGGCGGGCGCAAGGATCGCGCTCAACGGAACGACGAACCTCAGCGTCGGGTCTGGGGCGTTCGGCCTCTATGCGACGGGCGGCGGCGTCATCTCGACCGGCGGCAATCTGACGATCAACGCTGCTTCTGCCGGTTTTGGCGGCGGCGTGGAGGCCGACGCCGGCTCTTCGATCACGCTCGGCGGCCCCTCGACGATCAACCTGACTTCGACCAATCTCGTCGGCCTGTTCACTGCCGGCGATGGGAGCATCACGACCACCGCCGGCCTGACCATCAACGCCAACGACAATACGGCCGTAGTCGTGCAAGGCGGCGTGATCACGCTCGGCGGGACGTCCGTCATAAGCGCCATTCATAATGGAATCGTCATCGATGGCGCTTCGGAAAGCGGCCCGGCGGGATTTTTAAGCGCGCCGGGCACGCTTTCCCTGTCGACCACCAACATCAAAGGCGTCGCGCTCACGCTGGACGGCGACAATGCCAGCTTCGACGGCGCCGGCGGAGGAACTATCGCCGCGGCCGGCAAAGCGATTGCATTTGTCAACGGCGTCGACCAGAGCGCGACTTTTACGAATTACGCAATCAGCAGCCCGGCCGGCGATCTGATCTTCGCCGACCCCGCGACGGCGACTGTCACGTTCAACAAATCGGTGGCGGCCGCGGGCGACAACAACCTCGCCAATGTCACCAACGGCAGCGAATTGACGCTCAACGCCAACGCTTCCGCGCTCGTCGGCGTCGTGCAGACGCAGGCCGGCGCAGTCTCCAACCTCAATCTCAGCAACGGCTCCAACTGGTCGATCACCGGGAACTCGACGGTATCGACCCTCAGCCTCAACAATTCCTCAGCCGGCTTCTCGTCGCCGGGCGGCGGCGGCTTCAAGACGCTGACCGTGACCTCATACACGGGGACCAACGCCAGCCTGACGTTCAACGCTTTGCTCGGCGGGACGAACCCCACCGCCGACCAACTCGTCATCAATGGCGGCGAGGCGACCGGCGCGACAAAAATCAGCATCAACGCGCTCAACGCCGCGGGCGCGACCTTCGCGGCCGAGATGCGCGCCGCCGCGGCAACGCCGGGCGGCGTGGCGATCGTGACCACCACGAACGGCGGGTCGATTGCGCCGCGACGCGTTCACACTGTCGGGACCGCTAATCGGTCGGCGGCTACAAGTACACGCTGCAAAACGAAAACGGCGGCGAATATCTGGTCGCCAACCAGGGATTGACATCCGCGCAAGCCGGCGGCTCGCTCGCCTCCCTCGCGCAATCCAAACAAATCCAGGCCATCACCAGCCGCATTCTGGGCTCGATCCTGACCGGGGCGACCGAGCAGATGAATTGCTCCTCGTGCTCGAGCGGGTTCGCCTCGTTCGGCTCGTTCGCCTTCGGCGCGCACGGCCGCTGGACGCTGAGCCCGAATGTCGGCTCTGCTCGCCGGCGCCTCCTTCGACAGCTATTCGGCCAAGGGCGTGACGGTCAACAACTCTGATCCAGGCGGCGGCCGCTGTGCGCTATGACATGGTGCAACTCGGCAGGTATCGGCCGTTTTTCGAGGCCGGCCTCGCGGTCGCGCCGCTGGCCGACGTCAAATATCAACGCAGCTACGTTTCTTCGCTCGGCGGCGCGACCGGCGACGGCGACACCCAGTCGCGTTCGCTCGCGATCTACGGCCGCGCCGGCTACATTTGGCGGCTGAGCCCGATAGACGAGGCCGCCGCCTACACCGATCTCACGCGTAGCTGGCAGACGTCGAGCGGCTATATCGAAGGCGCAACCGGCGACAATCCGTTCGGCGCCCTGGTGCTGCCGAGCCTCGACTCCATGAACATCTGGAAGATCGGCGGCCAATATACGCATCTGTTCGGC
Organism: uncultured Pseudomonadota bacterium; assembly: GCA_963835115.1. Taxonomy (GTDB): domain Bacteria; phylum Pseudomonadota; class Alphaproteobacteria; order Rhizobiales; family Beijerinckiaceae; genus Roseiarcus. The sequence goes on from CAWIEP010000038.1 coordinate 75,183, forward strand.
GAGCATATCGAGGTCAACGTGAGCGCCGGCTTCGCCGAGGCGTTCGGCGCCAACTACGGCGCCAGCGCCGCCATCGACGGCTTCGGCGACGCGACGGGCGTGGCGCCTCTCAACTTCGACTGGGTCGAACTCGGCGGGCGGGTCAGCTACCGCTTCTCGCAGCACCTGATCGGCGACGTCTTCGTGCTCGGCACGGTCGGGGCGGAGCCCGCGGGGTCAGCCAGGCCCACGGCGGCGTCGCCTTGCGCGCGGAATTCTGATGATCACGCTTTACCATTGCCGCGACGCGCGCTCGTTCCGCGCGCTGTGGGCGCTGGAGGAGATCGGAATCGCCTACGAACTGAAAGCTGCTGCCGTTCCCGCCGCGCTATCGCGCGCGCGAATATCTGGAGATCAACCCTTCGGCACGGTGCCGTTGCTGACCGACGGCGCGACGCGGATGACGGAATCGGCGGCGATTCCGCAATATCTCGCCGACCGCTACGCCGCGCCGCCGTTTCGCGTGCTGCCCGAGGAGCCCGATTACGGCGCCTATCTCAACGCGTTGCATTTCGGCGAGGCGACGCTCACCTTTCCGCAGACGATCGTGCTGCGCTACGGCCAGCTCGAACCCGAGGAGCGGCGCTGCCGCAGGCGGTCGCCGATTACACGAAATGGACGATCGGGCGCCTGCGCGGACTGCGAGACCTGGCTAGCCGGCGCCGACTACGTCGCCGCGGGGCGGTTCACCGCAGCCGACATCTCGGTCGCCTATGCGTTGATGCTGACCAAGCCCGTCGGCCTGTGGGATCAGGCGCCTAGCAGTCTGCAAGACTATTTCGAGCGCGTATCCTCACGCCCCGCCTTCGCCCGCGCCAAGACGGCGCAGGGCGGGGAGGGAATTTTCTAGCCGGCGCCGCGAAACGGCCGGCTTTGGCGGCTGAAAGTGGGCGGCAAGCGGGAGAGGTCGGCAAGCGTGAAGGCGATGGCATGGGCGGCGCTGGCGGCGTTCGCTCTGAGTTTGGGCGCCGCCCGCGCCGGCTGCGAGGCGGGCTTGCGGCCGCCGGCCTCGCTGCGCAGCGCCGAGATCGTCGCCGACTATGCGCCGACGCTCAAACTCTGCCATGGCGCCGGCCCCGACGCAATCGCCATCCGCGACATGCGATTGCAAGGCGAGCCGGCGCTGCTGCTCGCCGATCCCGCAACCCTCGCGACGCGGCTGGAACGCGCCGCCTGCTGGACTTGCGCTGACGTCGACGAAACCGCGCTCAGGGACACCCGCATGATGCGCGCGATCGTACGCTCGGCCGAAGCGCCGGGGCTCATCCATCGCAGCTTTCTAAACAACGCCGGGCTCACGCGCGGCGAGGGCGACGGCGGCTATCTCACCGGCGATCTTTGCCCGAGCCGACGGCCGATGGACCGCGCCTTCCTCGCGACGCTCGAAGGGCGCGCGACGCCGATCGCGCTTTCGATCTCCGGCCTCTGGCTCAAGCATCATTTCTCCGATTATCGCTGGCTGCTCGACGCGCAGGCGCAGGGCGCGCTGGCGATCACCTGGACCAATCACACCTATACCCACCCCTACGCCAAAGGCGTCGCCGACGGCGGCAATTTCCTGCTGACGCCGGGGGTCGATCCCGACTTCGAGATTCTCAAACCGAGCGGCTGCTGATCGCCAACGGCCAGACGCCTTCGCTGTTCTTCCGCTTTCCCGGGCTGGTCTCGTCTTCGCCGTTGATGCAGGCCGTCCGGCGCCATCATCTCATCTCGCTCGGCGCCGACGCCTGGCTTGCGCTGAACCAGAAGCCGCGCGACGGCTCGGTCATTCTCGTGCATCCCAACGGCAACGAGGAGCCGGGACTGAAAATCTATCGACGCGACGCGGCTGCGGGCATTCTGCCCTCGCCGCTCAAACCGCTCGACGAGGCGCCATAATGAGACTTGCGCTGATCCTGCTAGCCGTTCTGGCCGCCGTCCCCGCGCGCGCCGGCGTCGACATGAGCACGCAAACCTGCCGGGACTGGCTCGACGCCGACGAAGACGCGCAAGACCAGATGGTCGCCTGGCTGCACGGCTATGTCGCCGGCCGCTCGACCTCGACCGTCTACGACGTCAGCCACGCGCGCGGCGACGCGCAACTGATGCGGGCCTATTGCCAGCAGCATCAGGACATCGGCGTCATCAGCGCGGCCAGCAAATGGGGGCGGTGAAGGTCGGACGCGGATAGGAGCCCCTCAACGCTTCGGCGCCGCCGCGAACGCCTTGGCCAGGAACAGGCCGGCGTGCCGCAGCGCGCCGCCGTCGATGCCGTGGCCGACGCCCATCGACAGATGCCATTGCGTCGGAAAATCGGCCGCCGCCAGTTGGTCGGCGGCGACGAACATCGCGTCGACCGGAATCATCGCGTCCTGGTCGCCATGCGCGAGCAGGATCGGCGGCGGCGCGCCGCGTGCGTCGCGCGCACGCGCCTCCGATAGCCGCTCCGGGCCGATCAGCATCCCGGAAAAGCCGACGATCGCTGCCGGCGCCCGCGGCCGGCGCAGGCCCACGTGCAGCGCCATCATCGCGCCCTGGCTGAACCCGCAGAGGCCGAGTTGGCGCTCGTCGAGACCGACCCGGCCCAGCTCCTCGTCAAGGAACGCGTCGATCACGGGCTTGGCCGCTTCGGCGCCCTTCCAGCGGTCCCCCGCCGAGCGGGCGTCGTCCACGCCGCGCGCCGCGCTCAACGCGAACCATTGCCGGCCCATCGGCGCGCCGGGGCAAAGCTCATGCGCATTCGGCGCCGCGAACGCGACGTCAGGCAACGCCTCGCGCCAATGCTGACCCAGATCGATCAGGTCGTCGCCGTTGGCCCCGTAGCCGTGCAGCAGCACCACGAGATGCTTGGCGCGGCCGCTTTTGGCGTCGAGGCGCGGTCCAGTCAATTTGGCGGGCATGGCGGCTTCCCTTGCGAATGGCCGCCCCGTCTAGCCTGTCTCGCGGGGGACGGCCAAGTCTGTCGCCAAGTCTGCAGCCAAGTCCGGCGTCGGCGCGAGGTCGATGACGCCGGCGCGGCGTTTGGCGACGCGGTAATACGCCCACAGCATCCGTGAAGCAACTCCGCGATACGGCCGCCAGCGCTCGGCGATCTTTTCGAGTTTTCGCGCGTCGGGCCGTTTTTTGAGCCCGAGCGCAAGCTTCGCCGCCTCCTGCAGCGCGAGGTCGCCGGCCGGGAAGGCGTCGGGATGGCCGATGCAGAACATGAGGAAAATGTCGGCCGTCCAGGGACCGACGCCTTTGACCGCGACCAGCGCGCGGTGCGCGTCCGGCGCCGGCAGATGCGCGAGCGCCGCGAGGTCGAGGTTTTGGCGCGCCACGGCTTCGGCCGCCGCCGTCAGTGCGCGGATTTTCGGACCCGAGAGCCCGCAGGCGCGCAATAACGGCTCGCCGGCGGCAAGCGTGGCCTCGGCCGAGAGCGGGGCCAGCGCCGCCTCCAGCCGGCCGAAGATCGCGCTGGCGCTCGCCACGGACAGTTGTTGCGAGACGATGATCGCCGCGAGCCCGGCGAAGCCGGGCTCGCGGCGCCGCAGCGGCGGCGGGCCGCCGATCTCCAAGAGACGGCCGATCGTCTCGCGGTCGAGCGCCAGCAGCGCGGCGCTGGCTTCTGCGAGCGCGGCCTCACAGTCGATAAGCCGTCCGGGCTCATAGCGCGGCGCGGCCGCGGCCACGCGGCGGCGCGGCTTTTTCGCAGCGGTCGCCTGGGCTAACGTGGTCTTCGCCATGACGGTCCTCCGTTTCGCTCCAACGCCCAACGGCCTGCTTCATCTCGGCCACGCCTATTCGGCACTGCGCAACGCCGATCTCGCCGCGCAAATCGGCGGACGGCTGCTGTTGCGCTTCGAAGACACGGACCCCGTTCGATGTCGACCCGAATTCGAGGCCGCCATCGCCGAAGATTTAGACGGGCTCGGCGTGCGTTGTGAACCCCATCCGCGCAGGCAAAGCGAGCATATCGCCGATTACGCGGCCGCCTTCGCGGCGCTGCGCCGCCGCGGGCTCGTCTATCCCTGCTATTGCACGCGCGGGCAAATCGCCGCCGTCAGCGCCGAGCGCGATCCCGATGGCGCGGCGCTGCATCGCGGCCCCTGCCCGGCGGTGTCGCTCGAAGAGACCCGCGCGCGCCTCGCGCGCGACGAGCCCGCAAATTGGCGGCTCGATCTCGCCCGCGCACGCCGCCACGCGCCGCCGCTCACCTGGACCGAGTTCCACGAAGGCGAAGAGCCGACGCTCATCGCCGCCGAACCGGAGCGCTGGGGCGACGTCATTCTCGCCGCCAAGGACCGGCCGGCGGTCTATCATCTGGCCGTGGTGGTCGACGATGCGCTTCAGGGGGTCAGCGACGTCGTGCGCGGCCGCGATCTCTTGCCCTCGACCTCGTTGCACCGGCTGCTGCAGAGCCTGCTCGATCTGCCCGCGCCGCGCTATCGGCATCATCGGCTCGTGGTCAACTCCGAAGGCGCGAAATTGTCGAAAAGCGCAAAGTCGGAAAGCCTTCGCGAATTACGCGCGCAAGGCTTTTCCGCCGCCCAGATTCGCGCGGCGCTCGGCTTTGGGGCCGTGCGCGACGGAAGGCTCGCCGTCGCGCTCAGTTGACCTTGGCGCTCGGGCCGGGCGCGGCGGCGGCGCCGGGGGCTTGGCTCATCAGGCCGTCGATGCGGTCGCGTTCCCGCTTGAACAGCCCGAGCATCCGGCCGTCGAACTCGCGCGTTCGCGCGAGCTTGATCGCCATCGGGTCGACGAAATTGCCGTTGATGATGACCTCGTAGTGCAGGTGCGGCCCGGTGGCCAGGCCGGTCTGGCCGAGATAGCCGACGACTTGGCCTTGCGTGATGCGAACACCCTCGGCGACGCCGCGGCCGAAGCCGGACATGTGATTGTAGGTCGTCACATAACCGTTGGCGTGCTGGATTTCGACGCGCCGACCGTAGCCGGAGTCCCAACCCGCCTTGATGACGACGCCGTTGCCCGCCGCCAGGATCGGCGTGCCGATCGGCGCCGCCCAATCGACGCCGGTATGCATGCGCGTGAAATGCAGGATCGGATGGTAGCGCATGCCGAAGCCGGAGGTCATTTCGCCGTCGGCGATTGGCTTGCGCAACAGGAATTTGCGGGTCGAGCGGCCGCTGTCGTCGTAGAAATCGACGGCGTTGTCGTCGGGCGTGCGGAAGCGATAATAGCGGAACGTCTGGTCGCGCACGGTCATGGCGGCGTAGAGCAGGGTCGGGCGGCCCTCGTATTCGTCGGCGTCGGCGACGAAGGCGGTAAGGGAGTCGCCCGGCTGCGCCGAGCGTTGATAATCGACGTCGTTGATGAAGGCGTGGACGAAGTCCTCGATGACGGGCTTGGGCAATCCCTGCTTGAGCGCGGTCTGGTAGAGGCTCTGGTAAAGGCTGAGGCCGCCTTCCGATTCCGCCGGCGCCGCGCGGCGGGCGGCGTCTCCCTGCGGGCGCGCGATGTAGACATAATGACCGTCGTCGTTGACCGCGACCGCGGCGCGCAACTGGTCTTCGCTGTAAATCTCGACGCGCGCGATGCGGCGTCCGAGATCGGGATCTTCCGCGTCGGAGTATTTCAGGATCACCTTCTGCCCGTCGGCGACGGGCGTGTCGCCGGGCTTGGTCCCGAAAGCCGTCAGGATGGCGGCCGACATCTGCGGCGAAGCGCCATTCTCTCGCAAGAGGGCGTCGAACGGCTGGCCGTGTTTGGGGCGGATCAATCGTTCGCCGGCGTTTCCGACGCCCGCCTCGATGGTCCTGGGGACGTTGGTGACGTTTTCGGCGACCATGCGCACCGCCATCGTCGGAAACGACGCGCTGGGAACGAGATCGCCTGCCGGAGCGTAGGAGAGCGCGCCCAAGGGATCGACGCCGGCGCGCGAGGTGCGCATCAGCATGAGTTGCGGCGCCATGGCGAAGCGGCGTTCGCCGGCCTGCTCGTTGCGGACGTATTCGTCGACTTGCGCCATGGCCTGCGCGAGCGGCAATTCGCCCGCGACAGCGGCGACGTCGGCGTTCGAGATATCGTGGCTCGTGAAAGCGACCTCGGTGTCGTCCTGCGGCGGCGCGACGTCGGGCGGCGGGTCGCCTTTCCCGGGCCGGTCGGCGCCGACCTTCAGGGGATCGAACGGCGGCACGGCGCTGGCGAACTGGGTCGGCGTCGTGGTGAGCGTGGTGGAGAGCAGCGTGTAGGGCCTGGCTTTTACGATCTCCCGGTCGCCGACTTTGATGGGCTGCGAGATGTTGAAATCCTGGCGGGCCGCCACGATGTCGACCGGCCGGACAAGCCGGTCGCCCTTGCCGGTGTTGACGTGCTCGCCGCCGGACTCGTCGGGCTGCGTGGCCGAGACGAATTCCGGGAATGCGGCGAAATAGGACTGCCGGTCGAGATCGAGATAGAGCGCCGAACCGATCAGCGCGAGGCCGCAGAGGCCGGACAGGGTGACGCCGGCGACCCAGCGCCACGGGGCGCGCGCGCGGTCCGGCGCTTCGTCCGACGAATCGTCCCACAGAATAGCCGGCTCATGGCCGAGGTCCGCCAGAACCCTGTCGCCGCGCCGCCCCGCCGTTCCAGCCGGCGAAATCACCGTGTGTCCTGCGCTTCGATCATCGGCCTTGGATGGCTCCTCGCCTGGACATTGCCTATCGCGAATGCGCCGCGATTTCTAGGCTTGGCGTTCAAGTCTTTGGCGAGCGTGGCGTTTTCAGGGCCGCGGACGGCTGGCGTCGCTTCGGCGAGAATATTGTTTTCAGAAAGGGTTTGACATATGGCGGGGTGTGCCGCCTATATGCGGACACCGACGGCGGCTCTGTCAGTTGGCGGGTCGGTTGGTTATGACCATTTTCGATAGCTTCGTGTCTCACTCTGAGAGGAGTGGGAGGGGAAGGTGTCGGCTGTTTTTGCTTTTTGGGGCGACCTTAAGGGCGAAAGTGGGGTCGAGAGATTGGGTTTTTCTGGTTTTGCGGGGCGCGTTGCGTCTGGCGAGGCAGGTTGGACCCGGGGGTTATGTCCTCCGAAGGCTGTTTGACAATTTCATCGGAAGAAAGAGAGACGTGGACGGCGGCGTCCTTGCGGGGCTTTTGTGCTGAGAGGCATGGGAGTCCGAAGAGACAAGCTGACGGTCACGTTTCAGACAATCATTCCTTTTGAGGCTGGTCGGCGACGAACGTCGTGAGACGGTCGATGCGGATATCGCTTTGAGAGGATGTGTTTGGAACTCGTCATAAGGGGTCGCAAGACCCCGGAGAAAGGGTTTTGCGGCTCCTGAGAGGGGGTCGCGGGACCCTGAGAGGTCGAGGGGTTCTCTGCAAGGAGGCCCTTCAGCCAGTTGACCGGTCAGTGATCAGATCTCATACAACTTGAGAGTTTGATCCTGGCTCAGAACGAACGCTGGCGGCAGGCTTAACACATGCAAGTCGAGCGCCCCGCAAGGGGAGCGGCAGACGGGTGAGTAACGCGTGGGAACATACCCTCCGGTTCGGAATAACTCAGGGAAACTTGAGCTAATACCGAATACGGTCGAGAGGCGAAAGATTTATCGCCGGAGGATTGGCCCGCGTCCGATTAGCTAGTTGGTGTGGTAATGGCGCACCAAGGCGACGATCGGTAGCTGGTCTGAGAGGATGATCAGCCACATTGGGACTGAGACACGGCCCAAACTCCTACGGGAGGCAGCAGTGGGGAATATTGGACAATGGGCGCAAGCCTGATCCAGCCATGCCGCGTGAGTGATGAAGGCCTTAGGGTTGTAAAGCTCTTTCACCCACGACGATAATGACGGTAGTGGGAGAAGAAGCCCCGGCTAACTTCGTGCCAGCAGCCGCGGTAATACGAAGGGGGCTAGCGTTGTTCGGAATTACTGGGCGTAAAGCGCGTGTAGGCGGGTCTTTAAGTCAGGGGTGAAATGCCAAGGCTCAACCTTGGAACTGCCTTTGATACTGGGGATCTTGAGTCCGGGAGAGGTGAGTGGAACTGCGAGTGTAGAGGTGAAATTCGTAGATATTCGCAAGAACACCAGTGGCGAAGGCGGCTCACTGGCCCGGAACTGACGCTGAGACGCGAAAGCGTGGGGAGCAAACAGGATTAGATACCCTGGTAGTCCACGCTGTAAACGATGGATGCTAGCCGTTGGGGAGCTTGCTCTTCAGTGGCGCAGCTAACGCTTTAAGCATCCCGCCTGGGGAGTACGGTCGCAAGATTAAAACTCAAAGGAATTGACGGGGGCCCGCACAAGCGGTGGAGCATGTGGTTTAATTCGAAGCAACGCGCAGAACCTTACCAGCTTTTGACATGTCCTGGACGGATTGCGAGAGATCGCGATCTTCCCTTCGGAGCCGGGAACACAGGTGCTGCATGGCTGTCGTCAGCTCGTGTCGTGAGATGTTGGGTTAAGTCCCGCAACGAGCGCAACCCTCGCCTTTAGTTGCCATCATTCAGTTGGGCACTCTAGAGGGACTGCCGGTGATAAGCCGGAGGAAGGTGGGGATGACGTCAAGTCCTCATGGCCCTTACAGGCTGGGCTACACACGTGCTACAATGGCGGTGACAGAGGGATGCGAATGGCGCGAGCCTAAGCAAATCTCAAAAAGCCGTCTCAGTTCGGATTGCACTCTGCAACTCGAGTGCATGAAGTTGGAATCGCTAGTAATCGCGGATCAGCACGCCGCGGTGAATACGTTCCCGGGCCTTGTACACACCGCCCGTCACACCATGGGAGTTGGTTTTACCCGAAGGCGTTTCGCTAACCGCAAGGAGGCAGACGACCACGGTAGGGTCAGCGACTGGGGTGAAGTCGTAACAAGGTAGCCGTAGGGGAACCTGCGGCTGGATCACCTCCTTTCTGGATCGGAGGACAGAGGACAGAGGACGGAGGACGGAAGGCTTGCGGCCTTTCGTTCGTTGATGTCGGCATGTCTTGTCGTCCGGTCAGAAAATCAGCGGCCCAGATCAGGGCCGCATTTGCGGGAAGCCGCCGTCTTCGTCTCTCTTTCTTCTCGGACATCGGACGACGGAACGACGAGAAGACGGCTATCGCTGTTTTCTGTCGCTCCGTCCTCTGTCCTCCGATAAGGGCTTGTAGCTCAGTTGGTTAGAGCGCGCGCTTGATAAGCGTGAGGTCGGAGGTTCAAGTCCTCCCAGGCCCACCAGGGTCGGAATGACGGAAAACAGAGAACGGAAGACGGAAGCGTTCTCATCTGTTGTCTGTTTTCTGTCCTCTGTATTCCGACGGGGCCATAGCTCAGTTGGGAGAGCGCGTGCTTTGCAAGCATGAGGTCGTCGGTTCGATCCCGTCTGGCTCCACCAGGGCGCGCAAAGCGCGCGGAGGTCGGAAAGCGGAAAACAGAAGACGGAAAGCCGGACGGCTTTCGTGGACGGCTTGAGATATTCCGATGAAACATAAGGTTTGAAGATCGTGGTTTTGCGCGAGGGCCCTAGGCTCGGCGCAGACAGCGGACTTCGAAAGAGGCGGTCGATGGGGACCGAGACGGATGCGATATCCGTTCTCTGTGTTCTGTTCTCCGTTTTCTGACAACTTGACATCGTGAAGAGGAAGCGCATCCGGTTTCGGCGACGAGACTGCGGTTGGCGGGACAGAGGTAGGCCCAAGCCGAATCCTCCGTCTTCTGTTTTCCGTCTTCCGTTATCCGTGTCATAGCAACCAGTCGTGATCTGAGCTTGACCGCAGGGGATCCCGGATGTGTTTGAAGCAAAACTGGTCTTTTCGGATCAGAAGACGAAGATAGCGGACCGTGGCGACAGCGGTGCGGGGAGCGAGAGCTTTCCGTTCACTGTTGACTGATCACTGTTCACTGGCTTCCGTTTTCTGATTTCGAGCATAATCAAGTGCCAAAAGGGTATCCGGCGGATGCCTTGGCGCTGAGAGGCGATGAAGGACGTGGTACGCTGCGATAAGTTTCGGGGAGCCGCGAACAGGCTTTGATCCGGAAATTTCCGAATGGGGAAACCCAATTCCAGAATACGGAAGACAGAGGACGGAGTACGGATAGAAATATCTGTGTTCTGTTTTCCGTTTTCCGTGTTCTGATTGAATTACTTATTCTCTGAATCCATAGGAGAATAAGAGCGAACCCGGGGAACTGAAACATCTAAGTACCCGGAGGAAAGGACATCAACGAGACTCCGTTAGTAGTGGCGAGCGAACGCGGACCAGGCCAATGCTCATTTAGGTTTTTATCAGAACCGGTTGGAAAACCGGGCCGTAGCGGGTGA
>CAWIEP010000039.1:0-54618 GCA_963835115.1 uncultured Pseudomonadota bacterium
GGGTGACGGCGAATCGCGTCCCAAAGACCACTCATGCCGGCCGCGATCAGATCTTCTCGCAGCACGTTGCGCGGCAATTTGCGCTGAAAGCCGCCGGCGATCTTGCGCACCAAGGGCTCGTAGCGAGCCAAGAGCTCGGCGCTGACTCGAGCATCCAAGCCGCGCGCCTTCTTTACGCGCGCAGAGCGGGACACCAGGGTGGCCGGAAACATGCTCGCCGGGCGATGAGCCGCGCGTGCTGCGGCTGGCGCGTGGCGACGCGCCGGGCGCGGTGCCATCGAGGGCCGAACCGCAGCGGCGTTCATGGCGCGCGGCGCGACCGAGGCGCGCGTCTCGCGGCTGACCGTCGGCTCGGACTTCGCGGTCACGACGCGTCCGCTCTTCGATTTCGATTGGGCTCGGCTCTGGGTGGTTGCGGGCATTGGCTCGGTCTCCGTTTGGTGTGACCCGGACCATTGCAGTGCGCGTGCCAAATCGAGATTCAGCCAAATTTGGCTGCAACGCGCGTTTCGCCGAAGATTAAGGGGGGTCAACCTCGACCTCGAGACCCGGCCCGTCTCGCGCGTGGCACCCACGGGGCCAAGCTTTTGACGCTAATTTCGCTCCATTTGAGACGAATGGGGCGCTGGGTCCGACTCGACCCAGAGCTGGGTCAATCTCACATATTCTTTTAAATACAAATAGTTATGACTCGAATCGCTGCTCTATTCCCGAATGGATCCAGTGTCCGCGTTTGTCTCCCTCGTCTCGCTTTCGGTTGCTCGATGTGTCGGCCACGGCCGGGCAGTCCCCGGTTTTTTGGCTATCTGAGTCCGTGGATGCCAGAGTTTTACGGCACGCTTTCGTGTGAGTTGGTTTTCCGAGAGGCATCATGGGCGAAGGACGAAACTTGGTCGGCGTCGATATCGGCACCGCGTCGATCAAGGTCTGCCAGGTAAAAGAGACCCGCAAAGGGCTGGGGCTCGTGCGCCTGGGCTACGCCCCGCTCGGGCCGCAAGTGATCGTGGACGGGCAGGTCATGGACTCGGGGGCGGTCACCGAGACGCTGCAAAAAGTCTTTCACGACGCCAAGATCCGACAGAAAGAGTGCGCGCTCAGCGTGTCGGGTCAGAGCGTCATCATTCGCAAGATCACGGTGCCGATGATGACCGAGGCCGAGCTCGACGAGCAGATCCAATGGGAGGCGGAGCAGCACATCCCCTTCGACATCAAGGACGTGCACGTCGACTATCAGGTCTTGAGGCGCCGCACCTTCGCCGTCGCCTCCGGCAAATCGCCCGCGAAATCGCGTAGGAAAGCCGCCTCGCTCAGCCGGCCCTCGTCGCCGTCGAAGACAATTCCGGCGCTTGCCGGCGGCGTCGGATATCTCTTGGCCAGAGCCGCGTAGTCCTCGCCCGCGTCTGGCGCCCTTGCGGCCACATATACCAGAGCGGAAATCTTGGGGTCGACGCCGACCTCGGTGACGATTACGCCAGAAAAGGAGTGGCCGACCAGCACGGTGGGCCCCTCTTGCCGCGCAAGAACTCGCTTCGCCGACGCAACTGCGTCCTCCAAGGTGGTCAGCGGATTCTGGACGGCGGTGGCGGTGAGCCCCGCGGCCTGGAGCCGGGCGATAACGGCCGACCAGCAGGATCCGTCGGCGAACAGCCCGTGCACGAGCACGACGTTTCTGGCGACCGGACGGGATTGAGCGCGGGCGAAGCCCGGGATTGCGGGCGACAGCGCGGCGGCGGCGAGCAGAGTCGAAAAGTCGCGGCGGTCTATCATGGGGCATACTCTTGATGTGGTGGTTATAAGGCGACTGAGATATAGCGCCCGGACTTTATTCGGCGCCCTGCACTTGCACCACCGAGCCGATTTGAGCAGCTTTTCCTTCTGCTATGATCAGGTACCTGCGCGGCGCGGCGCCGGAAGCTTCGATGATCTGTCGGATGGGGCCAACCGCGTCGACGATCGCGGAACCCGCGGGGTTGGTGATGAAGGATGCGAGAGGCTCGATGGCGCCGCCGCCATCGGGTTTGGTTGAGAGAGCGAGGATATAGGGCTGCTTTGGCGCGAGCCCGGTGACCGAGGCCTGCAACACCTGGACCAGACCCTGGTCGAAGAGGCTGACGCTGGTTGGCGCGCCGCCGGGGTCTTTAATCGACGTCAAAATCAAATGCGCGGATTGTCCTGCAACGCCGAGCGGTTGAAGACCCTCCGCGCCGTCGCCGACCGACGCGGCGTCGGGCACATAGGTCAAAGCCTGAGGCGCTTGTCCGATCGGGACCGTAGCGATTAGCTTATTCGTCAGCGTGTCGATGACAGCCAGCCCGTCGTCATTCTCAAGTCCGACATAAATGCGGGTTCCGTCGCCGGATGGCCAGAGCCCGTGCGGCAGCTTGCCAACCGGAATGGTCGCGACTTTGGCGAAGTCGCGGGTGCGGAATACCTGAACCTCGTTCAAGCCTCCTACGGTCACGTAGGCGAACTGACCGAGTTTGTTGCGAACGAAGTTCACGTGATTGGTGATCGGCCCCGTGTCGAGCACTTTGAGGACGCCGAATGGCGGCGTCGCCGAGAAGGCCACGACCTCCCCGATATCCTTGAGCGTGAACCATACCTGCTCGCCGTCGGGCGACGCCGCGATGTTCGGGCAGAACGGGCTCGGCTGGGCGACTTGACCGACGATCTTGTGATCGGCGACGGTGACAACGACCGTGACCGGATTGAACGACGAGCAGATGTAGCCATATCGACCGTCCGGAGAGAAAATCGTCATGCCCGGCCCGCCCGGCGTGACGATTCGGGTCTTTTCTTCAAACGTGGCGGCGTCGATGACGGAGACATAGTTTTCTCCGCGAACAGTCACCCAGACCTCGCGCCCGTCGGGCGTGAAGAACGCCTCGTGCGGCGAGCGTCCGATGTAGGTCGTGTGTTTCACCGCGTTCGTCGCGGTGTCTATGAACGTGACCGAATTCGACCCGATCGAGACAACCGACAGCGTTCTGTGATCGGGCGAGAAGCCCATGCCGTGGACGAGCAGCTGCCCCTTGTAGAGCGGGCTGAAGTTTTGCGGCTGCGGATCGCCAAGGCGGATCACGCCGAGCAGCTTATTGTCAACGGGATCGACCACCGACACCGTGTTGGAAAATTGCTCAGCGGCGTAGACTCGGTCGCGATGGGTGATCGGAATATCGGGCGAAGCGGCGGGGCCAGGCGCCTGACCCGCCGACGCCGCCATGATCGAAAGCAGCGACACGAAGCCGGCAAGCCAAGCTGGTCTCAGCAGGCAACTTTTCATCGCGGACTTCCCTTGCAGATTTTGACCGGGAGCGCGGTCGACGACGGAGCGTGCCTGGGTAGCGAAGGCTGATCCGGCGTCGCGACCGAAGGAGGTAGCGGTTGGCCGAGCGCGAGCCGCATCGCGGCGATCTCCTGCTGCTGATCGACTATGATCTCCTGCGCGATCCGCCTCAGTCGTTCGTCGTGTCCGTAGCGAAGTTCCGCCACCGCCATTTCGATGGCGCCCTGATGATGTGGGACCATCATCTGGACGAAGTCACGGTCCACATCGCCAGTTGTATGGGCCATCATTCCGATATCCATTGTCGCCATGGCTTGGCCGGCATCGGTAAGGAAGGTGCGTCCCTCGTAGTTTGATTTCGACGCGGTTGACCCGACAAGGAGCGCAATAAGCGCAGACGCCGCGAGCCCGAGCAAATAATAACCATATCTTGAGGGCATCGATCCTCTCATGCGAATTTGAACTCTCCGCTTGCGGCGGCCGAGCGCCTTTGCGATTTAGCGCCGAGCTTGTCACGTCTTAGCGGATAGCATCCGCTACGAGCAATGTCGGCGATTGCAGAACAGGCGACTCTCAGCACGCGAAAGACGATGCGAGATTGTAAAATCTAACGCGCGAATACGGCGCGCTCGTGGCTCGGCGGCAAAGGGGAGGCGGGAAGTTCGCGCGCAATCTCGTCGGAGGCCAGAAAGCGAACGCCGAATTTAGCGAATACTTTTATGGTTTCACCGAGGTCGAACGATCCCGCGGCGTGGTTTGGGCCGATTGAAGACTCGTTCGTTCGTGTTGCGCATTTGGCGCCATCGGGCTTGCGGGTCCTTGCGCCGGCGTCCCGTAACCTCTTGAGGAGACGAAGGGCGGGAGAGCATCATGGCTGGACTTTACAACGGCGTGGAGGAACTCGCCTTCACGCGCGTCGCCGGCGGCTTCGTGTTTCAGACGCACAATCCCTGGTTCTTTGGCCCGCGCCGGCGCTACTTCGTGACCGAGGCTCAGAAATCGATAATCTCCGCGCGCCTTCGCGAAACCCTCAGGCGGCTCACGCCGATCGTGATCGCCGCGGCGATTTCTGATTCCCCTGGCGCTTGTCGGAGGGACATTGTGGCGCGCCTTGCAAGGGGCGTCGCTCAGCGTCACTGTGACGAACGCGACCGGGGAAACGACCTCCTATATTCAGCCGATCAATCGGGACGGCAGCACCGTGACGTTGGCTGGAGCGGCCGGCGCCAAGGTTGTTTGTCACGTGAGCGGCTCGCCCGGGAAAAACGCCACGATCACCACGACCTGGATCGCCGCGACAGGCAAGCACGGCGCGCCGACTTCCAGTCCGTTTGGGCCCGGCGGGATGAAGGTGAACGTCGTCGACGACCAGCGCCGCGCGATCACCAGCGCCATCCTCGTCGGCCGCGTCGGCGCGACGCCGAACGCAATTCTGCTGTACTCGACGCTCTTGGGCACGGCGATGTTTTTGCCATATTTCGCACTGATGCATCTCTACAGTATGCGGCGGCTGCGTCCATTGCTCGTCGATCTGCCGCGATCCCACGAGCGCATCACATGGCGGGACAAATCGCGGGGCTTCGCCAGCAAGGTGTCGTTCAAGTTGCTGCTTGTCATGGGGATCGGCGGCGCGGCGGGCTGCATCGGCAACGGCATGATCCTGGTCGACGCCGCGCTCGAACACCGCTCGATCGCCAATCAGCCGGTCGCCTGGGTCGCGATGGCGGCGTCCGCGTTCCTCGCCGCCCGCGCCGCCTACTTCATGATTTTAAGGGCGAAGCTGCGTCGAAACGCGGCGTAACGGATAGCCTCTCACCTATGCCGTGACGCGCTCTAGACATGGCCTGTTTTTGGGGCGGAAGGCGCAGCGAACGCATGCGTCGGCATCCGGCGCTCACCCGAGGGGAATCCGCCGACGATTATGCTAGGCTGCTCGCTATGACTGCGGCGGACCTTGGTCTCTTGACTGCGCTGGCCCCGCGTGGCGGCGTCGTGAGGCGCAGGGCGACGCGCCGCGGCGAAAGAGGAGCTATCCATGAGTGCGGATCACGACCATAGCGACCATTCCGAGCGTTGGAAGCACGACGGCGTGCGGGTCATCAAGGGCGATCAGTTGGACGCCAACACGGCGCAAACGCCGGGCATGTATCGTCAGGCGGCCATCAACCATGCGCGCGTGGGCGCGCAAAAGCTTTGGGCGGGAACCGTGAGCATCGCCGCCAACGCCAAGACCGGCGTGCATCACCACGGGGAGTTGGAAAGCGTAATCTACGTGGTCAAGGGCCACGCGCGAATGCGCTGGGGCGAGCGGCTGCAATTTGTCGCCGAAGCGGGGCCCGGAGATTTCATCTACGTGCCGCCTTTCGTGCCCCATCAGGAAATCAACGCCGATCCCAATCAGACCCTCGAATGCGTGCTGGTTCGCTCCGATAACGAGGCCGTCGTGGTCAACATCGCCGACGTGGAGCCCGTCGAGAAGCCGGAAGAGGTCTACTGGGTCGATCCCATCCACCGCGCGCCCTGACGCGGCTTGGCTCTGGCCGCCTCGCCGCGCGAACGCGTCGCCTGAGGCTGCCTAGACCGTCGCCCGTCCTCGACAAGCGCGACGTTTGTCCGCTAGGCTGCGCATTCCAAGCCAATGGCTTCTTTGCTTTTCGCGAGCGCCCGACATGAATCTCGTCATTCCCGATCTCGCCGGAAAATCCGTGCTCATCACCGGAGCCTCGACCGGGATTGGCGCGGCGCTGGTCCGCGCCTTCGCCGCGCAGGGCGCCAAGGTCGGCGTCAACTATCACGCGAGCGAGGGGCCGGCGAAGGCGTTGGTCATCGAGATTGAAGAGAAAGGCGGCGCGGCGCTGCTGCTGAAAGGCGATGTCACCGATCCTCGCGACTGCGAGGCCATGGCTGCGAAAACGGCGGAAGCGTTCGGTGGGATCAACGGCCTAATCAACAATGCCGGCCTCATGTTGGGCCGCGTCGATTCGCTCAAGGCTACCGACGAACACATCAGCGAGGTCATCGATCTCAACGCGCGCTCGGTCATCTCGATGACGCGCGCGGCGCGGCCGTGGCTCGCGGAAAAGGGCGGCTTCGTCATCAACACGACGTCCATCGCGGCCCGCAATGGGGGCGCCGGCGGCGCGATGCTCTACGCGGCGGCAAAAGGCTTCGTCTCCACGATCACGCGCGGGCACGCGAAGGAACTGATCGGCGAGAACATCAGGGTGAACGGCGTCTCGCCCGGGGTCATCATGACGCCGTTTCACGACCGTTACTCCACGGCGGAGTTGCTGGAGGCGATCCGAAAGACAATCCCCGCCGGCCGTTTGGGCGTCGCCGAGGATTGCGTCGGCGCTTATCTATTTCTCGCTTCCGAAAAGCTGTCGAGCTATGTCATCGGCCAAATTCTTGAGGTGAACGGCGGTCAACTCATGCCCTGACGCTCAGCGTCGCTCGACAGGAAAGCCGTCAGTTTTCGCCAGTACGCTTCACGCCCAGATTACGGTCGAAGAATTGCAACGCCACGGCGCCTATGTGCTCATGCCATTGACGCCGATCCACGCCGGGCGCGTCGATACAGGCCTCGGGCCACGTATCGCGGCCCAGCGCGTCGCACTCGTTGACGAAGATCTCGTGGTCGACCAGGCCGGGCATGATTTCCAGTTGAACATTTGCAATATAGCGCGCCGCGTATTCGGAGTTCTCCTTGACGGGCGCTTGGGTGTCTCGGGCGCCGACAATGATATAGGTGGGCAAACTCAGTCGCCGCAGCCCAGCGTCGTCCATGCCAAATCCCCGCACATCGCCGGGCGCCATGGCGAAGGCGGCCTTGACGCGAGGATCGCCGACGTCGAGCGCCGGCGTTGGATCAAGCGGCAAATCGGCTCGTAAATATTCAGGCACGACGGGATTGTTTTTCCAACCCTTGAGATAGGCGCGATAGAGGTCGGCATTGACCCTGGCGCCGCCGATCCAAAGCGAGGTGAATCCGCCCTGAGAATGTCCGGCGACGCCGATCTTGTCGGGGTCTATGCGCGGCCCCCATTTCGGGTCGCGCAGCAGATTCGTAATGTCGAGCGAGAGGTCGCGCGGCCGCTGCCACAGCTTGCTCCTCAAATACATCACGGTCGAATCATAGGTGTTGGCGCGGTAGTGGTAGACCATGGCGACGAGATAGCCGCGCGCGGCCAGATACTCGCCGAACCAGGCGTAGTAGAGGCCATTGCTGCCGGCGCCGTGAGAGAACATGATCAGCGGGCGCTTCTGCTCGTCGTCGACAATCGGCGCCTGCGCCCGAAAGTGCAGGTTGGTGAAAAACAGCAGCGGGTTGGGCGGCGCGGCCGCGTCTTGCCGAGCCGCGGGATAGAACAGCGCGAACGCAAGGTGGCGGCCGTCCTCGACGACATAGTCCATCTGCTGCATCCCGACGGGATAGAGGCCCGTCGCGCTCCCTGCCTGGGCCCGGGCGCTTCCGCATCCGATCATGACGACGCCGGCGATGAGCCAACAGGCGACGCGCCCGAGAAACGTGCGCGCCGACGAGCGTCGCGCGGAGCAGGTCATTGGCATGTTCACGTCCACGTTCGCCCTTGTCCGACGAGCCCGCCGACCGGCCTCCGAACTCTGTCCTGCCGCACGCTACAGCCATTCGAGCCGGCGGCAAAGCGGGCCGCCCCCCGCTGCTATTCCCTCCTCACATAGCATGATACGCTTTGTCCTCGATAGGGAGCGCTGCATGACGCGATTGAGAAACTCGATCAACCTTCTGTCCGCGGCGGCGATTCTGGGGGCGGTTGTTGCATCCACGAGCGCCGCCGCGGAAGACCGATTGCTCAAGGAAGCGGTCAATTTCACCGGCACGATCACTTTTCTCTCCGCGAAGGTTCCGGGCTTCATCCTGATTGCCGTGCGCAACGGCGACGTCGCCTTCGCCGGCTTCGGCGATATCGCCGACAAGCGGCGGGAAGACGCCTGACGGCGACACGATGTTTCGCATCGGCTCGATCAGCAAGGTGTTTTGCGGCGAAGTGCTCGCGAGCCTGGTCCTCGACGGCAAAGTGCGTTTCGAAGATCGGCTGCAGGACCGGCTCGGCTACGACGTCAAGCTGCCCGAGACGAGACGGCCACGCGATCCGGCTCATCGACCTCGTGACCCAATCGTCGGGTCTGCCGCGCGAAGTCCCGCGCGAGGATGGGCCGCCCGACGATCCCTTCGGCACAAACACCAAAGAGGCGCAGATCGCCGACCTCAAGACCGATCCGTTGCTGTTTCCGCCGGGCACGGCGGCGCTCTATTCGAACTACGGCTTCGATCTGCTCGGCGCGGCGCTGGCGAATGCAGGCGGAAAACCCTATGCCGAACTGCTGAAGGAGCGCGTTCTCGATCCCGCCGGCATGAAGGACACCGTCTTCAACCTGCGTCCCGGCGATGAAGCGCGCGTCATGCAGGGCCACAATTTCGACGGATCGCCGATGGCCGCCGCGCACACGCCGACCAGCATCGAATGCGCCGGCGGCTTGCACACCACCGCCAACGACATGGCGCGCTGGATGAAATGGCATCTCGATCGCTCCGCGACGACGGACCGCGATCTGCGCCTGCTCGACCACGCCGCCTATCTCTATCGCGACGGGCTGACGTCGGTCTCCGGGCTGGACGACGCGGGGCCGATGGATGCGATGGGCCTGGGCTGGGTGATCAACATGCCCGACGGCAACCGGCCGTTGATCCTGCAGAAGACCGGCGGCCTGCAGGGCAGTTTCGCCTATCTCGCGATCGCGCCGACGCGCGGCGTCGCGGTCTTTTTCGTCATGAACGAATTCAGCGCCGCGGGATTCGGCGCCGCGGTGGCGGCGACGAATTCGCTCATCGCTCAGCTCGCGCCGCGCTGAGCGAAGTTCTGCGACGCTCACTCTTCCTTTTCAAGGCTGCGATGGACCGCGCGCGGTAGGCGGTCCACACGCGCCTTTTACGCGATAGCCTTTTTGGCCTATGGTTCGCCGCGCATCCTGGCTCCGGCGTCGGGCTCGCGTCGCCTTAGAGGGGTGAGGTGAAAAGCAGCAATGACGCGAATCCCTCGGGATCGCGGCCCACAATAGAACTGGCTAACCATGGCCACGGGTCGTCCTGGCCCGGCGGCGCCGACTCGGGCGCGTCTTTGGACGCCTTGTTGGAGGGGATCGGCGAGGGTTTTTTCGCCTTGGATGCCGATTGGCGCTTCACCGCCTTCAATCGGTCGGCTGAGGCGATTTTCGGCCTGTCTCGCGCCGACGTCATCGGCAAGGCGACTTTGGGAAGTCTCGCCCGGCATCGTCGGCACGGAATTCGAGCGGCGCTACCGACAGGTGATGTCGGAGCGCACGCGGCAGGAGTTTGAGAGCTATTCGGCCAGGCGCCCGGATCGATATCACGAGATTCGCGCGTTTCCGTTCGGCGACGGCATCGGCGCGGCGTTTCGCGACATCACCGATCGCCGGCAGGCCGCGCAGGCGCTGCGCGAGCGCGAACGGGAGCTCGCCCGCGTTCAGCGCATCGGCGGCATGGGCGGCTGGAGGCCGATCTCATCGCCGGCTTTCGCGCGGCGTTCGCGCGAATATCGTCGACCTCCATGGCATGCCGCCGAGCGTGAGCGAGGAAACGCGCGAGCAATGGGTCGCGCGCATTCATCCCGACGACAGGGCGACGATCGAGAGCACGTCGCTGCGGAAGCCCTCGCGAAGCGCATCGCGGAGTACAAGGCCGAATACCGGATCGTTCGCCCGAGCGACGGCGAGGTGCGCTGGATGCGGTCGGTCGCGGAAATCGAACGCGACCGCGACGGCCGCGCCGCTCAAAATGATCGGCGCGGATTTCGACGTCACCGATCGCAAAGACGCCGAACAGGCCGCGAAAGCCAGCGAGGGACGGCTTCGCGCCATCACCGACGCGCTGCCGGTGCTGATCTCCTACGTCGACAAGGATCGGGCGTTCCGCTTCGCCAACAAACCCTACGAGGCCTGGTTCGGACGGCCGCTGGCCGAAATCGTCGGGCGCCGGCTCGAGGATCTGATGGACGCCGAGATGTTCGCCGCTCGGCAGCCGTTCGTCGAGCGCGCGCTGGCGGGCGAGACGGTGACCTACGAAGCGGATTTCGTGCGCTCGGGCCAGACCATACACACGGAAATCGTGCACGTCCCGCATCGCGACGAAGACGGGCGCGTCGCTTGGAATGTACAGCGTCGTCCAAGACGTCACCGGCGCGCAAGCTCGCCGAAAGGTTCTGGCCGAAAGCGAGGAGCGGTTCCGCTCGATCGCCAACAGCGCCCCGGTGCCGATGTGGGTCAGCCGACTGGGCGGCCTGCGCGAATTCGTCAATCGCGCCTACCAGGAGTTTCTCGGCGTCTCGCTCGAGGAGGCCGTGAATTTCGATTGGCGCAAGGCGCTGCATCCCGACGATCTCGCGCGCATCTTGCGCGAGCAGCAGGCGGGAGAGGGCTCGCTGCGGCCGTTCACGCTCGAGGCGCGCTACCGGCGCGGCGACGGCCAATGGCGCTGGCTGCGTTCGGAATCGCAGCCGCGCTGGGGCCCGAACGGCGAACACATCGGCTTCATCGGCGTCGCCCACGACGTCACCGCCGTCGAAGGAGGCCGAGCAGAAGCTGACGGAGCTCAACGAGACGCTGGAAACGCGGATCGCGGAGCGCACGCAGCAACTGGCCGCGACGCGAGGCGCTGATCCAGACGTTCTTCCATCACTCGTCCGAATGCCACGCCGTGCTGATCGAGGAAGGCGACGGCCAGTTCCGCTACGAGGAGGTCAATCCCGCGACGCTGCGACTCTACGGCAAGACGCGAGAGCAGGTGGTCGGCCATACGATCGAGGAGGTTTTCGGCGCGCGCAGTCGGCGGCGGAGATCGGCGCGCCATCTGACGGCGTGCCTGCGCAAGCGGCGGCCCCTACCGATACGAGAGGACGCAGGGCGACGCGACCATCGAAGCGGTCGCGACGCCGGCGCCGGGCGAGCCCGGCGCGCCTCGCCGCCTCATCGTCAGCGCCCACGACGTGACGGAGCGACGCCGTCTCGAGCAACAATTGCGGCAGTCGCAAAAGATGGAGGCGGTCGGCCAACTGACCGGCGGCGTCGCGCACGATTTCAACAATCTGCTGACGCTCGTGCTGGGCGGCCTCGAAGTGATCGGCCGTCAACTGCCGAACCTGCCGGACCCGGCGATCGCGGCGAGAATCGAGCGCGTTCAGGGACATGGCGCTGCAGGGCGCGAAGCGCGCCGCCGCGCTGACGAGCCGGCTGCTCGCCTTCTCGCGCCAGCAATCGCTGGCCCCGCAATCGATCGACGCCAACAAGCTGGTGGCCGGCTTCAGCGAATTGCTGCGGCGCACGCTCGGCGAAGCGATCGTGCTGGAGACGGTGTTGGCGGGCGGTCTGTGGCGCGACCTTCGCCGATCCGAACCAGCTCGAAAACGCGCTGCTCAATCTCGCGCTCAACGCGCGCGACGCGATGCCGGACGGCGGCAAGCTGACGATCGAGACCGCCAACGCCTCGCTCGACAAGGCCTATGTCGCCTCGCTCAACGAGCCCGTCGAGCCCGGCCAATATGTGATGATCGCGGTCGCGGACACGGGCGCGGCATGGACCGGCCGACGCGCGAGCGCGCGTTCGATCCGTTCTTCACCACCAAGGAAGTCGGCAAGGGAACCGGCCTCGGCCTCAGCCAGGTCTATGGCTTCGCCCGGCAGTCGGCCGGCCACGTCAAGATCTACAGCGAGGTCGGCGAAGGCACGACGGTCAAGATCTATCTTCCCAGGCGAATCGGGCGCATCCGCGGAGAACGCGCGAGAGCCAGGCGGCCGACGTCTCGCGGTCGATCGGGGCGGAGACCATTCTGGTCGTCGAGGACGACGACGCGTTGCAGGAACTATGCGAGCCAGATTCTGCAGGAGCTCGGCTATCGCGTGCTGGAAGCCGACAGCGGCGCGGCGGCGCTCGCGGCTGCTCGACGGCGATCAGCACGATCGATCTGCTGCTGACCGACGTCGTCATGCCGGGCGGCGTCAACGGCCGCCAACTCGCCGATCAGGCGGCGCGCCGCAGGCCCGGCCTCAAGGTTCTGTTCATGACCGGCTACGCGCCGCAACGCGATCGTCCATCACGGACGCCTGGACGCCAAGGCGCCAACTGATCGGCAAGCCGTTCTCGTTCGACGAACTCGCCGCGAAAGTGCGAGAAACCTTGAATGCTTCGGGATGACTGGCGAACCCGCCCGTGCGCCGCTCGCGGGGCTAGATCGGCGCCGCGAACCCGCCAATCACTGTTTTCTGACGGCTCTTCGCACGGTGTCGGAACTCGCCATGACGACGATCATCAGGAACAACCCGCGAATCACCGATTGCCAATAGGCGCTGAGACTGATCCAGCCGAGGCCGTTTTCGAAATTGAGCACGTTGAAAATGAGGCCCAGCAGCAGCACGCCGGCCAGCGTCGTCGCCACCGAGCCGACGCCGCCGGTCAGCAGCGTGCCGCCGACGACGACAGCGGCGATCGAGAACAGCTCCCAACCTACGCCCTCGGCCGGCTGGCCCGCGCCAAACTGCGCCGCCAGAATGACCCCGGCCAGACTCGCGAACAGGCCCGATTGCACATAGGTCCAGAACACGACCCGGTCGACCGGCAAGCCCATGAGGCGCGCGGCCTCCTCGTTGCCGCCAACCGCCAGTATGTATCGTCCGTAGCTCGTGAAATTGAGCGTGACCGAGCCATAGACATAGGCGACCGCCGCGATCCACGCCGGCGCCGGAAGGCCCAGAAAATCCCCTTGCCCGAGCCAGATGAAATCCGTGTCGTACGACACGGAAACTGACTGATTGCGCGCAAGCAGCAGCGCGGCCCCGCTCGCCATCAGCATGGCGCTGAGCGAGGCGATGAACGGCAGGATCCGCATCCGCGTCACCATGAAACCGTTGAGCGCGCCGACGGCGAAGCCGATCGCCAAGCCGCCGAGCAGGCCGGGGAACAGCCCATAGGGCGACAAGAACGCCGACACCACGCTCGCGCAAGCCGCGGTCGTGCCGACCGAGAGATCGATGCCGCCGGTCATGATGACGAAGCCCATGCCAAGGCTCGTCAATGCGAACATGGAGTTGTAGCGCAGCACCGAAAGCACGTTGTAGGCGCCGAGGAAATGGTCGTAGCGCAGCGCCCCGAACGCGACCAGCGCCGCCAGCGCAATGAGCACGCGCTGTTGCGCCGCAAGGGCGAGGCGACTTGGCGGGGCCTGTGTCTGTGGGGTCGCGCTCATGATCTGCGGGTCCGTTGCTGCGACCAGACGGCCAGCGCGATGATCGCCCCCTTGACCACCAGCGCCGCTGCGTCCGGCACGCCGTTGGCGAGCAACGAATAGCGCAGCAACTGGATCAGCAGCGCGCCGATCAGCGAACCCACGACGTTGGCCTGTCCGCCGGTGAACGGGGTGCCGCCGACTGCGACCGCGGCGATGGCGTCAAGCTCCATGCCGAGCCCGACGAGGTTGGCGTCGCTCGAAGAATTGATCGACACCACGACGAGTCCCGCGATCCCGGCGCAAAGCCCGCTGATCGCATAAACTCTCCGTTTGACTTTTGCGACCGGAACGCCGGCGAGCCGCGCCGCGCGCTCGTTGCCGCCGACCGCGAGGATGTGGCGGCCAAACAACGTGCGTTTCAACGTCCAAGCCGCCGCGCCGACCAGTATCAGCATGACGATCACCTGAAACGGCACGCCGAACACGCGGCCGAGGCCGATGAATTGGAACGCCGGATTGTGGAACACCTGGAGATTGCCGTTGGTCAGCACCTGGCCGACGCCGCGCCCCGCGATGAACATGACCAGCGTGCCGACGATCGGCTGGACTTGGAAGCGGGTGATGAACCAGCCGTTGAATGCGCCCAGCAGCCCCGCCGCCGCGACCGGAACCACGAACGCCAGCGCATCGCCCAGGGCAGGGTAGGACCGACCGAACGGGCTCAGAAAGATCAGCGGCGCCAGCGCGCCGGCGATCGCCATCAACGAGCCGACCGAGAGATCGATGCCGCCGGTCGCGATCACCAGCGTCATGCCAACCGAGACGATGACGATGGTCGCAACCTGCGTCAGGTTGACGTTGAGCGTCTGCAAGCTGATGAAATGCGGCGTCACCACAAGATTGAACACGAACAGCGCAATGAGCGCCGTCAGCGCCGCGTATCGGCGCAAGAAATCCGCGACCTCGGGGCCGCCGCGCTTGGCCGGCAGGGTCGGCGCGTCAGCCAAGGGCGGTCTCTCCTGTCAGCGCGTCGGCCTCATGCGCCATCGCGGCCATGACGGCGGGGGCCGTGGCCTCGTCATGCGCGAGGTCGGCTACCGTGCGGCCGTCGCTCAGCACGAACACGCGGTCGGCGCCTTCGACAATCTCCTCAAGCTCCGAGGAAATCATCAGCACGCCAAGCCCCTGGTCGGCGAGTTCGCGGATCAGTGACTGAATTTCCGCCTTCGCGCCGACATCGATGCCGCGCGTCGGCTCGTCGAGAATCAGCAATTTGGGATCGGCGCAAAGCCAGCGCGCCAGCAGCGCCTTTTGTTGATTGCCGCCCGAGAGCTCACGGATCTTCTGCTCGGCGCTCGACGCCTTGATGGCGAGGCGCTTCATGAAAGTCTCGACGACGTCGCGCTGCCGCGCCTCGTCGACTACGCCCATTGCGACCAGCCGCGGTAGAATCGCGAGCGTGATGTTCTCGCGCACCGACATATCCGGGATGATGCCGTCAGCCTTGCGGTCCTCGCTGCAATAGCCGACGCCGCGGGCGATCGCCTGCGCCGGTTCGCGCGGAACGATGCTTTCTCCCATCAGGCGGATCGAACCCGCGTCCGGGGGATCGGCGCCGAACACCGCCCGCGCGGTCTCCGTGCGGCCGGAGCCGAGCAGCCCAGCGAGCCCGACGATCTGGCCCGCCCGCACTTCCAGCCGCGCGTCGCGCACCCGACGCCCGATCTGCAACCCCTCGACGGCCAGCACTTCGTCGCCGGGCGCGCGCGAGGCCGCGCGGAAGCCGGTCGCGTGGCCGCGCACCGTCTCGACGTCGCGGCCGAGCATGGCGGAAACCAGATGGATTTTGTCGATATCGGTCATCGCGCGGGTCATGATCGTGCGCCCGTCGCGCATCACGGTCACCCGGTCGCAGACCGCGAAGAGTTCGTCGAGCCGATGGCTGACGAAGATGATGGCGACGCCCTGGCGCTTCAGTTGCCGCATGACGTCGAAAAGAACCGCCACTTCCCGTTCGTCGAGAGAGGAGGTCGGCTCGTCCATGATGACGAGTTGCGCCTTGAACGACACCGCGCGCGCGATGGCGACCATCTGCTGGACGGCGGTGGAATAGCCCATCAGCGGCCGGCGAACGTCGATCTCGACCGCGAAGCGGCGCAGCACCTCCGCCGCCTCCGCGTTCATCCGCCGCCAGTCGAGAAGGCCGTATCGCTTATGCTCGCGGCCGAGAAAGATGTTCTCGGTGACCGAACGAAACGGGACGAGATTGATCTCCTGAAAGATCGTGCTGACGCCGCCGCGCTGCGCCTCCTGCGGCGAGGCGAACGCGATGGGCCGGCCGGCGAAAGCGATTGTCCCGGCGTCCCGGCCATAAGCGCCGGTCAGCACCTTGATCAGCGTCGACTTGCCGGCGCCGTTCTGGCCGACCAACGCCATGATCTCGCCGGCCTCGACTTCCAGCCCAGCCTTTATGAGCGCGTGCGCGCCTTGGAAACGCTTGTCGATGTCGCGCATGACGAGCAGGGGGTCGGACGACGACATGCTTTCTGATGCTCCGACGCGCACGCGTCCGTCAGACGCGCCTCCCGCCGGCGAGGCCGCCGGCGGGAGGGACTTCTACTACAGCTTAAGCGATCGCGTCAGTAGGCGGTGGGAAGCGCGGCCTGCACGTTGCTCGCATCGTAGAAGTGGTCGGGGTTGATGATTTTGGGCGCGATCTTCTCGCCGGCGCCGTATTTGTAGAGGATGTCGAAGGCGGAGGGTCCAAAGCGCGGGTTGCACTCGCACGAGCAGCCGAGCTTGCCGGCGGCGATCGCCAGCAGTCCGTCCTTCTCGCCGTCGATCGAGACGACGAGAATGTCCTTGCCGGGGACTTTCCCGGCCGCCTCGATGGCGGCGATGGCGCCGAGCGCCATTTCGTCGTTGTGGGCGTAAACGATGGTGGCGTCCGGATGCGCTTGCAGCAAAGTCTCCGCCACTTGCCGCCCCTTGTCGCGGGAGAAATCGCCGGACTGGCTGGCGAGAAGGACCAAGCCAGCCGCCTTGGCCTTGATGGTGTCGTCAAAGCCCTTCTTGCGATCGTTGGCCGGCGAGGAGCCGATGGTGCCTTCCAACTCGATGATCTTGCCCTTGCCGTCCGTCTTTTGGATCAACCAGTCCGCGACTCGCTGACCCTCCAGAATGAAGTCCGAGCCAATGAAGGCGACGTAGTCGACGCCGCGTTTGGCGATCGCCTGATCGAGGTCGCGGTCGACGGCGAGCACCGGGATGCCGGCCTTCTTGGCGTTGAGCACGGCGGTCGCCAGCGGCTTTTCTTCCCGCGGGGCGAGGAAGATGAAATCGACGCCTTGCGCGATCATGCTGTTGACGTCGGCGACCTGCTTGGCCGCGGATCCGGCGGCGTCGGTGTAAACGAGCTGGCAACCGCGCTTGGCGGCCTCGTCTTTCATGCTGGCGGTCTGCGCCAGACGCCAGGGATTGTTGCTCTCGGTCTGGGCGAAGCCGACCTTGTACGTATCTTTCTTCTTCAGCACGGGTAAATCGGCGAAGGCCGGCGCGATCGTCCACGCCGCAGCGGCGCCCGCGGTTCCGATCAGCACATTTCTGCGTGTAATAAGCATTCTTGCTTCCTCCTCTAGGCGACCCGCGCAACCGAGCGCGTCGCGACGGCGCTACGGCCGTTCGACTGAGGGGCCCGCGAGACGATCGTCGCCGGCGTTGGCGCCGCGCCACTCTCGCGCCCCATTGCCGGCGATGATAATAAAGCGCTAAAGCTTGTCAATGGGTTTGATAAACTATTTGACATTCTCGCGTAATTTCATAACGTTGGTCTGCTAATAATATTCGCAACGCGTTTGGGGAAGAGATGCGGGATGGCGACGACGCTCTCGAGGGCGCAGGCAAACACCTTGCGGCGGGCCTGCCTGTCGCGCGTGTGCGAAACTCCCAAATGCGTCGCCCGACGATGATCGACGTCGCCAACGAGGCGAAAGTCTCGCAAACCACCGTTTCGCTGGTGCTCAATCATGCCGATGGCGCGCGGCTGTCGCCGTTGACCCGCCAGCGCGTGATCAAGGCCGCCGCGCGCTTGGGCTATCAGCCGGCGCGCCGCGTCGCGGCGCCGGCGCCCTCGAGCGCGACCACGATCGGCTTCGTCTGCGACGAACTCTCCACCGACCCCTGGACCGCCATCGGCCTGGACGGCGTGCGGGAGAAGGCGTGGACCCATGGTTTGACGGTGACCGTTATGGCGACGCGCGGCGACGCCGACATGGAGGCGGCGGCGCTCAAGCAAATGGCGGCGCTGCCTCTGGTGGGGCTCGTCTACGCCACCATCAACACGCAGGCTCATCGAGGCGCCGAGGTGGCCGTCGCCGACGCCGATGGCGCTGCTCAATTGCCACGCGCCCGGCGCCGCGTACGCGTCCGTGGCGCCGGGCGAAGTCGCCGGCGGCCACGCCGCGACCGACGTGCTGATCCGCGCCGGCCATCGGCGCATCGGCTATGTCAACGGCGAGGGCAGCATGGAGGCCGCGCGCCACCGCCTGCGCGGATACCGGCAGGCGCTCGCCACCGCCGATCTGCCGTTCGATCCCGATCTCGTGCGCGACGGCAACTGGCAGCCGGTTTCGGGCTACGAGGCGACGCGGGCGCTGATGGCGCTGGCCGCGCCGCCGACCGCGATCTTCTGCGCCAACGACCTGATGGCCGTCGGCTGCTACGAAGCCTTGCGCGAACTCAATCTGAAAATTCCCGACGACGTCGCCGTGATGGGCTATGACGACCGCGAAATCGCCCAACACCTGCATCCGCCGCTGACCACGGTGCTGCTACCGCATTTCGAGATGGGCGCCATCGCGGCCGAATGGTTGATCGACGCCGTCCCCGGCGCGATGACCGAGGCCGAGGCAGATCAAGGTGGAGTGTCCGATCGTGAGCGAAAGTCGAGTCTAACCCCGAGCCAAAGGAAGCTGGGATGGAAACGTTGAACGCTTTGGCGTCAGGGCGCCTTGAAGATCTCGAAGCCGTATTCGCAGCCATGCCCGACGACGCGCTCGACGGGCTGATCGAAGAAATTGTCGCGGCCAGGCGCATCGTCGTGTTCGGACTGGGCCGGGAAGGCCTGCAGATGCGCGGATTTGCGATGCGGCTGTTCCACATGGGGCGCAACGTCGCCGTCTGGGGCGACATGACGACGCCTGCCGGTCGGCGCCGGCGACCTGCTGATCGTCTCGGCCGGGCCCGGCGACCTCGCGACCGCGCGCACGCTCGCCGGCATCGCCAAAGCCGCCGGCGCGCGCACGCTGCTGGTCACCGGCCAACCCAAGGGCGGCCTCGCCGCCGAGGTCGACGTCGTCACCGTGATCCCCGCGCAGACCATGGCCGACGACCGCGGCGCCAAGCTTTCGGTGCTGCCGATGGGGTCGCTGTTCGAGACATCGCAGATGATCGCCTTCGAGCTTGTCATTCTCAGACTGCGCCCGCGTTTCAACGAGACCTCCGAGACGATGCGCGCGCGCCACACCAACCTGGAGTGAGGCGGCAGGGCGTCTTTCCCGCCGACGAGGCCGTCGTCCGGCGAGGTCGACGAGACGCCGCGCCTTCGCCGCGGAGCGTATTGACGGCGTTGTCGAGCAGACACTAGAGTCGGGCGGCCGGCGGAAAACGAAAACGCGACATTGCGCCCCGGCGGCAAAGGGATGCAATCCGCCGGGTCTCTGGACCGGCTTGGAAGTGTGGCCGAGTGGTTTAAGGCAGCGGTCTTGAAAACCGCCGTGGGGGAAACCCCACCGTGAGTTCGAATCTCACCGCTTCCGCCAAAATCGTATGTAAGCCATTGAAAAAGCATGCTATCTGGAAATAGACACGCGACTGCGTACGAAATGACGCACAAATGATTCCTCCATTCTGTCGGGCGATTTCGGACAGAAAAGCCGAGATGACGGGGAAGCGCGTTTGACGAATTTAACGCGCTAATCGACCGCAAAACGAAACGACATCCCCGATCGGCTTCTGTTCATATCGAAAGCCGAACTCAAGAGAAGAACCCCTCGTCACATTGTAGCTCTGCGCAATCGAGCGCAAGAGGCTTCATCCCTCGTTATGGCCCAATCGCCGGGGCGGCAAATTTCGCGCGCGACGGTACTTTTGGCGAAACTGCTATGTTTCGATACAGATAAACTGCGCCCGCCAGACTTTGGGTGTCGGGGAGGGCCACATAATCGGAGGACACGACAATGATGTAGCGATAGCTGGTCAACTCCAAGCCTCCAAGCGCTTCATATGCATAGTTGGCCGCTTACGAGCGCGCCTGTTCGCATTTCTGCGTAACATCGTCCGGTGTCACCGTTTTCCATTCTGTGAGCACCAAACCCTCAGCGAAGGCGGCTTCACCATATTGTTGCGCCGGTTCTTGATAGACAAGGTCGGTTCTGGCTCCTTCGGCGCTGACTTTAAAAGCGTAAATTCCATGCAATAGTAAGTGCACGGCCCCGAGCTTTTCGCAAAATACTTCCCCCTTTTTGAATGCATCCTGCCAATCAGATTTTATTTTCTGATCAGCATCTATCGAGCGTTGGAGATGACTAATGGCCCGCTCCGTTCTCGCGAGAATGTCCTCTTGTGTGTCTGATAGCGCAAGAGTCATCTCGGATTCGAATGCGCTAAGCAGGACAACCGCAGCCCAAGCCCGCTCCCGCCGCGTATCTGCGATGTCGTTGAGAAGCTGAGGGGAGTTCGGAAGTTGGCTGAGTATATCGTTGATTGCCGTTAATGCCTGCTTTGGGAGCGCAGAACGAAAATCGTCGTGGAAATTCCTCAGGTCGCGGCCGATTTTCCCCACGTGCTCAATTCGCAACAGAAAATGAGTTCCCAGAGTGAATTTTTAGCACCGCCGCGGGAGGTTGCAGGGCCTCAGCCAAGCCCCGAATGCGGTTCGACACCGCGCTCCATTGATCGCGAAAGTGCATGTTATCTTGCTACTCATCGGATTCGTGAAAAGCAACCTCGGCAGACTAACGCCCACACGGATTGCTGTGAGAGGCGCATTTTGCACGGGGCTCGCGGGCCGCGCTCTCAAACATGCAATTTTTCGGCGTTTAGGCTGTCGCCGAAATTCTTGATTTTCGGCCGACCGATCATGCGCAGGTTCCAAACGGTCGTCTTTTTCCCGCGCCCTTGCTCCGCGCGCTGGCGAGAATCGCGCGCCAAAGATCGATAGCAGGATGGCGACTGGCGAGCGCGCTAGCGACCACCTTCTGGACCCCTTTCTCGGCTCAACGCTGATAGCGGCGGCCAAGGCCGCACGTGTATGCCGCGGGCTCGAACTTGACCCGTTGTATGTCGACGTGATCATCCGCCGTTACGAAGCGTATTCCGGCAAGCTCGCTATTTTCTTGGAGACGGGCGAGACGTTCGAGGCGCTAGCAATGCGTCGTGTTGTCAATTGCGCTGTGCCGAACGCCGCCGCCAACGGCGAGGGTGAAATCAGGGATGTTTCGCCGCCAGGCGGCGACGGGTAGCTTAGGCGTTTCGGAGCTTCGAGAAATGCGGGTTAGTTAGCGCGCCTCAGGGTGACAATCACCTCAGAAATGAATTGGGCTTGAGGTCGGATCCGAACGACCTGCTTGTGACCGTTGCTTCGCAGCGAGATGGCGGCGGTGAAGCCCGGACCTTCCACTGAGCCCTCGAAATCCCCGTCGCCGATCTGCCCCCGAAGAGGTCCCCCAACGTTTCGAGTTCGTCTCCTGCCAATTGCCCGTGACGTTATCCCCGTCGGCGGCGGCATCGCATTGGACATTGAACCGATAGCTGTCGCTTGCGCAAACGAGCGATTGAGAGAGGCTCGCCCCGCCCGCGGTTACATCGTAGCGGGCTCGGCAACTGATCGGCTCCGACCTTCCATCCGTGCTCTCGACACGCCCGCTCCCTCGCCAATTGCCGGCGAAGGGAGCGAACGGTCCTGCATGTCGCGCGCCGAAGGCGGGCCAAGCTAGACAGCAAACCGCCACCGCAATGACCTTGAAAAACACTCCACCTGGCTGATAGAAGGCGTCGAAACCTTTTGAAGTTAACATGCTGCTCTCCCTCGTCCATTATGAAATACGCGTGTCTGGCGTCTTTCCTTTTGTTATGCCCTTTCGCTCATTATCGCCAAATACAAATACCCCGCTCGCTTTGCAATCTCGACCGGGCGGCAGCGCCAACTCGGCATTGACCCCGCCCGGCGCGGAGCGTCGCGTGCGCCACTCTTCAAAGCGCTGAAGCACCACATAGAAAGGGCACGAACAGCACGGCCACGCAGGTCCACGCAATCACGCCGCGATACCGATAGAATTGCGCGCGTTGGCCCCGGCGCCCGTAGCCAGCACCAGCCGCGACACGCCGAGGATGAAAGCGAACGAAGTCATCAGGATCGGTCGAAAGCGCACAGCCGCGCCGCTTCGCGATCTGCCATGAGGATGGCTACACCCCGCGCGCGCTCCTCGCGGGCGAACCCAACATTCATACTGTCCCGCGAGCACGAAATAGACCAGCAGCAGCGCCAACGCGGCGCCTCATCAGCCGACGGGGGCGGCTTCGCGCCATCGCTTCAATGCCTCAATCTCACTGTCGCGCAACTCGTGGCCGCCTTCGTGCCATTCGAGTTTCACATCTGCGCCCTGACGTGACCAGAACTCGGCGAGCGCCAAGGTTTGGTTCGGCGGACAGATCGGGTCGCGCTTGCCCGCCGTGATGAGCACGCGCGTCGCCGCGAGTCGGCCGTCGTCGGCTGGCCGCCACGGAATGAGCGGATGCATCAGAGCGAGGTCGTCGAACAGCTCGGGCTGGGCGAAGGCGACGGAGGCCAGGATATTGGCGCCGTTGGAGTAGCCTATCCCGACCACACGGCGGTCGGGCGCGAGCGACCTGTTAGCCGCGACGAACTGCGCCATCACGGTCGTCCGGCGCGCGAGGTCGTCGAAATCGTATACGCCTTCGGCCTTGCGGCGGAAAAAGCGCAGGGCTCCCTGCTCCGAGACGTCGCCGCGCGGCGCGACGATCTTGGCCTCAGGCCAGATTTCCTGCGCCAGCGGCAAAAGCTGACGTTCGTCGCCGCCTGTGCCGTGGAAGGCGAACACCAGAGCGCCCAATCCGGGCGAGCTCGCGTATCTGTACGTGTCCAAACTCACGGGAGCCTCCTTCAAACCGGAATCGGCTCGAGAAACTTCTCGAGCTGCTGGCGCAGGTGCGCGTGCTGGCGCGGCAGCATCAGCGCCTCGCCGAGATGCGCGGCGTCCTCGTCGCGGTCGAAGCCGGGTTCGTTGGTCGCGACTTCGAACAGTACGCCGCCGGGCGTGCGGAAATAGATCGCCCAGAAATAATCGCGATCGATCACCGGCGTGACGTGATAGCCGGTGTCCATCAACGCGCTTCTTACTTCCAGCTGCGACGCACGGTCTGGCACGGCGAAAGCGATGTGATGCACCGAGCCCGCGCCCTGACGCGCCGGAGCGATGTTGGGCAGCGTCTCGACGTCGATGAAATCGGCGCCGTTGCCACGCGGAATTGCGAATCGCCGCACGTCTTCAAGCCGATCCACCTCGTCGTAGCCCATGAACTTCAGCAATTCCGCGGTGGCGCCATCGTCGTGCAGTCTGAGCGAGGCCGAATGGAAACCGCGAATGGCGTGCTCGGCGTCGACGCCGCCTTTCGCCCAGCCCTGGCGCAAGTCGCCTTTCGCCTCGACCAGCGCGAAGCCGTCGCCATCGGGGCCTCCAAAGTGGAGCTTGCGCTCGCCGAAGGCTTCGTCCGACTTCAGCCCATCGACGCCCCCCGCCTCCAGACGCTCGATCCAAAACGGTAGCGAGCCCTCAGGCACCGCGAACACGGTTTCGCCGACCTCGCCGACACCTGGCCGTCCGCGCGCGATGTCGGTGAAAGGAAAGTAGGTCATCACGCTGCCGGGTCGCCCGAGTTCGTCGCCATAGTAGAGGTGATAGACATCGGGCGCGTCGAAATTCACCGTTTTTTTAACCCGGCGAAGGCCAAGAGTCTTCGTGAAGAAGGCGTTATTCTGCGGCGCGGACCCCGCCAGTGAGGTGACGTGGTGCAGTCCGCGAATCTGGTTGAGGTTTGCCATGTTGGGCCTCCGCACGCCGGGTTCAGCGTTCGGGCTTCAAGATAAGCGCGCGGCGGCCCCGGAGAAGACGTCGGCGGCGCGATTGACCGTTGCGGAAATCGCAATAATCTCCGTACATCGTTTCGGACGCTCGACATGACAGGCTTAATCGAACGAATGCGGGTGTTTTTGTCGGTAGCCGAGCTGCGCAGTTTCGCCGCCGCGTCGAGGCGGCTGCAACTGTCGACTTCGGTCGTCACGCGTTATGTCGCCGAACTCGAAAGTGAGCTCGGCGCGCAGCTGCTGGTTCGCACTACCCGGCGCGTGTCTCTGACGCGGCCCGGCGAGGACTACGCCAAATCGGTCAAGGCGATCCTCGAAGACGTCGAAATAGCGAACGCACGCGCCAAGGAGACGCAGGGCGCGCTGACGGGGGAGTTGCGCGTCAGCGCGCCGCTCTCTCTTGGCGTCCGCCTGCTACCGCCAATGCTGGCGAGGTTCCAGGCGCTGCATCCGGCGCTCAAGCTGTCGCTCAACCTAACGGACCGCTTCGTCGACGTCGTAGCCGAGGGTTTCGACATGGCGTTGCGCGTCTCCGGCGCGCCGAGCGAGAAATCGACCATCTGGCGGAAAATCTGCGTCGTTCCCCGGCTTCTGGTGGCGTCGCCCGGGTATTTGCGCGGACGCCGCGCGCCGCGAACGCCGCGCGACCTCGTCGAGCATGTCTGCATCGGCTACGCCAATCAGGCGACCTCCAACCGTTGGTCCCTCTCGCATGTGGCGTCCAAGAAGCGCGAGTCTGTTCGTCTGAACTTCGCCTTCGAATGCGACAACGGCGATTTGGCCGCGGAGATGGCGGCGCTCGGCGGGGGAATCGCCCTACTGCCGCGATTCATCGCCGGCAGGCAGTTAGAGTCGGGGGCGCTGGCGCCCGTGCTCGCCGCCTGGACCCCGCCAGAGATCTGGCTGACGGCGTACTATCCGCCATATGAGGCGCTGCCAGGCCGTGTGGACGCGTTTGCGCGCTTCGTTGAACGTTGGATTAGTGCGGACCCAGCCATGCTGGCCGGGCGCCGATACCCCGACCTAATATGCTCTAGGAGCGCTCCGCTGATATGTTTTTGGGAATAGAATGGATTCGGGGTCTATATGATATTTCCGGCCGCTGAGTGATGCGATGACGCTCGAAAACGCGCCCATGGAATTCGTCGAGGCGTTGGGAACGGGCTTCGCACCGTAGGCTAGGCTTGAGCGAGGGAACGCCGATGATCTGCCTTTAGCGCTGCTCGAGTACAATAGACCCTTGGGACCCGGCGGTCGTAAAGTGGTGGCCCCGGAAACGTGGACAGGACGATAAGTGGATTTTCCGCCTGACGGCGGCGAGTATCGCCGCGCTTCAGGAGAGATGATGACCAGACGACCGCGCCGGAACCACACATCGGCTTTTAAGGCGAAGGTGGCTTTGGCCGCGTTGAAGGGCGAGAAGACGTTGACGGAGTTGGCGCAAGTCTTCGACGTTCATCCGAACCAGATTACGGCTTGGAAGGCGCAATTGCTTGAAGGAGCGGCCGGGCTTTTCGGAGCCGAGGCGTCGAACGTTCCGCCGCCGGCGGCGTTGAAAGTGCTTCACGCCAAAATCGGGGAGTTGGCGCTGGAGAATTATTTTTTGGAAGGCGCGCTCATCAAGGCAGGCATGCTGAGCGCAAAGCGATGATCGATGGCGCCCAAGACCTTCCGATTTCTCGTCAGGCCAAGATCCTGAACATCAGCCGCAGCTGCGTCTATTACAAACCGAAGTCCACCAAACTGGCTGCCTTGATCGGTGTTGAAAATCCCGGGCTTCCCGTATCTGGCCAGTGCTTCCTCCAGCGCCTCGACGCAAAAATCCGCTTCCATCGTGATCGACACGCGATGGCTGAGGACGCAGCGGCTGCAGCAGTCCACGACGGCGGTCAGATAGACGAAGCCGCGCGATCAACCCCGGCGGAAAACCACTTAGCGTTCACGGGAAGCTGTCCAAAATTGCGGGACCACCTCCCACCCGGCAATATGCACATGCGCATGGCAAATGAAAAGCTACCAAATATTTCGCAGCGGGTCGCGTGGGCTCAGACGGAGCGCGGTCTCCACGCTTGAAAATTGCTCCCGCCGCCTTTGTCCGCTCAGGGATGAACTCCAAGTCGCCGGCGACCAAACACGCCGCAGCCGCCTCGGAATGGCCTACTTGAGGCCCGCCACGCGCAATCCCTCGATGTACACGCCGCGGTCCGACGCCTTCACGATCGGATGGAACTTTTCGATCCACTCAAGAGTCAGCGATGGCTGCAGGCGCTTCGCCTCCTTCAGAGCCAGCGCAGCTTCTTCCTTGCGCTTTGCCATGGCCGCCGAGGCGGCGTACGTGCGCCAGGCGGTACCGAAATCAGGGTGAAGCTCGACGGCGCGCCGTTCGCAGTCCGCCGCTTGGTTGAATCGCCCCGCGACGAAGTGACAGAGGCCACTGGTCGAGAGATGAGCGGAGCGCGTGAAGTCCCGCGGGCTCAAGCGAGTGGCAATCGATAAATGATGCAGGCCATCATCAGGCATTCCACCGTAGCCGTAGGCGCAGCCGAGGATCATGTGCGCGAACGCGAAGCTCGGGTTGATGTCGATCGCTTCGGTGAGTTCGGCCACCGCCTCGTCAAAGCGACGCGACACCGAGTTCGCCCAGCCTGCGGCGAAATGCGCCCAGGGATCGTCAGGGTCGGCTTGGATCGCCTTGCGTGCAAGGGCGCGCGCCTCCTCGATCGTCTCGAGCGGTTGCGACCATCCGAGTTGGTAAGTCGCGGCTCGGCTCCAAGCGAGCAGGCTCAAGGCGCGCGGATAGTCCGGCCGGATCTCAAGCGCGCGTTTTAGTAGGTCCTGCGCGGTCGTTATGTCCTTTGTCGAGACCCAGGTCCACGCATAGGGCATCGCCTTCATCACATAGCCCCAGGCGTCCTGGCTCTCCGGGCGGCGGGTTCGGAATCGCTCCTGCTCGGCCGCAAAGAGTTGCGGCTCAATCGTACCGACGACGCTGGCTGTGATCTGATCCTGCAGCGCGAAGAAGTCGGCAAGCTCGACGTCGTAGCGTTCCGCCCATACCTGCCGCCCGGTCACGGCATCGGAAAGCTGCGCCGCAATGCGCAGTCGCTCTTCTGAGCGCCTGACACTGCCGTTCAAGACGTAGCGCACGCCGAGCGCTCGACCGATTTCGCGCACGTCGTGGGCCTTGGCGCGAAACGTGAAAGACGAATTGCGCGCCGAGACGAAGAGCCAGCGCAGTCGCGCGAGTCGTGTGATGATGTCCTCGGCAAGGCCGTCGGCGAAATATTGCTGCTCGATGTCCCGAGTTAGGTTTTCGAATGGGAGTACGGCGATGGATGGCGCGATCTCAGAATCCTCATCTTTAAGCGCCGTTACTCCATGGACTTCGCCTGCAAAGCGATAACCAACGCGTGGAGCCGTCGCGATCCACTCACCTCCGCCCGGTTGCTCGCCGAGGAGTTTTCTTAGCGAAGCGATCTGCACGGACAGGTTGCTTTCCTCGACCGCCAACCCCCTCCAGGCCGTATCCATGAGCTCGGACTTGGAAAGGTCGTCTCCGGGCCTTTTCAAGAACGCAGCGAGCAGAAGTAAGCCGCGGTAGCTGGCGGGCACGGGGACGCCCTGCCGAGTGAGCGCGCCCGAGGCAGCGTCAAATACAAATGGGCCAAAGGC
Organism: uncultured Pseudomonadota bacterium; assembly: GCA_963835115.1. Taxonomy (GTDB): domain Bacteria; phylum Pseudomonadota; class Alphaproteobacteria; order Rhizobiales; family Beijerinckiaceae; genus Roseiarcus. The sequence goes on from CAWIEP010000039.1 coordinate 27,398, forward strand.
CAGCTTCTGCGTAGGCATTTGCGGCCTTATAGCGCGCTTCGCAAGTTTTCGGGACTTTTCGGTTCCCTCTTAAGGACGCCAGCGTTCCGTGGATCTAGGTTCTCGTGTGCTTGCTTAAAGCAGCTAGGAAAGGAATAACAGATGCAACTCGAAGCGCCAATCGCCAGCGCCGCTGGCGTAACCGATCGCCTCAAGAAAAACGCTTTCGCCCCCGCATTTGCCCGACTTGCGCCGCCAGAACCTGGAAGCATTGTCGAGGATCGGCGGCGGCGCAAGGAACGTTTGGCCGCTGGCCTCCGCATTCTCGCCGCCCTCGGGCTCGCCGAAGGCATCGCTGGTCACATAACCGCGCGGGACCCCGAGTTTCCAGATACCTTCTGGGTCAACCCATTCGGAATAGGCTTCGACAGCGTCCGCGTTTGCGATCTGATCCGGGTGGATGCCGGCGGAGAGGTTGTAGAAGGCGCGGGACCGGTCAACGTTTCCGCGTTCGCCATTCACGCGCAAATCCATGCCGCGCGGCCCGAAATTGTCGCGGCCGCGCATTGCCATTCGCTCTACGGAAAGGCGTGGTCGGCTGTGGGACGCTTGCTCGACCCGATCACTCAGGACGCCTGCGCCTTCTTCGAAGACCATATTTTCTTTGACGATACGAACGTGATGGTCACCGAGGTCAGCGAGGGCGCGCGTCTGGCCAAGGCGCTCGGGCCCGCCAAGGCGGCGATCCTGCGCAACCACGGACTGCTCACCGCCGGAGAGACCGTCGACGAAGCGGTCTGGTGGTTCGTGACAATGGAGCGCTGCTGCCAAGCGCAGTTCCTAGCTGAATTTGTCGGGAAGCCGCTCCAGATCGACCAGGAAAACGCACGTGAGGCGCGCGGGGTGAACGGATCGCCTATTGCGGGATGGCTACAATTCCAGCCGTTCTGGGAGCGGATCGTGCGCCAACAACCACAACTACTAGAATGACTCCTCAACAACCATCACGATATCGAAGACAACTTCGCAACGTGCTCCGTCGCTCGAAGCGGCGGCGCCCAGTGCAGCGGCGATCGTCCAGCACGAACGCGGAATTTACCGAATGATGGTCTACCGCTCAAGGCGATCAATTCATACTCAAGCGCTGGTCAGCGCATAACTGTTCCTCGACGGCGGGCGCGTTTGCATGTCAAACAATGCGGTCGAAAGATCGCTGCGAGGTGCAGCTCAAAGCGACGCGCGACGAGTTCGACGATCAGGACTTCGGCGCCGGGTCTGCCCGGAGACGGCTACGAGCCAAGTCGCAGTAGAAGCTTTTTATCTGCGATGAACCTGCGTTTTGTTGCTTGCAATACGAGGAGCCGCTCCGGCGCGCACGCGGATTATATTGCCGCAGGCGGCATTTAGGGACATTCGTCCAGCACGGATTGTCCTCTAAGGCCAGCATCCTGCTGCGGATCTACCCCCCGTGCGCCAATTCTCCGGCATGCGCCGTGCTGTGCTCGACGTGAAAAACAGAATGTGCTTTCTTGCCCATGGGGTTGTAGTAAGAGGCGCACATGGGGTTGTTGTAAGAGGCGCACATTCGAGGCACTTGTTTCGTCGATGAAATTGCACTTCGCCCTCTTGATCTTTTGTGCGGTGACTGTCGCGGATGGCGCGGCCGCGCGGCGGGTCGTTGCCACGATTGCGATTCAGCAAAAACTTCAGGAGCTCGGGTTCGATCTCGGTCAGGCCGACGGCAAGTGGGGCGCGCGGACGATCAAGGCGCTCGAGGCCTTCCAACGCAGTACGGACGTTGCGGCCCCGTGACGCGAGGCCTCAGCTTCGCGCACGTGAGCGCGAATTAGTCGCCGACCCGTTGGCCAGTGAGAAGATGCGCTAGTTGGCGAGGAGGTCGCCGCAGAAGTCGCGCTCCCACTTGGAAGCCTTGCCGCTTTCGAGGATGGCGGCCGCGATCGTGCGCCACGGCTCGACTTCGCCTTCGCCATGTTTACGCGCGAGGCTGTCCCCGCCGATAAAGTCGGCCCAAGTGAGCCCGCGCTCGTGAAGGAACCGAGTCGCCTGCGCAGCCGCATTTGCGGGCTTTTCCGAGTGTTTGCCGGTCGGCGCCTCGATCGCCGAAGGAAACTGCGTTCCGGGCGCGTGCGAAAAAGCAGAGTTTTCCGCATTCTATCGGATTGAGTCGGATCGACCCAACAATGACACCGCTTCCGCCAAATTTTCCTTTTAATTCAATGTTGTAATGGACATTAGCATCGACGCCGATATCAGTTGTTGGTTGTGGGTCCGGAACCAAAATTCGCTATTTGTTATCGCCGACGGCAAAGGATGCCCCTGGAGGTCATGCCCTTTATCGAGAGGTCGGCGCCGTTCGAGAAGCGAGAGGATTTCTGGCTGTGCGGCGGGTCACATGGGTCGCGCCCTCGGCCGCGATATCGCTTGGACGAGGAATAGCCGCGAGCCGACGCTTTGCCAAACGGGCTGCTGATTTCTTTAGCCCGGTCGATTTTCCCGCCATTCAAGCCGCTAACGCCCCGGCCTTTTGAAGCGTATGCGTGAAGGTATCACGACTCGGCGCAGGGGCGCAAAAAGGGGATTCCATGAACGAAGTCTCGGCGATCCCGCAAAGCGAGATCAAGCAGCCGGAGCGACCGAAGCTGGCTGACATCCTGGGACCGGGCCTCATTACGGGAGCGTCGGATGACGATCCGAGCGGCATCGCCACCTATTCGCAGGCGGGCGCGCAGTTCGGCTACACCCTGGGCTGGACGCTGCTGCTGACCTATCCCCTGATGTGCGCCATTCAGATGGTCAGCGCGCAAATCGGCCGCGTGACCGGACGCGGCCTTGCCGGAAACATGCGGCGGCACTATCCAGCGCCGCTGCTCTACACCTTGGTCGGATTGCTGGTCGTCGCCAATACGATCAACATCGGCGCGGATCTCGGCGCCATGGCCGCCGCGCTGAAGCTGCTCGTTCCTGCGCCTGTCGTAATCTATATCGCCGGCTTCGCCGTGATCACCGTCGCTGCTCGAAGTGTTCATGCGCTATTCGCGCTACGCTTCGGTGCTTCGATGGTTGACGCTCTCGCTGTTCGCCTATGTCGGAACGGTCTTTATGGTCGGCGTGCCTTGGGGCGCGGTCGCGCAGGAATCTGGTGCTGCCGCATATCCGTTTTGACGGCAGATTATCTGACCGTCGTCGTCGCCGTGTTCGGCACCACGATCAGCCCCTATCTGTTCTTCTGGCAGGCCGCCGAGGAGGTCGAAGACGAAAAGGAGGACCCGACAGCGAAGCCCTTGATCAAGGCGCCCGCCCAGGCGCCGCGGCAAATGGCCCGAATCCAGCTCGATACGCTGGTCGGCATGGGCTTCTCCAACATCATCGCCTTGTTCATCATGCTGACGACGGCGGCGACGCTGAACGCGCACGGCGTCAAGGACATCGAGACATCGTCGCAAGCCGCCGAGGCGTTGCGCCCGATCGCCGGCGACTTCGCTTTCACGATCTTCGCGCTTGGAATCATCGGCACCGGATTGCTTGCGTTGCCGGTGCTGGCCGGCAGCGCCGCTTACGCGGTCGGCGAGGCGCTGCACTGGCGGGTTGGGCTGGCTCAGCGTCCCGGCCGCGCGCGCGCCTTCTACGCCACCATCGCCGCGGCGACTTTCGTCGGCGCGGCGCTCAATTTCACGCCGCTCGATCCGATCAAGGCGCTGTTCTGGAGCGCGGTCATCAACGGCGTCGTCGCCGTGCCGATCATGGTGATGATCATGCTGATGGGTTCGCGCCGAGGCGGTGATGGGGCAGTTCACGCTGAAGCCACTGCTCAAGACGCTCGGCTGGCTCGCGACGGCGTCATGGCGGCCGCCGCGGTCGGCATGTTCGCGACCTGGGGCGACTGACTGAGGAGGTCGGCAGGCGGAAACGCGACATCGAGACGGCGAAGAGCAACTCGGCGGACGACAAGACTTGCCTCCGACTTTTGTGGCTTGGGCTCCGGCTGGACGGGAATCCATGTGTCTACACGGGCCGCAAGCTCAGGCCGAAACATGGCGTTGTTAAAGCTTTTTGTTTGCGCGCGTCGCTGCTTGCCCTACGCCGCCCGGCGCGAATGTACGGCCGATTGCTTTTGCCGCTGCGCTGCCCCAAGCGGACGCTGAGGCCCCGCGGTCGGGATGTTGTCCAAGCGCCTAAAACGGCCGCATTGGAGCCGGCTCTAAACATAAGCTTTTGAAAAAATTGGCTCCCCGAGCAGATTTCGGACTGATGTCATTGGGGCGGGTTACGCGAAGCGGGTCGCATTGTGTAGCCACGAAAATCGCGGCTTCCTGGCCGGCGCATCGTTCGCCAAACAGGCCGTTCTGGCGCTCGCAGTCGAATTGCTCCCGACCTCGATCTGTGCATCAATACGCGCGTGTTGACTTGGCGCCGTCATGCTGCGTGCGGCCCTGAGCGCAAAAGGGGGGAGCCTATGCGAAGTGTCCGTCTTTCTACGATTGTCCTATCGACCCTGTTGGGAGTTTCGGCGGCTCAGGCGGCCGACAATGCCGTCGAGCGCGGCAAGTATCTCGTCACCATCGCAGGCTGCAACGACTGCCATACGCCTGGCTATTTCCTCGGCAAGCCCGATTTCGCCCATGCGCTTTCGGGATCGGACGTCGGCTTCACCGTTCCGGGCATGGGCGCGTTCCTCGGTCGCAACCTGACCCCCGACAAGGAAACGGGCCTGGGGAATTGGACCGACGATCAGATCATCACCGCCTTCACCACGGGGGTGCGACCGGACGGCCGCAAGCTCGCGCCGATCATGCCCTGGCAGGAACTCGCCGCGCTCTCGCCCGAGGATGCGAAGGCGATCGTCGCCTATCTCAGAACTCTGCCGCCCGTGAAAAACGCAGTTCCGGGCCCGTTCGGCCCGAACGAGGCGCCTTCAACGCTGGTGTTCGTCATCGTTCCCGGGGAGGTCTACGCGAAGATGCCGAAGCCGAAGTGAACTAGGCGACTTCCACCACGTCGCGGATCAGGCGGCCGGCGTCTTCGAGCCATGACACAAGCGATACTGCGGTTTAACCGCAGTATTGCGAGACGACGTTCAATCATCCAAAAACCGGCATGCCGACCGCCATGAACATGGCGCTATTGGCGCAGCGGTTCGGCCTCGAAACCCGCGCCTGATCCTGACGAATCCGAGCGCATCCGCCGTCTCGCTGACGAACGATCGCGTTTGCAATTTGCAATCTTGATCGCCCTTGCGGTTGCCGAGCGACCGCAAGCGCCAAGACGAGCCCGACCTGATCACAAAGTGTCGGCGCGAGCCAACGCCGAGGCGGCGGAGGCGACGGTGCGGGCGACGAGATCGGCGCCGCGAGTTGCGACGCTCGGGGCATCCGAATTGGAGGCGCGCATCAGTTCTATCGCCTTGTGGACAGCGGCGTGGATGGCGACCACCGCGGCGCGCAGCACACGCGCGGCGGCGGGCTTGGTCGGCGCCTGCCGCGCGCGATGCGCCGCGGAGGCGACGATCTGCGGCAGGCTCTTGAGCCCCTGCGGCAGGCGCGGGGCGATCTTGGTCAGCGCCTCGGCGTAGCGATCGAGCGCATCGGCGACGACCACGGCCGAGCCGTTGCAATTGTCGACATAGAGCATGGTCTCGCGGCTAATCTTGGCCAGGCCCTCGATCGGATCGGCATATTGGCGGACTTCCGTGAGGTGCAAGCCGGCCTCGCATTCGCCGCCGCCGCTCCCGCCGCCGCCGCCGTCCGACGAAGGGGGATCGATGTCCGATGAGCCGAAGACGGGGTTGAAACGGTGCGGCGGCCGGGGCGGCGGCCTGTCGCCGCAGCCGTCGCCTCTGCATTGGCCATCGCCGTTGCCCTTGCCGCGGTTCGGATTGCCGGGGTTGATGACCACGATGCGGCCGCCGCCGTTGTTGTCGCCGTTGTAGGTCCCGTTGTCGCCCTTGCCGCCGCCGTCGCCTTTGGTTCCGTTGCCGGAATGGCCGCCGGTTGAGATGGAACCGCCGGGATTTCCGCCGTATTCGCCGGAAAAGTGGCCGAAACTTGGGTTCTCATGGGTGAACATGGCGCCGCCGCCCATGGATTGGCCGAAACTTGGATGGAAGCTGGACATGCCGTGGAAGCCCATCCCGCGGGCGTAGGCGTCCGCGACGGAAAAGCCGACATGCCCGCTGACGGCGAGTACGACCAGGCTCTGAGCAAGTTTTTTCATGGGTTCCCCCTTCGACGCCCGAGACCGGGTCACATGCTGCTTACGGGCTGGCGTAAGCGCCAACGCCAGTTAGCCACGCCGCCGAAGCGGCCGCTGTCACCAAGGGCACAGCCGGCAAGCTCCCGATCGACGTAAGTCGACGTCTGGATTTATGTTTCAGCCCCCGAAACTTACCGACCGACCCGATGGCCGCGCTGAAGCGGAGCATCGAAGCTTCGCTCCCGCCTTGTCGTTGCGACAAGGGCTCGAAGGACAAGACCAGCTCGATGAAATCGTGGTCTCTTTGGCTTTCGCCCTTGACGGCCTCCCCGCCGCCGTCACAGAAAGCGCGAATCTCGCCCCGCCGCCGCCCGGCCGCAGTCCGACGCGGACGGGAGCGGTCCATAAAGCTGCCACAAGCCTCGCCCAGTTATTGCCGGGATGGAACTTGAGGGAGACGATGATGCGAATATCTTCGAAGATTTGCGCAAGGGTGGCGCCGCTTGCGGCAGTCCTTATAGGCTTGGGGACGGGCGCGGCAGTTGCCCAGGACCTAAAATCTTTCGGGGCGATACATATGCGTCAACTGTCCGCCCGGACAGGCAAGGCTGGGATACATCACGCAAAACGGCTGGAATCTCAATTTAGTAAATGAGATGGGCCAAGCCTCGCGGGGCTATGTCGATTATCCCGGCCGAATCTGGGCTCCCGATTGGAACCAAGGCGCCATGGTTTCTCCCGACGGAATGACCGTGCAATTCGATCATGGCTCCGTTTGGCGGCGAGTGGTTGATCCTATCAAGGCGCAATTCTAGCCACGCGGCCACAGCGCAATACCCCTGTGCGCGATTTTCTTCAGAGGTCTGCGGCGGGGTCGGGTTCTGGGCGCAGACGGCCCGGCGGTGTTCTATCGTCGGGCCGTTTCATTTGGGGACATATTCCGATGGCGCCGGTTTTGCTGCGACCGTTTGCGCCTTCTCCCCCCAACTCTTTGAAGGCGCATACTCGCCCCGCCATCCCCCTTGGCGGGGCTTTTTCGTTTTGCGCCGGCGAAGATCGCTTTGTTTAGGTGTCCCGAATTTAACGCAGAGTCTATTCGACGGAAATGTCGTCTTGCTAGTTCCGCTTCCGGTCCGCTCGCGGACTGCGCTGCGGGGAGGAGAGCAGCGCTGCGGCTCGGCGTTTAATCGGCGCCGGGCCGCTCTCATTTCGCCGCCGGCGCCCGTGTGCTCGGCGATCTCGGCCTATTGGGCCGCCGTAATCGCGGCCTCGCGCCAGTGTCATATGCGAGCCGCCGGAAAGGTCACGGCGCCGGCAAACGCTCGCACCGGGCCAGAAGAGACCGAGGGTCCGAGACCGGCGCCGAGGGGTTCGCCGCGTACGGCTCAGCGCTCGACCGGGGTGCAGAATCCGCGCCGGTTTCTGGCAATCTGCTGGGGCGGACCGTCGAGGGAAGATGGCGTCTAAACTCGACGGTCCTGACCCATGCACCGAGCTTGGGGCCGGGCCAAGGGCTAAGGGTCCGTACGCCAGAAACATGCCGCGGCTTTTGGTTCAATTTGGAACGCTTGTCGAGAGATGTCTCGGCGATCGCAGCGCGATCGTCGCCCAGGGAGAACCGCGCCGCGCCGCCCCCCGATCCCTCGTCCGCTCCGATGACGCTTGACAACGTGCGCGGGCTCGGCGTGCGCGCCGTGCCGGTTCGCTAAAAGCACGACCAATTCCTTGCGCGGCTAGTTGCTTTTCGAGCGACAAACCAAGCGCACAACGGCTTTATTCTGGTAGGCCAAGCCGCGTCACGAAGGCATCGAACATTGCTCGGTGTTCCGGCTTGCGATAGCGTTGAAAAATATTGCGTAGCTGCGACGCTCTAATAGATGGGAACGCTTGATGAAGGCGTTCGCGCATCGCGGCGGCGTCCGAGGCGGCGCCCTTAATAGTGGACACATCTAGGGCGGCGATCAGCGCGGTCAAGTTCGAAGGGTCAAGCGCGAGCAATCGATTCGCCCATTCGAGCCGCTCGTCGTCGCGGCCCGTTATGAAACAGATGACGATGTATCCCGGCAGAATTTGCAGCTGATCGCGCTTCGAGATCGGGTTCAATCTCAGCGATCGCGCAAACGCCTCCCGCGCCGATTCCGGTTCGCCAAGCCACGTGCGAACCCACCCCAGCACCGTCCACGCGTCAGAACAGTTGGGGTTCACGCTAGTCGCACGCTCGCCGAGCGCGCCGGCGCGCTCCAGCGCGTCGTCCATAAACGCGAGATAAAATGCAGCTATCGCAAGCGTCCTTGAGTTCCTCCGGAGCAATTCGATCGCGCGCGAAACAGAAACTCGAGCGCCGGCGAGCATCGCCTCGTCGAGAAATTGTCCGAATAAGTACCTGCGCGCAATTGCGTGCGCCGCAAGCATGGCGTGTGCGCGAGCAAAATCGGGATCGATGGCGAGCGCGGCGCGAAATTCAATTGCTGCAGCGTCGATTGACGCCAACGTAAATTGGTCGGTCAGCGAAACGCCGCGCAAATAATGATCTTAGGCAGTCCAGTTGCTGGGCGCCTTGCGTTCCACCCTTGCGATTTCGGCGTCGGTGAGCCGTGGTTCGATAGAGCCGACTACGCTAGCGCGAAGCGCTCGGCGGCGCCGGCGAGGGTCTCACGCATCTCGCGCGCGATGTCACGCAACGCGCCGCGCGGCCCCCGCCACGCCATCCTTTGTCACTTTCGCCGCCAGCGTCTCCGCATGACCCGGAAGTCGGTCTATGGCCCGCGCAAGGTCAATGGCGCAGCTTTCGATATGCCTTCGCACCGCGTCGATCTCGACAAGCCGGCCGCCGCGCTCCTCGAGGTCGAGGCGCTTAAGCTCAGCGTCGTAGCCCGCGCGCTTGGCCTGTTCCTCGGCAAGGTTCTGCACGGCGCCGACCGGCGAGGATACGTCAGGCGCCGGCGAAGGAGCGCATGGCGCAGCTTTACACTCGCAAAGCGCGCCGGGCGAAAATGAATGGCAAAAGTCTAACGATTACAAAGGTAAAATATAGGCTTGGCTCCCCGAGCAGGACTCGAACCTGCGACCATTCGATTAACAGTCGAATGCTCTACCAGCTGAGCTATCGGGGAACGCCGGCAAGGGGGCGTATAGCAGATTTTTCGGCGAAGGAAAGCGGCGGCGTCGCGCCCCACGCGACCCGCGCCGACGCCGCGCGGCGATGGACAACGCCTTGTTCCGGCTCAGACTTCGGCGAGAAGTTCGCGCACCCGCGGAATGACCTCGCGCGCGTAGAGTGCGATGCAGCTCATCATGCGCGCGTGGGCGAGGCCGCCGGCGCTGTATTTGAGATCGAAGCGCGAAATGCCGAGGCCGCGCGCGGTCGCCGCGATTTTGCGCGCCACCGTTTCGGGGCCGCCGACGTACAGCGAGCCGCGCTCGATCTCGTGCTCGTACTCGCCCCGCGCCATCGGCGGCCAGCCCCGTTCGGCCCCGATGCGGTCGCGCATGCCCTTGTAATCGGCATAGAACTCTTCGCGCGCCGCCGCGTCGCTCGCTCCGACATAGCCCGGCGAGTGGACGCCGATTTCGGGCGCGGCGAACTGAAACTCGGCGCAGGCGCGATGGTAAAGCTCGGCGTACGGCTTGAAGCGCATCGGTTCGCCGCCGATGATCGCGAGCATCAGCGGCAGCCGATGGCGCGCCGCCCGCACCACCGATTCCGGGCTGCCGCCGACGCCGACCCAGGTTTTAATCGTCCCGCTCTGCGGACGCGGAAAAACTTGGGCGTCGACCAGCGGCGGCCGCAGCCGCCCGCGCCAACTGACCTTGTCCTGGCGCAGCAGCGCCACGAACAGGTCGAGCTTCTCCTCGAATAGCTGTTCGTAGGCGGAGAGGTGGAAGCCGAACAGCGGGAACAACTCCGTGAACGAGCCGCGCCCGACGATCACTTCCGCGCGCCCGTTGGAGACGGCGTCGACAGTTGAGAATCGCTGGTAGACGCGGATCGGGTCGTCGGACGACAGCACCGTCACCGCCGAGCCCAAGCGGATGCGCGTCGTGCGCGACGCAATGGCCGCCAGCAGCACCTCCGGCGCCGACACCGCGAAATCGGCGCGGTGATGCTCGCCGACGCCGATGAAGTCGACGCCGAGTTCGTCGGCGAGCGCCGCCTGCTCGACGAGGTTGCGCAGCACCTCGGCCTGGGGAAGCTCGCGGCCATCGGCGTCGCGAGTGACGTCGCCGAACGTGTCGAGGCCGAGTTCCAGCGGTTTCGGAGTCGCGCTCAATAGGGAATCCCGTTCTTATGAGTGAAAGCCCAGCGGCCGTCGATGCTGCGCGCTTCGATGTCGTCGTCGGGATACGACGCGGAATCGCCCGGCCGCCGGTCGCCGATTTCGAGATAGACCACGTCTTCGCTCGTCTCGTTGACGAGATGATGCGCGTCGCCCGAGCCGCCCTTGAAGCCGGCGCACAGTCCCGGCTCCAGCGGCGTGCGGCCAGCGTCGGTGACGAGCGTCGGCCGGCCCTCCAGAATATAGACGAACTCGTCCTGCACCGTGTGGGCGTGACGCAATGCCGATTGCGCGCCGGGTTTGAGGTGCGTGAGATTGACGCCGAAACTCTGGAGGCCGAACAGATCGCCGAGCGGGCGCTTGTCGCGGCCCTTCATGCGCGAGAAGTAAGGTTCGGGATAGTTCGAGAGTTTCGTGCGCGGCGGCGTGTCCGCGGCGCGCACGGCGACGGGTCGTGAGGTGGACATGAGCTGGCTCCTATCCGCAACTTTGCCATGACGCGCGCGCGGCGTCGAGGCGGCTTCGATGTGGTCCCTCGGAAGAGCGTTCAAGCGCACGCGCCGCCAAGACGAAGCCGCCGCCGGGCTGCGGCGCGGGAGGGGTCGACAAGTTGCGCTTCCGTGTCATCGCCCCGATTGAGGTCGACAAGTTCGGAGCTGTGCGCATACTCTGGTTTCGACGCGGGAGCGCACTCGACAATAGGTCTGAGGCGAGCGGAACGATGAGCGATTTCGAATTGCCCGCTACGCGCTACGCCCTGAGCGGCGAAGTGAACATCGCCTTTCAGGCGATGGGCGACGGGCCCGTCGACATAATCATGGTTCCTGGGGTCGTCTCGCACGTCGAGTTCTTGCATGAGTTTCCTGAATACACCGAGTTCTTGCGCCGCCTCGCGACGTTCGCCCGCGTCGTGACCTTTGATAAGCGAGGCCAGGGTTTGTCGGACCGGACATCGGCGGCGCCTTCGCTGGAGCAGCGCGTAGACGACGTCCGAGCCATCATGGACGAGATTGGATCGCGCCGCGCCGTGCTTCTGGGATTTTCCGAGGGCAGTCCGATGAGCGCGTTCTTCGCCGCCACCAACCCGGAGCGCGTCTCGAAGCTCATCCTCTACGGCGGCTACGCCAAATCGTTCGCCACCGAAGAGGTGATTCTTCAGCGAACGGCGATTTGGGGGACGGGCGTCATCATGGGCTACGCCGCCGCCAGTCTCTCGACAAATCCAGAAGCGGTCAAGCAACTCGCCAAATTCGAACGGCTTTCGGCGAGCCCCGGGACCGCCAAGGCCTTCATGTTGTTGAACAGCCAAATCGACGTGACTTCAATTCTGTCGAACGTGCGCGTTCCCACGCTCGTGCTTCACCGTCGGACCGATGCGCTGGTCCCTGTCGAATTCGGACGGGAACTCGCACAGATGATTCCCGCCGCGAGATATATTGAGTATCCCGACGGCGACCATGTGCCGTTCACCGGCGATACGGAGGCGCTGCTTGGCGATATCCAAGAATTTGTCACCGGGGAACGCGAGGATTCGGCCCTCGATCAAGAGCGCATTCTGGCGACGGTCATGTTTACCGACATCGTGGAATCCACGCGCAGCGCGGTCGATATGGGCGATCAACGATGGCGTCGGTTGCTCAACAGCCATGACGCCATCGCCAAACAGGCGATTGAGAAACATCGCGGTCGTCTCATCAAATCGACCGGGGACGGCGTTTTGGCGACGTTCGACGGCCCCGGCCGCGCCGTGCGATGCGCGCTGGCGATTGAGACCGCAAGCCAGCAAATCGGGTTGCCGTTGCGTGCGGGTCTGCACACCGGGGAAATCGAATTGCGGGGACGGGACGTTGGAGGAATCGCCGTGAACATAGCAGCTCGCGTCATGGCGCAGTGTGCGCCCGGGGAGGTTCTCGTTTCTCGGGTGGTGACTGACCTCGTCGCCGGCGCCGGCCTCAAATTCGCTGAACGGGGTTCGCATGAAATGAAAGGTTTGCCTGGGCGATGGGACCTGTTCGCGGCGAGCGTATAAAGGATCTCAAGCATTCGTGCGACGTGGCGCGCGAAGGGTCAGTCGCGGCCATCGCTCAACCCCGCCGCGCAGGGGCCGCCGGCGGCCTCCTCGTCCACCGGGGTCCGCAATGACCTATGCCGCGACCGCAGGCGCGACGCGCTGGACCTTCGCCGATCTCAGAACGCTGATGGCGAAGGCTTCGCCGGCGCGTTCCGGCGACGCGTTGGCGGGCTTGGCGGCTGCGAGCGAGGTGGAGCGCGCGGCCGCGAAAATGGCGCTCGCCGATGCGCCCCTGACCGTGTTTCTCAACGAGGCGCTCATCCCCTATGAGGACGACGAAGTCACGCGGTTGATCCTCGACGGCCGCGACGCCGACGCGTTCGCGCCGCTCAACGCGCTCACCGTTGGCGGCTTTCGCGAGTGGCTGCTTGAGGCCGGGGCTGCGGAGCTGTCATCGGTCGCGCCGGGCCTGACGCCCGAAATGGTCGCGGCGGCGTCCAAAATCATGCGCGCGCAGGATCTGATCTCGGTGGCCGCCAAATGCCGCGTGACGACGGCGTTCCGCAACACGATCGGACTGCCCGGGCGCCTGTCGAGCCGCCTGCAGCCCAACCACCCGACCGACAATTCCCGAGGAATAGCGGCGAGCCTCATCGATGGCCTGATGTTCGGCGTCGGCGATGCGGTGATCGGCGTCAATCCGGCGACCGACAGCGTCGAGGACTATATTCGGATCGTCGCGCTGCTCGACGACATCCGCACTCGGCTCGACATTCCGACCCAAAACTGCTGTCTCGGCCATGTCACGACCGCGCTTCGCGCCATCGCCCAAGGCGCGCCGGTCGATCTCGTGTTCCAATCGATCGCGGGCTCGCAGAAGGCCAACGCCGGCTTCGGCGTCAATCTCGCGCTGCTCGCCGAAGCCGAAGACGCGGCGCTTTCGCTGCATCGTGGGACGATCGGCCGCAATGTGATGTATTTCGAGACCGGGCAGGGCAGCGCGCTGTCCTCCGACGCGCATTTCGGCGTCGATCAGCAAACGATGGAGGCGCGCGCCTACGCCGTCGCCCGCCGTTTCCACCCGCTCATCGTCAACACCGTGGTCGGCTTCATCGGGCCGGAATATCTCTACAACGGCAAGGAAATTCTGCGCGCCGGGTTGGAAGACCATTTCTGCGGCAAACTGCTGGGCCTGCCGATGGGCTGCGACGTCTGTTACACCAATCACGCGGAGGCGGATCAGGACGATATGGACGCGCTGCTGACCGTGCTTTGCGCGGCCGGCGTCGCGTTCGTTATCGCCGTGCCGGGCGCCGACGACGTGATGCTCAACTATCAGAGCCTGTCGTATCACGACATGCTCTACGTCCGGCAGACCCTGGGCAAGCGCGCGGCGCCGGAATTCGAGGACTGGTTGATGCGCGTCGGACTCGCCGACGCCGGCGGGCTGATCCCCAACGGCGCGACGTTCCGCATGCCCGAGCCGGCCAAGGGCCTCGTCGACTGGTTCGGGGGCCGCTGATGCCGGAAGAAACACCCGTCGCGCCGGCGCCCGTCTTCGACCTCCCGTCGCTGCGGCGGTTCACGCCGGCGCGGATTGCGCTCGGCCGCGCCGGCGTCGCGCAGCCGACCACCGCGACGCTCAAGTTCGCGCTCGATCACGCCGCGGCGCGCGACGCAGTCTCCGCGCCGCTCGACTTCGAGGGATTGGCGCAGGCCCTCAGCGCGGCCGGTTGGACCGTCGCGCGGCTCGCCAGCGCGGCGCCGAGCCGCGCCGAATACCTGCGCCGCCCCGATCTCGGACGCCGGCTCTCGCCGCAGTCGCGGACCGCTTTGGCCGCGCAGGCCCAAACTTGCGACGTCTCCCTCGTCGTGGCGGACGGCCTCTCCAGCGCCGCCGTCGCGGCCAATGCGGCCACGACGCTGGAAGATTTGCGGGCGCGACTGCTTGCGCGCGGCTTGCGCCTGGGGCCGCTCGCGCTGGTCGCTCAGGGGCGCGTCGCCATTGGCGACGAGATCGGCGAGATTCTCGGCGCACAGCTCAGCGTGGTTTTGATCGGCGAACGGCCCGGCCTCTCCGCCGCGGATTCGCTCGGCGCCTATATCACCTGGGGGCCGCGCGTCGGCGTGATGGATTCCGGCCGCAACTGCGTTTCGAACATCCGCGCCGCCGGCTTGGCGCTTGGCGAGGCGGCGCGTCAGATCGACGATATTGTGGCGCGGGCGTTTCGCCACGGAGCGACCGGCGTCGCGCTCAACGCGACGGCGTCGCCGCGGCTTGTCGAGCCCTAGCGGTCATCGTTTCGCGGGCGCCGCGCGCGGGCCGGCTTTGCGCCGGCCGCTGCTCGCCGAGACGGCGTCCGCCGGCAGCGGAAGCCCCGGCAGCGACGCCGCCTTGAGAATATGCGCCGAAAGCACGCGCTGCGCCGTCACGGCGTCGCGCTTCAGCGCGGCCTCAAGAATCTGCTTGTGCTCGCGCGCCGATTGCGAGCGCGGGAACGGTTTGGTGCTGAGCGACAGCAGGCGATAGCGCAGCGAGTGATCGTACATCGCGCGCCGGTAGAGCAGCAGCCAGCGCGAGCGGCAGTTCGAAATCAGCGCCTCGTGAAACTCCTGATTGTAGCGCTCCCAATCCGCGCCATGCCGCTCGGGGTCGCCTTCGACGAGGCTCTCCGCCTTCGACAACTTGTGGTAGGATGCGATGACGCGCGCCTCCCAGTCGAGATCCGCGTTGGCGATCGAAAGGCCGAGCGCATGGCATTCGAGCAATTGCCGCATTTCGGTGATCTCGCGCAGGTCTTCGAGCGAGACCGGCAGCACCGCGAATCCTTTCTGGCCCTCGGCGACGACAAGCCCGTCGGCCGCCAGCCGCGACAGCGTCTCGCGCAGCGTGTTGACGCTGACGCCGTAGGCGCGCGCCAAAACCTCCAGTTTCAGCTTGGCGGCGGGCGCCAGCGCGCCCAGGATGATGTCCTGGCGCAAGCGCGCGCGCAGCGCCTCGGCCAGCGTGGCGGACGGCTGAAGCTCAATCATGGAAATTCTCTAACCCGCTTGCGTTTGCCACCCTAGTATCGTACGAAACAAAAAATCTAGGAGATTTTTCCGATGATCCGATGGTCGATCGCCACGGTCTGTCTCGGCGGCGGCCTCGCGGCCAAGCTGGCGGCCGCCGCGAAAGCGGGGTTTCGCGCCGTCGAGCTGTTCGAGAACGATCTGACCTTCTTTCCGGCCAAGGCGCGCGAAGCGCGCCGGATCGCGAGCGATCACGGGCTGGAGATCGTGGCGTTGCAGCCGCTGCGCGATTTCGAGGGGCGCCCGCGTCGCGCCGGCGCCGGAATTTCGAGCGCGCGGAACGCAAGCTGGAGCTGGCGCGCGAATTAGGCGCGCCGCTGCTGTGCCTGTGCTCCAGCGTCGCGGAGGATGCGATCGGCGATCCCCAGGGGATCGCCGCCGACCTCGCCGAGCTTGCCGATCTCGCCCGCCAGCACGGCCTGAAGATCGGCTACGAGGCTCTGTCCTGGGGCCGCCACGTCAAGGATTGGACGGCGGCGTGGGAGATTGTCAAACAGGCGGACCGGGCCAATCTCGGTCTCGTGCTCGACAGCTTCCACATCTGCGTGCGCGGCAATCCGATCGCGCCGATCGCCGATCTGCCGGCCGACCGCATCGCGCTGGTGCAGATCGCCGATTCGCCGGCGCTGCAAATGGACCCGATGTCGCTGAGCCGCCATTATCGCTGCTATCCCGGCCAGGGCGACTATCCCATCGTCGATTATCTCGACGCCGTGCTGCGAACCGGCTATCGGGGCCCGATTTCGCTGGAGATTTTCAACGAACAGTTCCGCGGCGCCTCGGCCTCCGCCGTCGCGGTCGACGGCATGCGCGCGCTGATCGCCACGGGCGAGGCGCTGGCGCGCCGCCGCGCTTCAAACACCGAGCCGGCGGCCAATGAGCTTGGCGCGCTGCCGCCGGCGCCGGCGGTCGAGGGGCCGGCGTTTCTGGAATTCGCAGCCTCCGAAAAGGACGCGCAGGATCTCGCCGCGTTGTTGGAAGGTCTCGGCTTTTCGCTGGCGGGGCGGCACCGCTCGAAAGCGGTCGACCTCTACGCGCAAGGCGAGATCAACCTGGTGATCAACCGCGAAAAGCGTTCCTTCGCCCACGGATTCCAGTTGCTGCACGGCCCCTCGGTCTGCGCGATGACCTTGCAGGTCGACAGCGTCGAGCGCGCGATGGAGCGCGCGCAGGCGATGCAATGTCCGCCGCACGCCGGCCGCATCGGGCCGGGCGAAGCGCTGATCCCGTCGATTGGCGGCGTCGAGGGCAGCCTGATCTATTTCGTCGACGGCGAGGGCCCGAACTGGCGCGACGATTTCGCGCTGACGCCGCTGCCGCAGGCGTTTGGCGGCCTGAAACGGATCGATCATCTCTCCAACGTGGTGCGCCGCAACGAATTCCTGAGCTGGTCGTTGTTCTACAAGACCGTGCTCGGCCTCGCCGCGGAGCCGCAGGTGGAGATCGCCGATCCCCACGGCGCCTTCTACAGCCGCTCGCTGCGCAGCGCCAACGGCGCGCTGCGCATCGCCTTGAACATCGCCGACGGCGGCGCGACCGGCGTCTCGCGCTTTCTCGACACCATCGGCGGCGCCGGCTATCAGCAGATCGCGCTGTCGACCGACGATATTTTCTCGTTCGTCGAGGCCGCGCGGGGCCGCGGCCTCGAATTCCTGCCGATTCCCGATAATTACTACGACGATCTCGCCACGCGCTTCGAGCTCGCCCCCGAGCGGCTCGAACGGCTGCGGGCGCTCGGCGTGCTCTACGATCGCGTGAAGGACGGCGAGTTCCTGCACATCTACACGCGCAATTTCCGCGACCGCTTCTTTTTCGAGATCGTTCAGCGCGCCAACTACGATCTGTTCGGCGCCGCCAATACGCCGGTCCGGCTGGCCGCGCAGAGCAATCTTGAAGAGGCGGAGTCGCGCGTCGTCGCCGACGCCGGACTTTAGAGGATAGCCCGATGCTGAACGGCGAAACGAAGATCATCGCGCACGTCGGCAATTCGACGACGACGTTCAAATCGCCGATGATCTGTGAGTTTTTTGACTTCCCCGCAGCCGACTAGGAGGAGTTGCGCGCAAAAGCTGAAATCGCCTATTGAATTCATAACAATACAAGGGAGGACAAAATGACCGCCGCCACTCTGCATGAACCTGTCGGACGCCATCAGACAAAGGCCGCAACCGCCAGCGGCTGGATCGGCTCGGCGCTCGAATATTATGATTTCTTCATCTATGCGACCGCCGCTTCGCTGGTGTTCCCGCAATTGTTTTTCCCTTCGCACAATCCGACGGTGGCGATCGTCGCCTCGCTGGCGACCTACGGCGTCGGCTACGTCGCGCGTCCGATCGGCGCCGTCGTACTCGGCAATTGGGGCGACCGGCATGGGCGCAAGAACGTCATGCTGATCTGTCTGTTCGTTATGGGGATTTCCACCATGGCGGTCGGCCTGCTGCCGACTTACGCGCAAGTCGGCGCCTGGGCGCCGATTCTGCTGGTTGCGCTGCGGTTGATCCAGGGCTTTGCGGTTGCCGGCGAGATATCGGGGGCGAGTTCGATGATTCTCGAACACGCGCCGTTTGGGCGGCGCGGCTTCTTCGCCAGTTTCACGTTGCAGGGCGTGCAGGCGGGACAGATTTTCGCCGCCGCCGTCTACCTGCCGCTGAGCTACGCGTTGCCGTCGGCGGAATTCCTGTCCTGGGGCTGGCGCATTCCGTTCCTGCTCAGCGTCGTGGTGCTGATCGCGGGCTACATCATTCGCCGCGAAGTCGAGGAGACGCCGGCGTTCGTCGCTGAGCGCCGCAGCGGCGAGACGCCGAAGGCGCCGGTGATGGAAGCCTTGCGCGAACATGGCGACGACATGCTGCGCGTCGTTTGCATGTCGCTGATGAACGTGATCCCCGTGGTCGCGACGATCTTCGGCGCGGCCTATGCGGTTCAGCCGGCCTATGGGATCGGCATGGACAAGACCATCTATCTCTGGATTCCGGTCGTCGGCAATATCGTCGCGATCGCAGTCATTCCGTTTGTCGGCGATCTCGCCGACCGCATCGGGCGGCGGCCGCCGATCATCGTCGGCTCGCTCCTGGCCGGCCTCTTGTCCTTCGGCTATCTCTACGCGATCAGCATCAAGAGCGCGCCGCTCGCATTCGCCTTGTCGATCCTGATGTGGGGCGTCGTGTACCAAGGTTACAACGCGGTGTTTCCCTCGTTCTACCCGGAACTGTTTCCGACCAGGGCGCGGGTTTCGGGCATGGCGATTTCGCAAAACGTCGGCACCATGTTGACCGCGCTGCTGCCGGCGCTATTCGCCTCTGTCGCGCCTCCGGGATCGCACAACGTTCCGTTGATCGTCGGCTCGCTCGCCTTTGGCGTCACCGTGATCGCGGCCGTTGCGGCCCTCTCGGCGCGCGAAACCTATCGCATCCATCTCAACGATCTCGGCGAGCGCAACGCGGCGCCCGTCGACGAAGCGACCTATTTGTCGCTGCGCAGCCGAGCGGCGTAAGCGCCCCGCGCCCCGGCTCAACCGCGCGCGGTCGGGCCGGGCGCGAAGCGCGCGACCAGTTCATGCGCGGCGCCGGAATAGGTCAGCGCGACATGGGTCACGGGCAGATCGCCCAAAAAGGTGCGCCGCTCGATGACGAGGCAAGGCGCGGTGGCCCTCAGGCCGAGCGCGGCGCCGGCGGCGCCGGCGCTGTTCGCGCGGATGCGGTGCTCGGCCCCCGTCCACGGGATGCGCGCGAGCAGCCACGCGCCGGGCGGCTGCCTGACGAAACGCTCCTGCGCCGCCTCGGGCGCGGCGGCGAGATGAATGAGCCGGTCCTCCAGGCAGAACGGGCGGCCATCGGCCTCGTGCAGGCAGCGCAGCGCGACGATGGCGGCGCCCGCCGCGACGCCCAGCCGTTCGCGGTCGCGCGGGCCGGCGCGGCGACGCGCCCACGCAAGCCGCCGGTAGCCGTAGTCGGCGCCCATGCCGGCGACCTCCGCCGCGACGTCGTGAATTTCGAGCGCCGCGGATTGCGCAAGCGGGCGGCGCACGAAACTGCCGGCCTTGCGGCGCCGCTCAATCAATCCGGCGTTGGCGAGCCCGGTCAGCGCCCGGCTGACCGTCATGCGCGAGCAACCATAGGCTTCTGTCAGCTCGTGCTCGAACGGGATCCGGAAGCCGGGCGGCCATTCCCCGGAAAATATGCGCGTCTCGACATCGGCGCGGATGCGCGCGTGCAGCGGCGCGGTCTCGCTCATGGTTGAACGAGATGGGTTATCGCCGCGGCGAACCGGGCCGCGACGGCTTCGCGCGCGCGATGGCGGCCTTCGCTGACCTGACGGACGCCGCCGCTCCAAACGCAATCCACCACGCGGGCGCCGGCAAATATCCATGCGTCGAGGATTTCGTCGTCGCGCCGTCCCGCCAGCAGCGGCGAAGCGCCGTCGAGCGATACGAGATCGGCGAAGGCGCCCGGCTCGATGCGCCCGCAATGGCGCCGCAACGCCCGCGCGCCGCCCGCGGCCGAGCGCTCGAAGAGGGCGCGGCCGCTCGACGCGCCGAGCGGCGCCAGCGCATTGCGCTGGCGCCGCATCAACCGCTGCGCATATTCGAGTTGCTTCAATTCCGCCGCGACGCTGATCTCGACGTTGGAGTCGCTGCCGATCCCAAACGCGCCCCCCGCCACGACATAGGCGGGATTGAGCACGCCGTCGCCGAGATTGGCCTCGGTGATTGGGCAGAGGCCGGCGACTGCGCCGCTCGCCGCGAGCGCCCGCGCCTCGTCATCAACCATGTGGGTGGCGTGGATCGCGCACCAGCGCGCGTCGACCTCGGCGTGATCGAGCAGCCAGCGCACCGGCCGCGCCCCCGACCAGGCGAGGCAATCCTCGACCTCTTTGACCTGCTCGGCGACATGAATGTGGATGGGACCGTCGCTGGCGAGCGTGACGACGGCCGCAAGCTCGCTCGGCGTCGCCGCGCGCAACGAATGCGGCGCGACGCCGACGACCGGGGCCAGCGCGCGACAATCCTGAAACAGCCGCGCGAAGCCGTCGAGATCGGTGATGAACCGGCGTTGCTCCGGCCGCGGCGGCGACGCCGCCGAAGGTCGCGTGCGCATAAAACACCGGCAGCAGAGTGAGCCCGATGCCGGCGTCGGCGGCGGCGGCGGCGATGCGTTCGGCGAGCTCCGCGCGGCGCGCGTAGGGCTGACCGTCCGGCGCATTGTGGAGATAGTGGAACTCGGCGACGGCGCCGTAACCCGCCTCCAGCATTTCGACATAGGTTTGCGCCGCGACCGCCTCGATCTGATCGGGGTCCATGGTCAGCGCAAAGCGGTACATGGTCTCGCGCCACGTCCAGAACGTATCTTCGCTGTCGCCGCGCCGCTCGGCGAGCCCCGCCATCGCGCGCTGGAAAGCGTGGCTGTGCACATTGGCGAGCGCCGGCAGGCCGAGCGCGTGGCGCTCGTCGCCGGGTTCCGGCGCAACGCCAATGTCGACCGCGTCGATCCGCGCGCCAGCGAAGGCGACGCGAACGTCCGAGCGCCAACCTTGCGGCGTCAGCGCGCGCGCGAAATGCAAGACGGTCATGCTCGATCCCTGCTGCTTGACCCGAATATGTCTATACATTAAAGTCGAGGTCGGACAAGGGGCCGTCGGAATGGAAGCGCGGCAAGACCTCACGCTGTGGCGCAACGCCCGGCTCGCAAGCTGCGTCGGGCCGGGCCTCGGCGTGATCGAGCGCGGCGCGCTGGTCACGTGGGGCGGACGCATTCTCTACGCCGGGCCGGAGTCGGAGGCGCCGCGCGCCGACGCGCGCGTCGATTGCGAGGGGCGCTGGATCACGCCGGCGCTGATCGATTGCCACACCCATCTGGTTTACGGCGGCGATCGCGCGCGCGAATTCGAGCTGCGGCTCGCCGGCGCCTCTTATGAGGAGATCGCGCGGGCCGGCGGCGGCATTCTGTCGACCGTCGCCGCCACGCGCGGTTCCAGCGAAGACGCGCTGGTCGCGCAGGCGCTGCGGCGGCTCGATGCGCTGATTGGCGAAGGCGTCGCGGCGGTGGAGATCAAATCCGGCTACGGCTTGGATCTGGCGAGCGAGCGCAAGATGCTGAGGGCGGCGCGGCGTTTGGGCGAGGCGCGCAAGGTCGAGGTCAAGACCAGTTTTCTCGGCGCGCATGCGCTGCCGCCGGAATACGGCGACCGGCGCGACGCCTATCTCGACCTGCTGGTTGACGAAATGCTGCCTGCGCTCGCGGCGGAGGGCTTGGTCGACGCCGTCGACGGTTTTTGCGAGACCATCGCGTTCTCGCCCGCTGAGATCGCGCGGGTGTTCGACGCCGCGCGGCGCCTGGGTTTGCCGGTGAAATTACACGCCGAACAGCTTTCCAACCAAGGCGGCGCGGCGCTGGCGGCGTCCTACTGCGCGCTGTCGGCCGACCATCTCGAATATCTCGATGAGGCCGGCGCCGCCGCGCTCGGTTCGGCGGGAACGGTGGCGGTCTTGCTGCCGGGCGCGTTCTACACATTGCGCGAAAGCCGCGCGCCGCCGGTCGCGGCGTTGCGCCGCTGCGGCGCGGCGCTCGCCGTCGCCACCGACAGCAACCCCGGCACGTCGCCGCTGACGTCGCTGCTGACGGCGCTCAACATGGCGGCGACGCTGTTTCGCCTGACCGTGGACGAATGTTTGCTCGGCGTCACCCGCCACGCCGCGCGGGCTCTCGGGTTGGAGGCGGAGATGGGATCGCTCGAAGCCGGCAAGGCCGCGCATTTCGCGATCTGGGACATCGAGCGGCCGGCGGAGCTTGTCTATCGCATCGGCTTCAATCCGCTCTATCGTCGTGTATGGAGCGGCCAATGATGCGCGCCGGCGACGTCCCGCTCGACGCATGGCGCCGGATCTGGCGCGGCGGCCCGGTTTCGCTCGATCCCGATTGCGCGGAGCGGGTCGCAGCGAGCGCGGCGGCGGTGCAACGCATCGTCGCGCGTGGCGAGCCGGTCTATGGCGTCAACACGGGCTTCGGCAAACTCTCCACGCTGCGCATCGACGCCGCCGATCTGACAATCCTGCAACGCAACATCGTGCTGAGCCATTCCGTTGGCGTCGGCGCGCCGGCCTCGGTTGAAGCCACCCGGCTGATGATGGCGCTAAAACTCGCGAGCCTCGCGCAGGGCGCCTCAGGCGTGCGTCCCTCGACCCTCGCGCTGATCGAAGCGATGCTGCAAAGAGACGTTCTGCCGGTGATTCCGGCGCAAGGCTCGGTCGGCGCCTCCGGCGATCTGGCGCCGCTCGCGCATATGGCGGCGGCGATGATCGGCGTCGGCGAGGTTTGTTTCGGCGGCCTCCGCATGCCCGCCGCCGACGGCCTCGGCAACGGCCGGGCTGCAGCCGGTCGTGTTGGAGGCGAAGGAGGGGCTGGCGCTGCTCAACGGCACGCAGTTTTCCTGCAGCTACGCGCTCGGCGGCCTGTTCGAGATCGAGCGCGTGTTTCAATCGGCGTTGGCGACCGGCGCGCTGTCGACCGACGCCGCGCGCGGCTCCGACACGCCGTTCGACCCGCGCATCCACGCTCTGCGCCGGCATCGCGGCCAGATCGAAGTCGCCGCCGCCCTCGGCGCGCTGATGCGCGGCAGCGAGATCCGCGCTTCGCATCTGCTGGACGACCCGCGCGTGCAGGACCCCTATTGCCTGCGCTGCCAGCCGCAGGTGATGGGGGCCTGTCTCGATCTGCTGCGCCAATGCGCGCGCGACGCTGGAAGACGAGGCGAACGGCGTCACCGACAATCCGCTGATCTTTGCCGAGGACGATACGGCGTTGTCCGGCGGCAATTTTCACGCCGAGCCGGTCGCCTTCGCCGCCGACATGCTGGCGATCGCTGTTTGTGAGATCGGCTCGCTCGCCGAGCGGCGGATCGCGATGCTGGTCGATCCCGCGCTATCCGGTCTGCCGGCGTTTCTCACCCAGCGGCCGGGGCTCAACTCCGGCTTCATGATGGCGCAGGTGACGGCGGCGGCGCTGGTGTCGGAGAACAAGCAGCGCGCCTATCCCGCCAGCGTCGACTCGATTCCGACCTCCGCCAATCAGGAGGATCATGTCTCGATGGCCGCGCACGGCGCGCGGCGGCTCATCGAGATGGCGCGCAACGCCGCCCATGTCGTCGCCATCGAGGCTGCTGGCGGCGGCTCAGGCCTGCGATTTCCACGCGCCGCTGCGATCGAGCCCGGCGCTGGAGGCGGTGCGCGCCAAGATACGCGCCGCCGTTCCGCATCTCGACGAAGACCGCTATCTGCATGCCGATCTCGCCGCGGCGGCGGATCTGGTGACGTCGGGCGCTTTGGCCGACGGGCTCGACCTGCCTTCGGCGAAGCCGGAGAGCGGCCGATGACGCCGGCTTGGTTGACCATCGAGCGGCGCGACGCGCCGCTGATCCTCAGCGTCCCGCACGCCGGCGTCGATCTCCTGCACTATGCGCCGCGTTTTCGCAGCGCATGGCTGGCGCGGCGGGACGCGGACTGGCATTTGCCCGAGCTCTACGATTTCGCCGCCGGCCTCGGCGCGACGATCGTGCGCACGTCGCTCTCGCGCTCGATCATCGACGTCAACCGCGACCCCAGCGGCGCCTCGCTCTATCCCGGGCAGCCGACAACCGAACTTTGCCCGACGACGACGTTCGACGGCGAGCCGCTTTACAACGCGGGCGAAGCGCCCGGCGCAGCGGAGATCGCCGAGCGGCGCCGCGCCTATTTCGAGCCCTATCACGAAGCTTTGGCCGCGGAGATCGCCCGGCTCCGCGCCGCGCACGGCCGCGTCGCGCTCTACGACGCGCATTCGATCCGCTCGCGCATTCCGCGTTTGTTCGAGGGCGAGCTGCCGCAGTTCAATCTGGGAACGAACGGCGGCCGCGCCTGCTCGGCCGGCTTGCGCGCGCAGCTGGCCGGGATCCTGCGCCGCGAGCGGACAAAGCCAGGTCGTCGACGGCCGCTTCAAGGGCGGCTGGATCACCCGCGCGTTCGGGCGCCCGCAGGCGGGCGTCCACGCGGTGCAGATGGAGCTGGCGTGCCGCGCCTATATGGACGAGCCGGACGCGATCGGCCCCGAACAACTGGCCGACCGCGCTTGACCACGCGCCGCGCGCGCGCCGTCACGCGAACGACGCTGAAAGCCGTTCTCGAAGCTCTCGTTGCCCATGCGGGGAGAAACGCCGTGACACCGTCTCGACAACATGCGCGTCATCCGCGCCCCGCGCGGACCCGAGCTCAGCGCCAAGAGCTGGCTGACCGAAGCGCCGCTGCGCATGCTGATGAACAATCTCGACCCCGAGGTCGCCGAGCGGCCCGAGCGAACTCGTCGTCTACGGCGGCATCGGCCGCGCCGCGCGCGACTGGGAACGCGTTCGACCGCATCGTCGCGACGCTGACGCCGGCTGGAGGCCGACGAGACGCTGCTGGTGCAGTCGGGCAAGCCGGTCGGCGTGTTCCGCACCCATGCCGACGCGCCGCGCGTGCTGATCGCCAATTCCAACCTCGTGCCGCATTGGGCGACCTGGGAGCATTTCAACGAGCTCGATCGCAAGGGCCTGATGATGTACGGCCAGATGACGGCCGGCTCCTGGATCTATATCGGCAGCCAGGGCATCGTGCAGGGCACCTACGAGACCTTCGTCGAGATCGGGCCGCCAGCATTACGGCGGCGATCTCGCGGGCCGCTGGATCCTGACCGCCGGCCTGGGCGGCATGGGCGGCGCGCAGCCGCTGGCCGCGACGATGGCCGGCGCCTCGCTGCTCGCGGTCGAATGCCAGCCGAGCCGCATCGAGATGCGGCTGCGCACCGGCTATCTCGACCGCCGGCCGACGACCTCGACGAGGCGCTGGCGATGATCGAGCGCACGGCGCAAGCGAGCGGCAAGCCGGTCTCGGTCGGCCTGCTCGGCAACGCCGCCGAGATCTTGCCCGAGCTGGTGCGCCGCGGCGTGCGGCCCGACGTGGTCACCGACCAGACCTCGGCGCACGATCCGATCAACGGCTATCTGCCGAGCGGCTGGACGCTCGCAGCAATGGGAGGAGCGGCGCGAGCAGCGATCCCGAAGGCGGTCGAGACGGCGGCGCAGCGCGTCGATGGCCGAGCACGTGCGCGCGATGCTGGACTTCCACCGGCTGGGCGTGCCGACCGTCGACTACGGCAACAACATCCGCCAGATGGCGCAAGGAGGAGGGCGTCGCCGACGCCTTCGACTTTCCCGGCTTCGTGCCGGCCTATATCCGGCCGCTGTTCTGCCGCGGCATCGGCCCGTTCCGCTGGGCGGCGCTGTCGGGCGATCCCGAGGACATCTACCGCACCGACGCCAAGGTGAAGGAGCTGATGCCCGACGACACGCATCTGCACAACTGGCTCGACATGGCGCGCGCGCGCATCCAGTTCCAGGGCCTGCCGGCGCGCATCTGCTGGGTCGGGCCTCGGCGACCGGCATCGGCTCGGCCTCGCCTTCAACGAGATGGTCGCGCACGGGCGAGTTGAAGGCGCCGATCGTGATCGGCCGCGATCATCTCGATTCCGGCTCGGTCGCCTCGCCCAACCGCGAGACCGAGGCGATGCGCGACGGCTCGGACGCGGTCTCCGACTGGCCGCTGCTCAACGCGCTGCTCAACTGCGCCTCGCGGCGCGACCTGGGTGTCGCTGCATCACGGCGGCGGCGTCGGCATGGGCTTTTCGCAGCACGCCGGCATGGTGATCGTCTGCGACGGCACGCGAGGCGGCGGCGCGGCGCATCGGCGCGCGTGCTGTGGAACGATCCGGCGACCGGCGTGATGCGCCACGCCGACGCCGGCTACGAAGACGCGATCGACTGCGCGCGCGAGCAAGCGGCTCGATCTGCCGAGCCTCGCACTGTAAATAGCGCCCATGGCCTAGCGGAGAGGCGCCGGCGTCTCGACAGCCTCGTTTTCCTCGACGACGACCCGTTTGTGCGCAACCGCGTGCGCGAGGCGCTGCCGATGGCGGCGGTCCGTTAGTAGCGTAGCCGGTCTCCCCGCCACGCTTGCGCGTCGGGCGGCGGGAGTGTTTAGCTGGACGCCATCAGACGTCTAGGAGGAGCGCGGATGTCGTTTTCACTGCGAATGGTCGTTGCGGCGGCGAGCCTAGCGCTCGGGATCGGGAGCGCCCGCGCCGACGATCTCAAGGTCGCGCTCATCTATGGCCGCACCGGCCCGCTCGAGGCCTACGCCAAACAGACCGAGACCGGCCTCCGCATGGGGCTCGAATACGCCACAAAGGGCACGATGGAGGTCGCCGGCCGCAAGATCGTCATCATCACCAAGGACGATCAGGGCAAGCCCGATCTCGCCAAGACCGCGCTCACGGAAGCCTATGAGGACGACGGCGCCGAAATCGCCATCGGCACGACCTCCTCGCCGGCCGCCATCGCCATGTTGCCGGTCGCCGAGGAGCACAAGAAAATTCTCATCGTCGAGCCCGCGGTCGCCGACCAGATCACCGGCGAGAAATGGAACCGCTATATCTTCCGCACCGCGCGCAATTCGTCGCAGGACGCGATCTCCAACGCGGTGGCGATCGGCGCGCCGGGGGTGCAGATCGGCGTGCTGGCGGTCGACAACGCGTTCGGCCACGACGGCGTCGCCGCGTTCAAGGGCGCGCTCGCCAAGACCGGCGCGACCTTGGCGGCGGAGGAATACG
>CAWIEP010000040.1:0-88053 GCA_963835115.1 uncultured Pseudomonadota bacterium
GATGAATTGCCGGTGGCCGTTGCAGCCCGGCCGGTTTGTCTCCATGCTCGCATGATGGATGTGTGAACACCGAGACGGTGAGTGGCTGGTTTGGCATATTCGCTTTGGGAGGACAAAGCCGATCATTCCATTTGCAATTCGCTATAGCGCGCAACTCGATCGGACCGCGCAAAAATTGTATCAAGTTTTCGCGCGCTCTGCGGGAACTCCGCGCCGCACATGCCGGCGACACGATCCGCAGCCTCACAGCCCCGCCACAAAAACCTCCACCGCCTTGCGCGCTTGGGCTCGAGCTTGTCGCGCCGCAAAAACTCGGCGTGTAGCGTCTCAAGCTCGGTCTCGTCGGCGTCGAGCTTTTCAGATAGCGCTTTTGCAAGTCGGACCCCGCGACGACGGCCCCGAGCAGGTCCTTCAGCCGGGTCTGGTCCGCGACCACGCCGTCAATCTCGGCTTGCGTGCGCGAACCGCGCGCTCGGCCTCGGCCTGCGCCGACCTCAAACCACCGAGCTTGGCGAGAGCCGCGCGCGTCTCAGCGTCGACCTCGCCCGACTTGGCGTAGACGGCGAGGTTCACTTCATCGAGATTGGCGAGCGCACGGCGCGCGTTTGCGTGCTCTCCTGCGTCACGGCGAAACGCTGGCCATCGCCGACCTTGACGTCGAACGGGAGCGCATAGCGCCCTTCCGCCTCGGTCACGCCGGCCATGCCGGGTTCGGTCAGCTTGCCGCCTTCGAGTTTCGGGGCAAAGACAAAGAGCCGGCGCGGCTCGTCGGCCTTGACGATGTAAACGGTGTGCCGCCGCGTGAGATCGTCGATCGTCAGAAGCCCTTGGCGATTGCGCGCGGGCGAGCGAAGCATTGTCGGCGTCGTCTCTCCTCGATCGTCGTCTTTGGTCGAGCGCGAAACTCAGCAGGCGCTTTTCGCCGGCGGGCGTCGCAGAAAGCCGGGAATCGCCGACATAGGACGCGCCGTCGGCCCCGCCTTCGTAGATCGTCACGATGCCCGGCGGCAGGCCGCGACTTGCCGTCGTTGACGAGTTCCGCCGCGCTGAGCGGATGGCGCGCGGTCGACCTGCGGGTCGTAGAGCGCGACGCGCTGCACGGGTTCTTGGCGTCGACGATCGGCAGCGAGAGCGTGCGTCCCGCCTCGACGCTGACCGGGAACGGGATGGGAAACGCGACCTGTGTCTCGCCCTCCTGCGCGGCGATGTCAGCGGCGCCGGGGCTGAGCGGTTTCCGCCGAACCGCTTGAAATACCGCGCCATAGGCGCCACAGCGAAGGCCTCGGTGGGCGCATCCGCGAGACCGTCTTGAGCGGCGCGCCATCTTCAGCGCGCGGCTCGCCGCCGTGCAAATCTAAGCCGCCGCGGTCGACGTCTGGCGTCAGGGCCGCTCCGACGTCGAGCGGGGCCTCGGGCCGGTCGATCATATAAGCGCGATAGAGCGCCTGCTTATAGGCGACCGGCCGGCCGGAGACGAGCGTCAGCGCGACGCCCTTCCAGTCCTGGCCCGAAAGGTTCTCCAGCGTCGCCCAGCCCTGCAGCGTCGCCTTCTTGGCGTCGGGCGCCGGGTCCAGCACCAGCCGATACGAGGTTTTCCAGACCGGCGCCGCGGCGAGATAGGCGACCCGCAACTTGCGCTTATCCGACCCCTTGGAGATGAGCCGCAACACGCGCGAATCCCGCTCGTGGCTGGCCGCGACCGCCTTCAGCGCCTTGGCGATGGCGTCGCGCACGGCGGGGTCGGCGAATTGAACGCTTTCCGCCTGCTCCAGTACGAACTGCGCCAGCCCCTTGTCGGTCATCACCGTTACGCGATGGCGGGTCAGAAGCGCGCCGCCTTCGGGCTTGGTCTCCGTCTCCTCCGTCACCGCGACGATGCGGCCGGCGATCGCGCTGGGGCCGCCGACCTCGACCTCGGCGCCTTGCAGCGCGCTCAGACAGCTGCGGCGCCGATTGCAGATCGCCCTCGCTGAACGGCAGGCCGCGAAAACTCTCCGCCAACGGATCGGCGTTGGCGAGATCGAGTCCGCCGACGCCGCCGCGATCGTCGAACACGACGAGGCTCTTCAGCACATCGTCGACCTGATCGAGCCGGACTTTCAGCTCCACGGCCGCGTCGCCCTCGACGTCCGCCTCATATTCGTACAGGCCGAGGCCGCCGGTCGACAGCAAGACTCTTTCGAGCGCGAGATCGGCGGCCTCGGCCTGACCGCCGCGGCGACCGCGGCCGCCAAGGCCACGCCGCAAAGCCGCCCCGCGCGCGCAACTGAAGTCATGGCTTCCTCCCAAATATTCGCACCCGAAGATCAACGTCGGCGTGTGGCCGGAATACGAGAGGTCCGGCGGCGAAAGCGCGGCGTTATTACGTCGATGTGGTGTTGAACTTGTTTCGAGCGACGACGCGGCGGCGCTCGATGCGCATGACGACGAACCCGCTGGCGATGATGAGCAGATTGCCGAACGCCACCGGGAAACTCAGTCCGTCGCGCCAGACAAGCCAGCCGAGCACGGTGGCCCAGAGGATCGCGGTGTACTGGAACGGCGCCAGCACGGACGCCGGGGTCAGCGCCAGGGCTTGCGTCATGAACACGAAGCAGATCATCGCCACGACGCCGAGCAGAAAGGTCAGCGCGAGGTCGAACGGTCCCGGCGCGACGAAGGCGAAGGGCAGGGTGGCGGCGCCGATCAGGCCGGCGCCGCCGAACTGCCAGACCACGAGATGCAGCCAATGCACGCCGCGCAGCGCGCGCGTGATCGTTTGACCGAACGCGTACATCGTCGCGCCGAGCAAGGCGAGCGGCGAGGCGCTCGAGAACATCTCCGCCGACGGCCTCAGCGCGATGACGACGCCGACAAAGCCGACGCCGACCGCCGCCCAACGCAGCGGCTCGACCTCCTCGCCGAGCAGCATCGCCGACAGCGCCGTGATGATGAATCGGCGCGGCCATGTAGAACGTCATCACGTCGGCGAGCGGCATGGTGCGCGTGGCGTAATAGAAGCAGAACGTGTCGAGCGCCATGCAGCAGCACGCGCAGCGCTTGCAGGCCGAGTTGGCGGCGATCGTTCAGGTCGATCCCGAGGCGCCAGACCATCGGCGCGAGCACAAAAGCCGCGCCGATCGCGCGCAGCGCCAGCAATTGCCCGACGGCGTAATCGGCGACCAGCCATTTTCCGAGCGCGTCGTTGAGCGCGAAGAAAAAAATGGCGAGCAGATAGAGGGAAACGCCGCGTCGGCGCGACGCGGCGCTGTCCATTTCGGGTTCAGAGCACCTTGCGCACCCAGTCGTATTCGTCGGCGACTTCGCCGCGCTGAATTCCGACGAGTTTTGCTTTCAGGCCCTCGGTCACCGGGCCGCCGTCGCTGATCGTGAAATCGCCCTTGGTCGATTTAATCGCGCCGATCGGCGAGACCACCGCGGCGGTGCCGCAGGCGAAGGATTCGCTGAGGCGCCCGCTCGCGGCGTCGGCGCGCCACTGGTCGATGCAGTAGCGCTCCTCGCGGACCGTACGCCCCTCGGCCCGCGCGAGCGGTGAGGATCGAATCGCGGGTGATGCCGGGCAGGATCGTGCCGCCGAGCGGCGGCGTGAGCAGCGAGCCGTCGTCGAACACGAAGAACACGTTCATGCCGCCGAGTTCCTCGACCCATTTGTGTTCGGCGGCGTCGAGGAAGACGACCTGATCGCAGCCGTGGCTGCGTCGCTTCGGCCTGCGCGACCAGGCTCGCCGCATAATTGCCGCCGCATTTGGCCGCGCCCGTGCCGCCGGGTGCGGCGCGCGTGTAGTCGTCGGACAGCCAGACCGTGACCGCCTTCTTGCCGCCCTTGAAATAGGCGCCGACCGGCGAGGCGATGACCACGAACAGATATTCGCTGGCCGGCTTCACGCCGAGAAAAGTCTCGTTGGCGAACATGAACGGGCGCAGATAGAGGCTGCCGTCGCCGCCGGGTATCCAATCGCGGTCGATGCGCACGATTTCCTCGACGGCGCCGAGGAACAGGCTCTTCCGGCAGCGCCGGCATGGCCAGCCGTTCGGCCGAACTCCTGGAAGCGCTTGGCGTTGCGCTCGGGTCGGAACAAAGCGACGCCATTGCCCGCGCGATAGGCTTTGAGGCCCTCGAAGATCTCCTGCGCGTAATGCAGGACGGCGCTGGCGGGATCGATCTGGAACGGCTCGCGGGCGCGCACTTCCGCGTCATGCCAGCCGCGACCGTCGGTCCAGCGCACGACGACCATGTGGTCGGTGAAGACGCGGCCGAAGCCGGGATCGCGCAGTTTTTCCGCTCGCGCTTCCGCGGACGTCGGCGCGGGATGGGGGATATAGCGAAACGGGGGGCGCGGCTCCACGCTCATGAGCGGTCCTCTTGGGGGATGGTTTGGCGGTGAGCTTTAAGAGGAATTGGGTCGGGGGGCAACAATCCGGCTTCGTCCCACAACCGCAACGGCTTCGCGCAAAGTCTGGAATTTGACCGCCATTCGTGACGCCTTTACAGCGCGTGCCACCAGGAGCGAGCGTGTTTCCCAACCCCCATGTCCGCATCGGCCGCGGCCCCGGCGCCGCCTCCTTCGGCGCCGATCTGCCGCTCGCCCTCATCGCCGGCCCCTGCCAGCTCGAAAGCCGCGCCCACGCGCTCGAAATGGCCTCGGCGCTGAAGGAGATCGCCGCGCGACGCCACATCGGTCTCGTCTTCAAGACCTCGTTCGACAAGGCCAACCGCACCTCCGGCGGCGGCGCGCGGGGCGTCGGGCTCGAAGCGGCGCTGCCGATCTTCGCCGAAATCCGCGAGACCTCGGGCCTGCCCGTGCTGACCGACGTCCACGAAAGCGCGCAATGCGCGATGGCCGCGCAGGCTGTCGACGTCCTGCAAATCCCCGCCTTTCTCTGCCGCCAGACCGATCTGCTCATCGCCGCGGCGCGCACCGGCCGCGCGGTCAATGTCAAGAAGGGGCAGTTTCTCGCGCCCTGGGACATGAAGCATGTCGTCGCCAAACTCACGAGCGCCGGCGCGCGGCGACGTGCTCGTCACCGAGCGCGGCGTCAGCTTCGGCTACAACACGCTGGTGTCCGACATGCGCGCGCTGCCGATCCTGCGCCGAGACCGGCGCGCCGGTCATCTTCGACGCCACCCATTCCGTGCAGCAGCCGGGCGGGCAGGGCGGCGCCTCGGGCGGCCAGCGCGAGTTCGTGCCGGTGCTGGCGCGCGCGGCGGTCGCGGTCGGCGTCGCCGGCGTGTTCATCGAGACCCACCAGGACCCCGACCACGCGCCTTCCGACGGCCCGAACATGGTGCCGCTGCGCGAGTTCGAGGCGCTGGTCGCCGAACTGCAGGCGTTCGACGCGTTGGCGAAACGGCGGACGGCGCATAGGCGCGCCGGCGTGAACGCTTTCGTCATCGCTGCGGTCACGCTTCCGTCGTATGACGACGTCATGGACGAATATCTCTTCAGCTACGCCGACCCGAGCGATCCGCCCGTCAAGCGCGGCATCATCCGTCTGGTCGAGCGGGCGACGGGCCAGCCGGAGCTGAAGCGGCTCTATCTCGACAATCAGCGCTACCCGCGCGCCGAACGAAAGCTTCTTGGCAGGCGGCCGTGCGCACGCTCGCGCTCGACGTGCGCTATGACGCCGCGGCGCTCGCCGCGCATTCCCGAAGCCGGGCCCGTCGTCGTCGTCGCCAACCATCCCTATGGCGTGCTCGACGGCATCGTCATTTCCTGGCTGGTCGAAAAGGTGCGGCGCGATTTCGTCGTGCTGACCAACGCGGTGCTGATGCGCGCGCCGGAAGTGCGCGACTTCATCCTGCCGATCGATTTCTCCGGC
The DNA here is from genome assembly GCA_963835115.1 of uncultured Pseudomonadota bacterium. GTDB lineage: Bacteria > Pseudomonadota > Alphaproteobacteria > Rhizobiales > Beijerinckiaceae > Roseiarcus. The sequence continues at coordinate 5,821 of CAWIEP010000040.1, forward strand.
ACGCGCGAGGCGGCGCAAACCAATCTGCAAAGCCGCGCCGCGGCGCGCGCGCGGCTCGAGCGCGGCGGCGTCGTCGTGGTGTTTCCCGCCGGCGCGGTCTCGACCGCGCCGGATCGGCTCGGCCGCCAGCCGGCGGTCGACGCGCCGCTGGCAGCCGTTCGTCGCCGCAGCTCATCCAGCGCTCGAAGGCGACCGTCGTGCCGATCTGGTTCGGCGGCCAGAACAGCCGGCTGTTCCAGATCGCCAGCCACGTCAGCTAGACGCTGCGCATCTCGCTGATCTTCCACGAGGTGAAGGCGCGCATCGGCGCGGCGCTGCCGGTCGTGATCGGCGAGCCCATTCCGTTCGGAGAACTCGCCGCCATCCGCGACCGGCAGGCGCTGTCAGACCGACTGCACGACGCAACCTATGCGCTCGCCGTGCCGGAATGGGTGCGTCCGCGCTTGAGGAAGCCGTCGAAGCCGCTGCGGCTCGGCCAGAAAGCGGCGTAGCGCCGCCGTCAGGCGTTGCCGATCAGGATGCCGACCGCCAGCACCAGCGCGCCGCCGAGCATCACTTTGGCGATCGCCGACAGCGGCGGCGTGTCCATGAAGCGGTACTGAACGTAGGCGATGGCCGCCAGCTCGAACACGACGACGATGCAGGCGACGCAGCGTCGCGGTCCAGAAATTCGGGATCAGATAGGGCAGCGTGTGGCCGATGCCGCCGGCGATCGTCATCAGCCCGCAGACGAGGCCGCGCAGCAGCGGCGTGCCGCGCCCCGATAATTTGCCGTCGTCGGCGAGCGCCTCGGCAAAACCCATCGAGATGCCGGCGCCGATGGAGGCCGCCATGCCGACCAGGAACGCGTTCCAGGGGTCGTGGGTCGCGAAGGCGGCGGCGAACACCGGCGCCAGCGTCGACACCGAGCCGTCCATCAGGCCGACGAGGCCGGGCTGGATGATCTGCAGGATGAAGCGCCGGCGCTCGTCCTCGTCCTCGTCCTGACGCGCCTGCGGGGTCAGGTTTTCGGATTCGAGCTTGGCGGCGTCGCGCTCGTGCTGGTCTTCGGCCGCGGCGAGATCGCCGAGCAGTTTGCGAACGCTGGCGTCGCTCGACCGCTCCGCGGCGAGGCGATAAAAGCGCGCCGCGTCCTACTCCATTCGCTTCGGCGGCGGCGCGGACGCGGTCGATCGACAGCGGCTTGATGTGCCAGACCGGCCGGCGCACGATCGTGCCCTTGATGTCCTGCCGGCGGACCAGCGGGATGTGGTCGCCGAATTTGGCGACGAAGAGGTCGATGAGCTGGCGCCGGTGCTCGTTCTCCTCGGCCGCCATCTCCTCGAACACCTTGGCGCTGGAGGGATATTCGTCGCGCAGCGCCAGTGCGTAATCGGCGTAGATGCGCCCGTCCTCTTCCTCGTTGCCGATCGCCAGCGCGAGCAATTCGCGTTCGGAGAGGTCGGAAAAATTGCGCATGGGATCGCTTTCCCCGCTCGCCCGCGTCGCCGCCGTCGCAGGGGCGCGGCGCGGATTTACGGGTCTCGCCGGCGCCTTGACAACCTTTAGACAACCTCGCTTGAAGGCTCGCGTCAAAAGCCCTACGGCCTCGCCTTTGCGCAACCCTTCGAGAGCCGTTCCGGTGTCCGGCCTTCCCCGTCTCGGTCAATTCACACAGCATCGTCGTCAAGGTCGGCTCGTCGCTGCTGGTCGACCGCGCGCGCGGCGCGTTGAAGCAGGATTGGCTCGACGCGCTGGTCGCCGACATCGCGGCGCTGCATGAGCGCGGCGCCGACGTGCTGGTCGTCTCCTCCGGCGCGATCGCGCTCGGGCGCACGATCGCCGGCCTGCCGAAGGGCGCGCTGAAGCTGGAGGACAGTCAGGCCGCCGCCGGCGATCGGCCAGATCGCGCTCGCCCGCGCCTGGTCGCAGGCGCTGCACGCACGCGACATCGTCGCCGGGCAGGTGCTGCTGACGCTTAACGACACCGAGGAGCGCCGCCGCTATCTCAACGCGCGCGAGACGCTGGGCCGGCTTGTCGGCGATGCGCGCGATTCCCGTCATCAACGAGAACGACACCGTCGCGACCAGCGAAATCCGCTATGGCGACAACGATCGCCTCGCCGCGCGCGTCGCCACGATGGCGAGCGCCGATCTGCTGATCCTGCTCTCCGACGTCGACGGGCTCTACACCGCGCCGCCGAAGGAAGATCCGAACGCCAAGCTGATCCCGGTCGTCGAGCGCGTCACGCCGGCGATCGAGGCGATGGCGGGCGGCGCGGCCTCGGAGCTTTCGCGCGGCGGCATGCGCACCAAGATCGAGGCCGCGCGCATCGCGACGCAGCGCCGGCACGCATATGGTGATCGCCGACGGTCGCGTGCCGCATCCCGATCGCGCGGGTCGCGGAGGGCGCGCCCTGCACCTGGTTCCTGACGCCGTCGACCCCGATGCGGCGCGAAAAGTCTGGATCGGCGGCACGCTGGAGCTGAAGGGCGCGGTGACGGTCGACGCCGGCGCGGCGCGGGCGTTGGCGAGCGGCAAGAGCCTGCTGCCGGCGGGCGTCACGCGCATCGAGGGCGCGTTCGCGCGCGGCGATTGCGTCGCGATCCGCGACGAGCGCGGCGCCGAAATCGGGCGCGGGCTGATCGCCTACGACGCGCTGCACGCCGAGCGCATCCGCGGCCGCAATTCGCGCGACATCGCGCGATATTCTGGGCACGCCGGGCCGGGCGGAGATGATCCATCGCGACGATATGGCGCTGGCGGCCGTCTGACCCCGCATTGCCGCGCGTTCTCGAACTCGACGTAAGCATTTATTAACCATAGTTATGCAACTAAAAATTGAGTGCCGCGCGACTCGGAGTTCAGTGCGGTTGCTAGTCTTCGGACGTGAGGATAGGAGGAAGGCGTGAACGCGTCGAACGCCCTCTCATGCGCCTCAGGCGTGCGGCCGACGCCGTATCGGCCGAAATCGCTTTTCATCGCCAGCGAGGTGCGCTGCGGCTCGACGTTCGTCGCCGAGACTTTGGCCTACGAACTCCACCAGAATTTCGGCTTCGCGCTGTGGGATCTCGCTCGCGAACCGTTCGCCTATCTCGACGAAAACACCACCGCAGACGAAGTCCTGAACACCTTGCGATCGCTTTATCTGGACAGTTCCGGCTTCGTCTCCGCGAAATTGATGTGCAAGGCCCTGTCTGTCCTGCACCGTCTGGCGCGTCAATCGGACGAAGTGCGGCGGGCGTTTTTCGGCGAGAGCGCGCATTGGATCGTGCTGCGCAGAAGCGACCGCGTCGAACAGGCGGTCAGTCTGGCGCTTGCGAGCAAGACCAAGACTTTTCATTTTTACGACGATCCCGGCGGCGCGCCGGATCGCGAAGCCGATCTGACGCTGGGCGAAGTTGATTGGGCGTTCAAGGCGGTGGCGCTTTCGGATATTTATTTGGAGGTTTTCGCCAACACGCCAGCGACGGAGCGCAAGCTGGCGTTCGAATACCGCGAATTCCTCGACGATCAGGTCGGGCATTTGAACCGCGTGCATGAGTTGTGCGGTTTTACGGCGCTCCCAGGGCGGTCGTTCGTCAATATGAGCAAGCTCCGGCGGACGGGCGGCGAGGCGAAGAAGGCGGTGAGCGCGGCGTTCAAGGAATGGTTTCTGGAGAACCACGTTTGAGCGAAAGTCGCTCCTAGGCCTTCAACCCCAGCGTCTCCGCCAGCCCGATCCGCTGCAACTTCCCCGTCGCGCCCTTCGGGATCTCGGCCACGAACACCACTTTGCGCGGCACCTTGAACGGCGCCAGCCGCAGGCCCGCGAACGTCCGCAAATCCGCCTCGGAAACGCTCGCGCCCTCGCGCAACACCACCGCCGCCGCAACCTCCTCGCCAAGTTTGTCGTGCGGCATGGCGAAGCAGACGACCTGGGCGACGGCGGGGTGGTCCATTAGCGCCTCGTCGACTTCGCGCGGCGACACTTTTTCTCCGCCGCGATTGATGATCTCCTTCAGCCGTCCGGTCAGGCGCAAATAGCCGTCCTCGTCGAGCGTCCCCTGGTCGCCGGTGCGGAACCAGCCGTCGCGGAACGCCTCAGCGTTGGCCTTCCCGTTGTTCTCGTAGCCGGCGAATACGTTTTCGCCGAGGATTACGACCTCGCCGATCTCGCCCTTCTTCAACAGCCTCCCGTCCTCGCCCATGATGGCGATTTCCGGCCCCGCCGCCGGGCCGACCGCGCCGGGTTTTCGTTTGCCGTAGAGCGGGTTCGACGTCATCTGATGCGCCGCTTCCGTCATGCCGTACGCTTCGATCAGCGGCGCGCCGAAAACCTGCTCCAACTGGCCGATCACTTGCGGCGGCATCGACGCGGACGACGAACGCAGGAAGCGCAGCGGGTTTTCCGCGATCGCCTCGCGGTTCTGCGCGGCGCGGCCGAGGATCGCCTGATGCATTGTCGGAACCGCCGTGTACCAGGTGGGCCGCGCCTCCCGCATCTGCGCGAAGAAGCGCAGCGCGTTAAAACCCGGCGTGCAGACGACCGAACCCCCGCGCGACAACGGCGCCAGAATCCCGGCGATGAGGCCGTGAATGTGGAACAACGGCATCACGTTGAGCCCGCGATCCTCGGCCGAGAAGTCGAGCGTCGCCGCGATGTTGTGCGCGGAGGCGGTGACGTTTCGGTGGGAGAGCGGCACGATTTTCGGCCGCGACGTCGTGCCCGAGGTGTGCAGGATCAGCGCGACGTCTTCCGGCCACGCAAGGCCCGGCCGCGCCGCCGCGCCGGCGGCTTCGCCGACCAGCTTGAAGCGGCCCGCCTCCGACCCCGGTCGCAATTCGATGACCGTAATGCCGATCTTGCGCGCGATCTTGACCGCGGGGCCGCCGGCCGGGGCCTCGACGATAAGCGCCTTCGCGTGCAGATCGGCGAGATAGAAGGCGATCTCCTCAGCCCGAAAGGCGGAGTTGAGCGGCGCGGCGACGGCCCCGGCCGCGACGCCGAGGAACGCCGTCGCCATCTCCGGGCCGTTCGGCAGCACCATCGCAACGCGGTCGCCGCGCCCGACGCCGAACGCGTTAAGCGCGGCGACGGTCTCGCGCATCTGGGCGCGAAGGGCGGCGAAGGTGAGCGGCGGACGGTCGAGCGACGCGATGGCCGGCGCGTTGTCGGCGCCGGCGGAAAAGAGTTCGGCGATGGTCGCGGGTGCGGACATGCGGGCGTCTCCCCAGTTGCGGCGCTTTTGGACCCCGCGGGCGGCGCCGTCCAGTCGTCGCGCATCAAGGCCGGCCTCATCGCTTTTCCATGACGGTCGGAACGATGGTCGGCTCCGCCATGTTCTTGGGGTCCGTGCAATCCCAGGTCACTATCAGGTTGTGGATCGTTCCGGAATCGTCCCAAAAGATGGGACGCGTCGTCGTCGAAGGAAGGTCCTCGGCCCTCGTCGCCGGATTTTGTTTGATGAACGTGGTCGGAAGGGCCACTTCGAAAAATTTCGCCAGCGCGACGACCTTGAACGCGCCTTTGAGATTCGCACGCGCAGGTTGATCGAAGGAATTGTCATAGGTTCGGCCGTCGTCGGTGGAGTCGTATCGGTTCGCAGTCCGTGTCGCGCCTTTTCTGACCGGCCACGCCTCAAAGTAAGTCACCTTAGCCGCGTTCAAATTGGGGTCAGCGACAGCGCCCTTGGCCGTCCTGATGTCGTAGGATCGCAGGATTTGCTGGATGATCCACCCATCGCCCTCCGCCGGTCGGGGCAATTCGAACTCGACCAGCCACTCCATTCCCCCGCAGCCGAAATCCTCGGGGCCCCCGTATAACGTGTGGATTTTTGGATTCTGTGTGGAGGCGGGAACCGTTCCAGCAGCCGGGACATAGACGAAACCGGGTTCGGCGGTATTCGAAAACGTCCAATTTCTCTGGTCGCTCGTGGTGTTGCACCCGATGCGCCAGCGCAGGTACCAGTTGATCTCTTCGGGACTGGAGTTGGCGCCGCAGTTGTTCGCAATGAGCTCCCTGACCGCGACATTGTGCCTTTGAGCCACCGACGCCCAGGTCTCGCCGTCGCGCACGCGGTGCCTTGTCCCCGGACGCGGCCCCTCCGGGAGCGGAGTGGTTGGCCGCCTTTCGTGGCCCGCAAAAAGAGTGCGGCTGTTCAAGGGCTTCCTTCTCCCAAAAAGGCGACCGCCAAGCGCGAGGCGCCGGCTTCGAGGCGGCAGGCTCACCACGATTTAGCGCGGACTTGCGACGGGTGTGTTCGGCTTCAAGCTGACGAAAAATAGGGCCGAGGTCAATTCCGACAGGGGCGTCACATACGAGCTTCGCGCACTGACGTCGCGGCGTTGCGCGGGCGGCGCCCGCGCCCTATAGGCGCCTTTCTTAACGGAGGCGCGATGCAAACGGTCGTCTGCATGCGATGGGGCGATCGGTTTCCGGTCGACTACGTCAACCGCCTCTATCGCGGCGTCATGCGCAACGTCGCGCGAAAAACCCGCTTCGTCGCCTTCACCGACGACCCCCAGGGTCTCGACGCCGGCGTGGAGCCGCGCGCGATCCCGCCGCTAAAACTGCCCGCCACCGGGCTCGGCGGCAGCCCCTGGCGCAAGCTCGCTTTGTGGTCGCCGGATATCGGTCTCGAAGGCGATTTGCTGTTTCTCGACCTCGATGTGGTGGTTGTCGGCGGCCTCGACGCGTTTTTCGACTACGAGCCCGGGAAGCTGGCGATCATCCGCGACTGGGGCGCCAGGGACACCGGCAATTCCTCGGTGATGCGTTTGCCCGCGGGCGCCGCGCCGCATCTCGTCGAACGGTTCGAGGCCGACCCCTTAGGCAAGCGCCGCCTTTACTCCAACGAGCAAGTGTATCTCTGCCGCGAGGCTCAATTGCCTATAGTATTCTGGCCAAAGGAATGGGCGCCGGGATTTAAGGCCATGATGTTGCCCCGTTTCCCGCTCAATCATTTTCGCAATGTAAAACTGCCCGAGGGCGCTCGGGTCGTGGTTTTTACCGGGCGCCCGCGCCCGCACGAGGCGGTTAAGGGCGAATGGCCGGCGTCGGGCTGGAAAAAAATCTACAAGCGGGTGCGCCCGGTCGGCTGGCTCGAAGCCCATTGGCGCTAAACGGCGCTTGCGCGGATCTGGCGTCGCGGATTAAATCTTTCGCAACGTTGCGAGACGAAAAAGACGCCGGCATCGACAATTCGGCCTTTATCGGGATGCGGTGTAACGAGGCGACGGCCAGGGCGGGTCTTCGGTCGGCGGGGGTAATTAGCGCGTTGTCTTTGGCGAAGGAAAGGTCGGGCGGCTTCAACGCCCGCATGGGCTCGGCCTTGGCCCTGGCCTTGGTGGGCCTTTGTGGGTGCGCGCAAACTCCGGCGCCAGTCGCCCACCATCGATACGGCGGCCACGAACATTTCGCCGAAGGGTATTACGGAAAGGCCAGCCAGCGCGTCTACGAGGACGGCCAGCCGATTCCGCGCGGCGGCGGCCAATATCTCGTTGGTCATCCCTATCACGTCGCCGGGCGGACCTATTATCCCCACGAGGACGAACACTATTCCGCCGTCGGCATGGCGTCCTGGTACGGCGACGCGTTCCACGGCCGCAAGACCGCCAACGGCGAGATCTACGACAAGATGGCGCTGTCGGCGGCGCATCCGACGATGCCGCTGCCGAGCTACGCCCGCGTCACCAATCTGCAGAACGGCTATTCCGTCATCGTGCGCGTCAACGACCGCGGCCCCTACGCCGCCGGCCGCGTGATGGACGTGTCGTCGCGCGTCGCCGACGTGCTCGATTTCAAGCGCATGGGCACGGCGCATGTGAAGGTCGAATACGTCAGCCGCGCGCCTATAGACGGCTCCGACGACAACGAACTGCTGGCGACCTTGAAGACGGACGGAAGCCCCGCCGATCTCGGCGGCGGGACGAGTTTGATCGCCGAGGCGACCTCGCCGCTGACGGCTTTGTTCGGCTCGAAATCCGAGCCGCCGCCGCCTCCACCGCCGCCTCCGCCGGAACTCGAGACCACGCCGCAAGCGGCCGCCGTCGCGCCGCCGCCGCGACCCGAGTCGCCGGAGCCGCAAGTCGTCGAGGTCAGACAGGCGTCTATTGTCGAGCGCGTCGCTGCGCCGTTGCCCCCGATCCGGCCGTTCGACCTCGGCGGCGTGCGCGAGGCTTCCGTCGTGCCAAAACCGCCGCGCCGCGATGGGGACCGGGCGCTCTATTTCGCCAAAACGCGTCCGGCGCACGAAGACCCGCTCGCCCAACTGCTGCGCCGGCGGCCGACCCGCTCTATGCTGGACGATGGCGACAATTGATTGTCGGGCATTCATGGGCTAGCGCGCTCGCGGGGACGCAGAGCGGGAGATTTTTTGTGTCGTCGTGCGTGGGCCGAGCGCTGGCTGCCTTTCTTTGCATCGCCCCTGTCACGGGCGCGACAGCGCAAACGATCTCGACTTCGGCGAAATTCGTGCTGCTCGAAGATTTCGACACCGGGACCGTGCTGTTCGATAAAGCGGCGGATCAGTCGATGGCGCCGGCTTCGCTGTCGAAACTGCTGGTCGCCGAAATGGTCTTCCATGAGCTGAAGGAAGGCCGGGTTCATCTCGACGACAAGTTTCATGTCTCCGAATACGCCTGGCGCACCGGCGGCGCGCACGGTCACGGCTCGGCGATGTTCCTGGCCGTCAAGAGCGACGTCCGCATCGAGGACCTGCTGCGCGGCCTCATCATCCAGTCCGGCAACGACGCGGCGATCGTGCTCGCCGAGGGTCTCGGCGGCTCCGAGGGAAATTTCGTCGGCTTGATGAACCGGCGCGCCGCCGATCTCGGGCTGACGCATTGCCATTTCACCAACGCCTGGGGCCGCAGCGATCCCGATGAACGGGTCACCGCCCGCGACATGGCCGCGCTCGCCATCCATATCATTCGCGACTATCCCGAATATTATCATTATTTCGGCGAGAAGGATTTCACCTGGAACCGCATCCATCAGTTGAACCGCAATCCGCTGTTGACGATGAACATCGGCGCCGACGGCCTCAAGACCGGCGACACCGCGGAAAGCGGCTTCGGTCTGATCGGCTCCGCGGTGCAGGACGGGCAGCGGCTGATCCTCGTCGTCAACGGCTACAAGACGGCGGCCGACCGCGCCGAGGATTCGCGCCGCCTGCTCAACTATGGGTTTCGCGGCTTCGATGTGCGCGTGTTCTATCAGCCGGGCGACATTGTCGGAGAGGCGTCGGTCTATGGCGGGACCTCGGACAGCGTCGAACTGACTCCGCAGGCGCCGGTAAAGGCGTTCACGCCGAAAGTCGGCGGCGACAAGCTGACGGCGAAGATCGTTTATTCCGGGCCGCTCGGCGCTCCAGTCGAGGCGGGGCGCCCAGTCGGCGAATTGAGGATCTATCAAGGCGACACGATCGTGCTGCGCTCCCCGCTCCAAACCAAGACGGCGGTGGAGAAGGGCGCGCTGACCTGGCGCGCCGCCGATGCGGCCTTCGAACTCGCCGCCGACTGGCTGCGCCGCCAGTTGAAGCGCCCGTGACCGGACGCGGGCCGCTTTATCACGCTGGAGGGCGGCGAGGGCGCCGGCAAGTCGGCGCAGACGCGGCGGCTCGCCGCGAGGCTCGCTGCGCTGGGGCTGGAGACGGTCGCGACCCGCGAGCCCGGCGGCACGCCGCATGCCGAACGGCTGCGCGAACTGATCCTTTCCGGCGCCCTGCGCGCCAAGGGGCCGGCGGCGGAGGCGATCGCCTTCACCGCCGCCCGCATCGACCATATCGACACGCTGATCCGCCCGGCGCTCAAACGCGGCGCCTGGGTCGTCTGCGACCGGTTTGCCGAATTCGACGCGCGCTTATCAGGGCGCGGCGGGGCGACTGGACCCCGCCTTCATCGACCGTCTCGAACGAATCGCGGTCGGCGACGACCGGCCCGACCTCACGCTGGTGCTCGATATCGATCCCGAGCAGGGCCTCGCGCGGGCCGCGGCGCGCAGCGCCGCGCCCGACCGCTTCGAGAGCGAGGGCCTCGATTTCCATGCCGCGCTGCGGCGGGCCTTCCTCGCCATCGCCGAGGCCGCGCCCGAGCGCTGTATCGTCGTCGACGCCGACGCGGACGAGGAGGCGGTGGCGGCGGCGGTATGGGCCGCCGTGCGAAGCCGGCTTGACGGTTTTCTGCCGGGGGCGGCGTGAAGCGCCCGGCGACCGAGGAGGGCGCGCCCGAAAGCGACGTCTATCCCGGCGCCCGGCCGCCGCGCCTGACGCCGGCGCTCATCGGCCACGCCCAGCGCCGAAGCCGATTTGCTTGCGGCTTATCGCTCGGGCCGGCTCGCGCACGCCTGGCTGATCACCGGACCGCGAGGGGATCGGCAAGGCGAGCCTGGCTTGGGCGTTCGCCCGGTTCGTGCTCGCCAACCCCGATCCCGACGCGCCCGAGGTCGTCGCCGCGCGTGATCTCACCGTCGCCGAGACGCATCCGGCCGCCCGAACGCTCGCCGCGCTCGCCCACCCCGATTTCGCGGTTCTGCGTCGCGTCTGGAACGGCAAGTCCAAATCATTCTATGGCGAGATCCGGGTCGACGACGTGCGCGAGGCGCAGGGCGTGTTCCGGCTGGCCGCCGGCTTCGGCGGCTGGCGAATCTTGCTCGTGGACGCCGCCGACGACCTCAACCGTTCCAGCGCCAACGCGCTGTTGAAGACGATCGAGGAGCCGCCGGACCGGGCGCTGGCGCTGATCGTGGCGCATCGTCCGGGGCGGCTGCCGCCGACGATCCGCTCGCGCTGCCGGCGGCTGACGCTGGAGCCGCTCACGCCCGCCGAGATCGAAGAAATATTGCGCGGGCAGGGGCCGCCGTGGAGCGAACTCCCCGCCGCCGCCATCGCCGAAGCCGCGGCGCGCGCCGGAGGCTCGGTGCGCGAAGCGCTGCGGCGGCTCGATCCCGAAACCTCGCAAACTGGCGCGCTGATCGACGCGATCGTGGCCGCGCTGCCCGGCGTCGATTGGCGGGCGGCGCTGCGGCTCTCAGATCGCTTCGCCGGCGCGCTCGGCGCCGAGGCGCACGAACGGTTCACGCTGGCGATCTACGATTGGTTGGCCGCGCGGGCGCGAGCGACCTCCGATGCGCTGCAATTGGAGGCGATCGCCGAGCTATGGGGATTGGCCAGGAACGCGGCTCGCGAAGTCGAGGCGCTCAACATCGACCGCAAGATCCATACGCTGGCTGTGTTGCAGGAGATCGCGGAGCGGGCGCGGCGGTTGTGAGGGGCTAGCTACGCCCCTGAAACGCCCCAAACATGCCGCCTTTTCACCGGCATGCGGGTTGCCCTTGCGGGGCGCGCGTGCGACGCAGCAGAGCCAGCCGTCAGCCGAGGGTCTCAAAGGGGATCGACCGCCCATGTCCGTTTCCGTTGCGTCCTCCCCTACCTCCCCTCGGACGCAAGCGCAGGACGAGCCCGACTCGCGGGTCAATCTTCTGGTCCTCTGTTTGCTCGCATTGGTGATCGGGATCGCCACTGGCGTCGGCGCGTGGGCTTTGCGAGCCCTGATCGGTTTGATCCACAATATCTGCTATTATGGCCGCTTCAGCTACGTGTACGACGCCAATGTGCTGGAGGCGACAAGCCGGTTCGGCGACTGGATCGCGCTTGCCCCGATCCTCGGCGGTCTCGTCGTCGTGTTTCTGGTGCGGCGCTTCGCGCCTGAGGCCAAAGGTCACGGCGTGCCGGAGGTGATGGACGCGATCTTCTACAGTCGCGGCAATATCCGCGGCCAAGTCGCCGTCATCAAGACGCTGGCCTCGGCGCTTTCCATCGGCACGGGCGCGGCGGTCGGGCGCGAGGGGCCGATCATCCAGATCGGCTCGGCTTTGGGCTCGGCGTTCTCGCAATCGCTCAACCTCACGACTTCGCAGAAAATCACGCTCGTCGCCGCCGGGGCCGGCGCCGGCATCGCCGCGACTTTCAACACCCCGCTCGGCGGCGTGCTGTTCGCGCTCGAAATTTTGCTGCCGGAAGTGTCGAACCGAACCTTCCTGCCGGTCGTGCTGTCCACCGGCGCCGCGACGCTGCTCGGCCGCGTGCTGATCGGCCCCGATCCCGCCTTCGCCGTGCCGGCCTTCGTGATGCCTTCGGCGCGCGACTTCAACCTCGAACAGGCCATCGCCTATGTCGCGCTCGGCGCGCTCGTCGGCGTCGGCGCCTGGGCGTTCATCCGCGTGCTGGTCTGGATGGAGGACGGGTTTCCTAAAATTCCCGGCGGCCCCTATGTGCAGAACATCATCGGCATGAGCATCGTCGGCGCGATGATGGTGACGCTCGCCCATACTTACGGCCATTATTACGTCGACGGCGTTGGTTACGGCGTCATCCAGGCCATTCTCGACAACCGCATGGCGGCGCCGGAGCTGCTGGCGCTGTTGTTCGGCCTAAAACTGCTGGCGACCACGGTCAGCCTTGGCAGCGGCGCCTCGGGCGGCATTTTCTCGCCCTCGCTTTACATGGGCGCGACGCTCGGCGCGGTGTTCGCCGGCGTGGTCGGCCACGTGCTCCCACACGCGGGTCTCGCGGCGCCCTCGGCGGCGATCGTCGGCATGGCGGCGATGGTCGGCGCCGGCACCGGCGGCGTGATGACCGCCATCGTCATGGTGTTCGAGATGACGCGCGATTACGAGATCATCGTGCCGGTGATCGTCGCGGTGGCGGTGGCGGCGGGTGTGCGACGTTCGTTGATCTCGGAGACGATCTACACCATCAAATTGCGGCATCGCGGCCACCGCATCCCCAAGGAGCGGCACGTCAACCTCTATCTGGTGGCGCAGGCGAAGGATGTGATGGAGCGCAATTTCGCGCGCGCCAAGGTCGGCGCGCCTTTGGCGGCGTCGCTCGCCAACGACGTGTTTGACGATCTCGTGCCGGTGGTGGTCGAGCGCGACGGCCGGCTCGTCGGCCTTGTGCCGCCGCGCTCGGGGCTGTGGAGCCGGTTTCGCGCCGATCCCTTGGTCAAGGTCGAGGATTTCATGGAGCCCAATCTGGTGCTGGTGCGCGACACCGACCTGTTGTCGCGGGCGCTGACGCGGCTGAAGCGGCATCGCGCCGGGGCGGCGCTGGTTTATGCCGGCGAGGGTCGGCCGCAGGCCAAGGACGTGGTCGGCGTCGTCACCAAGCGGGCGATCGCCGACACCGTGATCGACAGTTTTGAGGATTGAGCGCGCGCCGGAGCGCGGGTTCGCGCCCCCGGCTTGCGCCCAATGGTCAGCCCGCCAAGGAGGGCGCGATGAGCGCAAATGGCCCGAAAATCGATCTCGACACCGAGGGCCGCGAAGTGGTTGAGGCGAAACCGAACGGCGACGACGGCCAGTCCACCTTCGCCGAAGCCGTCGAAGAAGTCGGCTCCGACTCGGTGCTGGGTTATCGCCTCGAACAACAGGCGGCGTTGTCCAATTTCGGCATGCAGGCGCTGAAATCGCGCAGCATCAACGAAATCGTGGCGTTCGCCGCAGAGACGGCGGCGGCGGGGATGCGGTCGCGCTTCTCCAAGGTGCTCGAATTTCGCGTCGCACAGCAAAATTTACTGGTCAGGTCGGGCGTCGGTTGGCGCGAAGGCGTCGTCGGACAGGCGACGCTCGGCGCGGACGCCGGCTCGCCTGCCGGCTTTGCGTTCAAGACCGGCTCGCCGGTGATCTCCAACCAGCTCGACGGCGAGGAGCGGTTCCGCACGCCCGCACTGTTGGCCGAGCATGGCGTGCGCCGCGCCATCAACGTGCTGATCGCATGCGGCGCCGGCCCCTGGGGCGTGCTCGAAGTCGACAGCTCCAGCGCCGGCGAATTCGAGGCCGCCGATCTGGCGTTCCTTCAGGGGCTCGCCAATTTCATCGGCGTGGCGCTGGATCGTCAGCTCGCCGAAGAAAGTCTGACCGAGGCGCTCGAATTTCAAAAAATTCTGGTCAAAGAGGCAAGCCACAGGGTCAAGAACAGCCTCGCCATGCTGTCGGGGCTGATGCGCATGCAGGCGCGCACCGCTGGGACATCCGAAGCCGTCGACGCGCTGGCCGACGCCTCCGACCGCATCCTCGCGGTCGCCCGAACGCATGACCGCCTGTGGCGCGACGGCGACGAGGGCGCCGCCGATCTCGGACTGCTCGTCTCGGACATTTGCGATGCCCTGCATCATCAATGGAAGGTGATCGAATTCCGCTGCGACGCGGCCTCGATGGAGTTTCCCGCCGATCGCGCCGCCGCGTTTGCGCTGCTGCTGAACGAACTCGCCACCAACGCCGCCAAACACGCCTATGGGCCGGAGGGCGGGGTGGTGTACGTAAATCTTTATCAAAGCGAAGGGGCGCGGATCCTGGAGGTCCGCGACGCCGGGATGGGCCTGCCTGTCGATCGCGACGTGTTGAAGCCCAGCGGCGACAGTCTCGGCATACGTCTCATCCAGACTTTGACGCAGAGCCTGGGCGGCACGCTGACCGCGACCAATCAAGGCGGCGCGATGTTCCGCGTCGCATTCTAGCGGCGTCGTCGGTTTCGGGTGGCCGGCGCGGCGCACATGGGTTTCATGGCGGCTCAACAGCAGGAGACCCGCCCATGTCGTTTCGCATCAAAGGATTGTCGCCCGAACCGTTCGTTCCGCTCTACGGTCTTGCGGACGCCGAACTCGCCGCGCGCGGCGTGCTTCGCTATGCCGTAGACAAGTCGCCCGGCTTTCCCGACCGCATCGAAATGCGTGACGCGGCGCCCGGCGAGACGGTGCTGCTGATGAACCACGTGTGTCAGCCCGCCGACACGCCCTATCGCGCCGCGCACGCCATTTTTGTGCGTGAGGGCGCGACGAAGGTTTTCGATGAAGTCGGCGTCGTGCCTGATGTGTTGCGCCGGCGTCTGCTGTCGCTGCGCGCCTATGACGACAAAGGCATGATGATCGACGCCGACGTCGTCGACGGCCCGCAGGTCGAAGACGTGATCCGGCGCCTGCTCGACAATTCCGCCGTCAGCTACATCCACGCCCATAACGCCAAGCGCGGCTGCTACGCCGGCCGAATCGAGCGGGCGTGACGATGGCGCTCACTCGAACCGCGAGATTGCGTAGGGCGCGGGGTCGGCGAAAGGGGCCGCGCCCGTCATCAGATCGGCGATCAGCCGGCCGCTGATCGGCCCCAGCGTCAGGCCGAGGTGCTGGTGGCCGAAATCGAACCACAGCCCCTTGTGGCGCGGCGCCTCGCCGATGACCGGCAGCATGTCGGGCAGACAGGGGCGCCGACCGAGCCACGGCGCCGGGTCGAGCCGCTCTCCGAGCGGGTACATCGCGCGCGCAAAAACCTCCAGCCGGTCGAGATGGGCGGAGGAGGGCGGATCGTCGGGCAGAGCGAACTCGGCGCCGGTGGTGAGCCTGAGGCCGCGCGCCATCGGCGTGACGACGTAACCGTTCTCGAAATCCAGAACGGGGCGCGACAGCCCGGCGTCGCCGCGCGCCGCGTAATGCATGTGGTATCCGCGCTTGACGAAGAACGGCAGCGCATAGCCGAAGCGGCGCGCAAAGTCGTCCGACCACGGCCCAAGCGCGACTACCGCCGCGCGCGCCTCGACGGCGCCGGCTTCGGTCGTCACCCGCCAAGCCGTCCCGGACGGCTCCAGCGACCGGGCCTCGCCTTTCGTCATGTCCCCGCCGCGCCTGACAAACAAATCGAGATAGGCGGCGCCGAGTGCGGCTGGGTTAGGCGTCGTCAAGGGATCGGTGAAATGCACGCCGCCGATGGCGGCTTGGCTCAAGTGAGGTTCCAGCGCCAGCAAGTCTCCGCGGTCGAGCCACTGCGACTTCACGCCGAAGCCGCGCGCCTCCTCAGCCTCCTCGAACGCGCGCGCGCGGCCGCGTTCAGTGCGGAAAGCCTTGATCCAACCGCCGTCGCGCAGCAGCGCCTCGGCGCCCGCCGCAGCCGCAATGCGGCGATGTTCGGGGACCGCCTCGGCCACCAGCGCGCGCAAAGCGCGCCCGCTGCATGCTCTCGGCTCCGGGGCCGAGGCCCGGAAATAGCGCCACAGCGCGGGCGCCAGTGCGGGCAGAGCTTCATGGCGAACTTGCGCGCGCGGATCGCGATTGAGGCCGGCGTTGGCGATTTCGAAGGGATCGCGAGGAAAACCGTAGGGATAAATCGCCTCGCTTTGCACGATGCCGGTGTTGCCGAAACTCGTCTCTCGGGCAGGCAATCCGAGCCGATCCATGAGGACGACCGAGCGGCCGCGCTCTTGCAGCGCCAGCGCCGCGCCGAGTCCGACGAAACCCGCTCCCAATACGAGGCAATCGACGGTTTTCGACAAACCTGCTCTCCTGACGTGCGGGCGCGGAGGTAGCGCGCGAGGCGCGCGCGGTCCAGCGGGCCTTCAGCAATTGAGTTTTGTGGCGCCGCGTCTTAAGCCATCTCGGGGAATTCACCAGCAAGCTTCGCGCCGGGGCGCGAGGGACGGAAGGCAGGGCGATGGCCGGCGCGGAACGCGCGATGCTGCCGAAAGGGGAGGGCGCCGCCGTCAGCCCCGCGGGGTCGCGCGCGGAAAGTCGGGGCCCGCGCTATATCGCCGGCCTCGACGGCCTCACGGACGGCAAGCTGCACGGCTGGGCGATCGACCTGCTCGATCCCCGCGCCGCCGTCGAGTTGCAATTGCAGGCGAAGACCGAGCCGGTGCTTAGCGTCGCGACGAGCGAACACCGCGCCGACATCGCCTCGGTTCTCGAAGGCAATATCGCCGGGTTCACGATCGATTTCACGGCGCTTGAGCCCGCGACGGCGCAAGCGCTCGCTGACAGCCTCAAGGATGTCGCGTTCGACGCGCCGCCGCCGCCGCGCCTCGTCGCGCTGCGCATTCTCGCGGACAATTCGCTGATCGACTTTGGCGCATTCGGCGTCACCGTCGGCGACCTCCTGCGCGCGCTCGGCAAGGCGCCGCCCGCGCCGGCGCTCGCCGCTTCGGAGGGTTCGGCGGACCCGCCGCCGAACAGGGCCAGAGGCCGCGAGGCGAGGGCGCTCGATTGGATCGTCGCCCACCTCGACGGCGGTCCCCCGGGCGGCCGCGCGGCGCGTCGCTTTAGTGAGCGTCTGCTGGCCGAGATCGAGCGCGCGACCGTCGTTTCGGCGTCGGTCAAGGGCCATGCCCGCGAAATCGCGCCGCTGTTCGATCCGTTCTTTTATCTCGATCATGTCGACGACCCGGAGGCGGCGAGCGCCAATCCGCTGCTGCACTACGCGCTCGTCGGCTGGCGCGCGGGCGCGAGCCCGACGCCGCTGTTCACGCCCGATTATTACAAGCGCCTGCGCGGCGAGATCAGCGGCGATCCGATGCTCGATTTCGTGCGCGCGGGCGCCAAGGCCGGCGTCGATCCGCACCCGTTGTTCGACGTCGCCTATTATCGCGAACGCCATCTTGGCGGCGACGCCGAAATCAATCCCTTGGCGCATTATCTGGAGACGGGCGGTTCGCAGCGTTTGGACCCTTCGCCGCTATTCGACACGCGACGTTTTCTCGACGAGTTCGGCTCCCGCGAGGCGATCGACGCGCCGCTGGAGACATTCGTCCTGACCCCTTCCTGTTACGATTTCTCCGTCGCGCCCGCCTTCGACGCCAAACTCTATCGCTATCAGATCGAGATCGAGCGCGGCGAGCGGCTCACTGAACCGCCCTATGCGCATTATCTTGCCCGCGGCTTTCGGGACGAGACGCTGTTGCCGAACCTCCTGTTCGATCCCGCCTTCTATCGCGAGCACAACAAGCTCGACCTCGGTGAGCCGGCGCTCGCGCACTATCTCAGAGAGGGTGAGGCCGCGGGCCTGTCCTGCCATCCGTTTTTTTCGCCCCTGTTCTACAACCGCGAACGTGGGAGCGACGAGGGGAGCGCGCTCGAACACGCGCTCGCCAATCCCGGCGAAATCCGCAGCGATCCGCGCATGGACGCCCCGATCGACCCACGGCTGTTCCAATTGGTGCGCGATCTCGTCGCCGAGAACGGCGCGGAGGGCTTTCACGCGCATATCTATCGCGAGACCAATCCCGATGTCGTCAAGCTCGCCGACTTTGAGTTGGAGGCGCACTATCGCCGCCGCGGCGACAGGGAGTCGCGGCTCGCGTCGCTGACGCGGGCGATGCGGTTTGCGGATTTGCGAGTGCGCGATGTGCCGCTCGGCTTCGTGCTCGGCGACTACACCTCGATCTACAAGGATCTCGCCGCTTTGAACGACCGTTTCGTCAGCGCCTTGTTCCATTGGGGCCGCCACGGGCGCCACGAACGACGTCTGATCGGCCGATGGAAATTCCGCATCTTCGATTTGGCGCTGCACATGCCGACGGCCGGGACGCCGTTGCGCGTGGAGTCCTCGCATGAGCGCGTCGAAGTGTGCATTCTGATCCACGCCTATTATCCCGACCTGTTGCCGGAACTCGTCGGCTTCGCGCGCAACTTTCGCGACGTCTCCTTCGACATCTTCATCAATGTGGTGGACGAAGCCTGGTCGCCGGCGGCGCAGGAGGAATTGCGCGCCATTTGCCCCGGCGCCTTCGTCATGCTCTCTAATGATTTCGGACGCGACATCGGCGGCTTCACGCGGTTGTTGAATCAGATCGACATCGCGCGTTACGACCTGTTCGCGTTCATGCACTCCAAGAAGAGCCCGCATATCGAGCCCGAGAGCGGGATTTACTGGCGCCGGGCGTTGTTGAGCGCGATCGCCGGCAGCCCCGAGACGGCCAGCGAATGCGTGGCGATGTTCCGCGACAACGCGCATCTCGGCATGATCGGCTGCAAGGATTGGCGCTCGCGCGAAATGGGCAAGAACGTCGAGCAATACGAGCGACTGCTCGATCTGTTCGGCGTGCGCGGCAAGAACCGCGAGCTCGACTATCTCAGCGGCTTCATGTTCCTCATCCGCTCGGAGATCGTGGCGCGGCTCTATCATTTCCTGCGCCAGCTCGATTTCGAATATGGCGGCGACAAGGACCTCGACTTCCACATCGACGGTCAAATCGCCCACGGCGTCGAGCGCGCGCTTCCCGCGCTCGTCAGGCAGATGGGCTATGAAATCCATTATCGGTGACGGTCGATGGCGATAACCCTGGCGATCCATGAAGCCACCCGCACCGGCGCGCCGCGCCTCGGCGCGCTCATCGCGCGCGAGCTTCAGCGCCAGGAGGAGGTGCGCGTCGTCGTGATGAAGGATGGGCCGCTGACGCCTTGGCTGCTGCAAACGCTCGGGTCCAGGAATGTCGATGTCCGCCCGGGCGAGCCTTTTGACTATCGCGTTCCTTTCGAAGCGCGGGTTCGACTGGCCGGCGAGATGCTGGAGCGCGCGCCTTCCGACCTGGTCTATGTCAATTCCCTGGCGGCCTCGGTGTTTGCGCTCGCCGCCGCGCAACAGAAGCGAAAGACCCTGCTGCACGTCCACGAGAAGACGGCCGACATGGCCAATCTGTTGCTGCATGACGTGACGAAACTCGAAGTCATGCGGGTCGTCGACGCCGCCGTGCTGGCGGCGGAGGATATCAGAGGCGATCTCGTCGAGGTTTTCCGATTCGCGCCGGCCGAGATCGAGACTTTCGGCGTCGCGGTCGACGTTGAGGCGGTCCGCGCCGGCGCGCGGGCGCCGGCGGCGCCCGCTGAACGCGCGCGGCGCAGCGCTGAAGCGCGGCGAGCGCATGATCGTCGGCATGAGCGGCCACGCCTCGCCGCGCAAGGGCGCCGACATCTTCTTCGAAGTCGCCGCCGCGCTGCCCGAGCATGATTTTCTCTGGGTCGGCGGCTGGCGCCAGGAGGAGACGATCGACAATATCGCCTTCGAAGATTTCGAGCGCGCCGCCTTGCCGAACCTCTACATCTCCGGGGCCGTCGACAATCCCTATCCCTACATGGCCATGATGGACGTGTTCTTCCTGTCCTCGCGCGAGGACCCCAATCCGCTGGTGCTCGGCGAAGCGCTCGTTCTCGGACTTCCGATCCTCTGCTTTTCGCATACGACCGCCGTCGCCGACCGGCTCGGCCGCTTCGCCGTCGTCTGCTATGGCAAGCCCAACGCGGCGGACGCCGCGCGCGTGCTGCGCGCGACGTCGGCGGAGGCGCTGCGCCGTCCCGAATTCCGCGGCGGCGGCGAGGCGTTCGTCGCCGATTACGATCTGAGAGCGAAGATGACGAAAATATCCGATTTGATCGCGAGGCTGCGCGGCGAGCCCGCGGCGCCGCAGCCGGCGGACGCCATGCGGCGCGAACTCAACGGCGGCGTCGTGGAGCTCAGCTTCTCATGAAGGCGGTGATCCTCGCCGGCGGCCTCGGCACGCGGCTGACGGAGGAGACCGCCGTCCGGCCGAAACCGATGGTGGAGATCGGCGGCCGGCCGATCCTCTGGCACATCATGAAGATTTACGCCGCCCATGGCGTCACCGACTTCATCGTCTGCCTCGGCTATAAGGGCTACGTCATCAAGGAATATTTCCACAATTATTTCCTGCACTCCTCCGACGTGACGTTCAAGCTGGCGAGCAACGAGATGATCCTGCATCGCGCCGCCGCCGAGCCCTGGACGGTGACGCTGATCGAGACCGGCGAGACGACCGCAGATCGGCGGCCGCATCAAGCGCATCCTGCCGTATGTCGAAGACGACGAAGCGTTCTGCCTGACCTACGGCGACGGCGTCGGCGACGTCGATATCCCGGCGCTGATCGCCGCTGCACCGCGCGCGCGGCCGGCTCGCGACGGTGACGGCGGTGCGCCCGCCGGGACGGTTCGGCGCGATCCTGGCCGAGGGCGACCGCGTCACCGGCTTTCAGGAAAAGCCGCGCGGCGACGGCGGCTGGATCAACGGCGGCTTCTTCGTCTGTTCGCCGAAGGTCGGCGACTACATCGAGGGCGACTGCGACGGTTTGGGAGCGCGAACCCCTGGAGCGGCTGGCCGCCGACGGCCAACTCGGCGTCGTATTTTCACGACGGCTTCTGGCAGCCGATGGACACCCTGCGCGATCGCCGGCAGCTCGAGGAGCTGTGGGAGACCGGCCGGGCGCCGTGGAAGATGTGGTAGGCGGGACCATCGGCGCATGAGAATTCTGGTCACCGGCAACCAGGGCTATATCGGCCCGGTGCTCGGCCGCCATCTGCGTCGGAATTTCCTGGCGCGCGGCTGCTCGGCTTCGACACCGGCTATTTTGCCACTTGCACGACCAGCGCCGAGGTCTCGCCGGAGCGCGTCTATGACGCGCAGATCCACGGCGACGTGCGCGACATTTCGCGCTTCGTTGCTGCCGGCGTCGATGCAGTCGTGGCGCTGGCGGCGATCTCCAACGATCCGATGGGCGCGACTTATGCAGCGGTCACCGACGCGGTCAACCGCGGCGGCGTCGTGCGGCTGGCGGCGCTGGCGGTTGCGGCCGGCGTCAAACATTTCGTGTTCGCTTCGAGCTGCAGCGTCTATGGTTTTGCGCCGGGCGCGGCCGCGCAAGGAGAGCGACCCGCTCAATCCGCAGACGGCCTATGCGCGATCGAAGATCGAAACCGAGCGCGCGCTGGCGGCGATGGATCTCGAGGGCATGACGACGACGTGCCTGCGCTTCGCCACCGCCTGCGGCATGTCGGATCGGCTGCGGCTCGATCTCGTGCTCAATGATTTCGTCGCCTGCGCCGTGGCTGCGCGAAAGATCACCGTGCTGTCCGACGGAACGCCGTGGCGCCCGCTGATCGACGTTCGCGACATGGCGCGCGCGATCGAATGGGCGATCACGCGCGACGCCGGCAAATGGCGGCGCGCTGGCTCGAGGTCAATGTCGGCGCCGACGACTGGAATTATCAGGTGCGCGATCTCGCCAACGCAGTCGCCGAGGCCGTTCCGGGCGTTGAGGTCAGCGTCAACCAGCCGCCGCAGCCAGACACGCGATCCTACAAGGTCGACTTCTCGCTCTTTGCCGAGCTGGCCCCGGCGCATCAGCCGCAAATGACGCTTCGCGCCTCGATCGCGCTGCTGCAAGCAGGGCTTGGAGGCGATGGGCTTCGCCGACGCCGAATTCCGCGCGTCGCCGCTACATGCGGCTCGAAGATGCTGGAGGCGCATCGCAACGCCGGACGGCTCGACGCGCGACCTGCGCTGGACCGACACTTCCTGACGGGAATCAGCCATGAGGTTTCACGACACGCCGCTCGCAGGACGCCCGGTTGATCGAACTGGAGAAGCGCGGCGACGAGCGCGGCTTTTTCGCGCGCATGTTCTGCGAGCGCGAGTTCGGCGCCGCGGGCCTGGAGACGCGCTTCGTCAACGTCAACAATTCGCTGTCGGGCGCGACGGGCACGCTGCGCGGCCTGCATTATCAGATCGGCGAAGCGGCGGAGGTGAAGGTCGTGCGCTGCGTGCGCGGCGCGCTGTGGGACGCCATCGTCGATCTGCGGCCGAATTCGCCGACCTATCGGCAGATGGTTCGGCGAGACGCTTACGGCTGAAAACCGTTTGATGATGTACGTCCCGCGCGGCTTCGCCCACGCGATCCTGACGCTGGAGCCCGACACCGAGGCGATCTATTGCGTCTGCGCCCATTATGCGCCGGCCGAAGAGCGCGGCGTGCGCTGGAACGATCCGCGCTTCGGCGTCGAATGGCCGATCGCGCCCCGCAGGAGATTTCGCCGAAGGACGCCAACTGGCCGGATTTCGATCCGGCTTCATGGGGTCAGTTGCTGAGTGCGTTCCTGTGAGACCCGACAGCCGCGCATCCGCCTGAACGCATCTCACGCGCCCGTGCAAAAAGGTCGCGACGTGAATCCTGTTCACGGGCGCGAGTTCGTTTACCGGCTTCTGGTTCGTGCGAAAAGCTCGCGGCTGCGGCGCTTGAAGTGACGGCGCCGCTGCGCGGCCGGGCCGAGACACGGACGTTGCGCGCCGAGCGCGTCGATTCAGCTTGCGCAGCTCATGCCGAGATCGTCGCCCGGCTGCGCCTTCGGCGACGAAGCGTTCCTTGAACTCGTCGGCGCCGCGACGTTCGACGCTCTCTGCCATCACGCGGCGGAAGTCGGGGATTACCGCAGCCCGGATTTCGACGTGACCGGCGCGGTCGCCGCCAACACGCTGAACTTCCGCGAAGTGATGGGGCGGATGTTGAGCAACGGCTGAAGGCGGTCGTCGCGACCGGCAGCGTATTCGAGCAGGACGAAGGCGCGGGCGACCAGCCGATGCGCGCCTTCTCGCCCTATGGCCTCTCGAAGGGGCTGACTTGGCAGGTCATTCCGCTATTGGTGCGACGATCCTCGGCGTCGCCGTCTCGAAGTTCGTCATCGCCAATCCGTTCGGTCCCTTCGAGGAGCCGCGTTTCGGCGCTTATCTCGTCAATACGTGGCGAAAGGGCGAAGTCGCCGAAGTGCGGACGCCGCGCTACCTGCGCGACAACATCCATGTCGATTTGCTCGCGCTGGCTTACGCGAAATTTGTTCGGCGACGCAGTCGCCGGCGGCGACCGGCCGGCGGTTCGGTCCCTGCGGCTACCTGGAGACCCAGGGCGCATTCGCCGAGCGGGTGGCGGCGCGAGCTCGCGCCGCGGCTCGGACTGGAGGCGCGAGTGCGCCTGTTGACGCAAACCGATTTTCCGAGCCGCTGGCGCGACTAAACACAGACGTCATCGACCCCGTCAGCCTACGGCTGGGACGAGGCCGCCGCGTGGGACGCGATGGCGGAGTATTATAGGGCGCGCGGCCTTCGATATGCGCCGACCTAGCGGTCGAACCCTGGCTTCAATGGGTCAAGACAGCTTCGGCTCTTCAGGCCCCAAACTCACTGCTCGAATTCACTCCGACGGTCTCAAAATCTCCACCGTGGTATCTCAACTCCGAAATCGGCGGCGTTGCGCGTGACCACGACCAACCGGTGAACGGCCGCGGTCGCGGCGATCAGCGCGTCCAACTGCGGCTTCGGATCGGGGACATGCAGCGCCGCCGCGGCTTCCGCCACGGCTTCGTCGACCGGCAGGTCCGCCCACGAAAACTCTCCGCCACGACGATCGACTTCCAGCGCCTGAGAATCGCGCCTTGGGTGGGATCGGACCGTTCCAGGCGCCGAATGCCGACCTCGATCTCCAGCAGCGATATGACCGAGATAAAGCTGCTCCATTCCGGAATGCTAGACAGCCAACCCGCTACGTGTCGAGGCAAGCGTTGCGGCCGCCGAGCGGCGGAGACGACATCCGTGTCGAACAGATAATTCACCCGAGATCGATTTCGTCGAAGGGTTCGAGGCGGCGCTCCGGCAGCTCCAATTCGATATCGTCACCGCCGGCCATGGCGAGAGCGTCGAGTATACTGCGCCAGGACCCCTTCAGCCTGATGTATTCCTCATAACTCAAGAGCACTTGTGTGGGTGTTCCCCGCTCGGTGATGATGACCGGGCCGTCCTTGGCGGCCCGCTTGGCGCGACTGAAATCCTGGTTCGCCTCGCGGCTCGTCATGATGGCTTCGGGCATGGCGTAGGTATGTAGCTTCACGCCCGAGCATCGTCAATCGGATCAACGAAAAGGGCGGCCCGAAGGCCGCCCTCCTTGATTTGGGCGAACCTGCTCAGAAGTCCATGCCGCCCATGCCGCCGCCGCCGCCGCCGCCCATCGGCATCGCCGGCTTTTCCTTCGGCGGTCTCGGCGATCATCGCCTCGGTGGTGACCAGCAGGCCCGCCACCGAAGCCGCGTCCTGAAGCGCCGTGCGCACGACCTTGGCGGGGTCGACGATGCCCGCCTCGAACATATCGACATACTGGTCGGTCTGGGCGTTGAAACCGAAGGTCTCCGACTTGTGGTCGGTGATCCTGCCGACCACGATCGAGCCCTCGCCGCCGGAGTTGGCGACGATCTGACGCAGCGGCGATTCGAGCGCCTTCAGCACGATGTTGATGCCGGCCTGCTCGTCGGCGTTGTCGCTCTTGAGCTTGGCGACCGCGCCTTTGGCGCGCAACAGCGCCACGCCGCCGCCGGGAACCACGCCCTCTTCAACCGCCGCTCGCGTGGCGTTGAGCGCGTCGTCCACGCGGTCCTTCTTCTCCTTGACCTCGACTTCGGTCGCGCCGCCGACGCGGATCACCGCGACGCCGCCCGCGAGCTTGGCCAGAGCGCTCCTGGAGTTTCTCACGGTCGTAGTCAGAGGTGGTCTCCTCGATCTGCGCCTTGATCTGCGCGACCCGGCCCTGGATGTCGTCCTTGGCGCCGGCGCCGTTGATGATCGTGGTGTTCTCCTTCTCGATCCGCACGCGCTTGGCCTTGCCGAGCATCTGCAGCGTGACGTTTTCGAGCTTGATGCCGAGGTCTTCGGCGATCAGCTGGCCGCCGGTGAGGATGGCGATGTCTTCGAGCATCGCCTTGCGGCGATCGCCGAAGCCGGGCGCCTTGACCGCCGCGACCTTCAGGCCGCCGCGCAGCTTGTTGACGACCAGCGTGGCCAGCGCCTCGCCTTCGATGTCCTCGGCGACGATGACCAGCGGCTTGCCGGTCTGCACCACGGCCTCGAGAACAGGGAGCATCGGCTGCAAGGACGACAGCTTCTTCTCGTGGATGAGCAGATAGGCGTCCTCGAGTTCGGCGACCATCTTCTCGGCGTTGGTAATGAAATAAGGCGAGAGATAGCCGCGGTCGAACTGCATGCCCTCGACGACATCGAGTTCGGTCTCCAGGCTCTTGGCCTCTTCGACCGTGATGACGCCCTCGTTGCCGACCTTCTGCATGGCGTCGGCGATCATCTGGCCGATCGACTTGTCGCCGTTGGCGGAGATGGTGCCGACCTGCGCGATCTCGGAGGAATCCTTGATCTTCTTGGAGCGGGCGGCGATGTCCTTGACGGCCGCTTCGACCGCCTTGTCGATGCCGCGCTTCAGGTCCATCGGGTTCATGCCGGCGGCCACGGCCTTGGCGCCTTCCTTGACGATCGAATGGGCGAGCACGGTCGCGGTCGTGGTGCCGTCGCCGGCGGTGTCGTTGGTCTTGGAGGCGACTTCGCGCACCATCTGCGCGCCCATGTTCTCGAACTTGTCCTCAAGCTCGATTTCCTTGGCGACGGTGACGCCGTCCTTGGTGATGCGCGGCGCGCCGAACGACTTGTCGAGGATGACATTGCGGCCCTTGGGACCGAGCGTGACGCGGACGGCGTTGGCGAGAATGTCGACGCCGCGCAGCATGCGGTCTCGGGCGTCTTGGGAAAAGCGTACGTCTTTAGCGGCCATGTTGGGTGGTTCCTTTGGTTAGGCGGTAGGCAGTGGGCGATGGGCAGTAGAGGCGCGGCGCGGCGGCGAAGGGGTTTCCCTACGGCCTATCGCCCATTGCCTCTGCCCGACAAATCAACCGACGACGCCCATGATGTCGGATTCTTTCATGATCAGCAGATCCTGACCGTCGACTTTGACCTCGGTGCCCGACCACTTGCCGAACAGAACGCGGTCGCCTTTCTTCACGTCGAGGGGAACCAGTTTCCCCGCTTCGTCGCGCGCGCCGGGTCCGACGGCGATGATCTCGCCCTCTTGCGGCTTCTCCTTGGCGGTGTCGGGAATGATGATGCCGCCCTTGGTCTTCTCTTCGCCTTCGATGCGTTTGACGACGACGCGGTCATGTAGGGGTCGAAATTTCATTGGCGCTTCCTGTCAATGGGGCTCGGCGCAAGGCGCCGGCGAGAGCGCCGTTAGCACTCAGCTGATGCGAGTGCTAACGGGCGAGGCGGAGATAGGCAAACAGAGCGGCGGCGTCAAGGCGCCAATGAAAATTCAACCGGCGCCGGGCCCTGATGGTTAACGTCGCGCGGCTCGCGCCGCGCGGCGCCCAATCAGCCGAGCCTTCCGGCGGCGTGCGCCAGGATCATGTACACCTTGCCGGAATCCGACAGCATCGCGGCGCGCGAGCGTACGCCGTCGCGATCGTTCTGACCGATCTTGACCAGCAGCCGCTCGAATTCCGTAACATAGCGTTCGACCGAGTCGCGGAACGCCGGCTCGACGCGGATTCTCCGGCTGATGTCGTCGAAGGCTTGCTGGCCCGCGGCGGTGTAGAGCTGGCGGGAGAGGGCGTTGGTTTCTCCGGCTCGCCAGCGCTCCCAGATGTCGGCCGCCGCCGAGTCGTCGACGAGGCGCGCGATGTCGGACGTGATCGATTCCAGACCCTCGCCATTTGGACGGCGCGCGGTGAGCCGGGGATCGTCGGTTTCGCGCGAGGCCGCGGCCAGGAGATTCGACAGCCAGCCGGATTGCGCGCGCCCGGGGGCGGCCGGCGCGGGCGGGGAGGCGACGGGCCGCAAGGCGGGCCGAGGGGGCAACGGCGCCACGACGTCCGCGACCGCGGGCTCCGGCTCGCGCGGCGGCGGGGCTATCGCGATGGGCGTTGGCGGCGGCGGGGCCGCGGGAGTCTCCGGCGGCGCGGCGGCCGGCTGCGCCTCGATCTGCAGCGGGCTGGCGACAAGCGCCGAGGGCGCAGGCGGCGCTTGGGGCGCAGGCGCTTGGGACGACGGCGGCGCTTGGGGCGCAGACGGAGCTTGCGGCGCAGACGGCGCTTGGGACGACGGCGGCGTCTCTTGCGGCTCGACAATGTCGAAGCTGTGCGGCGCGACGATCGCCGCGAGCTCTTTCAACGCCTTGATCTGGTCGCCGACCACGCGGCGCATCGCCTCGGCGGCCTCGCTCGTCTCCTTGGGCAGATCGAACACGCCGCGCTTGAGTTCGGTGCGGGTCTCGTCGAGTTCGCGTTGCACCTGCGCGGCCATGTCCTTCACCTCGACGACGGAGGCGCGGAAACGCTGCGTCGCCGTGTCCATGATCTCGCCGAGCTGCGTATTGGCCTTTTCGTAGGCGCTCTGGAGCGCCTGTTCGGTACGCTCGCTTTCGCGCGCGGCGTTGTCGCGAATCGCTTCGAACTGGGTGGTCGTTTTGGTCGTCGCGCCCTCAGACGCCGCGGCGAGCGCGGCGCCGATCTCGCGGGCGCGCGATTGCGCGGCGGCGAAGCTGCGCTCCATGGTCTCGGCGAACTCGCGCATGATGCGCTCGAACTCCTCGCTCTTGGCGCCGACCTGACCGATGAGCCCGCGCAAGGAGTCGTGGCGGCGGGCGAGCGCCGTGTCGATCGCCTCCTGATTGGAGGTGAGTTCGCCCGCCATTTGCGACAGCGCCGAAGCGTGGCCGGCCAGCCGGCCGACAAAGCGGTCGCCATCTTCGCGGGTCGCCGCGGTGACGCGGTCGAGTTCGCCGACTTGGCCCGACAGCGAGGTCAGCGCGCGTTGCAGATCGAGCGTGCGCTCGCCGAGGTCGCCCTGGATCTCGCCGAGCCGGCCGCTGGCGTTGGCGACGACCCGGTCGAGCGCCGCGCCGGTCTGGCCGAGTTTTTCGAGCACAAGCGCCAGCTCGCCGCGCAGCCGGTCGCCAGTCGTCGCCAGCGAAGAGACTGAGGCGCGCGCGCCCGTCTCGATGGCGGCGCGAAGGCCCGTGGCGGAAGCGTCGAGATCCTGCGTCAGCCTTTCGAACAACCCTGACAGAACGTCGGTCGACTGCCGCGTCGCCGCCTCGGCCGTTCCGCGCAGCGCCGCGTTGACGCTTTCGATCTCGCTCGCCAGCCGTTGCAGATGAGCGCCGACCGCTTCGGTCGAGCGCGCGCTTGACTCGTCGGCGACGGAGACCAGTCGCTGCGACGACGCGTCCATCTGGCGGGTCAGCAGTTCGACGAGGCCGCCGATGGATTCGCTCGAACGCGCCGTCGCCGCGTGGGCGGCGGCGTTGAGGACGGTCGCCGATTGCTCCAGGTCGTGGGTCGTCTTGCGCAAAAGCCCGACGATCGCCTCCGCCGCGCGATTGGCGGCGCTGTCAGAGGCGGATTCGAGCGTGCGCGTAGATGTCTCGACCCCCGCCGTGAGCCGCGTCATGAGTTCGCCGACGGATTCGGTCGAACGCGCAGCCGCGGCGTTTGCGGTGGCCTGCAAAGTGTCGGTCGACATGCCGATCTCGTCGGCGACCCGGGCGACCAGCAGGCCGATCGCCTCGGTAGATCGGCTCGACGCGGCTTCCGCGGCCGCTTGCAGCGTCGCCGCCGAATTTTCAGTGTCGTGCGCGAGTTGGCTGATGAGGCCGGCGACATGCGCGCTGGAGCGGTTGGACGTTTCGGCCGCGGCCCGTTCGAGCCGCCCGAGCATGGCTTCGACTGTGTCGGTCGAACGCGTCGCCGCCTGCTCCGCGGCGTCGCGCAGCGCGAGCGCCGAGTGCTCGATCCGCCCGGCGAGTTGACCCATCGCGCCGCTGACCGCCTCGTCGGTCTCGCTCCTCGTCGTCGCCACCGCTGCGGAAAGCGCGGCGGCGGCGCGTTCGACTTCGCCGTTAATCTGCCCGGTCAGCGCCCCGAGCTGGCGCGCCGATTCGGCGCCGTTCTGCAGGATGGCGGCGATCAGGTCCTCGCCGCGCCGGCCGAGCAGGCCGATGAGCGTGTTGACGCGCGTCTCAAGCGTCTGCGTCGCCCGCTCGCCGGCCTCCGCGACAGCCGCGCCGAGCCGTTCGCCCCCGGCGCCGAGATCGCGCGTGAGCGCCGCGCCGCGCCCCTCGATGATTTCGCGCAGTGTCTCCACGCGTTCGCGCAGCGCCTGCGAAAGGGCGTCGCCGCGCTCGCCGAGCATGGCCTCCACCGCGTCGGCCGCGCCTGCGAGCTCGCCACGGAAGATTCCGACATGTTCGGCGAGCCGCGCCTGGACATTGTCGGCGCCGGAAGCGAGCGCCAGGTCCACCGCGTCGCGGTGCTGACCGACCAGATTTTCCAGCCGATCGTTATGATCGGCGAGCGCGCGCGCGGCGGCGTCGTGGGAAGCGTCGAGCCGTCCGGCGACCGCGTCAAGCGGCGCAACGACCGAGGATTCGAAGCGCTCAGCCGAGCCGGTCAACCCCGCAGTCATCTCTTCGAGCCGGCCTAGGAGGGTGGCGCTGACATGGTTGGAAAGGTCGGACAGCGCTTCGGTGAGAACGCGGGCGCGTCGATCCAGCGTCGAGACGACTTCCGCCGATTTCGCTTCGATCCCTTTGGTCAGGTCGGCGCTGCCCTCGGCGAAGGCGCGGGCGGCGTCGAGCGTGCTCTTGGCCAACGATTGCTCGATGGCGCGGCCGCGCGCGGCAAGCCCTTCATCGATTCTTTGCGTCAGGCCTTCGAGCGAGCCGGAGAGCTGGCGCAGCCGGTCGCTCGACCGAGCGTCGACGGAGTTGAGGCCGGAGGCGAACAGCGCCGCCATGTCCTCGTGCCGCTTGCCGATGCGCTCGTCGAGTTCGCCGCCGCGGTTGACGACGATGTCCTCGATGGCGGTCAGCTTGTTCTCGATGAGCCCGGACAGCGCCTGCACCTCGGTGTCGATGCTGGCCACGGTCTCGCGGCCGCGTTCGACGAGGGTGGATTTGAAGCTCTCCACGCCGCGGCGCAGCGCGCTGTCGATGGCCGCGGCGTGACCCGCCACCGCACTTTCGATCGCCGCCTGATGCGCGGCGGCGGCGGTCTCGAACTCGCCGACGCCGTAGCGCGTCGCTTGCTCGACGCGGGCGCCATGCTGCGACAGCGCGGCCTCCATGTCTCCCAGTTGACGCTGGGACGAGGCCGCGAACGCATCGTGGTGGCTTGTGAGCTTGCCGTCGAGCGCCACGGCGTGGTCGCGCACCACGCCGTCGATGCGCGCGCCGTGCCCGACGAGCGTGGCGTCCAACTCGCCGAACCGGCGGTGCGTCGTGGTTTCGAATGCGTCGTGATGGCCGGCGAGCTTGCCGTCGAGCGTCTCCACGTGGTCGCGCATGACCTGGTCGATTCGCGCGCCGTGGCTCGCCAGCGTGTCGTCGATCTGCCCGAATCGTTGGCCGGCCGTCGTTTCGAACTCGGCGTGATGGGCGCTGAGGCGCTGGTCGAAATCCTCGATCTGCCGGGCGGCGGTTTCCGCGAGGCGGGCGCGATGCGCGCCGACCGATTCGTCAAAAGCGCCGAGGCGGCGCTCGGAAATCGCTTCGAACGCGTCATTGTGCGCGCCGAGCCGCTCGTCCAACTGCTCGAAGTGGTGACGCGCGGCGCCGTCGAGCCGGTCGCCATGATCGGCGAGCGTCCGGTCGATCTCGCTGCGGCGGCCGCCGAGCAGCGTGTCGAGGGTCTCCACTTGCGTGTCGATGTTGCGCTTCAACGCCTGGGCGTGCGCGCCGATGCGCGCCACCGCCGTGTCGTCGCCCTCGCCGAGGAATGATTGCAGAGTGTCCAATTGGCCGCCGACGAGGCCGGTCTGCTCGACGAGCGTGCGCGCGAGCGCGGCGCCGCGGCCCTCGAGGACCTCCTCCAAGGCGCCGACGTTCTGCTGGAGCAGGGATTGCAGGCCTTCGCCGCTGCTGACGAGTAGACCCGCCGCGTTGTTGGCGGCGGCGCCGAAAGCTTCGCCCGCCTCGCGCACCACGGCGTTCCAATGGGCGACGGACTCTCGCGCCTGCGCCTCGAACCTCGCGACCGCGCCTTCGCCCTCTCCGCCGATAAGCCCTGCGGCCTGGCGGGCCGCATCGTCGATGCGCTGGCCGACTTCGCCCGACATCGCCTCGATGGCCCGCGCGACTCCGGCCCGGTGCGCGTCGAGATCCGTCAACATGCGCGCGCCCGACTCCTCGAACGTCGTGCGGGCCGACAGCGTGCGCTCGTCCAGCCGCGCGAACAGGTGGCCCGTGACCGCGCCCAGCATGTCTTCGAGCGCTTGTCCGCGCACGACCACCGTTTCGTGCAGGCGGTCGGCGGCCTCGTTGAGGCCGTTCATCAGCGTCTCGCCGCGTTCGCCGAGCGTCGTGTCGAGCGCGCCGCGCGTCGCCTCCAAACGGCCGACGAGCGACTGGCCCGCCTGGTCCCACGCCTCGCGGACGGCGCGGCTTACCTCCTCCATGCGCGTGAGCGTCGCGTGGCCGTCGTCGGCGAGCGCTTGCGCGGCTTGGCCCGCCGCATTCATCAGACGCGCCATCAAGGCGTCATGCCGCTCGCCGAATTCGGCCTCGAGGCGGCGATGCGCGTCGGTCATGCTGGCCGCGATCGCGTCGCCTTGCGTCTTCATCGCCGCAACCGACACTCTCGCGCTGTCTTCCACGCGTTGCGCGACGTCGACGCCCAGCGCCTCATGCTCGGCGGCGACGCTGCGATGGGTCTCGGCGAGCCGCGCGGCGACGGCGTCGGCGTGGCGATCGAGCGCATCGTTCGCCTCCCGCGCGCTGACGCCAAACGCTTGGACGAGGCCGGCGCGGCGCACGTCGAGGTCGCGCGCGACGGTCTCGTGACTCTCGGCGATCCGCGAAACGGTCGCGTCGGCTTGCGTCTCCAGGGCGATGGTCGTCGAAGCGGTGGTCTCTGCGAGGCGAGCGAGCAGGGCGTCGGCGCGCTCGCCGATCGTCTGCGCGGCGCCGCGCGCGCCGCCGTCGAAGGCGACGGCGAGTTCGCTCAGGCGCTGGCCGACGTCGCGCGAGACGGTCTGATGGGCATTGGCGAGGCGAGCCGTGGCGTCGTCGGCGCGTTCGCCGATCGCCTGCGCGGCGCCGCGCGCGCCGCCCTCGAACGCTTCGACGAGCTCGTTGAGGCGCTGGCCGATATCGCGCGAAACGGTCTGGTGCGCCTCGGCGGCGCGCGCCGTAGCGTCTTCGGCGCGCTCGCCGATGGCGGCGGCGGCGAGGCGGGCGCTGTCGTCGAAGGCTTGCGCGAGGCTGACGATGCGAGACTCGAGATCGCGCGCGACGGCGTCGTGGGTGTCGGCGATCCGTGCCGAAGACACTTCGGCGCCCTCGCCGATCGAAGAGAGGGCGCGGCGGCTGCCGTCGTCGAACGCCAGCACCAGCCGGTCGAGCCGGCTGTCGAGATCGCGGGCGAAGGCTTCATGGGTCTCGGCGATCCGCGATGTGGAAACGTCGGCTCCTTCGCCGATCGACGAGAGCGCTCGGCGGCTGCCGTCGTCGAAGGCGAGGACTAGCCGGTCGAATTCGGCCCTCGAGATCGCGGGCGAAGGCTTCGTGGGTCTCCGAGACGCGTCCGGCGGCTTTGTCGGCGCGCTCGCCGAGCGCGCCGATCATACGCTGGCCGCCGCTTTCGAGGCTTTGCAGCAGGCTGGCGATCCGCGCGTCGAACTCCGTCGCCGCGCCTTCGTGGGCGCCCGCGATTTGCGCGGCGGCCTCGCCGGCCCGGGCGCCGACCGCAGTCAGCGCGGCCTCCTGATCGTCGAGCGCCGTGCGCAACCGCGCGATAAATTCGGCGTGGCGGGTCTCGAAGGCGGCGCCGACGCGCTCGTGCGCATCGGCCACTTCTCCGGCGTAGCGTTCGCTTTGCGATTTGAGCGCCCCCACGGTCGCCATGCCGACGGTTTCGAGCCTGTCCACGACATCGACGCCGAAGGCGCGCTGTTCCACCTGCAGGCCGGCGCGCGCCTCCGCCAGGCGCTCGGCGACGGATTCCACGCTTTGCGCCAACGCGCCAGCGGCTTCAAACGAAGATTGCGCGAACGCGTCAACCATGTTCCGCTGACGTTCCTCGAAATCGCGGGTAACGGCCTCGTGGGTCTCGGCGATCCGGCCGACGGTCAGTTCGGCGTGGGTCTCCAGCGCGACCGAGGTCGAGGCGGTGGCCTCCGCAAGCCGCGAGAGCAGGGCGTCGGATTTGGCTTCGAACGCCCGCGCGATCTCGTCGTGCGAATGGGCGGCCTGCGCGGCCGTGGCGTCGGCTTGGGCGCGCAGCGCCTCCGTGGCGCCGCGACCGCTTTGGTTCAGCCGGCCGACCAGCCGGTCGCCGTGCTCGGCGAGTTCGAGCGCCAGCGCCGCGCTCGATTCGGAAAGGCGGGCGGCGACGCTGTCGCTGTGGCTGCGGATCGCCTGCACGGTGTCGTCGCCGCTGGCGGCGATGCGCCCGACAATCTCGCCGCTGTTGGCGGCGATCGACTCGGTGGCGGCGGCGGCGGCGGTTTCGAGCTGCACGATCACGCCGAGGCCTTCGCCGCGGATGGCGTCGGCGACGCGGGCGGCCGATTCGGCGAAGCTGAGGCCGATCTCGTCATGGCGGCGCCCGAGGTCTTCGACAAACGCTTCGCCGCGGGTCCGCACGGCGTCATCGAGCTTTTCGGCCTCGGCGATCAGCTGCGCCGCCGCGCTTCCCGCCGAGTCGGCGATGGCTTTCGCGGCCTTGTCGCCGACATCCGCCAGTCGCGCGACGCCTTCGGCGCTGGCGCGCTCGATTGCGAGCGCGAACTGGTCGGAATAGCCCGTCAGCGAGGCGTTCGCCGCCTGACCGATATCGCCGACTCTGCGCGCGATCCTTTCGCCGATCGTCTCCAGTTCGCGCGCCGGGCCGTCGTGGGCTTCGATAAGGGCGTTGCGCACCAATTCGCCCTTGGCCGCCAGCGTCTCGCGCTGATCGGCGAGTTCGGCGATGAGCGCGCGCAGACGCTTTTCGTTGTCGCCGGACGAACGCTCCAGCGCCAGCACCTCTTTGCGGACGAGGGCCTCCAGCTCGCTCGCCCGCTGCACGGCGCGCTCGACCCCGTCGCCCATGCTGGCGACTTCCCGCCGGATCGACTGGGCAAGCGTCGCAAACTGCTCGCCGGCCATCGCTTCCGGTTCAGCGAGCCGCACCGCGACATGCGCGATGGTGGCCGCCGACTGGCGCAATTCGGCGAGCCTGCGGGCGAGCGCGGCGAAACCAAACATCAGCAGCGACGGCGCCAGCGCCGCCAGCACGAACAGCACCGTTTCGGGGCGGAAAATGCGTTCGCTCGTAGTCAGATAGCTGGGCGCGCGCTGGAAGCCGTAATAGGCGCAGAGCGCGAACCAGACTACGGACAGAACCGCGGCGGCGATGAATGGCCCGGCGCCGGCCCGCTTGATTTGCAACGCCTGAACGATCGGCCCCGCGGCGGCGCGGTCGTCATTGGCGGGCCGTCCCGGCGCGGCGAGCCGCGGCTCGGCCGATTCGCTCGGCCTCCGGGCGGCGTCGCGCGGCGGCAGGACCGGCTCGGGCTTGGCGGCGGCTGGCGGCGGCGGAGGTCGGCGCCGGGGCCGCGGCGGCGGGCGGGGCGGGCAGGGCGAGCGGCGCGGGCGGGGCCGGTTGGGTTTCGGGGGCGCCGATTCTGCTCCAGACCGAGGTTCAATGCGTCCTCAATCGCGAGCATGGCTTGGGATACAGGATCCGAAGCCTTGTCTTGTTGCGCCATTTCGTCCGCCTCTACTCTTTTCGATCCTCTCGGCGCGAGCCGAGGGGATCGCCGCCCCAGGGTTATCGCGCGGGGAGAGGCCTCGCGCGAGCCCGCTCTCTGAAACGCGCGCCTTAGGCCTCGCAGCGCGTTTCGAGCGGGTTAACCAAAATTAGTTTACCTGCGCGGGGGCGCCAATGAAACCTGAGGCGCCTCCTGTTATTAAAACGTCGTTAACGTTCGCGTCGCCATATTCCAGGGTCCACGATGGTGTCCAGGCCCGTTATGGACATGTTTTCCTGTAAATCATCGTCAGCACAGGCCAAATCGGCTTGAGGAGACTTATCCACATGGTCGTCGCCGCGATCTTTGATCCGACCCTCGCCGATCGTCGCAAACAGCCGCGACCGCCGGAGCACAAGCGCCCGATCGACCTCGTCCATCTCGCCCGCGCCACCGACGGCGATGAATCGCTGGAGGCGGAATTGCTGTCAATGTTCGACCGCCAATCGGAAAAGCTGTGCCAGCGGGTCAAGCTCGCCGATCTGCCCCGCCGGGCGCGCGCCGACATCGCCCATCGCCTGCGCGGCTCGGCGCTGGCGATCGGCGCCTTTGCGCGTCGCCGAGGCGGCTCAATCCGTGGAGACGGCCTTCGAAAGGGAGGGCGAGCCCGCGGCGGAGCTGGCGGCGCTCGACCGTGCGGTGGCGGCGGCCAGGGTGGCGATCGCCGGTCTCGAGTCGCTGATCGGGGCGGCGCCCAGCCGTTGCGTCCGCGAGCCGCGACAGCCGGCGCTCCCTCCACAGATGAGGATATCGCAACAACCATCTGAGTGAAAACGGTTTATTTGAAATGCGCGGGCTCATGGGCGGCGTTTCCAAGACGCGGAATTGCGGACGGAACGTAGACAGCCGGAAATTGTGAATTCCGCTACTCGCGCTCGCGGCTCGCCGGCTCGCAGACGGCCAGCTGTCCGAAAGTCCGCTCTTCCCCGCGCGCGCGCCGACCTTTATGTAGGCGGCCGCCAAACGGGATGACGGGACAGCGGGGCGGTACGAGCAGCGATGACGAAAATGACTTACATGGACGCCGCCGGAGCGTCGCGCACGGTCGACGCCCAGATCGGCTCGACGGTGATGGAGACGGCGCTCCGCAACAGCGTGCCCGGCATCGAGGCCGAATGCGGCGGCGCCTGCGCCTGCGCGACCTGCCATGTCTATGTCGACGCCGGAATGGACCGAGATCGTCGGCAAGCCCTCGCAGATGGAGGAGGACATGCTCGACTTCGCCTTCGAAGTGCGGCCGAATTCGCGGCTTTCCTGCCAGATCAAGGTCACGCGCCACGCTCGACGGCCTCGTCGTGACGACGCCGGCCAAGCAGGGCTGAGCGACATGAGCGAGACGAATTCAGACCGACGTCGTCATCGTCGGCGCCGGGCCGGCCGGGCTGTTCGCGGTGTTCGAACTCGGGCTGCTCGACATCAAGGCGCATCTCGATCGACATTCTGCCGCAAGATCGGCGGCCAGTGCGCCGAACTCTATCCGGAGAAGCCGATCTACGACATTCCCGGCTTTCCCGATGGTGTCCGGCGCAGGGGCTGGTCGACAATCTGATGCAGCAGATCCAGCCGTTCCATCCGACCTTTCACTTCGGCGAGATGGTGGAGCGCTCGAGACGCTCGGCGACGCCGAAGCATCCGAAATTCCGCGTCCGCACCGACGCCGGGACCGAGCTCGAGGCAAAGGCGATCATCGATCGCGGCGGGCGGCGGCTCGTTCCAGCCGAAGAAGCCGCCGATCCCCGGCATCGAGGCCTACGAGGGCAAAAGCGTCTTCTACGCCGTGCGCAAGATGGAGCAGTTCCGCGACCGGCGCGTCGTCGATCGTCGGCGGCGGCGATTCGGCGCTCGACTGGGTGCTGAACCTGCATCCGGTCGCCGAGCGGATCACGCTGATCCATCGCCGCGACGCGTTCCGCGCCGCGCCGCATTCGGTCAACGCGATGCGCGAACTGGTCGCCGCAGGGCAAGATGGATTTCGTGCTCGGCCAGGTGACGGGGCTGAAGGGCGACGGACGGCCGGCTCTGCGGCGCTCACGGTGCGCAAGGAGGACGGCGAGATCGTCGACGTCGAATGCGACGACCTGCTGCCGTTCTTCGGGCTGACGATGAAGCTCGGCCCGATCGCCGACTGGGGCCTCAACCTGCACGAGAACCTGATCCCGACCGACACCGAGAAATTCGAGACCAACGTCGCCCGGCATTTTCGCGATCGGCGACATCATCACCTATCCCGGCAAGCTGAAGCTGATCCTGTCGGGCTTCCACGAGGGCGCGCTGGCGGCGCAGAAGGTCGCACCGCTACGTCTATCCCGACAAGCGGCTGGTGTTCCAGTACACGACGTCGTCGACGAGCCTGCAGACGCAAGCTCGGGGTGGGGTGACCCCGGCGGACTTTCGCGCTTGGACGTCAGACATCGAGTTTGAGGCGAACGGCAAGCTCGCGCGCGAAATTTTCGAAAGCCGGGCTCTTCGCCCGCCTGAAGTCACTGCCCGATTCGAATCACCGCTCTGACTCTCCCCGGCCCGCGTCGCACTTTAGAACAAATAGAGAACAAGAGGCGGTGGAGCGGATGTCGTTCAGCGACAGGGCCGAGCGGATTTCCCATTTGCGTCGCGCCGTCGCGCGCATCGAGCGCGACCGCGTCGCGCGCCCGGCCGACCGGCTTTCGCTCGCCCGCGCGCTCGATCCCAAGCTCGGCGGCGGCCTTAGCCCCGACGCCTTGCACGAGATCGCGCCCGCGGCCCCCGCCGATGCGTCCGCCGCGTTCGGCTTTGCGCTGAGCCTGGCCGCTCGGTTCATGGCTGCGCGGGGTTTGAGCGGGCTGTTGGCGGTTGAGGATTTCGCGCTGACCCAGAACGGCTTGCCCTTCGGCCCCGGCCTCGTCGCGCATGGGCTCGATCTCTCCCGTCTTGTCTTCGTGCGCGCGCCCGACACGGGCCGGCGCTGTTCCAGACGATGGAGGACGCGCTCAAAAGCGGCGCGCTCGCCGTCGTGGTCGGCGAGCTTTGGCGGACTGCCGAAATACGATCTCGCCGTCTCGCGCCGCCTCACCCTCGCCGCCCGGGCGGGCGAGACGCCCGCGGTCCTGGTGCTGCCGAGCGCGAAAATTTCGAGCGCCGCCGAGACGCGCTTCGAGATCGCCGCGAGCCCCAGCGCGCACGAGGCCGCCGCGGGCGCGGGACGGCCGCTGCCGGGGGCGCCGGCGGTCTCCGTCCGGCTCGTCAAGGCGCGGGGCGCCGGCCTCGACCCGGAGCGCAACTTTCGCCTGATCTGGCAAGCCAAGGAGCAAAGGTTTGACGAACCGGCGATTTCTGTCCCTGTGGCTGCCGCGTCTGTCGACCGATCTCGCCGGAGAGCGCATGAGATCGACGCGGCCGCCGCACTCGTCGTCGTCGCGACTGAGAAGAACGCGCGCCGGCTCGTCGGCGTCGACTTTCAAGCCGAGCGGCTCGGGCTGACGCCGGGCCTCACGCTCGCCGACGCCCGCGCCCGCCATCCCGCGCTCGTCGTCTGCGACGCCGATCCCGCGGCGCAGGCCCTGGCGCTCGAACGCCTCGCCGACGCTTGCTCGCGCTACACCCCGCTAGCGGCGCTCGACGGCGCGGACGGGCTGATGCTGGACGTTTCCGGCGTCGCGCATCTGTTCGGCGGCGAGGACGGCCTGATCGAGGAGGCGCGCGCCCGCTTCGCGCGCGCGCGCCTGACGCTGAAAGCCGGCCTCGCCGACACGCCGCGCGCCGCGGCCGCGCTCGCGCGCTTCGGCCGCCAGACGATCGCGCCTCCCGGCCTCGACGCCAAAGCTTTCGCCAGACTGTTCCACGATCTGCCGGTCGCAGCCCTCGGGATCGCTCCGGGGCTGGCGGCCGATCTCTCCCGCGCCGGCCTAAAACGGGTCGGCGACCTCGCCATGCGCCCGCGTGGCCCCATCGCCGCCCGTTTCGGCGCCGATCTCATCGCCCGGCTCGACGAATTGCACGGCGCCTCGCGCCCGATCTCGCCGCGCTTCCCTGCGCCCGATTTCCTCGCCGAGCGGCGCTTCGTCAGCCCCATCCAGCATCTGGAGGCCGTGGAGGCGACGCTAAAACGGCTCGCCGACGATCTCGTCGTGCTGCTGGAGCGCCAAGCCAAGGGCGCGCGAAAGCTGGAGCTGGCGCTGTTCCGGGTCGACGGCGCGGCGCTTCGCATCCGGGTCGCGGCGAGCCGGCCGCTCAACGAGGCGCGCCCGATCCGGCGGCTGTTTCAGGAGCGCATCCTGCACGGCGAGCCGATTGACCCCGGCTTCGGCTTCGACCTGATGCGGCTCTCCTGCCTGCTGGCCGAGGACGCCGAGCCCTCGCAGTCCGCTTTCGAGCGGACGTTCGAGGAGAGCCGGGCCAAGGCGCTCGCCGATCTGATCGACCGGCTCGGGGCGCGGCTGGGGCCGTCGCGCATCACCCGGCAGACGCTCGTCGAGGCGCACATCCCCGAGCATAGCGTCGTGGCGCGGCCGGCGGGGCGGGGGGCGGCCCCGGCGTCGCTCGTCGAGACGGCGAGCCGGCCGCTCCGGCTGTTCGAGCGGCCGGAGCCGATCGAGGCCTTGGCCGAGGTTCCCGACGGGCCGCCGCTGCGCTTTCGCTGGCGCCGGGTGTTGCGCGAGGTGGCGGCGATCGAAGGGCCGGAGCGCATCGCCGCGCCCTGGTGGCGCGGGGGGCGGCGCCGACGCGCGACTATTTCCGCGCCGAGGATTCCTTTGGCCGCCGCTACTGGCTCTATCGCGAGGGCCTCTACGGAAGCGAAACGGCGCGGCCGAAGTGGTTTTTGCATGGGGTGTTCGGCTAGCATCGCTTGGCGAAGAGAGGGGCCAATGAAGTTTCTGGGGTTGTCGGGAAGCGCGCGGCGGGAGTCCGTCAACACCGCCTTGTTGCGGGCGATCAGCCGCGCCGCGCCGGACAATATGGAAGTCAGCGTCTACGACGAAATCGGGCGATTGCCAGTGTTCTCGCCGGATCTCGAAGCCGAGCCGCCGGAGGCGGTGCGCGACTACATCGCGCGCGTCGCGGGAGCCGACGGCGTCATCGTCTCAAGTCCGGAATATGTGCGTTCGATCCCCGGCGGGCTCAAGAACGCGATGGATTGGTTGGTCTCGCGGGATACGCTGGTCGCCAAACCCATTGCGCTGCTGCACGCCTCGCACCGCGGCGACGACATGCTGGCGGCGCTGCGCCTCGTGCTGGCGACGGTCAGCGAGCGTTTCGCGCCGGACATCTTCCTGCGATTTCCGCTGATGAAGAAAACGCCGACGGAAGTCGCTGACTTCGTCGCGCTGCCCGAGAACGCCGAGCAGGTGAAAGTTTTTCTTCGCGCCTTCGCGAACTTTTGCTGTTCAGGCGCGCGCGCCTAGTTCCCTAAGAAATCGAGCGACATTGCGCAGCTCCCGCGATTTCACGGCCGGCGGTCCGCCTTGAACGCCAGCCCGCGCACCACCGCGCCGCGCCCGAATTTGTCGCGCAAAGCGTCGATCGCCTTCTCGCGCGCCTTCTCTCTCGCGCCGGTCGCCCTCGACGAGATCGGCGGCGTCGGCCTCGGCGCCCGGGCGCAGGTCCGAGGCGCCGACGCCGATCAGCCGGTAGCGCTCGCCCCGCCGGCTGCGCCGCCAGCAGCGCGCGCGCGGCTTCGAACAGGCGCGGCGCGAGCTGCGTCGGCGGCAGGGCGCGCGCCCGCGTGCGCAGCTTGAAATCCGGCAGCCGCAGTTTCAGCGTCACGCCGCCGGTCGCAAGCTCCGCCGCCTTCAGCCGCCGCGCGACCTTCTCGCACAGGCCAAGCAGCATGCGCTCCAGCTCGGCGCGGTCGCCGATGTCGTCGTCGAACGTCGTCTCGGCGGAGATGCTCTTGGTCTCGCGTTCCGGCGACACCTTGCGCTCGTCGATCCCGTGCGCGAGCCGCCACAGCCGCCGCCCGTCCTCGCCGATGCGCGCGATCGCCTCGGCCTCGTCGATCGTCTGCAAATCGCCGATCGACGCGGAAACCCGAGGCGCTCGAGCCGCGCCCGCGCGACCTCGCCGACGCCCCACAGGCGACTCGACGCTCAAGCGGCGCCGAGCAGCGCCATCGCCTCCTCGCGCGCGATCGCCGAAAAGCCGCGCGGCTTGTCGAGATCGGAGGCGAACTTCGCGAGAAACTTGCAGTAGCTGAGGCCGATCGAGACCGTCACGCCGATCTCGCGCTCGACCGGTCAGCGCGAACCGGGCGAGCGCCGGCGCGACCGGCATGCCCGAACGCCGCCTCGCAGCCGGAAAGGTCGAGAAACGCCTCGTCGATCGACAGCGGCTCGACGAGCGGCGTCAGCTCCAGCATCAGCGCGCGGATTTGTCCCGACGCCGCCGAATATTTCGCCATATCAGGCGGAAGCACGACGCGTGGGGACAAAGCTTCAGCGCGCGCGCCATCGGCATCGCCGAGCGCACGCCGAAGGTTCGCGCGATGTAGCAGGCGGTGGAGACGACGCCGCGCTTGACGCCGCCGCCGACGATCAGCGGCTTGTCGCGCAACTCCGGACGATCGCGCTTTTCGACCGAGGCGTAGAAGGCGTCGCAGTCGACATGGGCGATCTGTCAGTCGCGGGGTCGGCGCGGCGCCAGAGCGCGGCGAGCCGCATCGTGGGCAGCGGCCGCGCCGAAATCGGCCGGGCGCGAGGCAGTCGCGGCAGAAGGGGCGGGCGTCACGGCGGCCCGTCCGATCGCCGCGCCGCGCCGAGCGCGACGACGCTTCGGGCGCCAATCCCTTGGTCGGCGGCGAAGGCGATCAGCAGCGGCTCGTCGGCCAACAGATAGTCGAGCACCGCGGCGAGAAAGCCGGGATCGGCGGCGGCGGCGCGCAGATTGTGCGGGCCGAGGCCGGAAGCGCGAGAAATCGCGACAGCCGCTCCGGACTCGGCGGCCAGAAAGCCCAGCGCAGCGACGCGCGAACTCTTCGCCGTCTTTGCGTGATAGGCTGAGTCTTTACGCGAGTCCCCGAGCGATACCACGATTCTCCATTCGTAAATGTCTCTCGACTAGGTTCATGGGGCCGGGAACGCCAGCGCCGAACTCGGGCCCGCGACGGATCCAGGAATGACCAAGACCGTTCTCATCGTAGAGGACAACGAGCTCAACATGAAGCTCTTCAACGATCTGTTGGAGACGCGCGGCTGCCGGATCGTCCAGACCCGCAACGGCGTCGAGGCGGTCGAAGCTCGCCCGCGAAGCACCGGCCCGACCTGATCCTGATGGACATCCAGTTGCCCGAGGTTTCCGGCCTCGAGGTGACGCAATGGTTGAAGGACGATGAAGCGCTGCGCTCGATTCCCGTGATCGCGGTTACCGCTTTCGCAATGAAGGGCGACGAGGAGAAGATCCGGCAGGGCGGCTGCGAGGCCTACCTGTCGAAGCCGATCTCGGTCGCGAAATTCTTCGAGACGATCGACCAGTTCCTCGGAGCGCCGTGAAGCGATGACCGCCCGCGTCCTCGTCGTCGACGACAATCCCGCCAATCGCAAACTGCTCGAAGCGCGGCTCAGCGCGGAATATTTCGACGTCCTGACGCGCCTCGAACGGCGCCGAGGCGATCGCGATCTGCGAAAAGGCGATGTGCGACATCGTCCTGCTCGACGTGATGATGCCGGAAATGGACGGCTTCGAGGTCTGCCGGCGCCTGAAGAGCCACATCTCGACCGCGCATCTGCCGATCGTGATGGTCACCGCGCTCGACCAGCCCGCCGACCGCGTGCGCGGCCTCGAAGCCGGCGCCGACGATTTCGTCACCAAGCCGATCGACGAGATGCAGCTGATCGCCCGCGTGCGCTCGCTGGCGCGGCTGAAGGTGGCGATCGACGAATTGCGCAATCGCGCCAACACCACGGTCGCGCTCGGCATGATCGCGCCGTTCGCGACGCCGAGCGCCGAGGACGGCCGGCGCGGCCGGCTGCTGATCGTCGACGACCGCAAGAATTCCTCCGAGCGGCTCGTCGCAGGCGCTGAGCGCCGCACCACGCCGTCACCGTCGAGCCGAACGCGCAGGAGGCGATGTTCAAGGCGGCCGAGGACCACGTCGACGTCATCATCATCAGCCTGGGGCTCGCGAGCTACGACGCGCTGCGGCTCTGCAGCCAGATCCGCGCGCTGGAGCGCACGCGCAACCTGCCGATCCTCGCTGATCGCCGATCGTCGAGGATCGCCCGCGCGTGCTGCGCGGCCTCGAACTCGGCATCAACGATTGGCTGAGCCGCCCGGTCGACCGCAACGAACTGCTGGCGCGCGTGCGCACGCAAATGCGGCAGAAGCGCTACGCCGATTCGCTGCGCGAGAAGGTGCAGCAATCGATCGAACTGGCGCTGTTCGATCCGCTGACCGGCCTCAACAATCGCCGCTTCCTGGAGAACCATCTCTCGACGATGATCGAGAACGCGCGCGATGCGCCGCGCGCCGCTGACGCTGATGATCCTCGACATCGACCATTTCAAGCGCGTCAACGACACCTATGGCCACGACTGCCGGCGACGAGGTGCTGAAGGGCGTTCGCCGACCGGCTTGCGCGGCATCATTCGCGGCGGCGATCTGCTGTGCCGGCTCGGCGGCGAGGAATTCGTCATCGTGATGCCCGGCGTCAACGTCGCGGCGGCCGCCGCGCATCGCCGAGCGCGCGCGGCAGGCGATCGAGCAGGAAGCGTTCGTCGATGCAACAGACGGCGGCCAGTCGATCGCGATCACGACCTCGATCGGGCTCGCCGAGCGGCGCGACGACACCGACCCGCACGAACTCTACCGCCGCGCCGACCAGGCGCTCTATCGCTCGAAGGCGGAAGGGCGCAACCGGGTGACCGCGGACGCGGCCTAACCGCGCTCCCGCTCGTAGCGCGCCCGCGCCTCGGCGTTGGGGGGATAGAGGCCGGGAAGGGCGGCGCCGTTTTCGACCTCGCCCAGAATCCAGGCCTCCAGCCGCTCCTGCTCCGCGCCGAGCGCGGCGATCTCATCGACCAGCGCCGCCGGCACCACCACCGCGCCGTCGGCGTCGGCGACAATGACATCGCCGGGGAAGATAGCGACGCCGCCGCAGCCGATCGGCTGATTCCAGCCGGTGAAAATGAGGCCCGCGACGGACGGCGGCGCGGCGAAGCCTTGCGCCCAGACCGGCAGCCCGGTGGCGCGCACG
The DNA here is from genome assembly GCA_963835115.1 of uncultured Pseudomonadota bacterium. Lineage (GTDB taxonomy): Bacteria > Pseudomonadota > Alphaproteobacteria > Rhizobiales > Beijerinckiaceae > Roseiarcus. The sequence continues at coordinate 50,159 of CAWIEP010000040.1, forward strand.
CCGGCGACGTCGCGCACCACGCCGTCGGTCACGAGCCCCGCCATTCCGCGTTTCACCATGCGCGCGCAGAGAATGTCGCCAAAAATTCCGGCGTCGGCGAAGCCCAGCGCGTTGGCGACGATGACGGCGCCCTCGGGCGCGGCTTCGAGCGCCGCGCGGGTCGAGGTCGGCGAGGCCCAGGCTTCGGGAACGGCGAGGTCTTCGCGCGCGGGAATGAAATTGAGCGTGAACGCGGGGCCGACGATGCGCCGCGGCGACGCGGCCAGCGGACGGGCGCCGCGAATCCAGACGTTGCGCAGGCCCTTTTTGAGAAGCACCGTGGTCAGGGTCGGGGTGGAAATGTTTTCGAGCGATTTCATGAGGCGAGGGTCGAACTGGCGCTCAGCGGCAGGGATACGTCTCCGAAATCGGTCATCGTTCGCAGCGTCCCTCGTTCATTTCGGTTTATTCGTGTAAGTCACATCGTAGTTGAGCGTATAGGCATAGAGGGTAGGCGTGTTGCCGGGGGCGACGACAACGCCCAGGGTTCCCGAACCAACTACATTCTTGTATTTGCCGGTTCCGCCAATCCACTTCATTTGACCATTCTTGGTCCCATCGTACGTCATGAAGAGTTTATCTCCATCGTCGTCCGTCTGCACGCAAGCCCCGAAGTATTTGTGCCCATCCGGTCGAGTGCTGGTATTCTCTAGGCAGTGTATGGCGAGATTGTCCGGCAGCTTTTGACTGTCCAGATTTTTGACGATGCCGTCGCATGCGGTGGAGGATTCGGAACCCTCGGGGCCCATGTCGACCACGGCGAGCGGGCGGCAGACCTGGTAGGCCGCGAGTTTCGCGGCGCCGTTTTCAGGCAGCGGCTCACTGGCGCAGGCCGGCGCGCACAATCCGATCAAGGCGACGGGAAGACATATCGTACCCAAAACTCGCAACGCGGCCTCCTTTGTAAGCGGCCGATAATGGCTGCGTTTGGCTCATTTTGCAAAGGGCGGCCGGTGCGCGCGCAGGTCGCCGAACGGCGCAAGCGGGGCGGGCGGTCCGCACTTCGCCGCGGGCGACTAGTCGGAGGGGTTCGGGCGGTTCCGAAATTCTTTCAGGGGAGCCGACGAGGCGTTTAACTTGAGCAGCGCCCATGTCATCAGAAGGTCCCCGCCTGCCGATGGCCCAAATCAAGCGTCCAGCTTCGCCCGACGCGACCGCGGCCAAACGAAACTCGCCGCGCTCACTTCTCCGGCAGCCCGGCCTTGCGCAGACCGTCGTACAACCGTTCGCTCGCCTCGACGAGGCGTGGAGTGTCGCTAAGGGACATCTGGTGCGCTTTCCATGCCGCGATCGTCTTGAGCGGCCCGGTGGAAGGCAGCGCGAGATAGCGCTGCAGCGCCTCGAGCGCTTCCGCGGCCTGAGCGGTCAAGGCGAGCGCCGCAATCAGGACCACATGCGAAGACCCGTTATATTCCGGTTTTGCCGAAACCGACCGGCGAGCCAGCTCAATCGCCTGGTCATATTTTTTCAGCCCGAAATTGTCCCACGCCTTGGATCCGTACCAATAGGCGAGCCCCGGATCGTTCGGGTTCGCCTGAATCGCCTTGTCCAAATATTCTAGGCTTTTGTCGAATTCCCCGAGGTTTCCGTAGTCGTAGCCAAGTACGCCAACGGCGGTCGTATTGGACGGGTCCAGAGCTAGCGCGCGCTCGTGCTCCACGACGGCTTCCTTGGCGCGCCCCTGAGCTCGAAGGACCTCGCCTTTCATGAGATGAGTCCAAGTCCAATCCGGGTCAAGGGCGAGCGCCTTGGACGCCAATTCATCAGCCCGCGCGAGGTCACGTTTCGGGTCGCTGGAAAGACCTTGCGTTACTGGCACATAGAACTTGATGGGCAGCGCCATGAGGGCCCGGATATTGTTGGGATCGATGGCTAGCGCCTGTTCGCAGAGCGCGAAGGCAGCATCCGCCTCCTTGCCGATCCATCCGGCCTTCCATTGGCCCTCGGAGCATTGCAGCGCCAAGTCCTCGGCGTTGCTCTTCGCCGCCGGCGACAGCTGCACGCCGGCGTCGTAGGCCTCCTGCAGTTGAAGGTCGAGCGTATTGGCGAGATGCGCGATGATCGCGTCCTGCGTCCGCAACGGATCGACCCGTGGCGTGTCGAATTGTTCGGCCCAGAGGTGGGCGCCGCTAGCGGCGTCAATAAGCTGGGCGTTGACCCTAGTCCGATCGCCGCTCGGCTGCACCGACCCTTCGAGAACGTAGCGTACGCCCAAGTCCTTGCCGATCGCCTTAGCGTCGACCGCTTTGCCCTTGTAAGTGAAGGCCGTGTTGCGCGCGATGACGAAGGTATCGTGGAAGCGCGCGAGACGCGTGGTCAGACCGTCGGTCAGGGCGTCGACGAGGTAGTCCTGCCCCGGATCGCCCGATAGATTGGCGAACGGCAGCACGACGATCGAAAGCCGCGCGGCCGCGGCGGGCGCGTTCGCGGCGACGCCTGCGGGCCGGTTTGCGAGGAACCGCCACCCGCCGCCTGCGATCACAATCAACACCGCGGCGAGCACCGCAGCGATCGGCGCGATCCGGAAACGCCTGCTGGGCGGCGCGGGCGCCGACGGCTTCGCCGCAGCGGGCACGCCCACTTGTAGCGAATAGGCGCGGATCGGCTCGGCAATATTTTTGAGCTGGGTCGCCCCGAGATCGGTGACCTTGAGATCAACCCGGCCCTTGACCTGTCGGTAGGCGTCCTCGGAGAGACAGATCGCGCCGGGCGAGCAGACGCCTTCCAATCGCGCGGCGATATTGACGCCGTCGCCCATCAGGTCGCCGTCGCTCTCCTCGACCACGTCGCCGAGGTGAATGCCGATTCGGAATACGATCCGACGGTCCTCGGGCACGCCGGCATTTCGGTCGATCATCGCGTTCTGCACTTCGACGGCGCAACGAACGGCGTCAACGACGCTGCGGAACTCGATAATGCTGCCGTCGCCGGTGCGCTTGAAAATGCGGCCGTTGTGCACGGCGATGGTCGGGTCGATCAGGTCGCTGCGCAGCGTCCGCATCCGCGCCAAAATGCGATCCTCGTCTGCGCCGGCAAGGCGGCTATAGCCAACCACATCCGAGCAAAGGATCGCAGCAAGTTTCCGGGTCCCGCTCATGGCGCCCTCCGGGGCGCCGGCACATTACCGCAAAAACCAGCGCGAACGCGCCTAATTACGAGAGGTTACTGGATTAATTTTGCCATCTTTGTCTTTCGACAACAGGGCCGACCTAGGAGCTCAAAAGGGTAAAGGGCAGACTTGTAAATACAGATAATTTTCAACCAAAATCGTTGTTTGCCCCTACCGCCAACCTCACCCAAGCCGGTCGCGCCAGGTCGACTTCAGCCCGAACGCCCCTTCGTCGCTCGGGCGGCGCCAATAGTCGAGCCAACTCAAGCCCACGATCGTGCCGTTGACCGGCTTGTATTCGCAGCCGACGTAGCCGCGGTAACCGAGCGCGTCGAGACGGCCGAGGATCAGGCGGTCGTTGGTCTCGCCGGTCCCCGGCTCGCCGCGCCCCGGCGCGGCCGCGATCTGCACATGGCCGATGATCGGCATCAGCTTAGCCAGGCTGGTCAGCACGTCGCCGTGCAGGATCTGGCGATGATAGATGTCGTATTGCAGCTTCAACTCGGGCGTTTGCAACTCGCCGATCAACCGGGCGGCGGCGTCGAAATCGCTGAGGAAATAGCCGGGCATGTCGCGGGGATTGATCGGCTCGATCAGCACGTCGAGCCCGTCGAGCCGTTCGACCGCGTAGCGCAGCGCGGTGGCGTAGGCGTCGCGCGCCGCCGGGTTCGCGGGATCGGCAAGGCCCGCCATCACATGCACGGCCTTGGCGTTGGCGTGCTCGGCGAAAATTTTGGCTTGCGCAATGGTGGCGCGGAATTCGTCGAATCGATCGGGCAGCGCGGCCAGACCGCGATCGCCGGCTTCGTAGTTTCCAGGCGGCGCGTTGAACAACACGAGAGACTGGTGCGCGCCTTCCAGCCGCTTGGCGACCTCCTCGGGAGAATGCGCGTGCGCGAACTGGAACTCCACCGCTTGAAAACCGTGGTCGGCCGCGACCGCGAATCGGTCGAGGAAGTCCCATTCGGTGAACATCAACGAGAGATTGGCGGCGAATGTCGGCATCGGCGGTGAGCCTCGATAATTTCGCTCCAGATACACAACTCTACATAGGATGTAGAAACATTCAACAATCCTCCGCGCTCAGTTCGGCGCCGGGTCCGCGACGTCGGCGGGATCAGCGCCGCCCGAGCCCGGCCGGCGCAGCCGGTCCGACAGCGGCCGGCGCGGCGCCGGCGACCACGGCCGGTCCTCCAGCGCGCCGCGATCGGCGGTTAAGCTGAATTTTGCGCCGTCCCAGGCGAGCCCGACCGCGCCGGTCTCGGCCAGCCGGCGCTCATCGAGCAGCAGCGGCGGTTTGCAGGTCGAGGGCGCCGTCAAAGGCGAGACGACGACTGCGGCGCGCGCGCAATCCTCCTCGAACGCCGCGCGGTCGAGCACGATGCTCAAGGCCATGCCCTCGGGCAGATCGCCGACGCAGCCCAGGCGGTCGCAGGCGGGAGCGACGATGCGCGCCGCGCTCGCGTCGCGCTCGTCGCCGTCGGCGGCGAGCCATTGCTCGGCGGAAAAGCTGTTGTGGCGCTTGCCGAGCAGAGCGAGCCGGCCGTCGGCGTCACGCAGCGCCGCCTCGTCGCCGGTCGGCGGGACGATGACGTCGTAGCGCGACCCCGACGCCGCGCCGACGACGCCGACCGCGAAAAACGCCAGCGCGGTGGCGCGCAACAGCCACGTTCGCCAGATCACTGCGCTGGCGACGCCTAGACTGAGGAACGGCAGCGCCCAGGGCGCGAAGGCCGGCACATGCAGCGTCGAGCCCGGCGCCGCTGCGATCAGCCGGGCCACGTAGAGGACGAGCTTGATCCCCATGCCGACGTAGAGCCAGACCCCTTTGTCGAACCCCAGCGGATAAAGCGCCGTCCCCAACAGCGCGCCGGGCACCGCGAACAGCTCGATGATCGTTAGCGTCAGCGGATTGCCGATCAGCACATAGGGGCTGAGATCGTGGAAGTGATAGGCCATGAACGAGGCGGTGGCGCTGGTGGCGCAAAGCGTCGCGAACAGCAGTTCCGCCACCTTCGCCGCCGCCCGCGCCGGCAGCGACGCCGGCGGCGGCTTGCCGCGCTCGGGCGCAAAGGGGTCGCGGCCGAGGTCGGCGCGCGCGAGCCGCGTCTCCATCACCGCGACCAACGCCGCCACCGCGGCGAAGGAGAGCTGGAAGCTGACGCCCGTCACCGCCTCCGGCTCGATGGCGACGATGGCCAGGATCGCCAGCGCCAGATTGCGCATGCTGAGCGCCCGGCGGTCGAGCACGACGGCGCCGAGGACGATGAGCGTCATGATCAGCGCGCGCTCCGTTCCGACGCGCGAGCCGGTGGCGAGATCATAGGCGAACGAGCCGACCATCGCCGCCGCCGCCGCGATTTTCTTGATGGGATAGTGGAGCGCGAGCGTCGCCGACAACGCGAGCAGCCGTCGCGCGATTACGAAGAAGATGCCGGCGACGAGGGTCATCTGCACGCCGGAAATGGTGATGATGTGGAAGATGCCGGCCTCGCGGATGAGGTCCTTGGCGTTGTCGGAGAGAAAATCGCGCTTGCCCGTGACCATGGCGGCCGCGATCGCGCCCTCGTCGCCGCCGATGATGGCGTCGACGCGCAGCGCCAGGACGTTGCGCGCGCGATCCAGGGCCGCGAACAACAGCTGCGCGCGCGTCGCCTCGGCGGGCGCCGCCGCGCGCGTCACCGCGCCGAGCGCCGAGCCGACGGCGCCGACGCCCTGAAAATAGGCGTCGCGCGCGAAATCGTAGCCGCCCGGCAGCACCGCGCGGGCCGGCGGCAGCAGGCGCGCCTTGAGGGCGACGAAATCGCCGGCGGCGATGTCGGGCGTCTTACGCGTCGTCAGCCGCACCCGGCGCGGGGCCAGGCGTTCGGGAATATCGGCGGCGTCGACGACGCGCAGCACGAAACGCGCGCCCGCTTGCCGGAAATCGACCTCCTCGACGAATCCCCGCAACGTGACGATGCGCACGTGGTCGAGCATCGGCGTCAGCGCGCGCTCGGTGCGCAAGCCCATCGACAGGAAGCCCGCGCTGAGCGCGGCCATGCCGATCCAGAAGCCGCGCGCCGGCGCATGGCGGCGGAACGCCCAGGCGAGCGTGACCGCGGCCGCCAGGATGAGGGCGGGCAGCCAGAGCGCCGGCTCGCGGTCCGCGGCGAGGTTGAGCGCGACGCCGCCGATGGCGGCGATCGGCGTCCACAGAAAGACCCGCCGTTCCTCGATTTCCCGGGCGATCGCCGCCGCGAAGCGCTCGCGCCACGTCGGCGTCGAGTTCGACCGCGCCGACCCAGCCGGCGAAGGCGCCAGCGGAAGAAAGCGCGGATCTCGACATGCGGCGACGTTACATAAAGATGCAGTAGTTGGCAAAGCATGTATGCCAAAAGGGACGCGGGGTTGCATCGGTTGATTTCGAATTGATATCTGGCGCCGTAACGTTGCCCGTGCAGCGGCGATTCCGCGCGTCTACGGCGACCGCGAGGAGACACCCGCAAATAGGCGAGGGGCGGCTTCCAATAAGTAGGGCAGCGAGGGTATCCTCTCACATTGCGGGGAAAAAGATTTTACCGGGCCTAGAGAACCGGAGAGGATTCGATGGAACAACATTTTCTCGCCAAGGCGGCGGCGTGCGCGATGGTCGCCAGTCTTGTCTTTTGGGCTACCCATGCATCGGCGGCCGATACGCCGCCGATGGCCGGGGGATATGCCAATGTCATGCCCATCGCTGTCGTCGACCCCGCGGTGAAGGCGATCGCGGGAGCTTTGTTCAAGCCCCCGGGCGTCGGACCCTTTCCCGCGGTCATCTATTTGAGCGGTTGCGGGGGCCTTGCGGATGATCCCTCTGAAGGCCTGCAAGAAAAAGCCGTGATCGATCGCATGAGAGCGAAAGGCGTCGCCACATTGATTGTAGATCCGTTCACGCCGCGAGGCGAACTGTACGGAGTGTGCGCGCAGACGACTCCGGAAGCGGCGCGTTCGCTTTTTGTGCGCGGCGGCAAAGATGCGAATGCGGCGATCAATGCGCTAAAGGCCATGCCAGATGTCGATCCGAAGCGGATTTTCCTGCTGGGCTATTCATTCGGGGCGATTTCGTCGCTGGTCGCCGTGGATTCCACGAACGCCGCGAGCAAAGAGCCGAAAGTCGCGGGCGTGATCGCCTATTACCCCTATTGCTGGGACAAAGTCGATCCGACGGTTCCGACGCTCGTCATGATCGGCGACAAGGACGACTGGACGCCTGCCGCCTTGTGCCAGGCCGTCAAAGGCAAGGCCAACTTCGAAGTCGTCGTTTATCCAGGCGCCACGCACGCTTTCACCCAGCCGAGGGCTCAACCGCTGGATTTCCTCCAACACCATATCGTCTACGACGAGAAGGCGACTAGGGACGGCGAGGATCGCGCCGAAGCGTTCATCGCAAAGCACATCAAGTGACCTGCGACGGACATTGCAATCGGGGTCGGCCGTAGCGGCGGCGGCCTGGCCAAAAGTCTCAAGCGAAGGCGGCCTGACCGAGAAATGGAATTAGAACGGTCGACTGACGTTGGGCGCAATCTGACGAAGGTGGGCCAACTACTTAACTCGTTCAAACTCAAGCACGCCGAACCCTTCGCTCCCATCAATCGGGCTCTTGTTGCGCTCAGTCGTGAGGGTCAGCCTGTCGCCGTCAAGCTTGAAGAATCGAACCTGATCGGATCCCAGGCGCGCGTTGTTCCAAGCAATATCGATGTGATGGACGACCTTGTCGCCGGCGATCGTGTACGTCCCGGCATAAGCAAGCATCGACTTGTGCAGTTGGGCGCGCTCCGCGTCCGTTGGCTGGTCGCCAGCGGGAACCACGCGGCCTCCGGCGACGAATAGCGCATACATGCGCCCATCGGGCGCGTAGCCGAGATAGCCCTCGGGATGCTCGCCGAGCGCGGGCCGGCGTTCGCCGGTCGCGGCGTCCTGGCGCACGAATGACTTCAACTTCCAAGTGCCGAGCAGCGGATTATCGCCGGCGAGCGCCACGCCGGCAGCCCCGACAAGCGCCATCACGCAAGATCGCTGCGATAGCCAGCCGCGCGAATTTCGTTGCGAGGCGGGTTGAGCCGCCGTGGCCGTGGTCGTTCCGCCGCATCCGCGTCCTCCCGCATAACCATCGCTCAAAGTTAAGTGGCGAGCCTCCGGCGCAGCTTGCAATTACGCATATCTCGGCGTGCCGGTCATTTTGCATCGAGTTGAATGTCGGCTAGCGCCTTTCCGCACAGTCCGCATGATTTCTGCGGTGCCGGCCAGCGGCCATCTTTTCGGCTCAGATCATCGGCGCCGAAATGGACTCGAACACTTCTGAGCGCATGTCAGGCGGCGAGATTCAGCAGTCGTGCCGCGGTGCGGCCGAGGATGTCGGCCTTGTGGTCGTCGGAGAGCGATTCCGACGCGAAAATATGGTCGACCGGATGCAACTGAAAGGGATAGGGATAGTCGCTGCCCAGCACGACCTGACTGGCGCCGACCTGGGCGACCAGATGCCGGATCGCCTCGGGCGTGAAGACCAGCGAATCGAAATAGATCTGCTTGAGATATTCCGTCGGCGCCTTCTTGAGCTGGATATTCGGATTGCAGCTCGTCGGACTGGCCAGGCAGGCATGGTCCGAACGATCGGCGTAGGACGGCAGGAAGCCGCCGCCATGGGCGGCGATCACCTTGAGCTTCGGAAAGCGATCGAACGTGCCCTCGAAGATGAGATGCGAGAGCGCGATCGTCGTCTCCAGGGGATAGCCGATCGTGTTGCTGAGCCAGCCGTTGCCGGCCAATTTTTTCGCAAGTTCGGGGGTGCCCTGCGGATGAATGAACAGGGGCACGCCGAGTTCTTCCGCCTTGGCCCACACGGGATGAAATCTTCGGATCGGCGAATGCCTCGCCGTTAACAGTGGCGCCGATCGCGGCCCCCTTGAGCCCCTGCTTCTTCACCGCAGTTTCCAGTTCCTGCACGGCGAGATCGGGCGCTTGCAAGGTAAGCGAGGCGAAGGCCGCAAACCGGTCGGGCTTGGAAGCGCAGAGTTCAGCCAGCTTTTCGTTTTGCAGCTTCACGATCTGGCCGGCGAGATCGCGCTCGCTGCCATACCAGAATGGATTGATCGACAGCACTTCCATGTCGACCGCCTGCGCGTCCATGGCGGCGAGCCGCTTGTCGATCTCGATGTAGGCCGCGGCTGCGACATCGGTGGCCGGGCGTCCGTCGACGAGCGACGCCGGAGCTGGCGGCGACAGCGCTGGCGAGCAATGCGCCGGCTTCGCGGAACTGGCAATGGGCGTGCACGTCGATCGTTTTGACCCGTTTGCCACCGACCATGACGGGCAATTTCTGCCGTGCCGGCTGCTGGGCGATGCGCGCGTGCAGGAGACCGCAGCCGCAAAAGACGATGCCGGTGGCGGCGGCAGCGGCGCCCGCCTCCAGAAATTGACGACGTGTGGTCATGACAACTATCTCCAGGGTAGCCGTCGCCCCATTGCGGTTGGCGGAGCCGATAGCCGAGCACGGATTCGCCGATCACATCGACGGGCGAGTTTTCGCACAGTCTGCCAGTGAAATGCGAGCGGCGATAAACGCTATGTCGCGGGATCCCGTCGCGTCCGCGCCTTGTGTCGGCCGCGCGGATCCGGCCAGCGGCGGCGGCGCGGCTGGGCGAGCCTCGTAGCGCTCTTGCTTGTCTTGCGGCGTTCCCTCACATTTGGGGGGCGGGAGACGGCTATGGACTTCGCGGGCGCGACGGCTTGGGTGACCGGGGCTTCCTCGGGGATCGGCGAGGCGCTGGCCAAGGGGCTCGCTGCGCGCGGCGCCCACGTCCTCCTGTCCGGCCGGCGGCGAGACGCGCTCGCCCGCGTCGAAGCCGAAATCGGCGGCAGCGCGCGCGCCTTGCCGTTCGAGGCGACCGATTTCGACGCTTTGCCCGGCGTCGTGGCGCAAGCCATGGCGTGGCGCGGCGGCATCGACCTGCTCGTCAACAACGCCGGCGTCAGCCAGCGCAGCCTCGCGCTCGACACCGAGTTCGAAGTCTACCGCAAGCTCATGGAGGTCGACTTCTTCGCGCCGCTGCGCCTGACGCAGCTCGTGCTGCCGCATATGGTCGCGCGCCGGCGCGGCCGCGTGGCGATCGTCAGTTCCGTGGCCGGCCGGGTCGGCGCGCCGCTACGGACCGGCTATTGCGCCGCCAAATTCGCCTGCGTCGGCTATTTCGAGGCTCTGCGCGCGGAGATCGAGCGCGCCTACGGCGTCGCGGTGACGGTCGTCCTGCCGGGCTCCGTGCGCACGAACGTCGCTGTCAACGCGCTGGACGGAAACGGCGCGCCGCGCGGCGTCTCCGACATCAACATCGACGAGCGGCATCCCAGTCGACAAGGCCGCGACGACGATTCTTGACGGCCTCGCCGGCGACGCGCGCGAAATCGTCGTCGCCGAAGGCCGCGAGCTGATGGCGCTGCAATTGCGAGCGAGCCAGCCCGAAACCGTGTTCGCCCTCACCGCCGATATGGGCGCCAAACTCGCCGAGCAGCGCGCCGCTAACCCCGGCGCCGCGATTTCGCCGGAAAAGATAAACCCGTGAGTTTCTGTTGCCCCGTCGGCGCCCAGCCCCTAACATTCCAGTCATAAAAACCGGAGGGGAGCGCCATGTATTACGGAGAAGTCGAGGGCACGGGCTTTGTCGCCTGCGACAAGCGGTTCGGTGAGCTCTACGCCGGCCATGTGCGCATCGAGCGGCTGTGGACCGGCGCGCGCTGGTGCGAGGGGCCGGCGTGGTTCGCGGCGGGACGCTATCTCATCTGGTCGGACATTCCCAACAACCGCATGATGCGGCTCACCGAACCCGGCCACGAGGTCTCGGTGTTTCGCGAACACTCGAACAATTCCAACGGCAACACCGTCGACAATCTCGGCCGCCTCATCACCTGCGAGCACCTGACGCGTCGGGTAACCATGACCAATTTCGACGGCCGCGTCGTACCTCTGGCGACCCACTATCAAGGCAAGCGGTTCAACTCGCCCAACGACGCCGTGGTGAAGTCGGACGGCTCGATATGGTTCACCGATCCCGCCTACGGAATCGACGCCAGCTACGAGGGCGACAGACAGGCGCCGGAGATCGGCGGCTGCTACGTCTACCGCATCGATCCCCGGAATCGCACCGTCACGGCCGTCGTCACCGATATGGCGAGGCCGAACGGGCTCGCGTTCTCGCCCGACGAAAGCCATCTCTATATCGCCGACACCGGCGTGACGCATAAGGAGAACGGACCCAAGCATATCCGCAAGTTCAAGGTCAGCGCCGACGGCGCGACGCTTTCGGGCGGCGAGGTGTTCGCCGACTGCACGGAGGGCCTGTTCGACGGCTTCCGCTTCGACACCGAGGGCCGGCTGTGGGCCAGCGCCGGCGACGGCGTGCATGTCTACGATTCCGACGGGACGCTGCTGGGCAAGTTCCTGACCCCGGAGATCGTCGGCAACGTCACCTTCGGCGGGACGAAGCGCAACCGGCTCTATATCTGCGGCACCACTTCGATCTATTCGCTGTTCACGTTCGCCAAGGGTTGCAAACCCGGCTGACGGTTCACGCCGCCGGCACGCTGAGCACCGGCCAGCGCGGATCGTCGAGCACTTCGGCGCTGACGCTGTTGCGAAACGCGGCGAGCAGGCCGCGCTTCCCGGGCGTCGGCATGACGATGAGGTCGGCGCGAAAATCCTTGGCGGTTTGCAGGATCGTCTGGCCGACCGGCCCGCGCGCGAGGATCAGCGGGATGTCCTTCGGGCAATCGGGCGGGGCGTCGTCGCCGACATGCAGCAGCCGCATCTCGACCTTGACGCCGAGCCCGTCGATCAGCGCCTTGGCGCGCGCGACGGCCCCGGCGGCGGGGATGCGGCCGTCGACCGGAATCAGCGCGCGCGCGAGCCGGATCGCGCCGCTCTGCGGATCGACGAAGCCGCGCGCGCCCTCGCGCAGGAACAGGATCATCGTATCGGCCTGCCGCATCGCGCGGCGGCCCATCGAACCCGCGAACCAGTAGCTTAAGCCCGACTGCGCCTGGGTCGTCAGCACCGCAAGCTCAAAGGGATGACTGGCGAAATGTTCGAGCACGCCGGCCGCTACGCTGCGCGCCGGCACGTCGATGCAAGCCGCCGAGAAGCCGAGCCGGGTCTTCAGATCGACGAAACGTTCGGTCTCCGCCAGGCGCTTCCAACGCACCAACAGATCGGCGACGGGCGCGAGGCCGTTGCGCGTCGGCCCGGCCTCGTCGACGCCGCGAATGTGCAGCAGCGACAGCCGCGCGTGCGTCGCCAGCGCGAGCGCGACCGCGTGCGCGAGGGCCGAGGCGCCCCCGGGGCGGAAGTCGGTGGGATGGAGGATCGCAGGTCCGAGCGACGCCGAGCGCGTCCGGTTGACCTCGGGCTGGGCGTTCATGGGGTCCTCGCGCGGGCGGCCGGCCGAGTTCGCCCGCCTGATAGGATTATGCGGTCAAACTGGCGCGACGCTTGCCGGCGCACGGCTTCTGCATTCCCTCGGCTCCCGAAATGCTCTATTCGCCTGAGGCCAAATTCACGTGAGGCCATGAGCGAGCGCTTCTACATTACGACCGCCATCCCCTACGCCAACGGCGCGCCGCATATCGGCCACGCCTACGAGCGCATTGCAACGGATGCGATCCAGCGGTTCATGCGGCTCGACGGGCGCGAGACATTGTTTGTCACCGGGATGGACGAGCATGGCTTGAAAGTGCAGCAGACGGCGGCCAAGGCCGGCGTCACGCCGCAGGCTTTCGTCGACGGGGTCGCCGCCGAATTCGAGGCGATGGGGGAATTGCTCAACGCCCGCGCCGACGACATCGTGCGCACCACGCAAAGCCGCCACCGCCGTTCCGTTCAGGCAATCTGGGAGCGCATGGCCGCCAATGGCGACATCTATCTGTCCAAATACGCCGGCTGGTACTCGGTGCGCGACGAGGCCTATTTCGAAGAGAGCGAGCTGACCCAGGGGCCGAACGGCGCCATGCTCGCGCCCTCGGGCGCGGAAGCCAATTGGGTGGAGGAGGAAAGCTACTTCTTCAAGCTGTCGGCCTACGCCGAAAAACTGCTGGCCCATTACGAGGCCAACCCCGAGTTCATCACGCCCGAAAAATACCGCAACGAAATTGTCGCCTTCGTCAAACGCGGCCTCAACGATCTCTCGATCAGCCGCACCACCTTCAACTGGGGCGTGCCGGTTCCCGGCGACCCCAGGCATGTCATGTACGTCTGGGTCGACGCGCTGACCAACTACCTCACCGCCACCGGCTTTCCCGAAGACGGCCCGCGCGAAAAATTCTGGCCGGCGAGCGTGCATGTCATCGGCAAGGACATCACGCGTTTCCACGCCATCTATTGGCCGGCGTTCCTGATGTCGGCGGGCCTGCCGACGCCGGAGCAAATCGTCGTGCACGGGTTTCTGTTCAACCGCGGCGAGAAGATGTCGAAATCGGTCGGCAACGTCGTCAGCCCCGCCGATCTCGTGAACCAATTATGGCCTCGATCCCGTGCGCTATTTCTTCCTGCGCGAAACGCCGTGGGGGCAGGACGGCAACTACTCGCACGAGCTGATCGTGGCGCGCATGAACGCCGATCTCGCCAACGATCTCGGCAATCTGGCGCAGCGCTCGCTATCGATCGTCGCGCGCAACGGCGCTTGCGTCCCCGAGCCGGCGGCGCTCGCGGGAGCCGACGCGGCCATGCTGGCGGAAGCCGACGCGGCGCTTGCGCGGGCCCGCGCGCACATGCGCGCATTCCAACTGCATCTTTATATCGGGGCGGTGATGGAGGTAGTCGGATCGGCCAATCGCTATTTCGCCGCCGCCGAGCCGTGGCGGCTCGCCAAGACCGATCCCGCGCGCATGGGCGCCGTTCTCTACGTGACGCTGGAGACGCTGCGGATCGTCGCCACGCTCTTGCAGCCCGTTATGCCGTCGTCGATGGGGCGTTTGCTCGATCTGCTCGCCGTTCCCCCTGACCGCCGAAGTTTTGCGGCGCTCGGCCAATCCGGCGGCGATCTCGCCGCCGTGGGCCGACTGACGCCAGGGACGCCGCTGCCGTCGCCCTCGCCGGTGTTCCCGCGCTACCTGGAAACGTGACCGACGGCTTTACGGCTGACAGAGTTCCGCGACCAGATTGGCGATTTCCGCCGACGGGGCCGGCTTGGAGCAGACGCGCATCTTCGGATAGCGATTCTCCAGGGAACGGGAAGAGGCGTGGCCGGAATGAAAAATGACCGGCACGTTGCGCTCGGCCAGCAGGTCGGCGATCGGAAAGCTTTCCCCATCCGCCAGCCGCACGTCGAGCACCGCGCAGTCGGGGGTATGCTGGCGACAATATTCCAGCGCCTGCGACGTTTTGGCGAATGGGCCAATGGTGACGAAACCGGCGGCGCCAAGTTCATCGATCACGTCCATGGCGATCAGAAGTTCGTCTTCCGCGACGAGAACCGCGATCGACATGGCTTTTACTCCAAAAGTAGATCCAGATGACGGTGAACAACCTGTACAACCGGCGTTCGTTCCAATTTACAACTTATTGTTTGCATTCGCGACCGAACGAATTGATAGTCCGCAATAAATCCGGTCCCCCTCGCTACAACCCGCATCCGCGAATTGGCGTCGGGCTCGACCGGCGGCGTCGCAGAAGACCGCAGACTTGACGGGCAAGCCGCGAGCGGGCAAGCGCCTCGCGCGAGTCGGAGGGCGAAATGGACGAGGGGGCCGGGCTGACGATCGAAACTTTCGATATCCAGCGCCTGCTGGCGATGCTCCCGCACCGGTATCCGTTCCTGCTGGTCGACCGCATCGTCGAGGCGCGCGGCGATCTATATGGCGTCGGCATCAAGAACGTCACCATCAACGAGCCGCAGTTCATGGGCCATTTCCCCGGCCGCCCGGTAATGCCGGGCGTGCTGGTGGTCGAGGCGATGGCGCAAACCGCCGGCGCGTTGTGCGCGGCCAGCCAGAACCTCAACCCCAATACGACGCACGTGCTGTTGATGACGATCGACAAGGCGAAATTCCGCAAACCGGTCGTGCCCGGCGACCAGCTGAGGCTGCACATGACGAAACTCACCAAGCGTCGGAACATCTGGTGGTTCCGCGGCGAGGCGAAGGTCGACGGCGTTCTGGTGTGCGAGGCCGAGGTTTCGGCGATGCTGGTGCCGGCTTGACTTCGATCCATCCGAGCGCCGTGGTCGAGACCGGCGCCGTCCTCGGGCAGGGCGTCGAGATCGGTCCGTTTTGCCACGTCGGCCCCAAGGTTACGCTCGCGGACGGGGTGAAGCTCATCTCCCACGCCGTCGTCGCCGGCGACACCGCCATCGGCGCGCGCACCCGCGTCTTTCCGTTCGCCTCGATCGGCCACGAGCCGCAGGACCTTAAGTACAAGGGCGAGCCGACGCGGCTGCGCATCGGCGCCGATTGCCTGATCCGCGAGGGGGTGACGATGAACCCCGGAACCGAGGGCGGCGGCGGCGAGACGATCGTCGGCGACGCCTGCGTGTTCCTCGCCAATTGCCACGTCGCCCACGATTGCCGGCTCGGCGAGGGCGTGATCCTCAGCAACAACGTGATGCTGGCGGGACATTGCCGGGTCGGCGACTACGCGATCCTCAGCGGCGGCTCGGCCGTGCATCAATTCGTGCGCATCGGCGCGCATGCGTTTCTCGGCGGCCTGACCGGGGTCGGCGAGGATCTGATCCCGTTCGGTCTGGCGATCGGCAATCGCGGCTCGCTCGCAGGGCTCAACGTCGTCGGCATGAAGCGGCGCGGCTTTTCGCAGGAGCAGGTGCATTCCGTTCGCCGCGCCTACCGGCAATTGTTCGGCGGCGAAGGCACGCTGCGGGAGCGCATCGAGCAGGTGGCGCGGGACTTCGCCGGGGATGCGGCGACCCAGCAGATCCTGGCGTTCCTGCGCGAAGGCGGCGACCGCGCGGTGCTGGTGCCGCGCGACGCGCGGGAAGAGGCGGCGTGAACGCAGGCGCGCCGCTTTGCTTGGTCTGCGGCGGCGGCGGCTTGCCGCTGGAGGCGGCGCGCGAGGCGCGCGCCGGCGGCCGCGACCTGTTCCTCGTCGGCCTGATCGGCTCGGCGGGGCGCGAAATCGAGGCCTTTCCGCATCTCTGGGTTCGCCTCGGCGAAGTCGGCAAGCTTTTCTCGGCGCTGAAGAGCCGCGGCGTCGCCGAGGTCGGGTTTCTCGGCGCGGTGGCGCGGCCGGATTTGGCCGACCTGATGCCCGATTGGGGCGCGATCGTGCGCGCCGGCGAGATCGCCAAGCTGTTTCGCGGCGGCGACGACGCGCTGCTGCGCGGCGTCGCCCGCCTGTTCGAGAGCGAGGGTTTTCGCATCGTCGGCGCCGCGCGATTTCGCGCCGGGCCTGCTTGCGCCGAAGGGCGAGATCGTCGGACCTGCGCCCGACGAGGAGGCGCGCGCCGACATCGCCTTCGGCGCCAGACTTCTGGACGCGATGTCGCCGTTCGACATCGGCCAGGGCGCGGTGATCTCGGCGGAGCGCGCCTTCGCCATCGAGGCGGCGGAAGGCACCGACCGGATGCTGGCGCGCGTGGCGGAGATGCGCGGCAACGGACGGCTTAAGTTGAAGGGCAGGGCCGGCGTATTCGTGAAGGCGGCCAAGCGCGGCCAGGACGTGCGTCTCGACCTTCCCGCCGTCGGCCCCGACACGATCGCGGCGGCCAAGCGCGCCCAACTCGTCGGGATCGCGATCTCGGCCGGCGAGGTGCTGATCGCCGACCGGGCGCGTTTCGTTAAGGCGGCGGAAGAGGCGGGTCTGTTCGTATTCGGGTGGTCGGCTTGAGGCCGCTGAAAATCGCCCTCGTCGCCGGCGAGCCCTCCGGCGACGCGCTCGGCGGCCGGCTGATCGAGGCGCTGCGCGAGCTTGCCGGCGATCGGGTCAGCTTCGTCGGGGTCGGCGGCCCGCGCATGGAGGCGGCGGGCTTGGAATCGGCGTTTCCGCTTTCGGAAGTCGCCGTCATGGGCATCATTCCCGTGCTCGCGCGGCTGCCGCGCATCTTCGCCCATATCACCTGGGCGGCCGAGCACGTGGTCAAGGCGGCGCCGGACGGGCTGATTCTCATCGACAGCCCCGACTTCACCCACCGCGTGGCGCGCCGGGTCCGCGCCAAACTGCCGAGCTTGCCGGTCATCGACTACGTGAGCCCGACGGTGTGGGCCTGGCGTCCCGGCCGCGCCCGAAAAATGACGGCCTACGTCGACAAGGTGCTGGCGCTGCTGCCGTTCGAACCCGCCGCGCACAAGCGGCTCGGCGGCCCAACTTGCGTCTATGTCGGCCATCCCCTGATCGAGCGGATCCATGAATTGCGACCCGACGCCGAGGAGCGGGCGCGGCGCGAGCGCAAACCTCCGGTGGTGCTGGCGCTGCCGGGCTCGCGGCGCTCGGAAGTGGCGCGGCTGATGGCGGACTTCGGGGCCGCGCTCGGCGCGCTTTCCCATTCCATGGGGCCGTTCGACATCGTGCTGCCGACGCTGCCGCATCTGCACGCCGAGGTGACGGCGCGCGCCGCGCATTGGCCGGCCGCGCCGCGATTGCTCATCAGCGAGGCCGACAAGCTCGCCGCCTACCGCACCGCGCGCGCGGCGCTCGTCGCTTCGGGAACGGCGACGCTGGAAGTCGCGCTCGCCGGCGTCCCGCTTATCGGCGCCTACAAGGTGTCGCGGCTGGAGGAGCCGCTCAAGCATTTCATCAGCGCGCCGTCGATCCTTCTGCCCAATCTGATACTGGAGGAGCGCGCGATCCCAGAATTCCTGCAGCATGATTGCTCGCCGGGGCCGCTGGCGCTGGCGATGGCGGGACTGTTGACCGACAGCCCCGAACGCGCGGCGCAATTGGAGGCGCTCGGCCGTCTCGACGCGAAAATGCGCCTGCCCAACGACGAGAGGCCGAGCCACGCCGCGGCGCGCGAGGCGCTGGCGACCATTCAGGAACGCGCGCGGCGCTGATTTCGCCGCGCCTTCGGGGAACGTTGGCGGCCACGGCGCATTTCG
This sequence comes from uncultured Pseudomonadota bacterium, assembly GCA_963835115.1. GTDB lineage: Bacteria > Pseudomonadota > Alphaproteobacteria > Rhizobiales > Beijerinckiaceae > Roseiarcus. The sequence goes on from CAWIEP010000040.1 coordinate 68,358, forward strand.
CCCTTTGGATAGGTCGTGGCTTCCTCCGCCCCTGGGGCTGAGCGAACGCGCCGATGTTCCGGGGTCGAAACATGAAAGTCTCGAAACTGGCGTTTGTCGGCGCGCTCGCCATCGCGGTGGGGGCGGCGTCGAAGAAAGCCCAGGCGCCGGCGGCCGCAGTCGCGACTCGTATCGCCAACACCGTCGCCCAACTGCCGACGAGGAAACAGAGGCGAACGGGGAATATCCTGGTTCGCATTTACCGGGACGCGCAAGAGGACCGACTATTCGCGGTCGCGGCAGGCGTCGCCTTTTACGCTTTGCTTGCACTGGCGCCGTCCGTGGCGGCGGCGGTCTCAGTCTTTGGACTGTTCGCCGATCCCGCGCAGCTCGCCAAACTCTCAAGCTCGCTGACCGCTGTGCTTCCCGGCGAAGCCGCCAAACTCGTGCAGGACGAGGCGCAGCGGCTCGCGATGCAACCGCACCAGGCCCTGTCGCTAAAGCTCGGCGTCGCGCTGTTCCTGTCGCTCTGGACTTCGAGCGCCGCGGTGCGCGCGAGCTTCGACGCGCTGAATGTGATCGACGAACAGGCGGAAAAGCGCTCGCTCGTGCGCTACTACGCCACCTCGCTTGGCGTGACCCTGGTCGGCGTTTTCGTCTTCCTTTTGTCGCTCGCGGTGATCGGCGCCAGTCCCAGCTTCGTCTCCCTGGGGGCGCTGTCGCAACAAACGGTCTGGCTTTACAGCGTGTTGCGCTGGCCGCTGTTTTTTGCCGTCGCCGTGGCGGTGATTGCGGCGCTCTATTGGATCGGGCCGAGCCGGCCTCCGGCGCGGTTCACGCGTTTATTGCCCGGCGCGGCCATCGCCGCGCTGTTCTGGGTGCTCGGCTCGTCGCTGTTCAGCTGGTACGTCGCGCACCTCGCCAATTACACGGCGACCTACGGTTCGCTCGCCACGGTCGTTGTCGTCATGACGTGGTTGTGGGTGTCGGCGTCCGTGGTCCTGCTCGGCGCGCAGGCCAACTACGAGCTGAACCGGGCCTGAGACAAGATACGCGGGCGGCCCGAAAACTATTTGGGAACCCAGGCGCGGCCCCGATGGTTTTACGGGTGCAATCTCATAACTTGAAGAGGATCGCGAAATGTCCAGCACCACCGACAAGATCAAGGGCGTCGCCAACGAGGCCGTAGGCAAGGTCAAAGAGGGCGCAGGCAAGGCGACCGGCAACACGAATCTTCAGGCCGAGGGCCTCGCCCAGCAGGCCAAGGGCGGCGCGCAGAAGGCCGCCGGCGACGTGAAAGACGCCGTGAAAAACGTCATCGACAAGGCGTAAACGCAGAAGTCTCGCCAACCCCCATTCGGCGAACAGGTCGGCCGGCTAGACGCCCGCCGACCTTGGTCCGTATAAATGACATGGCTTTTCACTCGGGAGGCGCACCAATGCTCGCCAAGACAAACGCCAAATCCAATTTGAAAACTCCGTCCGATCTCGATCCCAAAGAGACCAAGGCGATCGCCGAGGCGCTCAACCGGATCATCGCCGACACCTTTTCGCTCTACGTCAAGACCAAGAATTTTCATTGGCACATGAGCGGCCCGCACTTTCGCGACTATCATCTGCTGCTCGACGACCAGGGCGAGGCGATCTATGCGACGATCGATCCCTTGGCCGAACGGGTGCGCAAGCTCGGTCAATCGACGCTTACCTCGATCGGCGCCATCGCCAAACTTTCGCGCATCAAAGACAACGACAGCGAATATGTCGATCCCGTGGACATGCTGAATGAGCTGATGGAAGACAACAAGGCTTGCGCGACGTCGATGCGCGAGGTTCACAAGCTCTGCGACGACGCAGAAGACAGCGGCACGGCGGGTTTGTTGGAGACCTTCATCGACGAAACCGAAAAGCGCACGTGGTTCCTGTTCGAGGCCGCACGCGGCGCGGACGCGTCGGGTCACTGATCTTTCTGTCGTAAACGCCCACCGCCCCGCCGCCCGCGACGGGGCGTTTTGCGTTTGCCGACTCAGCTCGCCGCCTTCGCCTTGGTTTTGGCTTCAATCGGGGTGATCCGCAGCGCCGCGATGCGGTTTCGCTGCTTGCGCAGCACTTCGAAGCGGCATCCGTGGAAGACAAAGGCTTGGCGCGTTTCGGGGATCGTTCGCGCTTCGTGAATGACCAGACCCGCGACGGTGGCCGCCTCCTCGTCGGGCAAATCCCAATCCATTAGCCGGTTGAGGTCGCGGATCGTGACCGAGCCCTCGACGATCAACGATCCGTCCAGTTGCTGGCGCACGCCCTGCACCGTGACGTCGTGCTCGTCGGTGATGTCGCCGACGATCTCCTCGATGATGTCCTCAAGCGTAATCAGCCCCATCACGGCGCCGTATTCGTCGACCACCAGCGCCGAATGGGTCTTCCTGCGCAGGAACGCTTGCAGTTGAGCGCGGCAGGTCGTGGCGTCGGGAATGAACCAGGCGTCGAGGGCGATGTCGGCGGCCTTGAGGTTCGAAACGTCGCCGCCCGCGGCGGCGTAGGCGCGAAACAGGTCCTTAATGTGCAGAATGCCGATGATGTTGTCGGGGTCGCCGCGCCACAGCGGCATCCGCGTATAGGGGGACGCCAGGGCTTCGCGCACCAGCTCCGCGGGGCTCAAATCGGCGTCGAGCGTACGCATCTTGGTGCGGTGGATCATCACGTCGCCGACCGGCACGTCTTCGAGTTCGAGCAGTCCGCCGAACATGTCGCGCTGGTCGCGCGCCACCTCGCCGTCGCGGTGCAGCACGTCGACCGCGCCGCGCAACTCGTCGGCGCCCGAGAGGCTGAGGTCGCGTTCGCCCAGCGCGACGCCAAATAGCCGTAGCAGCTCGCGCACGAAGACTTCGACAGTGTGGACCACCGGACCAAATATTGTGACGAAGACGGCGACCACCGGCGCGATGACCAGCGCCACCCTATCGGGATAGGCGATGGCGATGGTTTTGGGCAGCACTTCGCCGAACACGACGATCAGCACGGTCATGACGATTGTGGCTTCGAGCACGCCGCCGTGGCCGAACGCATCTACGAATACGCTGGTGGTGTAGGCCGACGAGGCGATGGTGACGAGCTGCCCGCCGAGCAGCATCGCGCTGATGAGCCGGCTCTTGTTGGCGGCGAGGCGATTGGCGAGCGCCGCGCGATCGTCGCCGGCGGTCTCCAGCGCTTGCAGGCGCGCGCGCGAGGCGGCGGTCAGCGCGGTCTCCGCCGCGGCGAAAAAGGCGGCTCCGATCAGACAGAAAAAGATGACGAGCGCGGCGAGGGCGAGGGTCATGGTCCGAGTTTAGCGGTCCCGCGCGTGCAAATCGAGGCCCGCGGTCAAGCCGCGTCGCGCCACGCGACGTTCAGCTCCTCGCGAAACGCGAAACGCACGAGGTGTCGGGCCACTACGTCCTTCAGCCGTTCGAGCTCGTCGGCGCCCGGCGATTCCAGCGCCAACGCCAGCGCCTCGGCTTCGGCGGCAAGCTTGACCTCGCCCGTGGGGAACGAGATCGCGCCTGCCGTCGCGTCGAAGCTTGCCGGCAGCTTGTGCTGAAAATGCTTGCAAAGCTGCTGTAGATATTTGCTGGCGTGTTCGGTGAGGACGCGCGCTTCCGCGCGTCGGGTGGGCTCTGTCATGGCGGGCTCCGAAAAATGCATTCCGGAAGATATATACAAGATATATCTTTAAGCAAGCTCCTGCGAGCGCCAGCGCCCTTCAATCCCGCGCCTGATCTTCGATCCGCCCCAGGCTCTCGTCGCGCCCGAGCACGGTCAGCACATCGAAAATGCCCGGCGAGGTGGAGCGGCCGGTCAGCGCGGCGCGCAGCGGCTGCGCCACGGTTCCGAGCTTGGCGCCGATCTCCTCGCCATAGGCGCGCACCACCGCTTCCAAAGCCGCCGGGCTCCATTCCGAAGCCGCCGTCAACCTCGGCCGCAGCGCCTTGAGATGCAGCCGGCCGCCTTTGGCGAGAACCTCCTCCGCCTTGGCGTCGATCGCGAGCGGGCGATGCGCGAACAAATATTGCGCGCCGTCGACCAACTCGACCAGCGTCTTGGCGCGCTCGCGCAGGCCCGGAAAGGCGGCGCGCAATTGCGCGCGCTTGCCGATGTCGAGTTGGGCCGCCATTTCGGGGCCGCCTTGCAGATAGGGCAGGGTCTTGAGGAACAGGTCGAACAGCGCGCCGTCGTCGGTCGCGCGCATAAACTGGCCGTTCATGTTTTCGAGCCGCGCGAAATCGAAGCGCGAGGCCGAGCGGCCGATGGCGCCGAGATCGAAGGCGGCGATCATTTCGTCCTGGCTGAACATCTCCTTGTCGCCGTGGCTCCAGCCGAGCCGCACCAGATAATTGCGCAGGGCCTCGGGCAAGTAGCCCATCGCGCGATAGGCGTCGACGCCGAGCGCCCCGTGGCGTTTGGAGAGTTTGGCGCCGTCCGCCCCGTGGATGAGCGGAATATGCGCCCAAACCGGAACCTCCCAGCCGAGCGCGTTGTAAATCTGCGTCTGCCGCGCCGCGTTGGTGAGGTGGTCGTCGCCGCGGATCACATGGGTGACGCCCATGTCGTGATCGTCGACGACGACGGCCAGCATATAAGTCGGGTTGCCGTCGGAGCGCAGCAGCACTAGGTCGTCGAGGTCCTTGTTGGGGAACGCAATGCGGCCCTGCACCTTGTCGTCGACGATCGTCTCGCCCTCCTGGGTCGCCCGCAAGCGGATGGTCGGCGCGACGCCGGGGGGCGCCTCGGACGGGTCGCGGTCGCGCCAGCGGCCGTCGTAGCGCGGCGGCAGGCCGGCGAGCCGCTGCTTTTCGCGCATCTCCGCGAGTTCCGCGGGCGAGCAATAGCAGCGATAGGCGTTGCCGCTGGCCAGCATCTGCATCGCGGCCTCGCGATGGCGCTCGACGCGCGTGTTCTGATGCACGGTCTCGCCGTCCCAATCGAGTTCGAGCCAGCGCAGGCCGTCGAGGATCGCCTCGACCGCCTCCGGCGTTGAACGCTCGCGATCGGTGTCCTCGATGCGCAGCAGGAACTTTGCCGCCGACGTGCTTGGCGTAGAGCCAGTTGAACAAAGCCGTGCGTGCGCCGCCGATGTGCAGGAAGCCGGTGGGCGAGGGGGCGAAGCGGGTGACAATGGCGGACATGAAAACTCGGCTGCGGCGCGGGAGGCGCGCCTTTAGCAGATGCGCGCGGCGGCGCCAAAGCCGGTGACTTGAACTCCCGCCGCTCCGCGACTAGGGAAATCAGGGCAAGGAATGGACGATCACCGGCCCCGCGGTTGCGCTCGCCGGACTCGCCACCAGCGCGGCTAGGTGCTTCTCGATCCAAGCGAGCGCCCGCCGATTGGATTCCTGCGCCTGCTCCACGGTGTTGAAAATGCTGATCGCAGTGACGGTGTCATCGGGAGCGTAGAGCACGTAATAGCCCATGAAGCCGGGCACGCCGCTGATGATCGGCACCGCGCCTTTGATCTCCCGGGCGAGTTCGTCCGATTTGCCGGCTTTCGCCTTGAACTGCCGCAGCGCTGCGTACATGGCTATCTCTCCCGGTTCGCCTCGAGACCTTTACACCTGCCTGAGCTCGATGCGCGTCGGCACATGGTCCGACGCCTTCTCCTTGGCCCGCATCGCCTTGTCGACAGTCGCCGTGACGAGCCGGTCGGCCGCCTGCGGCGACAGCAGCAGATGGTCGATGCGGATGCCATTGTTGCGCTGCCACGGCCCGGCCTGGTAGTCCCAGAACGTGTAGAGTCCGCCCGCGTCGGTGGTCGCGCGCAGCGCGTCGGTGAAGCCGAGCGCCATCAATTCGCTGAAATTTTGCGCGGGTGTCAGGAAGAAACAGCGCGTCGGTAACCCATTGCTCGGGATGGGCGGCGTCGCGCGCTTCGGGGATCACGTTGTAATCGCCGGCGATGACGAGCGGCTCCTCATAGGCCAGCAATTTTCGCGCATGGCGGATCAGCCGATCCATGAAGGCGAGCTTGTAGTCGTATTTCTCCGTCCCCACGGGATTGCCGTTCGGCAGATAGAGGCTCGCCAACCGCAGCACCCGCTTGCCCCAGGGGATGACCGCTTCGAGATAGCGCGATTGCGCGTCGCTCTCGTCGCCGGGCAGGCCGCGCTCGACCTCGAGCGGATGCTTGGAGAGGATCGCGACGCCATTGAACGTCTTTTGTCCGTGGGTGGCGACGTTATAGCCGAGCGCCTCGATCTCTTCGCGCGGAAACGCCTCGTCCTGGCACTTGATCTCCTGCAGGCAGATCGCGTCGGGCGCGACTTCGCTTGCAGATAGTCGAGGAGATGCGGCAGCCGCTGGCGCACCGAATTGACGTTCCAGGTGGCGATGATCAGGGCGGGCCTCCTTGGCGCGCCAAAACCATTGACCAAGGCGCCGAAAAGGTCAAACCCAGCGCCGGATTGGCGTTCATATCGGAAATGTCGGTTGACCGTCGCGGCCGACCGGCGTTGCATCCGACATGATCGTGCGCCTCGGCGCGAGGGGCGATCCGAAGCGAGCGGACGGGCGAACGCCAGTTCGCCGACCGCGGTCAGCTTTGGCCCGATCGGTCCACAGCAACCCTTCAAGGACGACTATCCCGCCGAGAACGCCCTCGTGACGTTCAAAAAAGCCCGACCTCGACGGCAAGGAACAAAACTCGCCCTTTACATATACCGAGCCGGGACGTTCCGCGCTAAGTAGGGCCGATGACCGACCCCAAACCGAGCCTCGCCGGCGCCACCCGCGCCGAAATCGCCGCCGCGCTCGCCGAACTCGGCGTCCCCGAGCGCGAGCGCCGCATGCGCGCCGCGCAGCTCTGGCACTGGATCTATCATCGCGGCGCGCCGATTTCGCCGCCATGCGCAACATCGCCCGGCCGCTGCTGGAAAGGCTCGCAGCGGCGCATACGCTCGCGCGGCCCGAGATCGTCGCCGAGCAGGTGTCCGCCGACGGCACCCGCAAATGGCTGCTGCGCATGCGCCTCGACCGGCCCGCACGACAAGGGCGCGGAGATCGAGTGCGTCTATATTCCCGAAGCGGATCGCGGCACGCTTTGCGTCTCGCGCCAGGTCGGCTGCACGCTCAACTGCACGTTCTGCCACACCGGCACGCAGGGGCTGGGTGCGCAATCTCACGGCGGCCGAGATCGTCGGCCAGGTGATGGTCGCGCGCGACCGGCTCGGCGATTTCCCCGGCGGCGAGCGCGCCGACCGACGGCCTCGTGCCAAGCGGCGAGGGCGTGCGCGCGGTCTCGAACATCGTGTTCATGGGGCATGGGCGAGCCGCTCTACAATTTCGACAACGTGCGCGACGCGATCGCCGTCCTGACCGACGGCGACGGGCTGTCGCTTGTCGAAGCGCCGCATCACCGTCTCGACCTCCGGCGTCGTGCCGGAAATGGCGCGGCTCGGCGAGGAATGCGGCACGATGCTCGCCGTCTCGCTGCACGCGACCAACGACCCCTTGCGCGACAAAGCTGTGCCGCTCAACCGCAAATACCCGATCGCCGAATTGATGCAGGCCTGCCGCGACTATCCCGGCGCCTCGAACGCGCGGCGCATCACCTTCGAATATGTGATGCTGAAGGGCGTCAACGATTCGCCCGCCGAGGCGCGCGCGCTGGTGAAACTGCTGAAGGGCCTGCCGGCGAAGATCAATCTGATCCCGTTCAATCCCTGGCCCGGCTCGCCCTACGAATGCTCGGATTGGGAGACGATCGAGCGCTTTTCCGAGATCGTGTTCAACGCGGGCTATGCGAGCCCGGTGCGCACGCCGCGCGGCCGCGACATTCTCGCCGCCTGCGGGCAGTTGAAGAGCGAGACCGAGCGGGTAAGCGCGCGCGCGCGGCTGATGCTCGAGGAGAGCCTCGTCAACGGGCTCGATTGAGTTTGTCGGGACGCCGCGCCTCCGCCCTTGGATAACCGGGGGCGCGGGCGGCGCCGATCTTTTCCACAGCTCACGCTTCTCTCCGTGCGCACATCGCGCTAACGCTGCGGCCATGTCCCTCCATCTTGTAAAACTCTGCGTGGGCGAAGAGTCGGTCGCGGGCCTCGAAGCCTGGGTCGAGGCCCGCGTCGCCGAGCGCGTCGCGCAAGGCGGGCCGCCGCGCTCCCGCCACGTCACCCGCATGGTCCCCACGCGCGCGGCCGAGATCGTCGACGGCGGTTCGCTCTATTGGGTCATCAAAGGCCAGATCGCCGCGCGCCAGGGCGTGCTCGACATCGAGCCGTTCGTCGACGTCGACGGCGTCGGCCGCTGCCGGCTCTGGCTCGATCCCGAGGTCGTAAAGGTGAGCCCGCGGCCGATGCGGCCGTTTCAGGGCTGGCGCTATTTGTCTGCGAAGGATGCGCCCGGCGATCTCGGCGCCTCGGGCGCGGCGGCGATGCCGGAGGCGCTGAGGCGCGCGCTCGGCGAACTCGGGCTGTTATAAGTTGCCGTCGAGGCACCGCTTGACGGCGATCTCGCACGTCTCGCCCTGCGGGATCGGCTTGCCGTCGACGTCGGTGTAGTCGATGCCGCGGACGCCGTGACGGTCGACGGTGAAGCGGGCTTCGCAATCCGGAGTCGGCGCCGAGAAGGTCGGCCGCTCGTCGGACCCGAGCGCCGGCAGCCAGCCCTGCACGTGCAGCTGACCGATGCGATAGACCCAGATCTGCTCGATCCCCACCGGAATGCGCCGTTCCGGTTCGCCGAAGCAGGCGCGGATTTTTTTGGCCGGTTGGTTGAACAGACCCGCTTCGGCGAGTTGCACGCTATCGGGCTCGCAAGCCGCGAGCCCCAACGCCGCCACTCCGAGCCATGGCAAGATTTGCATCGCGCGCCCCCGTCAAAACCCCGTTAAGCCTGCGGCGGCTCCGCGTCTACTGGACGCCGGGCCGACGATCGGGCAGGGAGGCGCAATGTCCGATCCCAGAAGTCCCGACGACGACGAGGGCGGCGGCTCGCGCGGCACGATCGCGGCGGCGATCGTCGTCGCCGTGCTGATTCTCGGCGGCTGGTGGCTGATGAACGAGTTGCAGCATCACCGCGACGTGCAGAATTGCATCGAGTTCCGGACGGCGCGACTGTATTCCCATCGAGCCCGGCAAATAGCCTAGCGCCCGAGCGCCCGCTCGGCGCGAGCCGCCGCGGCCTCGCAAGTGGCTTCGTCGCCCGAGTCCTCGGCCGCGGTCGCCTCTTCCATCGCGACCTTGAAGCGCGCGTCGCGGATGCTTTGCGCCGACATCGCGGGATCGTCGGCGTCGGCCGCGTTGGCCGGCGCGGGTTGGTGGTGCAATTTTGCGGTCGCCGTCTCCGCCCCGCCCGCGCCATTGTCGACGGGCGCTTCGCCCTGCGCCAGCGGGGCGGCGTCGTAGCGGGATTGCAACGCGGCGATTTTTTCCGCGCAGGGGCCGGCAGCCGCCGGCGCTGCAACGGAAATCGCCGTCAAAGCGACTATCATGGCTTTCATCGCGAAGCGCCTCATAGGCCTCGCTCAACGAGCTGAGCGCCTATTTAACGCGCGATCCCGTCATTTAGGCAGGGGCGAAAATGTGAATTTTTCTTTCGGCGATCAGCGGTTTTGAGGCGCGGCCGTAGTCCGCCATATGCGGAGCGGCTGCGTGCGCCTTGAGCGCGGCGACGTCCGCCCAGGTTTCCAGCACGACGAAGGCGTTCGGGGCCGACGGGCGCCTGAAACCCCGCAAACCCTTCGGCGTCGAGGAACGGCGCATATTCGATGCAGCCCGCCTCCGCGCGGACGTTGGGCACGTTGGCGCGGAATAAGGCCAGCAGCTCTTCGCGCAGGCCCGGTTTGGCGGTAATGACGGCGACGACCCGTATCATGGCGTTTCCTCAACGTTGTGCGAACGTCCTGACGGGCGTCGCGTTCGCGGTCAAGCCGCTTGCGTTTGCCCGGCGTCGACCCAAAATGCCGGATCTGGAGTTTTTCGCATGCCCGGTTCGCTGACCCCTGGCGTCTCGAAGGAGATCGCCGCCTTCCTCGCCGAGGCGCGGCGCGTCCCGGCGCCGGTCGCGACCAGCGGCCGGCTCATCTTCGCGCTCGACGCGACGATGAGCCGGCAGCCGACGTGGGATCTGGCGATCGGCCTGCAAGCCCGCATGTTCGAGGCGGCGGCGGAAATCGGCGGCCTCGCCGTGCAACTCGTCTATTTCCGCGGCCAAGGCGAATGCCAGGCCTCCCGCTTCGTCTCGCAAGGTGCGGGGCTCGCCGAACTCATGGCCGGCATCGCCGTGCGCGGCGGGATCACGCAATGGCGCAAGACGCTCGCGCACGCGCGCGACGAAGCCAAGGCGGCGCGGGTCGGCGCGCTCGTCTGCGTCGGCGACGCGATGGAGGAGGATCTCGAACAGCTGTTGGCCGTCGCCGGCGAATTGGCGCTCGCCGGCGTCAAAGCCTTCATGTTCCAGGAAGGCGACGACAAGCGGGCGTGCACGGCGTTTCAGGCGGTCGCCCGGCTGACCGGCGGCGCCTACGGCGCCTTCGACGCCGGGGCCGCGGCGCGGCTGGCGACGCTTTTGCGCGCGGCGGCGGCTTATGCCGCCGGCGGGCGCGACGCGCTCGAAGCTCTGGCCGCGCGCGAGGCCGACGTCCGGCCGCTGCTCGCGCAGATGCGGGGCTGAGGCGCCGCGATGCCGCAACTCATCGTCGGCCTGTTCGCGCTCTATTTGCTGCTGATGGCGATCCGCTGGTTCGGCCGGGTGACGCCGGCGTCGGCGGCCAGGATCGTACGCGGCGGCGGCTACGCCATGGGGCTGGCGGCGATTGTCTTGCTGCTGCTGCGCGGCAGTTTCGGCATGGTCGGCATGCTCGCGAGCTTCCTGTTCGCCAACGCGCTGCGGCGCGGCAACCCGTTCGCCGCGATTATGGGCGCGGCGGGGTGGGGCGGCGCCGAGCCGCGCGATTCCGTGGCGCGTTCGGCCTCCATAGAGATGCGGCTCGACCGGGAAAGCGGCAAGATGAGCGGCGGCGTCACCGCCGGACCGTTCGCCGGCCGCGCGCTCGACCAGATGACGCGCGTGGAATGCCTGGAGGTCCACCGCTATTGCCGCAGCGACGACCCCGAGGGCGCGGCGCTGCTAGAGGCTTATCTCGACCGCCGGTTTCCCGCTTGGCGTCAGGCACAGGAGGGTGACGGCGACGCGCGGGCGAGGGCTTGGGACGGGTCGCTGACCCGCGATCAGGCGTACGAAATCCTGGGCTTGGCGAAGGGCGCGAGCCGCGAGGAGATCGTTGCGGCGCACCGCGCTTTGATGAAGAAGCTTCATCCAGATCATGGCGGATCGACCGCTCTGGCCGCGCGGGTCAATCAGGCCAAGGATATTCTGTTGGGCTGACATAACGCAAACTCGAACTACGCAAACACGTTCGTCACTCTAGTGGGAAACCCTTAAAAAACAGCTCACTCCCGGGTCGTGAAGCAGCTTAGGCCGTTATGCCTGAGGTCGTGGCAGGCTTTCGCCGCCGTCGCGGAATCGAGGCCGGCGAAGCGCACGCGATAGACCGTGTCGCCGTCCTTGCGCACTTTCTCGGTAAACCCGCGCGCGGAGGCCAATGCGTGGTGGCGCGACTTGGCGCGGGCGAGCAGGTGGCGGGCCTTGGCGGCATTGTCTGTCGCCCCGACCTGAATGCCCCAGCCGCGGGACTTGGCCTCGGCGACATCGTCGTCGTCATCGTCGTCGCTGTCGTCGCCGGCGCGCGCGACGCGGGTCTCGTGCTCCTTGAGCTTGCGCGGCGGTCGGCTGTCGGCGAGCCTTGCCCTGCGGGCCGCTGCGCCAGCCGAGCTTGCCCGGGTCGAGCGCCGCCGCCTTGGCGAGCAGCGGCGAATTCGGCTTCGTCGGCTTGGCGAGATGGCGAACCGGCGCGGCGTCCCCGTCGCTGTCGTCGCCTTCGCCCTGCGGCTCGATGTCGCGGGCCGGCGGCAGGACTTCTGTTGCGTCCTGGCGTTCCGGTTCCGGCGCGGTCCGCTCCGGCTCCCGGCCGGAGAGCGCCGCAAAGCTGTCTTGCGGCGCCGTGAAGTGGTCCTGTTGCGCCGCCGCGAAGCGCCGCTTTTCGCCGCCGACGGAGGCCTCGGCGATGTGGGTCGCGATCAACCGTTCCATCAGCCGATCGCGCGACGGGCCGGAGATCCCCCCATCACCACCGCGACCAGCGAACGTCCGTCGCGATGCACCGAGGTCAACAGATTGAAGCCGGAGCCGCGCGTGTAGCCGGTCTTGATGCCGTCGACGCCTTCGACCCGGCCGAGCAGATGATCGTGATTGCCGATCACCTGGCCGCCATAGGTGAATTCGCGCAGCGAGAAATAGTGGAAATATTGCGGGAAACGCTGCTGCGTCGCTTGGGCGAGCGCCGCCAGGTCGTGCGCCGTCGTCAGTTGCTCGTCGTTGGGCAAGCCCGAGGCGTCGCGATAAAGGGTGCGCGACATGCCGATTTCGTGCGCCTTGTGGGTCATCAGCGCGGCGAAATTGCTTTCGCTGCCGCCGATCTTCTCGGCGACGGCGACGGCGACGTCATTGGCCGATCGGGTGACGATCGCCTTGATCGCCTCTTCGACCGAGAGCGAGCCCCCGGCCGGAACCCCGAGCTTGGACGGCTCCTGCGCCGCCGCGTGCTCCGAGATCGGAATGCGCGACGACAGCGTAAGCGCCCCTTTATCCAGTTGCTCGAACAGCATGTAGAGCGTCATGACTTTGGTCAGCGACGCGGGATGGCGCAGCGCGTTTTCGTTGACGCCCCAGATTTCCTGACCCGTATTGGCGTCGACGACGATCGCCGAATATTTGGCGGCTTCAACCTCAGCCGGCGCTGAGGCGACGGCGGGGCTCGCATGGCGTAGCCGGGCCAGAGGACGATAATGATAGTGGTGGCGATAGCGCGCCTCGGCCGGATGAGCCGCCGCCACGACGAGCGAGGCGGCCATGCCCAGGCTTGCGGCGAATGGCGCCAGACGAAGCCATCCTTTACGAAGTTCACCGTTTGCCATGACGCGCCCTTAACCCTCGCGCCACGCCGCCGGGGACCGGCGGGCGTGGCAAAACGCACACAGTCGGTGATGCTATGAGATCGCGGTTACGCCGACGTTAACGCTGACCGCCGCAGAGCGTCGGGATCACGGATAACCCGTTGAAATCGCGCTATTTCCCTCACGGCATTGCGATCTTGCTGCGGCGCGGCGGCGAAGGGCCGGTCTCTAAGGGGTTGATATATTTACGTTAAAGTTTCTTCACCTTAAAGACGAACTCGCCGGCGGGAGCATTCGACTAATAGCTATGGTGCAGTGCAAAATGGGAATTGACATTATTGTGCACTGCACCTAAATAACAGAACAGCAGCGGCGCAGACCGTCGCGGCACAGAGCAGAAAGCGGAGGTTTCCCCATGAGCACGTACACGTTCGAAGATTTCCAGAACTTCTCCAAGCAGCAGGTCGAGGCGGCCACGGCGTTCGCCGCAACGATGTCCAAGGGCCTCCAGGAGATCGCGACCGAGACCGCCGACTATTCCAAGCACGCGATGTCGGCCGGCGCGGAAGCGGTTGAGCGCCTGATGGGCGCCAAGTCCGTCGAAACGGCCGTTCAGATCCAGAGCGAATATGCGAAGTCGGCCTACGAAGGTTTCGTCGCCAAGTCGACCAAGATCAACGAGATCTTGGTCAAGGTCGCCAGCGAAGCGATGAAGCCGGCGCAGAACGCGCTCTCGATGGTCGCCCCAAAGGCGTAAGCGATTCGGCCTTTAGCCGAAGGGATTGGGTTCGTAAGGTCGGCGCAAGCGCCGGCCTTTTTTGTTGTGGCGACCACTTGCGCTTAATGCCGGAATTGGCGAACCTACCCCGGTTGCGTCGGCCCTCTGGCGCCGCGGCTTAACGGCGCCTAGATGTGTCCGGCGGGTCCAGCGCGCCGCGGCGAAAGAAGTTCGCCGTCGCGCGCGGCGCAGAAAGGGGTCCATCCTTGATCGCCGAGCCGCATCCGCTCTTGAGCAGATTCTGGGCAGGTATGGCGCTGATCGCCAAATGGTTCTCTCACAAAGCCGCGCCGCCGGCCACGGCGTCACGCGTCCTGGCGGCTTCCAAGGAGCCGCGCCGAAACGGCGACACCCCCGGCGCGGGAGCGGCCGTCATCACGCGCACCCGCACACAGACCAAGCGTCCGAATATGTATCGCGTGCTGCTGTTGAACGACGATTACACCCCGATGGAGTTTGTGATTTCGATCCTGCAAACCTTCTTCAACAAGAACCCCGAGGAGGCCACGCAGATTATGCTGCATGTTCACCACAATGGCGTCGGCGAATGCGGCGTCTACACCTATGAAATCGCCGAGACCAAGGTTGCGCAGGTGATGGATCACGCGCGCAAGAACCAGCACCCGCTGCAATGCATAATGGAAAAGAAATGAGGTCGTGATGCCGGTATTTTCAAGGGCGCTCGAAAAGACGCTGCGGCGGGCGCTGGCCATCGCCAACGAGCATCGGCACGAATTGGCCTCGCTCGAACACCTTCTGCTCGCCCTCATCGACGACGCCGACGCCGCGGCGGTCATGCGGGCGTGCAACGTCGACCTCGACCTGTTGCGTAAGACCGTCGTGCGCTACGTCGACAACGAATTGCAAGGCCTTGTCGTCGAGAACGGCGAAGAAGCGAAGGCGACCGCCGGATTCCAGCGCGTCGTCCAGCGCGCGGCCATCCATGTGCAGTCTTCCGGCCGCGAGGAAGTCACCGGCGCCAATGTGCTGGTCGCCATTTTCGCCGAGCGCGAGAGCCACGCCGCCTATTTCCTGCAAGAGCAGGACATGACGCGTTACGACGCGGTCAATTACATCAGCCACGGCATCGCCAAGCGGCCGGGTCTCTCCGATCCGAATCGCAGCCCCCGCGGCGTCGACGAGGAAGCCGAGGCGCGGGAGGCGAAAGAGGCCAAGGAAAACGGCGACTCCAAGAAAAAGGAAGGCGCGTTAGACGCTTACTGCGTCAATCTAAACAAAAAGGCGAGAGACGGTCGCGTCGATCCCCTAATCGGCCGCGAGCCCGAAGTCGCGCGCACGATCCAGGTGCTGTGCCGTCGGCAGAAGAACAATCCGCTGCTTGTCGGCGACCCCGGCGTCGGCAAGACCGCCATTGCGGAGGGGTTGGCGCGCAAGATCATCAAGTCCGAGGTGCCGGAGGTGCTCGCCCACGCGACAGTGTTCGCGCTTGACATGGGCGCGCTGCTCGCCGGCACCCGCTATCGCGGCGATTTCGAAGAGCGGCTGAAGCAGGTGATGAAGGAGATCGAGCAGCACAAGGACGCGATCCTGTTCATCGACGAGATCCACACGGTGATCGGCGCCGGCGCCACCTCGGGCGGCGCGATGGACGCTTCCAACCTGTTGAAGCCGGCGCTGGCGCAAGGAACGCTTCGCTGCATTGGATCAACCACTTACAAGGAATACCGGCAGTATTTTGAGAAGGACCGCGCGCTCGTCCGACGGTTCCAGAAGATCGACGTGAAGGAGCCCAGCGTCGAGGACGCGGTGGAAATCTTGAAGGGTTTGAAGCCGTATTTCGAGGAGTTCCACAAGCTGCGCTACACCAACGAAGCGGTGAAGGCGGCGGTGGAGCTGTCGGCGCGCTACATCCACGACCGGAAGCTGCCCGACAAGGCGATCGACGTGATCGACGAGACGGGCGCTTCGCAGATGTTGTTGCCGGAGCCCAAGCGCAAGAAGACCATTGGCGTCAAGGAGATCGAGGCCACCATCGCCTCGATGGCGCGCATTCCGCCAAAGAGCGTGTCGAAGGACGACACCGAGGTCTTGCAGCACCTCGAATCGACGCTGCGGCAGGTGGTCTATGGGCAGGACGCGGCGCTGACTGCGCTGGCGTCCGCGATCAAGCTCGCCCGCGCCGGGCTGCGCGACCCGGAAAAGCCGATCGGCTGCTATCTGTTCTCCGGCCCGACCGGCGTCGGTAAGACCGAAGCCGCCCGCCAGCTGGCGTCCGGCCTGGGGCTGGAGCTGATTCGCTTCGACATGTCGGAATATATGGAGCGTCACACCGTCTCGCGGCTGATCGGCGCGCCTCCGGGCTACGTCGGCTTCGACCAGGGCGGCCTGCTCACCGACTCCATCGACCAACATCCGCACAGCGTGCTGCTGCTCGATGAAATCGAAAAGGCGCATCCGGACCTGTTCAACATCCTCTTGCAGGTGATGGATCACGGCAAACTCACCGACCACTCCGGCAAGCAGATCGACTTCCGCAACGTCATCCTCATCATGACCACCAATGCCGGCGCGGCGGATATGGAGCGGGCGGCGTTCGGCTTTCATCGCTCGAAGCGCGAAGGCGATGATACGGAGGCGATCAACCGGCTGTTCACGCCGGAATTCCGCAACCGGCTCGACGCGGTGGTGGCGTTCGGCCGGCTGCCGAAGGAAGTCATCGCGCAGGTCGTCGACAAGTTCATCTTGCAGCTGGAGGCGCAGCTCGCCGACCGCAACGTGTCGATCGAACTCGCCGACGAGGCGCGTTCCTGGTTGGTGGCCAACGGCTACGACGATTCCATGGGCGCGCGGCCGATGGCGCGCGTGATCCAGACCCAGATCAAGACGCCGCTGGCGGACGAAGTGCTGTTCGGCCGGCTGAAGAACGGCGGCGTGGTGCGCGTGGTGGTCATCGCCGACGACAAGGGGGAGAAGAAGCTCGGCTTCGTCTATCCCGACGGACCGGCGCAACCGCGGCTTGAGCGCGAACTGGTGGTGGCCAATCGCGAGCGCGGCAAGCTCAAGGCGAAGCGCAAGACCGACGCCGCCTCCGATCCCGACGACGAACCGCCGGAGGAGAAGGCGCCGAGCGAGCCGCAAGCCACCTGAACCGGCGCGGCGACTGACGTCCTGGGAACGCACACTCCGGGAACGTCATCGCGGCGTCCCGGAAGAGCATGGCCAATTCCGGGGTCGCGACGCGGGAGCTACTGGCGAGACGCCCGAGCGCCGGCGCTTCACGCGTTTCTGGATTGTTGGCGCGCCCAGCGAATCGCGGTGGCGACGGGCAAGCCGACGAGCGCGGCGGCCTTGCGACACGATAGGCCGGACGCCAAAGCCGCGAACAATCGCCGGCGCCGCGCCAGCCGCTCGGGCGCAAGCCGCGGGCGCAGCGCCAGACGCGCGACTTGCGCTTCGCTGAGCGCGAAGGCCGCGGCCGCCTGCGCCGCGCTCATGCCGCGCTCCATCGCCGCCAAGGCCGGCGCTTCGTCGCGGCGCGACGCGCGTTGGGGCCGGCGCAAAACCGCGACCCCCGCCGCTCGCGTCCATCGGTCCGCAGTCGAGACGCTGACGCCAGCGCGCGCCGCCGCCTCGCGGAGCGAGGCGCCATTGCGGATGTCGTCAACAAGACCCTGGCGTCGCCGCGCCGGCCGCGTAGGGTCGGCCAAGCGGGCCGCGGCGCGCCGGCTGACGCCGAATTTCGCCGCCGCCTCGGCCGGTGACGCGCCTTCATCGAGCAGCCGGCGCAGGCTCGCGCGCGCCTCCGCGCTCAGCCGGCGCGAACCCCGGCTGGCGAGCCCGCAGCGCTTCGTCCATCGGATCGCGGTCGCGGCGCTGACGCCGAGGCGCGCCGCCGCCGCGCGGCACGACAGTCCCTCCGCGATGGCTTCGGCGAGTTTGACGAGGTCGTGGTCTTGCAGTTTTCGCGTCATGGCGGCGCTCGTCTATATAAGCCGCCGCGCTCAGGAAGGGAGCCCCGATGGCCATCACCTATGTCGACCCGCTGAACGGCGCCCGCTATCCGCTCGAGGCGACGCGTTGGCGTTCGGACGACGGCGGACCGCTGCTGCTGACGCCAGGACCGGGGCTCGGGCCGGACGACATCGAGCGCGGCCAACGCTCGTTGTGGCGCTACCGAGCGGCGCTGGCCGGAGAGATTTCGGCGCCGATCTCCATGGGGGAAGGCTGCACGCCGCTGGTCGAGCGGCCATGGGGAAGCTTAAGGCCGCAGTTCAAATGCGAATGGTTCAGCCCCACGGGGTCATTCAAGGATCGCGGCGCCTCGGTAATGCTGTCGTTCTTGCGCGCAATCGGGGTTACAGCGGTGCTGGAGGACAGTTCCGGCAACGGCGGCGCCGCGATCGCCGGTTACGGCGCGGCCGGGGGGATGCGAGTGAAAGTGCTGGCGCCGGCGACGACGTCGCCGGGAAAGATCGCCCAGGCGCGCGCCTATGGCGCCGAGGTCGAGTTGATCGAGGGGCCGCGTGAAGCGACGCAAGAGGCGGCGATCCGCCAGTCCGCGCATACGTTCTACGCCAGCCACAACTGGCAGCCGTTCTTCCTGGAGGGGGTCAAGACGCTCGCCTATGAACTCTGGGAGGATTTTGGGTTTAGCGCGCCCGACAACGTCGTCGTTCCCGTTGGCGCCGGCAGTCTGCTGCTGGGGCTGCATTTCGGCTTCGGCGAGTTGATGCGGGCGGGCCAGATATGGCGGCCGCCGCGATTGTTCGCCGCCCAGCCTCTGCATTGCGCGCCGGTGGCGGCGAGTTTTGCGGCCGGCCTCGACACGCCCGTCGCCAGCGAGGTCAAGCCGACCATCGCCGAGGGGACCGCGATCAAGGCGCCGCTGCGGCTCAAACAGATGATCGCGGCGCTGCGCGAAACCGGCGGCGGCGCGGTCGCCGTGACCGAGGCGGAGATCGTCGCGGCGCTTCGTCAGCTCGCTCACACCGGCCTGTTCGTCGAGCCGACCTCGGCGACGGCGCCGGCCGCGCTGACGCGGCTCGCGGCGATCGGCGCGATCGCGCCGTCGGAGCGCACCGTCGTCGTGCTCAGCGGTTCCGGACTCAAGGCCGCCGCGACCGTCGCGGAACTCTGCGCCGGCTGAGCGGGCTACATGGCCATGCCGTTCATCATGTTGGCGTTCAGCGCGTGCATGATCCACACCGATCCGCCGATCACCAAAAACACAACGAGAAGCCCGAAGCCGAGCGCAAGCACGTTGTTGACGTTATCCGGTCCCGAGGTCAGGTGCAGGAAGAACACGAGATGCACGCCCATCTGCGCGATCGCCAGAACGCCGAGCGCCACCGGCAGGCTCGGCGTCCAGACCAGGTTGAGGCTCGGCAACACGAACGCGACCACGGTGAGCAACACGGCCAAGCCAAGGCCCACCGCGTAGCCGAAAAGTCCGCCGCCGAATTCATGGGCGTCGCCGCTTTCGTCGCCCGGCGCCGTTTCGTCGCTGGTATGGGAGACTTCGCTCACAGATAGAACTCCGTAGAGATAGACCACGGTGAAATCCCAACGGATGGCATTTTCACCGTGGTCTATCTCTACGAAGTTATATCTGTGAGCGAAGTCTCCCATACCAGCGACGAAACGGCGCCGGGCGACGAAAGCGGCGACGCCCATGAATTCGGCGGCGGACTTTTCGGCTACGCGGTGGGCCTTGGCTTGGCCGTGTTGCTCACCGTGGTCGCGTTCGTGTTGCCGAGCCTCAACCTGGTCTGGACGCCGAGCCTGCCGGTGGCGCTCGGCGTTCTGGCGATCGCGCAGATGGGCGTGCATCTCACCCTCTTCCTGCACCTCAGAACCGGATAACATGAACAACCTGTTGCGCTCGGCTTCGGGCTTCTCGTTGTGTTTTTGGTGATCGGCGGAGGTCGGTATATGCACGCGCTGAACGCCAACATGATGAACAGCGGGCCATGTAGCCCGCTCAGCCAGCGGGCAGAGTTCACGA
>CAWIEP010000041.1:0-114353 GCA_963835115.1 uncultured Pseudomonadota bacterium
TTAGGAAACCTGTGCTCTATCCTGCTGAGCTACCGGGACCCCGCGCGCCCGCGTGCGCTATAACGCCCGCCGACGCTCACGACGCTAGCATGATTTTCCGGACCCCGCACCTGCTTTGCCTCCTCGTCGTCGCCAGCGCCGGCGCTTCGGCGTGCGGAGTTGTCTCCGACACCGCGCAGATGCAGTCCGCCGCGCCCGGCGGGGAGATCGTTCTGGCCGACGGCCGGCGGGCGCGATTCGGCGGCCTCTGGCTCGCCCCGCAAGCGGAAGGCGCGCTCGCCGAGTGGGCCGGAAAAACGCTCGGCGTCGCCTGGCTCGCTCCGGCGCCCGACCGCTGGGGCCGGTCGATCGTCGATCTCGTCGACCCCAGCGGGCGTTCCTTGGCGCTCGATCTCCTGGAACGCGGCCTCGCCCGGGTGCGGCCGGAGCCGGAGACGCGCGCCTGCGAGGCCGAGCGCCTGGACGCCGAAGCGGCCGCGCGCGCGGCCGGCGAGGGCGTCTGGGGCGAGCGGGGCGCCATCCTCGACGCCGCCGACGCGACTGCGCTCGCCCAGGCCGACGGGCGCTTCGTTTGGGTTGCGGGCGTCGTGCGGAGGGTTGGCGCGGCGCGCGCGAAAGTCTATCTTGATTTCGCCGGCCGCGGCGGATTCGCCGTCGTGGTCGCAATGAAAGCCGTGCCTCAGTTTCGCCGCGCCGGCGTCGACCTGAAGGCCTTGGCGGGACAGAGGGTTCTCGTGCGCGGCGTGATGGATGTTCGGTTTGGCCCTCGGATCGAAGTCGCCGATCCCGCAATGATCGAGCCTTTGCAGAAAGTGACGGGTCGCGGCGGATGAGAGGGTGCGCAGCGTCAAAACGTTTCGCGCTCGCGCGCGCGTGGGCATGCGCGTGCCTGGTTCTGCTTGTCGCCGGCTGCGCCACGGTCGATCCGGTGCTCACGCCGGCGCCCAAGATCGTAGCCGCGCCGGCGGCGAAGCCCGCGATCGATCCCGAAAAACGCCGCCTGATGGCGGCCTTCGGCGGCGAATATGTCAATCCCGGCGTCAAAACCTATCTCGACAATCTCCTGATCAAGCTCGCCGCGGTCAGCGACCAGCCGATCCGAACCCTACCGGGTGACGCTGCTCGATTCGCCTGTGGTCAACGCTTTCGCGCTTCCCTCCGGCGACATTTTCGTCACCCGCGGCCTGCTCGGACTGGCCGGCGACGGCGCCGAAGTCGCGGCGGTGATGGCGCATGAGATCGGCCACATCACCGCCCGCCACGCGTCCCTGCGCGCCGAACTCGAACGCCGCGGCCGGCTGTTCAGCAAGGTCTCCACGCAATTGTTGGATCGTCCCGACCAGGGCGAGGAATACGCGGCCCGCACCAAGTTGACGGTCGCCCGCTTCTCGCGCGAGCAGGAATTCGAGGCCGACAAGATCGGCATCAAAACCGTCGCCAAGGCGGGCTATGACCCCTATGCGGCGGCGCGTTTTCTCGACAAGCTCGGCCGCTGGAGCGCGCTGCACGCCGCGACCGCCGACGCCAGCAAGCCCGACATGATGGCGACCCATCCCTCGACGCCCGAGCGAATCGCCGCGGCGATCGCCCAGGCCAAGCTGATCGGCGCCAAAGGCATCGGCGACGCCGCGCGCGATTCCTACCTCGCCGCCATCGATGGCCTCGCCTTCGGCGACGACCCGGAGCAGGGGCTCGCGGTGCAGAACCAGTTCCTGCACCCGAAACTCGGCTTCGCCTTCCGCGCCCCGGAGGGGTTTGCGCTGGAAAACCAGACCTCGGCGCTGATCGGCGTCGGCGAAGCCGGCACACAGGCGCTGCGGCTCGACAGCATCGACGCGGGGGGCACGGAATCGCTGGAAAAGGCGCTCGCCTCCGGCTGGATCGACGGCGTGCAGACGAACTCCATCGAGACCCTGAAGGACACCGACTTGCCGACGGCGGTCGCCACCGCGAAGGGCGACCAATGGACCTTCCGGCTGGCGGCCATCCGTCT
Organism: uncultured Pseudomonadota bacterium; assembly: GCA_963835115.1. Lineage (GTDB taxonomy): Bacteria > Pseudomonadota > Alphaproteobacteria > Rhizobiales > Beijerinckiaceae > Roseiarcus. Next base: position 1,994 of record CAWIEP010000041.1, read on the forward strand.
CGACAACCGCATCTATCGGCTGATTTTCGCCGCGCACACGCTGAGTCCGGCCGTCGACCAGAGCTTCATGGTCGCGATCCGCTCGTTTCGCCGAATCACGGCCGAGGAAAGCGCGATGGCGCGCCAGGAGCGCATCCACGTCGTGACCGCCGAACCCGGCGACGCGTCCGCCTCGCTCGCCAAGCGCATGGTTGGCGTCGAACCCGCCGACGAAACCTTCCTCATTCTCAACGGCCTCGAACGCGACAGCCCCACCCCCGCCGGCGTGCGCTATAAGATCGTCACGCCGTGACGCCGCCGCGCAAGCTCCAAGGCCGCGTCGTCGCCGCCACCCACAACAAAGGCAAACTCCGGGAGTTGCATGACCTCCTGGAGCCGTGCGGCGTCGCGCTGGTCAGCGCGGGCGAACTCGGTCTGCCGGAACCGGAGGAGACCGGCGACACTTTTGTCGCCAACGCGCTCATCAAGGCGCGGGCGGCGATTTCGAGCGGCTTGCCGGCGCTCGCCGACAATTCTGGGCTTTGCGTCGCCGGGCTCGACGGCGCCCCCGGCATCTATTCCGCGCGCTGGGCGGGCGGCGGCGGCGGCGATTTCTCCGCCGCGATGGCGCGCGTCGAGGCGGAATTGCGCGCCAAGGGCGCCGAGCCGCCGTGGCGGGCGTGGTTCGTCAGCGCGCTGGCGATCGCCTGGCCCGACGGCCATGTCGAGACTTTCGAGGGCCGCGTCGACGGCGAACTCGTTTTTCCGCCCCGCGGAATTCGCGGCTTCGGCTACGATCCCTGTTTTCGGCCCGACGGCCACAGCCGCACTTTTGGCGAGATGACGGCCGAGGAAAAACATGGACTTCCCCGCGACGGCGCCTTGGCGCTGTCGCACCGCGCGCGCGCCTTCCAGGCGCTCGCGCGCGCCTGCCTTTGAGATGCGGCGATGACGCAAACGGCCCGCCTCGACCCAAAACTGAAATTCGCGCTGGAGCTCGGCCCGCTGGCGCTGTTCTTCCTGGCCTATTGGAAGTTCGGCATTTTTGTCGCCACCGCGGTGATGATGGTCACGGCGCTCGTCTCGCTTGCGGTCTCGTGGATAAAACTGCGCCGTCTGCCGCTGATGCCGGTGGTGACGGCGGCGATCGTGCTGGTGTTCGGCTCGCTGGGTCTGATCTTCCACAACGACACGCTCATCAAGATCAAGCCGACGGTGCTCTATTGCCTGTTCTCGGGCTCGCTGTTCCTGGGGCTGGCGTTCCGCCGGCCGATTTTGCAGATCATGTTCGACGGGGCGCTGCATCTGACCGAAGCGGGTTGGCGAATCCTGACCTGGCGCTGGGCGTTCTTCTTTCTAGTGCTGGCCGTGCTCAACGAAGCGGTGTGGCGCACGCAGACGACGCAAGTTTGGGTGACGTTCAAGACCTTCGGCTTCCTGCCGCTGACGGTGGCGTTCGCGATGGCGCAGACGCCGGTGATCCTCAAACACGAGGCGACGGCGGCGCCGGAGGAAGAGCCGCTCTAGCCGAAACCCGGCGTCACGAAGTCGCCATGCGCGCAGCGGCGGCGGGATCGGCGAGGGTCTTCGCCACTTGCGTGCGGTCGAGGTCGCCCTCCCAGGCCGCCACCACCACCGTCGCCACGCAATTGCCGATCAGATTGCCGAGCGCTCGCGCCATCCCGACGAACCAGTCGATCGAGAGGATCAGCACGAGGCCCGCCGGCGGGATCGACGGAATCGCCTTCAGCGTCGCCGCGAGAATGACGATCGCCGAACCCGGCACGCCATGCGCGCCTTTCGACGTCAACAGCGAAACCAGCAGCACCAGCGCCATCTGGCCGAACGACAGCGGCGTGTTGGTCGCCTGCGCCAGAAACACCACGGCGAGCGTCAGATAGATCGAGAACGCGTCGAGGTTGAACGAGTAGCCGGTCGGCACGACGAGACCGACGACCGACTGGTCAACGCCCATGAATTCGAGCTTGCGCATGATCTGCGGCAGCACCGCGTCGGAAGAGGCCGTCGCCAGCACGATGGTCAACTCCTCGCGCAGATAGGCCAGAAACCGGAAGATATTGACGCCGACCGCGCGCATGACCGCGCCGAGCGCGACCAAAACAAACACCGCGACGGCGAAATAGAACAGAGCGACGAGCGAGACCAACTGTCCGAGCGAAGCGACGCCGTAGCGTCCGACCGTGTAGGCGATGGCGCCGAGCACGCCGAGCGGAGCGGCGCGCACGATGAGCCCCATCAAGCGGAACAGCACGGTCGCGAGCGCTTCGACGAGGCCCGTCACCAGCCGGCCCTTTTCGCCGCCGACGAGCGCGAGGCTGACGCCGAACAGCACGGCGAAAAACAGCACCTGCAACACGTCGTTGCGCGCGAACGCGTCCATCGCGGTCGTCGGAATAATGTTGACGAGAAAAGCGCCGACGCCCTCGCCCTGCAAATGGCGGGCGTTCGCGGCATAGGCGTTGAGGCCGGTCGCGTCGAGCTTGCGCGGCGTCGATATTGAGGCCCTTGCCGGGCGCAAACACGAGCCCGACCAACAGCCCCAGCGCCAGCGCCAGCGTCGTCATCGCCTCGAAATAGACGAGCGCCTTAACGCCGACCCGGCCGACCTTGCGCAGATCGCCGGCGCCGGCGATGCCGTGCACGACGACGCAGAACACAATCGGCGCGACGATCATGGTGATGAGTTTCAGGAAGGCGTCGCTGAGGATTTTCAGCTGAACCGCGAAGCCCGGCGCGACCACGCCGAGCACAATTCCCGCCGCCAGCGCGACGACAACCTGGTTGAACAGCGACCCCAGCCGGGAGGGCCGCGCCTGCGGCGCGGCGGCAACCGAGATTTCGGTCATGGAGCCTCTCCGCGGTCGCGGGCTGCGGTTTTGCTGCGAAGCAAATGGGGCGCCAGCGCCGCCGCGCCCTTGCTCCGGGACGGCGGATGTGGGATTCGGCGGCAAATGGGGCGTAGCGCTCCTGCGGAGTCGTTCATGGCGCCCCCGACCGCCCTTCATCGGCGCGGCGTGATCCTTGTGCTGATCGCCACGGTGCTGTGGAGTCTGGCGGGCCTGTTCGCCCGCGCCGTTCCGCATCTCGATTTTGGCGCGGTCCTGTTCGGCCGCGCCGGGTTCGGCGGCATTTGCGGGCTGGCCTTGGCCTTCGTCGACTGGCGCAGCGGCCGGCTCGAACTCAAGCGGCTGATGACGCCGATGGCGCCGGTGATCCTGCTGCTGTCCTCGACCGCGATCTCCGGCTATGTCGCGGCGCTGATGACGACGACGGTCGCCGACGTTTTGGTGATCTACGCGACGCTGCCGTTCATCGCCGCGGGGCTCGCCTTTCTCCTCATCGGCGAGCGGCCGTCGCGCCGCACGATGATCGCCGCCGGCGTCGCGCTGATCGGCGTCGGCGTGATGGTGGCGGACGGACTTGGGCACGGACGCATCGTCGGGCAGGCCTGGTCTTTGTTCATGACCACGGGCTTCGCGGGGCTGGTGGTTTTGCAGCGTCGCGATCCCGGCTTGCCCGTGGCGCCGATCAACGCTGCGGCTGCGCTCATCGCCTCGCTGTTCGGCTTTTGCGTCGCCGGCAGCGTTCGGATGTCCGGGTTTGAAGTCGTCGACCTGTTCTTTTTCGGCGTCACGACGATCACTCTCGCCTTCACGTTCTTCATGGAAGGCGCCAAGACTGTGCCCTCGGCGGAGGCTTCGCTGATCGCGATGCTCGACGTGGTGATCGGGCCGCTGTGGGTGTGGCTCGCCTTTCGCGAGGCGCCGAGCCTGGCGACCTTCATCGGCGGGTTGTTCGTGCTGGCGGCGGCGACGTGGCGGATCGCCCCGGACTTGCGGCGGCGGAGCGCGCACCTGGCGCCGGCGGCGCCTATGACCTAGGGAGGTAAAAGATGGACAAATTCGCGCTCGTGACCGGCGGCGGCGGCGGTATTGGCAGGGCGGCGGCAGGCAAACTCGCAGCAGCGGGTTGGCATGTCGCGGTGACGGGGCGCAGGCGCGAACCGCTGGAGGCGACGGCGCGCGAGATCGAGAAACACGGGGGCCGCGCGCTGGCGACGCCTTGCGACATCGGCGATCCCGCGCAGGTGCGGGCTTTGTTCGAGGCGGTGGAGGCGGCGTTCGGCCGGCTCGATCTTCTTTTCAACAACGCCGGGGTCTCGGCCCCCGGCGTCGCGATGGACGAATTGACCTACGAGCAGTGGAAAACCGTGGTCGACGCCAATCTGACCGGGGCGTTTCTGTGCGCGCAAGGCGCGATGCGGTTGATGAAAAAGCAGCGCCCGCAAGGCGGCCGCATCATCAACAACGGCTCGATTTCCGCTTCGACGCCGCGGCCCAACAGCGCCCCCTACACCGCCACCAAACATGCAATCACCGGCCTGACGAAATGCATCGCCCTCGACGGCCGGCCGTTCGACATCGCCTGCGGTCAGATCGACATCGGCAATGCGCTGACCGACATGGCGCGGCGCATGACCCAGGGCGTTCCGCAGGCGGATGGGCGCATTGCGGTCGAGCCGATGATGGACGTCGACGAGGTCAGCGACGCCGTCGCCCACATGGCGAGCCTGCCGCTGTCGACCAACATCCTCAACCTGACGATCATGGCGACCAAGATGCCGTTCGTCGGCAGGGGGTGAGTGCGCAAGCTTCTCGCTTCGAAAGCGGAAGAGCAGGCCTGCCTTTATTCGACAAAGACCCGAGGCGCGCCGAACACCGGCCATGGCTTCGTCGCCTGCAAGGCTGCGAACGCCGCGGCGGCGTGGAGGGCCAACCGTTTCGCCGCACGGCGCGCACCCTGCGGCGGGCGAAGCCGGCTCATCCGTTGCGGTAGGTGTAGCTGTAGCCGTTGAGCGCCGGCGCGCCGCCGAGATGCGCGTAAAGCACGCGCGAGCCCTCAGGAAAGTAGCCCTTCCGCGTCAGGTCGATCAACGCCTGCATCGACTTGCCCTCATAGACGGGGTCGGTGATCATGGCCTCCGTTCGCGCCGCCAGGCGGATCGCTTCGCTGGTTTCGCGGCTCGGCACGCCATAGGCGGGATAGGCGTAATCTTCGAGAATGACGATTTCGTCGTCGCGCACGGCGCGCCCGAGTTCGACCAACTCGGCGGTGCCGTCGACGATTTTTCGCACCTGCGCGCGCGTTGCGTCCGGCGTTCCCGAGGCGTCGACGCCGATCACGCGCGCGGCGCGGTCGTCGTCGGCGAAGCCGACGATCATGCCGCCCTGCGTCGAGCCGGTGACGACGCAAACAACGATATAATCGAACTTGAACCCCAGCGCTTTTCCTGCGCGCGCGTCTCCTCGGCGAAGCCGACATAGCCGAGCCCGCCATATTTGTGCACGGAGGCGCCGGCGGGAATGCCGTACGGCTTGCCGCCCGCGGCGCTGAACGACTGTCGATGGCGTCCTCCCAGCTTCTGCGGATGCCGATGTCAAAACCATCGTCAACGATGCGGCTGTCGGCGCCCATCAGCCGGGTGAGCAGGATGTTGCCGACGCGGTCGTAGACGGCGTCCTCGTGCGGGACCCAGCTTTCCTGCACGACAACGCATTTCATGCCGATCTTCGCGGCGGTGGCGGCGACCATGCGGGTGTGGTTGGACTGCACGCCGCCGATCGAGACCAGCGTGTCGGCGCCGGAGGCGATCGCGTCGGGAACGATATATTCGAGTTTGCGCAGTTTGTTGCCGCCGAGCGCCAGCCCGGAATTGCAGTCGTCGCGCTTGGCGTAGATCTGCACCTTGCCGCCGAGCGCGTGGGTCAAGCGCGGCAGAAACTCGATCGGCGTCGGGCCGAATGTCAGCGGGTAGCGCGGGAATTTGTCCAGTCTCAGCACCTAATCCCCTCCACAATCAGGAAACATACGCCGCCAACCGAGCAGCGGCGATTTCGAACTCGTCAAGACCGGTTCGTTTTCTCACGACCTCGTATAAACCGCCAGCGACACCCCCGCCGCCTCGTCCAGCCACCGCTTGCGTCCCGGCTCAAGACCGGCGCGCCGCAGCGCCGCATCGGCGGCCTCACCGGCTTCTGTCTCCGCAAAAATCCCGCGTCCGCCGGGCAGCGTCGCGCGCTCCGCCCGCGCCAAATGAAACGCCGTGTAGCCCCGCCGCAGAAACAGCTCAAAGACGCCCTGCCCCCCGGGAACGGCGAGCCGGCCGCCGTTTGGCAGCAACCGCGACGCGACCTCGTCGAACCCAACCTCCTCCGGCCGCCACCACATCCCGTCCGCGCGCGCCTCCAGCCCGAGCGCGCGGCGCGACACGATCAGCCGCCGCCGGCCGCGCACGTTCGGCGTCGCCTCATGGCTCGCCCGACCGAGCGCGACCCAATCGGCGCGATCCAACTCCGCCTGAAAATAGGCCCAGTCGGCCTCGTTGCGCAGCGCCTCCGGCAGGACGCCGGAGGCGTCGGCGATGCGATCGTCGCGCGAGACGATGGCGTAGCCGTGGATCTCGATCCCGTTCACCAGTGGAACGGCGCGACGGTCCGGCGCGAGCCGACGAGAAAGGCGTCGGCGACGATCTGGAACGGGCTGGCGTCCATCTCGCTCGCGCCGCGGCTCAGCAACTCCGCGAAATGCGCGTAGATGCCTTCGTATTCCTGCATCGGCGCCTCGACGAGGGCCGCGCCGTCAACAATCAGCCTGGAGCCGCCATGCGTGAGGCGAAGCTTCGCGCCGGCCTCGGTCTCGATGTCGATGTTCCAGCTTTGCTCGCCCTCCTGGCGCCAGTCGAACTCGGCAGCGAGCGGCGCGTCCGGCGCAGCGGCGGGACAGCTGAACTGAAGCGTGGCGGCGATCGGCGAGTCGCGGTTTTCGGGATAGAACAGTTTTGCTGATCTCACGAACATCGGCCCCGGCGCGATCTTGGTCAGGATCGACAGCGCATTGATTCCGGGATCGAACACGCCGAAGTTTCCAGCGTCCCAGATCCAGTTCTGGCCGGGATGCCAGCGCCGCACATCCTCTTTCCATTCGATGGCGAGCGCTTTCAGGCGTTGGCCGCGAAGCCTCGCCTTCGCGGCGTCGACCGCATCGTTGTAGCGCGAATGCCAGGTCGCGAGGATCACCCGGCCGGCGTCGCGCGCGGCCTGCGTCAGGTCGTGCATTTCCGCCAGCGTCGCGGCGGGGGGTTTTTCCAGCATCACGTGTTTGCCGGCCGCGAGCGCTTCGCGCGCGAGGCGCCAGCGCACATGCGGCGGCGTGCAGATGGCGACCGCATCCACTTCGGCGCCGGCGTAGAGCGCCGCAGCCGTGGCGAAAGTCGGGACTCCTTCCGCGTGCGCGCCGCTCTGGCTGACGACGCCGACGAGTTCGTAGTCCCGGTTTTTCGCGATCACCGGCAGATGCTGATCCCTGGCGATCTTGCCGATCCCGATCACCGCCACCCTTATCCGCGCCATGATGTTCCCCTCTCGGCGCGACGGCGTCACGCTCTCTTGGTCAAGAGGATATTATCGTAGGGGAGCCGCGACAATTCCTCGAACGGGATGAACGGAGCGTTTTCTTCGGTGACCTCGTAAAGCGATTTGGACGACGGCAGGCGCCGCGCCGCCAGGCCCTGGCTCCGCAACTCCTGCTGCATCTCGACCGGCGAGACGCCTGCGTCCGCCATTTGCGTCTGCGACCACTCCATGATGATCCGGATGTCGGGCGATTGCGAAATGACGCGACGGGCGCCCTGGAACACCGACAATTCGTGGCCTTCGACATCGATCTTGAGAATGTCGACTTTCAGCCCCTGCGGCGTCAGCGCGTCAAGCGGTTCGATCGGCACGCGAAACCGGCGCTCGCCTTTCGTCTCCGCCTCGCCGAAGGCCAGATGCGAGTTGGCGGCCCGGTTTTCGGGACTGGCGAGCCAGACGTCCCCCTTCTCGGCGCCGACGGCGACCTTGTGCAAAGTGATGTCGCACATCGACCAGTTGATGACGAGATTGCGTTCGATGAGCGCGCAACATTCGGGATTGGGCTCCACGGCGATCACGCGGCCCTTGCCGCCGGCGTGGATGCGCGACCCCGCCAGCAGCGTGAAGTAGCCGATATTGGCGCCGATATCGACGAATACAGTGTCCAATCGGCAAGAGTTCCACAGAAGCTCGGTCAGTTCCGGCTCCCACTGCCGGTAGACGACCAGTTGCGGCGTGATGATGAGATCGGTCGAATTGACGATCATCAAGTTGCTGTGCAGCGTATGCACCAGCAGCTTGCCGTCCCCCAGGGTCGCCGCCCAGGGACCGATGAGGCGGCGGGTTTCGGAAGTATTTTCCGCGATGGCTTGCAGTTGCGCCTCCATGCGGGACAGGCGTTGCGCCATATCGGCAAGACTATCGTCCGTCATCGCCGTCGATGTCCTTGATTGACGTTTGGAGCGTTCGAGCCATGCAAGCCTTGCTAAGTGCGGGTGCGTGAAGTTGCGAGCACTCAGAAGTTAACATGCGTATGAGCGAACTCGACTTGCCTGTCAAATCTGAGCCGGGCCGCAGGCCGCTCGGGCGCTTGTCATTTTCGCGAATTTGCGCTCTTTCGCGGGGCCGGCCGCATCCGCCGGCGATCCATCGTTCGAGAGCGCCCCATGCCTGCGCGCAAAGTCGTGATCACCTGCGCTGTCACCGGTTCGATCCACACCCCAAGCATGTCGCCGCATCTGCCGGTGACGGCCGAGGAGATCGCCGAAGCCGCGATCGCGGCGGTGCAGGCGGGGGCGGCGATCGTGCATCTGCACGCGCGCGACCCCGTGGACGGGCGCCCCGACCAGTCGCCGGAACGTTTCGCCCCGTTCCTGAAGATCATCAAGCAGCGCACGGACGGCGTCATCAACATCACCACCGGCGGCGCCGCGACGATGACGATCGAGGAGCGGCTGAAACCGGTGGCCGAGTTCAAGCCCGAGGTCGCCTCGCTCAACATGGGCTCGATGAATTTCGGGCTGTATCCGATGCTCCAGCGTTTCAAGGATTTCAAACACGACTGGGAGCGGCCCTATCTCGAGGGTTCGCGCGACCGCATTTTCAAGAACACGTTCGCCGACATCGAAAAGATTCTGACGACCTGCGCCGACAACGGCACGCGCTTCGAGATCGAATGCTACGACATCGGCCATCTCTACACGCTCGCGCATTTCGTCGACCGCGGCTTGGTGAAGGCGCCGTTCTTCGTGCAGAGCGTGTTCGGCATTCTCGGCGGGATCGGCGCGCACCCCGAGGACGTCATGCACATGCGCCGCACCGCGGACCGCCTGTTCGGCGCGGATTATCGCTGGTCGGTGTTGGGCGCAGGGCGCAACCAAATGGCGATCGCCGCGCAGGCGATTGCGCTCGGCGGCAACATTCGCGTCGGGCTTGAGGATTCCTTGTGGATCGGGCCGGGGCGATTGGCTGCGAGCAACGCCGAACAGGTCGCCAAGGCGCGCCGCCTCGTCGAAGAATTTGGGCTCGAGGTTGCGACCCCCGACGACGCCCGCGCCCTTCTCAGCCTGAAGGGCGGCGACCGGGTCGGGTTCTAGCGGTGGAACCTAACAGTTGGCGCCACGACGAAACGCCGCAACCGGACGTTCAAAATACAACGTTCCAATCCCGCTTCATGCTCACGACGGTGATGCCGTAGTCCTGAGCTTTGTCGAGCGCTTCGGACAATGGGCTAAGCCGAAACTCACGGTCGTAGGCTACTTCCCGGGCTGCGTCGTCATGGTGGAGCAGCAATGCGAGTCGAGGCCCCGAGCCGGACTTCGTGTAACGCATCATGGCAAGATCGCCGTCAGAATTGCCGAACGCCAATAGCGGTCTGCGGCCGATATGCAGGCCAATGTTCAGCGCCTTCACTTCCCGATCGCCGAAGTTGTTGAGTTCCGGCAGTTTCACGAGCGAAACCAGGTTGTCTTTCAAATCGTAGCGCAATTTCACGCTGGAACCGATCACCTGCTCTCGCGGGACGCCGTAAGCTTCCTCCGCGAACGCGCGCATGAAATCGACGCCGCCCGCCGACACGATATAGGTCTTGAAGCCGTTATTCCGTAGGTACGTGAGCAGTTCGACTTGCGGCCGAAAGGTGCATTCCTTGAACAGCCGGCCGAACTTGGGATGCCTCGCCGTCGCCAACCATCCGCTTGCAGCTTGCTGAAAGTCCTCATCGGTTATGCCCGCATGGGTCGCGAAAGCCAGTTCGAACAGCGCCTGTTTGCCGAGTCCAAAAAGCGTATTGTAATCGTGTTCGAGCACCGCCTTGAAGGGTTGACGTTCGCCGATTGTCGGATCGTTGGCCGACAACAACTTCACGCGGTCAAAAGCGAAAAAGAACTGTGTCTGAAGCGGCTGCTCGCACCAGAGCGTCCCGTCGTTGTCAAACGTGGCGATGCGGCCGGCTGGCGGCACGAATTCGGCGTCTCCTTGCTTTGTCACACGCGCGACAAAATCGAGGATCGCGGATTTCGCCGCGCCGTCGTTCCAAGAGGGAAGCAACTGACCATCCGCCATTGACACCTCCAGCCCGAAAGCGGCTCCAAGCCTCCACCAACTCGCGGTTTGACACCAAGTCGAAACGGCCAATAAATCTACACACCCGTGAGTGGTGCATCAACAGGGAGGGAGGAACATGGATTTGCAGATCCTTACGGCCATTGGACTCGGGCTGGGATTGGCGGCCGCGGTCATCCCGGGCGCGGTCGCGCAGCAGAATCCGGTGACCGCGATCGACATCGCGCTCGAACCCGACGCGACGATGATGCAGCACGCGAAGGCCGACAACGCTCGCCTCCGAGAGTCCTTCCCGAAGGGATTTGCCTTGGATGCGACGCACCATCCCCACGTCTCGCTTTTGCAGCAGTTCGTCCGCACGGATGACCTCGACAAGATTTACGCCGCGGCGCAGGCCGTCTTCGACAAGGAGAAGCCCAAGTCATGGGTGCTGAAGGCGTTCAAATATTACTATATCCCCGCTCCGCCGATCGGCCTCGCGGGAATCGTGGTTGAGCCGACGGAAGATTTGCATCGACTGCAAGACGAACTCATCAAAGCCGTCGAGCCCTACACCGTGAAGACCGGGACCGCGGCAGCTTGCTACAGCGACGAGGGCGGACGTGACATTCAGGCATTCCTGATCTCTTACGTGGAAAATTTCGTCAAGGACGCGGCGGGCAAGCGATTCAATCCGCACGTGACGATCGGCGTCGGAACGGAGGCCTATTTGAACAAGATGCTGGCGGAGCCGTTTCCGTCGTTCACGTTCTCGCCGGCCGGAGCGTCGGTCTATCAGCTTGGCAGCTTTGGGACGGCTCGAAAGGAACTCAAGGCGTTGACGCTGACGCCCTGACGACGGCGGCATCCACGCTCGCCATGTCATCCCCGCGAAAGCGGGGATCCAGGGGGTCGTAGGGCGCTCCCCTCTCGATGTCCCCGTGAAATGACGACGGCCGCGTCGTGGCCCACTGGATCCCCGCTTTCGCGGGGATGACAACGTGGTTCCACCTGATCGGAACTCGATCTAGCTTGTGGCGATCTTGCGCGCGTAGATCGGCGAATATTTGTTGGACGTGGCGTTCATCTCGGTCTGGCTCGTCCAACCGAGCGGCGTGAAATTCTCGATCGTGGGAAGCGTCTCGCCCTTCACGATGTCCCAGGTCGCCGTGAACCCATGCACCGCGTCGTTCTTGACGACGACGCCGTGGTTGCCGATGGTCTTCGGCGGAACCCAATTCGTCTTCGGCGGCTCGCTGATATAGACGACCGAGCCGTCCTTGAAGAAATAATAATAGTAGTAACTTCCGTCATAGACCGTCCACCAGCCGACCAGCCAGTCGGGGATGTCGGACGCGGCCTGCGGGCCGTCGCCGATCAACCGCCAGAACCACCAGGGCTTGCTGTTGTTGATGAAGCCGGGCGACATCACGGCGCCGGCGTTGCGCCTGTGCGCGGCCAGACCCGCCGACGATTGAAGGATGTTGTCGCCGTCGAACAGCTCGATGTGGCTGTTTCCCAGCACCACGATCCCCGGCGTCCCCGCGATGTCGGTCCAGTGCGTGAAGGTGTCCGTGGGGCCGTAGCGATAGGTCAGGAAGGCGCGGAATTCGTTGACGGCGAGGATGTAATTCTTGCCGCCATCGAGCGTGGTGTTGTCGCGGTCGCGCGATCCGCTTTTCGGAATGGGCGTTCCGGTCGCGTTGAACGACAGGCTGACCTGCATGCAGCAGGAGGTGCTGTGCCCCGCCGGCGCGAGCGGCGGCTTGCCGTCCGCGGCGCGCTGCGCGTTGACGTCAGGAAGCTTGGCGTTGAAGTCGTCCTCCCACTTGTTCTGCGCGCGCAGCCAGTTCGTGATGTCGGTCGGCAGGGTCTGATTGTCCCGGTAGGCCGCCTCCATCGTTCGGAAACTTAGCGGAATCGGGGCGAAGGTCATCGTGGGCCTCCCAAGCGCGGCTCGCGGCGCTGGTCGCGTCTAGGGCTTTACGGGACGCGGCGCGCGACCCGCAACCAAGTGTTATGAAACCCAACGTAATATGCGGATGCGCCGCCGCCGGGGCCGCGGCGAAGAGGCGGATTCGATGGCGCAGGCGGGGGCGCTCTCGCTCAACGCGCCGACGCCGACGGCGTCGCGCAGAGTGGCGGTCGGCGTCGCCACGCGCGGCCGGCCGGAATTCGTGCGCCTCGTCGTCGAGCGGCTGCGCCGTCAGACGCTGCGTCCCGCCCTCATGCTGGTCGCCTATGTCGATCCCTCGGATGTCGCGACCTTGAGCGAGGCCGCCGACCTCGTGTTGATCCCGGCGCCGGCGGGGCTGACGAGGCAGCGCAACGCCATTCTCGAACGGTTGCCGGCGCAAGCGGAGGTTGTCGCCTTTTTCGACGACGACTTTTGGCCGCATCGGCAATGGCTCGCGCGCGCGCTCGCGGCGTTCGACGCCGCGCCCGACATCGTCTGCGTGACCGGAAATCTGCTGGCCAACGGCGCCGCTGGCGGCGAGATCGACGCTCAAACCGCGCTCGAATGGCTCGCGCGGGCCAATCCCGAGGCATGCGGCGGCGTCGAGGACGACGTTTCCCCCTACGGCTGCAACATGGCGTTTCGCCGCTCGGCGCTCGGCGATCTCAGGTTCGACGAGGCGTTGCCGCTCTATGGCTGGCTGGAGGACCGCGATTTCGCCGCGCGGGCGGCGCGGGGCGGCGGCCGGTTCGTCCGGGTCGACGCGGCGCTGGGGGTCCATCTCGGCGCCGGGACAGGGCGGATGTCGGACCGGCGGCTCGGTTACGCCCAAATCGCCAATCCGATCTATCTGTTGCGCCGCGGCACGATGCGCCCGCGCGACTTCGCGCGCCGGGTGCTCACCGATCTCGCTTCGAACCTGTGCAAGGCGCCGCGTTCGGCCGCGCGGCGGCGCCGGCTCCTCGGCAACGGCGTCGCGCTCGCCGAGGCGCTCGTCGGACGCTGCGCGCCCGAACGCGCGACGCGGCTCTAGGCGCCTTTCAAAAGCCGCGCCATTCGCTGCAAAGCCAGCCCATAGCCCTGCACGCCAAATCCCGCGAGCACTCCCGCGGCGACGGCCGAGACATAGGAGTGATGCCGAAACGGCTCGCGCTTGTGTACGTTGGAGATGTGCACTTCGAGGATCGGGCCGTCGAAGGTGTTGAGCGCGTCGAGAATGGCGACGGAGGTATGCGTGAAGGCGGCGGGGTTGATGACGATGCCCTTGGCCTTTTCGCGCGCCTCATGGACCCATTCGATGATCTCATATTCGCGATTGCTCTGCTTGAACACGATGTCGAGCGAAAACTCCGCGCCGACGCGCCGGCACTCCGCCTCGACGTCGGCGAGCGTCTCGCGACCGTAGATCTCGGGCTGACGCTTGCCCAGGAGATTGAGATTGGGTCCGTTCAGCACATAGACGGTGGGGTTCATGGCGCGCCTCGGGTTTGGAGAGCTCTGTCCGAGCGGAGCGGCTTTGTCCAGGCGCCGGCGGCAGATCCTAGCGGCCGCTGGCGACGACGCGAGTCAGCGTCCAGGGAATGAAGTTGCAGGGCTTGGCGGGATCGCGATGCCGACCGACGACCTCGACCGTATCGCCGGGAAAGACGGCCACGCCGGCGGGAAGGACGGCGAATGTTCTCAACGAACCGGTTCCCCAAGGTATGACGATCAGCTCGCGCGGCTTTCCGACATATTCCGGCGACATCTTTCCGTTTGCGCTGAGTTCGACATTCGCAACGGCCCGGCGCACGGAGAGGTCGTCGACCGGCCCTTGGGCCTTGCCGACAAAGCGTTGCCCGTCGAGCGGCGCGATGAGCGAGCAGGATGCAGCTTGCGGCGCGGCGAGCGGCGGCGCTGCGTCGGGCGCGGATGCGAAGTGCGGAAGGGCGACCCAGGACGCCCCCGACAGGGTTGCAAGCGCCCCCGAGGCCAGCACAAGACGGCGAAAACCGGGCGCCTGCGACCACAGACTCGGCCCCGCGGCGAGGGCGACGACGGCGGCGGGGCGCGCCTCCGGGCTCAGGCGTTGCAGCTCCACGAAACGTTCTCCTTTTTGCAGCGCCGCGGCTAACTCGCGGCCTCGCGGCCCAAGCCGCCCTTGGCCGTCGCGCCGTTCGGCTCGAGGGTCGCGGGATCCGCGGGAACGGCGGCGATTCGCCCGTTGTCATCCACCAGGCGCACGCTTTGCGCGCCGCGTTGCTTGGAATTGATCAGCGAGTTGGCGATCGCCTCCTCGATGGAGCGCAAGAGATCGCGCGACGACGCGACGCTGCCGATGCGCATCTGGCGGTCCATCAGATTCAGCAGAATCTGCGGGTCGATCCCTTGTTGCTCAACCGCCAACCCATATCCCTTGATCATCGCCTCGATCTCCAGCGCCGCTACGCGGGCGACGTCGAGATCCTGCAAGGCGCCGAAAACGAAGATGCGGTCGATGCGGCTCAGCAATTCGGGCGCAAAGCCGGCGCCGCGCAGCGCCGCGTCGGCCAGACGCCGCAACTCGTCGGGTTTGTCAGCGTTTTCCTTGACGATCTTTTCGAGCGGTTCGAGGGCGGCATTGGTCGTCAACACGAAAATGGCGGACGTCGTGTCGACGTGGCTTTCGTTGGAGGCTTCGGTGACGAATCCGTCGTTCCAGGCGGTGAGAAAGTTCTTATGAATATTTGGATGCGCTTTCTCGAACTCGTCGAGCAGGACCAGCGCGTTCGGCTTGTCGCGCAACGCGGAGGTCAGCTTGCCGTAGCTGTCGGAGCCGACGTAGCCCTTCGGCGAACCGAACAATGACGTGGCTGCGTGGCCGCCGCTCGCAAATTGCGTCATGTCGATATGCACGAGAGGACGCGACAGCTCCTTAGCGAGAACCTTGCCTAGGTAAGTCTTGCCGACCCCGGGCGGTCCCGCGAAGAGAAAGACCCCGACCGGCTTGCCGCGTTGCTGCAACGCGAGCCGCCTGCGGATCTGCGCCGCCAGATCGTCGCAGATCGCATCCTGCCCGATGACTTGCGCCTTCAGCTTTTCGGCCAATGCGCCGGCGTCGATATAGATCGCCTCCGCCTTCGGCCGTAGCCGCTGCTCCAGTTCCTTACGGTTCGTGAGCCGGTCAAGAATGTCCATAAGGAAGCTCCAGCGGGTGAGGAACGCGGGCAAGGCGTCGCGCGCGCGCAAATAGGCGAGCGTCGCCAGCGCCGCGCATGCGGCTGCGCCCAGCCCGAAGACGACGGCGATGGCCTGGGCATGCGCGGCCGCCCAATCGCCAATGTGGACATCACCGAGAAAGTGAATCAACAACAGCAGCAACTGGACGATCGCCATCAACCCGATGGCGGCCATGAACAGGGGCGTAAAGCGACTTAGCCGCTGCAACATCGCAGTCCAGACCCCTTGACCTTGCCGCGGCGACGGCGCGCATCGAAAAAGCAAAGCCCTAATTTTGCGCTCCGCACGTCTAATGGCCTCGGACCCGTTGCGCAACGGTTACCGCCGTCGTCTGGGCGGCGACGTCCAGATGGGCGGCCCGCTCGGCGAACATCAGGGCGGCGCGGGCGGCGGCGGACGCCATCGCAACTCAACGTTGGCGTCGTCGCCGCAGGGGGTCTCGACAAAGCCGAGGCGGGCGAACATTTTTCGCGACGGCGCATTGCCGACCGCGGCAATCGCACGCACTCCGCCGCGCGCAACGCTGTCGCTCGCAATCGCGCTGACCAGCGCGGCGCCGAGGCCCTGACCCTGTCGGTCGGGGACCAGCGAGATGTCGACTATGTAAACCGCGTCGGGCTCGTCGTTTACGATCAGCTCGCCGATCGGCGCCCCCGCGAACTCCAGGATCGACCAACGCGCGGCGGGAAAATTCTCGCGATAGCTCGACAGGCGCGCGCGATATTGCATCGTCAGCAGATTTTCGATCGCCGCCGCCGGCAGCCCGGCGATCCGCAACATGGCGCCGCGATTGGCGCCGAACAGGGCGAACTGAAAGACTTCGTCCGTCCGCCGCGCCGGGCGCAGACGAAGCTTGCCGCCGAGCCCGTCGAGATGTCTGATGTCTTCGCCCATCTGGCGGCCGCGCTCACTCGACCCTGGAAATTGTCGCAAAGATAGGTCAGATTGCCGCTTTTCCGCCAGCAAGGAAAGGCGCGATGGCGGCGAACCGCGAAACCGAACAGCGCGAAAGCGACATAGGTTCGTCGCCAAGCCCCGATATTCTCACATTCGATCGTTTCGTGCCGCATGCCGGCAAGCGGTTTCGGTTCGCGGCCGCGCGGCGCGTCCTCACGCTCGATCGCGTCGACAGCGAAGGCGGGCGAGACCGGCGACCCTTTACGCTTATCTTCTGCGAGCCCCGGCAACGCGACGTCTTGCCTGAGGGGCTTTACGATTGCGAAGTCGAGGACGGCCCGAGCTTCCGCCTCTATGTGGCGCCGATCCATACGCCGCGACCGGACCGCCAGGACTATCAGGCGGTCTTCAATTGAACCCGCGCCGCTGCATCGGCGCCGCCGTGAGCGAAGCCGCCGCGAGGCCGAACGACGGGCGAGGGCGGCGCTTGACGCCAGCCGAAGTTCTGCGCGTGGCGAAAACGCTGCACGGCCAGGGACGCCTGGCCGAGGCCGAGCAGGCCTATCGCAATGTCCTCCAACACGCGCCCGAGGATCCCGAGGGCTTGGCGGAACTCGGCGCGCTTTCGCTGCGGCTCGGCCGGCCGCAGGCGGCCGAAAGCCTGCTGCGCCGCGCGCTGGCGATCGCTCCGAACTCCGCCGAAGCCTGCGACAACTTGGGGCTCGCGCTTGCCTCGCTCAGCCGCCTCGACGAGGCGATCAGCCAATATGCGCGCGCCGTCGAGATCGATCCCGACTACGTCGCCGCTCGCAACAACCTCGGCGCGGCGCTGCATGCGAGCGGCCGCACGGCGCAGGCGCTGCCGCATTTCGAGGCGGCGATCCGGCGGCGCCCCAGCTTGCCCGAGCCGCACAACAATTTGGGCAACGCGCTGGCGGCGCTCGGGCGCCATGCCGAGGCGCTCGAGGCTTATGAGCGGGCGCTCGCGCTGAAGCCCGAGTTCGTCGAGGCCAGCTACAACTATGGGCTGGCGCTTGCCGCGCTGGACCGTCCAGGAGGCGGCGATCGCGCAATTCCAGCGCGTGCTGGCGGTCATGCCCGAACACGGCCGCGCGCACGCCGCGCTCGGGCGCGCGCATGCCGCACGCCAATGTTTTGAGGAGGCGGTCGCGCATCTCGAACGCGCGCTTGCGCTCGCGCCCGGTTCGGCCGAGACGCACAACGATCTCGGCGCCTATCTCGCCGCCCTCAATCGCAACGAGCCGGCGGTGACCCAATTCCGCCGAGCCTGCGAGCTCAGTCCCGATTTCGCCTTCGCGCACAACAACCTCGGCAATGCTCTGGTGGCGCTTGGCAAGCATCAGGAGGCCGTCGCGTCCTACCGCGCCGCCTTCACGCTCAACCCGAATTTCGCCGAGGCCTACGCCAACATGGGCAGCGCGCTTGCGGAACTGCATCATCCCGGCGACGCCCTGCCCTATTTCGAGCGGGCCTTGGCGCTCAACCCGCATCTCGCCGAGACCCACAACAACCGCGGCCAGGCGTTTGTCGCGCTCGGCCATCTCAGCGACGCGCGCGACTCCTTCGTTCGCGCCATCGCGCTGCTTCCCGAGCGGGCGCAATTCTATCACGGGCTCGCCGGCTGTACGCGGTTGAGCGAAGACGACCCGCATTTCGTCGCCATGACGGCGCTCGCCGAAAACCTGCCGTCACTGGACGAAGCCGAGCAGACCCAGCTGCATTTCGCCCTGGCCAAAGCTTACGAGGATCAAGGACGGTTCGCTGAGGCGTTTGCGCATTTGAGCGCCGGCAATGCGTCCCGCCGGCGACGGATCGAATACGACGAAGCCGCGACGCTCGCCAACATGCGCCGCTTCGCGCGAGCGCTCGGCCCCGAGATCCTGCGGCGAGCGCCGCCGCGCGGCGATGCGCCCGACGTCCCGATCTTCGTCGTCGGCATGCCGAGATCGGGTTCGACCCTAGTCGAGCAGATTCTCGCGAGCCATCCAGACGTGTTCGGCGGCGGTGAACTCATGTATTTCGCGGACGAGGCGGCCGCCCTCGGCGCCGACGCGGCGAACCTGCCAGAGGTCTTCAGCTCGCTGTCGGCCGAAGACCTCGCCGAACTCGGCGCGCGGTATCGTCGACAGCTGCAGGCCGTCGCGCCGCGGGCGCCGCGGATCACCGACAAGTTGCCGTCGAACTGTCATTTCCTCGGCTTGATCCGCCTGGCGCTTCCCAACGCTCGCATCCTTCACACACGCCGCGATCCCATCGACACCTGCCTGTCCTGTTTCGCACAAACATTCTCGGCGGGATTGGCGTTCAGCAACGATCTCGGCGATCTCGGCCGCTACTATCGCAGCTACGCCGAGCTGATGGCGCATTGGCGGCGCGTGCTGCCGGAAGACGCCATGCTCGAAGTGCAATACGAGGATCTCGTCGCCGACCTTGAACCGCAGGTGCGCCGCATTCTCGACTATTGCGGCCTCGCATGGGACGCGCGGTGTCTCGACTTCCACGAAACCCGCCGGCCGATCATCACGGCGAGCGCCGCCCAAGTCCGCCAGCCGATCTATCAACGTTCGGCCGGGCGCTCGCGCGGCTACGGGCCGCTGTTGCAGCCGCTGATCGAGGCTTTGGGCGACGATCTGGCGTCGCGCTGAGCCCCCGCGCGCGCTTCAACTCCGTGACGGGAAGATGCCCTGCAGCGCGATGCAAAAGTTCAGCGCCAGATAGGGCTGTCGATTCTCGTGCGGCTGCCCCCCGGTCGAACCGATCGCTGAAGCCGCCATCTTGGCGTTGGCGGCGGCGGTTGAATATATCGACACGGGAATGGTCGGCTTGCCGGCGCCCTGGAAAGCCGCGGCCTCCGCGAGGACGAGCGTCGGCCCCGGCGTCACGCCCCCTGGGGCCGCGTCGGCGGGCGCGGTGCTGGCGGCCAGGGTGTGGGCGTGCGACGGCGTCTCGTTGAGGGTGAGCGTATGGGCGGGCTCGCCGGCGGACTGTCCGAGCACAAAACCGGCGCCGGTGTGAATCGACGCGCGGCCTTGAAGATTGGGCAGCGCGAAATTCGTGCGGCCGTCGCCGCCATAGGTCGTGCCCAACAGCGAAAACAGGGCCTGGTTCTGGTTGATCGGCAGCGATCTGGCCGTTGCACAGCGCCCACCCTTTCGGGGCGAAACCGAAAGACATGACGCGAATTTCGGAGAGAAATGGGGTTGGCCCATGACGTTCAGCTCCGAGGCGGAAAAATGCCCTGCAAGGCGATGCAGAAATTGAGCGTGAGATACGGCATCAAGTTGTTGTGCGGCAGGTTGCCGCCGGCGGGACCGATGGCGTTGGCGCTCATGTTCGTGTTCGGGGCTTGCGCGGTATAGGTTTGCACCTGGCCGTTGACGCTCGGCGAGGTGTAATGGCCCTTCATATAGATCGCGCCGGAGGGACTGCTGGAGGTCGCCACTTCCTTGTCCGCGACGAGGGCGTGCGAGTGACTGGGGATCTGGGCCGTCGAAAGAGTGATCGTCGCATCGCCGGCCGATTGACCCACCACATAAGGCGACAGCCCCGCGCCTTGGCCCTGATCGACGGGCGCCGCGCCTTGCAGGTTCGGCAGCGCGAAGGTCGTGCTGCCGTCGCCGCCGTAGAACGTGCCGATGCAGCGAAAAGAGCGCCGTGTTCTGCGAGATCGGCAGCATCTGGCCGTTGCATAGCGCCCAGCCGACCGGCGCGAAGTTGAACGGGAACAGCCGAATTTCGGCGACAAACTGGTCGGTCATGGCAAGCCTCCAAATGAGATTCGGTCCGCCGCAGACGTTGGATCCGCGCGTTGCGATCAATTTTGCGTCGGAAAGATTCCGAACAGCGAGATGATGAAGCTGATCGCGAGATAGGGCTGGATGTTGGAATGCGGTTGGCCGCCGCCGCTGGCGCCGATGGACGCCGGCGACAAGCGTCGTCAGGTCCGCCGCGCCGGTCCCGTATTGCAACGTCGCCGCTTTGGCTGCGAGGTCGACACCCCGGGCAGCGCATTGGCCGGCGATGCGACGCTCGCGCCCGAGCTGACCGCGTTGAGCGCATGGTTGTGCGCCGCCAGTTGGGCGGTCGCGAGCGTGACTTGCTCCACGCCGCCGATTTGGCCCAGCACATAATTGTCGCCGCCCGGACCGCGCCCATGTGGATCGGCGTGCGCGATTGCAGATTGGGCAACGCGAAGGTGTTGACTGCCCATCGCCGCCGTAGGTCGTTCCAATCAGATGGAACAGCGTCGAATTTTCAGCGATGCTGATCAAGGCGCCGTTGCAGAAGCGCCCAGTTCTGCGGGGCGAAATTGCCCGCGAACATGCGAATTTCGCCGACGAACGGACTGCCCATGAGCGCCTCCCTTGGCCGCCCGGCCGCGGCGACCGCTTAGACTTCGCCGCCTCCGACGAGTCGGCTTTTTCACGCTGCGACAGCCGATGCGACGCCGTCGAACGCCTCGATGCATCGCTGCCGCGTCCGGACGCAAGGATCGGGTTAAGGGGGACTCGCGCCCGCTGCGCAACGTGGGGCACCCTACAATCGACACTCTGTCGTATGCAATGCCGCGTTACGATGTAAATGCATGAGGGGCGCGCACATTTGCAACGCAGTTGCGGTGTTGCTCCGTCCGCTGCTGGCTGGCGTTCGCCGCGAAGTGGCGATAGGCTCGGCTCAGGTGCGCCGCCTTGAGAAGAGAAGCCGATGGCCATTCAGCAGCAACCGCCGCTCGCGATCGCCCACGTCGATCTTCCGCAGCTTGCAGAGACGTTTGCCGATTCCGTTCACAACGTCGTGTGGGACGGTCATACATTGCGCGTCGATCTCTGCGTCACGCGTTATCCCGAGCCGGCGCAGATGGGCGAAGGCGCCAAACGCTACCCTGTCTGTCGGCTGGTGTTGACCGCCGCCGCCGCCGCCGATCTCTACGAGCGCCTGCGCCAATCCTCGGCCGCCATCGCCAAGGGCGCAGAAACCCGCAAAGCCCCGGGATAGCAGGCGTCCGTTCGACGTCCCGCGGCCGCCGCGCCGTCGCTTTCGTCAAATGATCGCGCAGCCGGACGACGCCGAGCGCGGTTTCGTTGATTATTTTCGCATTCCAATTTGCTTGCTGTTGCAAATTCCGTCTCCCGCGAATGCGCGCAGTCAAAAGCATGAGACGAGATGCGCCCTTGGCAGGTCGAAAAACAATATCGCATTGCGAACGGTCGGCGCATCGCATTGAAGAAATGTTCTTGTTCGATGCGCGCGTCAGGATTAAGGCTGTAACTTAAGCGACGCGCGAATTGGCCTTTTGCTTGTAAGGCGCTGGCCTCGCCATAAGGCGCATTCGCAAAATTGCGGGCGCCCAGGGAAGAAGCGCGTAGGAGTCGAGCATGAGCGCCACCCCGGACCTCCTGTACGTCTACGACTTTGAAGGCGGCCCGAGCCAGGAGCTTGACGACGCGGTCGATTATATTCCCGCCAACTACACCAGCGGAACGCCCGGCACATACGGAACCGACGTCGGTCAACCAAACGGCGCCTTCGGCGGCCTGGCGATCGATGCGGCGGCGGGCGTCTATTTCATAACGTCGATCCAGGGCTCCGACAGCTACATCTACGAAGAGAAATTCGGCCAGGCGCAGCAGTTCACGACGCCCCTCGGCGGCGGCGCCTTGGAGACGAGCCTCGACGATGAGGTGACTTCGCTCGCGCTCAACCCGAGCGACGACATTCTGTATTTCGCGGCCGGCGACGGGTTCTACGAGGAAAAATTCTCCGGCGCCGATTATTCGGGAACGGCGTCGCAAGTGAAACTGGCGACGTTGCTGGGATCGACCGACGCGTCCTCGGATCAAATCGTGTTCGACCAGAAGGACAACGCGGCCTATTTCGCTGCGCCCGGCGGGAAAATTACGTTCACGACCAATACGGCGGGAACCAAGATCATCACCATCGGCCAGGTGAGCAAAAACTTTATCTACAAGGTCAGCGGCGTCACCGCGGGCGCGGCCGCCAATTCGCTGCCCAGCTCCATCGTCAACCTTGGTGGAACCGGCGGCGAACTGCCGATCTCGGACGGCGAGATTTCGGCCGTCACGCTCGATACCGCGACCGATACGCTCTATATCGTCACCCACCCGGGAATTCTGCCGACAAGCTCGAACACCGCGGGGATCTACGCCTATAACCTCAACACTCTGACGCTCAAAACGGTCTGGCAAGAAACGAACGTCACCTCGTCCACGCCGTCGCTGACCGATATGACCTACATCACAATCGATCCGACGACGGGCGACTATTATGTCTCCGACGGCGACCTGTCCAATCATCCGGGAATTTACACCGGCAACGTCAACAGCGGCGCCACGCCAACCGAGCTTTACGCCCTTCCGGGGCCAACGAACGGCGAAGCCTCCGGGGATACGACCTATGGCCTGGCGATCGACCCGGCGCCGACCGTGACCAGCGCCGCGGTGACGGCGATCGACGGCAATAGCGGCAAGACCACCGGCACAGTGACCACCGCCGACTCGGTGACCATCTCCGTCACGTTCGATGAAAACGTCTTCGTTACGGGAACGCCGACGCTGGGCCTGAACGACGGCGGCGCGGCGGTTTATAAGAGCGGGTCCGGCACCGGCACGTTGGTTTTCCAATACACTCCGTCTAGCGGGCAGAACGTCGCCACCTTGGCCTCGAACGGGAGCATCAGCAACGGCGCGATCGCGGATATCGCGAGCACGTCCGCAGACCTGACCAACCTTGCTGCGACATTCACCGGATTGCGCGTCGATACGACGCCGCCCGTTTTTTCGGTGACGGGCGAAACGGGCGATGTCGTGCAGGGCGCCGCCACGGCGACGACGCTGTTGCAAACGGATTCGATCTCGGACCCGGACGGCCCAGGCGCGATTGTGAGGGCGACAATCACGATCGCCAACTCTCAGGTCGGCGACGAACTGTCGATCCCCGGCATTTCGGGGGGAACCGTCGACGGCGGCGCCATCACCGTCATGGGAAACGACAGCACGTCGCTCACCTTGTCGGGCTCCGCCAGCCTCGCCGAATATCAATCGTTGCTGGAGAGCGTGACCTATCAGGACGCCGGCGCCGACACGACGACGGTGGGCCACCCGACGCGGACGATCGACTGGATCGTCGACGATGGCGTGTTCTCTTCGAACATCGCGATTTCGACGCTGACGATCGACCGCCCGCCGACAGTCGCGGCCGGCGCAACCGCGATATTCGACGGCGGCCAATCCTCGCCGACGACGCTCGATCCCGCGTTGACTGTGACGGATCGCGACGGTTCCAACATTTTCAGCGCCGTCGTCACGATCGCCGGCGGCTACAACTCCGGCGACGTCCTCCAGTTCACCAATCAGAACGGCATCACCGGCGCCTTCAGCAATGGCGTGTTGACCCTCTCGGGCACGGCGAGCGCGGCGAACTATCAAACCGCGCTCGAACTCGGTCGCGTACAGCTTTACGCCGAGTTTCGGCGATCCCACCATCGGCGGCTCGGATACGAGCCGCTCCCTCACCTGGAGCGTCAACGACGGCGTGACCAACTCCCCCGTCGCGACCAGCACGCTGGACGTCGTGCACGAGCCGCCCGTTCTCACAACCGGCGGTACGGTCAACTATAGCGGGATCGGACCGCCGGTCGCGCTCGACCCCGGCTTGTCGCTGACCGATCCCGATAGCGGCGACCTGTTGCAAGGCGCTTCGGTTGAGATCAGCTCGGGCTTCCTCGCCGGCGACACGTTGAGCGCCGTCACCACGGGCCTTCCCAGCATTATCGCGAGCTATAATCCAACCGACGGCGTGTTGAGGCTGACGGGGTCGGATACGGTGGCGGATTATCGGGCCGTGCTCCAATCGGTGACCTTCAGTTCGACGGCCGCCGACCCCTCAGCCGGCGGCGCCGACCCGACCCGCACCTTCACCTGGTCGGTCAACGACGGCGTCTCCTCGAATGTGGGGCCGGAGACGAGCATGGCCGACGTCATGCCGTGCTTTGGCCGCGGCGCGCGCATCCTCACCGACCACGGCGACGTCGCCGTGGAGGCGCTGCGCGTCGGCGACCACGTGATCACCGCGTCAGGCCGCGCGCGGCCGATCGTCTGGATCGGCCACCGCGCCCTCGACGTCGCCAAACATCGCTGGCCGCTGGAAATCCTGCCGGTGCGGGTGCGCAAGGACGCGTTCGGCGAAAACCGGCCTCGTCGCGATCTCAGCCTCAGCCCGCAACACGCGGTGCTTGTCGACGGCGTGCTGATCCCGATCCTGCGTCTCGCCAATGGCGCAACCGTCGTTCAGGAATGGGTCGAGACTGTCGATTATTGGCACGTGGAGCTTGAAAGCCACGACGCGCTGTTGGCGGAGGGCTTGCCGGCGGAAAGTTTCCTCGATTGCGGCGCGCGGCAAGGCTTCGCCAATCACTCGGGATTCGTCGAACTGCACCCGACGTTCGTCACGAAGAGCTGGGCCGACGCCTGTGCGCCGCTCAAGGAGAATGGACCCGAGGTGGAGGCGGCGCGGGCGCGGCTGATGGCGCGGGCGCAGCAGCAAGGTTTTCGCCGGATCGACGACCCCGGCCTCAGTCTTGTGGCGGACGGTCGCCGCCTATCGCCCACGCGCTGCGAGGGCGGAGTTCATCTGTTCGCAGCGCCGCCGGACACGCGCCAGCTGCGGCTGGCGTCGCGGACATTCCGGCCGGCTGACGAAGGCGGCGATAGCGCCGACCGCCGTCATCTGGGCGTGGCCGTGCGCGGGATCGCGTTTGACGGCGTCGCGCAACGCCTTTCGGCTTTCGGCAAGGGCTGGCATGAGCCCGAAGGCGAGGCCGGCCACGAATGGCGCTGGACCGACGGCTTCGCCGAACTGCCGACCGGTGCGAACATCATCGAAGTGACGATTGGCGACGGCGCATTCTACTGGACCCAATTCGCCGAATTGCACGCGACCGAAGAGCGCGACGCGGCCTCGTAATTTGTATGAGAACGAACGCGGCGCCGACAGGCGGAGGCGTTCGACATATTTGGAAGGAACGGATTTCCCGAGGGACGGGCGGCGGATCGCAAGGCTTTACCGGAACGGACGCGAGCGTTGGTCGTCCGGGCGCGGCGCGCTGGCGGCTCGCGCGCCGCCCGACTGGACAGCAGGCCCGACGTGGGTTGAGGATGCGCGGCGGCCTGCGGATCCGAACCCTCGAGGCCGCACGTCAGGAGGACGCTACCATGCTGCCCGCCACGGAAACGGCCTGTTTCGCGATCGCCGACATCTCCGGCTACACGCGCTTCGTGTCCGGCGTCGAACTCGATCACGCCCAGGACATCGTCGCCGACATCATGAACACCCTCGTCAAGGCGCTGCGTCCGCCGTTCCGCCTCGCCAAATTCGAGGGCGACGCGGCGTTCGTTTACGCGCCGGCCGACAAGGTCGACGGCTCGTTGCTGCAGGATTCCATCGAGCAGGCCTATTTCGCGTTCCGCAAGCGGCTGCGCAACATCAAAGAGGCCAACAGCTGCGAGTGTCAGGCTTGCCGTCAGATGCAGAGCCTCGACGTCAAGTTCGTCGTTCATCACGGCGAGTTCATCCGGCAAAAGATGGCGGGTCGCGAGGAGCTTGCCGGGCGCGACGTGATCCTTGTCCACCGCCTGCTCAAGAACGACGTCGTCAAGACGTTCGGCGCGCACGCCTACGCGCTCTATTCCGATGCGTGCCTGCAAGCGATGGGCATCGATCCGGTGGCGCAGGGGCTCGTCGGGATCGCCGAGGAGATTGAGCATATCGGCGAAACGAAGTGCTGGGTGAGCGATCTCGAACAAGCCTGGAAAACCGAGACCACCGCCAAGCGAAGGATCGTCGAGCGCGCCGACGCGATCGAGGTGATCGAGACCGACCTGGCCGCGCCGCGAGCAGCGGTTTGGGACCTCCTCACTGCGCCCGGTCATCGTCCGCGCTGGCAGGACAAAGACAATGTTATTGAGAGCACCGTCAAGGGACGGCGCGGCGCCGGCACCCAGAACCATTGCATGCACGGCAAGGACGCCATTATCGAAGACATCCTCGACTGGCGCCCGTTCGATCACATAACCCTGACCACCCTACTGCCGGCGCCGGACGCGCCAAAAATCCTGATGTGTTGGACCCTCAAGGAGTTGGAGGACGGCGGCACGCATATCGAGCTGCGCTTCGGGAAGCTCAAACCTAGGGACCAGCCGTTCTTCGAGCAAATCTGGCCGGGCGTGCAAAAGAAATTCACCGGTGAGCTGGAGTTGCTGCGGGCATTGCTGGCGGACCAGGCGGGCGGTCCGGCGATCGATGAGGCCCCGCTGCCCGTTTCGCGCGAACGGTTTTTGGCGCGGCCGGCGCACGCGCCTTAGCAGCGGCAGGCGACGAGCGTTCGCGGATCGCCTCGACAGCCTCGCGGCGAACGAACGCCTCGGGCGCTTTGCTTGATCCGCGAAAACCCCAAAACTCGCTGATTGCCGCCGCGAAATTTTGCGACCTTAACGATCGGCAACGCGGTGGCGACCTCGGCCAACGGGGAATTGCTGACGATCGACGGCGGGACCGGCGCACGAAAAGGTCGACGGCGACCGGCCGCAAAGAAATTGGGGGCCGCGTTCTCAACGCCAGCCAAGCGCGGGCGCCACGTGGGTCAAGATCGACTCGATCGCGTGCGCGTTGTAGTCGACGCCCAGTTGATTGGGGACCGTCAGCAGCAGCGTGTCGGCTTCGGCGATCGCCTCATCCTTCGCCAGCTCCGCGATCAATACGTTGGGTTCGGCGGCGTAACCGCGCCCGAAGATCGCTCGGGAATTCGCGTCGATGAAGCCGATGGAGTCCTGCTCCCTGTCGCCGCGGCCGAAATAGGCGCGGTCGCGCTCGTCGACGAGCGCGAAAATGCTGCGGCTGACCGAAACGCGTGGCTCGCGCGTATGACCCGCCGTCTTCCAAGCCTCGCGATAGACGCGGATTTGCGCGGCCTGCTGGACATGGAAAGGTTCTCCTGTCTCATCATTCTTGAGAGTCGAGCTTTGCAGATTCATGCCGAGTTTCCCGGCCCAGGCGGCAGTCGCGTTCGACCCGGCGCCCCACCAGATGCGCTCGCGCAGGCCCGGCGCGTGCGGCTCAACGCGCAACAGGCCGGGCGGATTGGGAAACATGGGATGCGGGTTGGGCTCGGCGAAGCCCTCGCCGCGCAGCACATCGAGCAAAACCTCGGCGTGGCGGCGCCCCATATCGGCGTCCGACTGGCCTTCGGCCGGGCTGTAGCCGAAGTAGCGCCAGCCGTCGATCACCTGCTCGGGCGATCCGCGACTGATGCCGAGTTGCAGCCGGCCTCCGGCGATGAGGTCCGCCGCGCCGGCGTCCTCAGCCATATAGAGCGGATTTTCGTAACGCATGTCGATCACCGCCGTGCCGATCTCGATCCGTCGCGTCTTCGCCCCGACGGCGGCAAGAAGGGGAAAGGGCGACGCGAGCTGGCGGGCAAAATGGTGGACGCGGTAGTAAGCCCCGTCCGCGCCGAGTTCTTCTGCGGCGACGGCGAGGTCGATCGATTGCAAAAGCGCGTCCGCCGCGGAACGGGTTTGCGACTGCGGCGACCGCGTCCAATGTCCAAACGATAGAAAGCCGATCTTCTTCAAGTGCGTCTCGCGAACTGGAGGGCGGGAATGAGCCTAGCCATATTTAGCGAAAATTCCCATTTTCGCGAAACGTGCAGCGGCGGCTCGTCGGCCGCCTCGCTCGCCTGCTCCGCCAGCCATCCGCGCGGGATCTCGAACTCCCCGGTGAACTTTCCCTGATATGCGAATTCCGTCATCGGCGATCCCGCCTGAAGTTCAAGTCGGCGCGAGCATGGGTCCGCGACCGCGCCGCTTCGATTCCGATAGGCGCGCGCCGCAAAAGGCGCCAAGATGCCGTACCGGATGGAATGGGGAGGACGCGATGGCCAAAGGTCAATTGAAGGGCAACAAGGAAGCCAAAAAGCCCAAAGCGGAGAAGCCCAAAGCGCAGGCGTCCGCCTACAAGCTTTCGCAAGGAAAGGGCGGACAGCCGATCAGCATCCCGGGCAAAAAAGGCTAGCGTCGCCGAGGGCCTTCGGCGGCGATCTCAGCCGGGGCGAATAAGGGCAGGCGGCGCGCGAGGAGGCGCAGGACGCGCGGCGATGCGCGGTTCGCATCCCTTCGAAACCGATGCCCGAGCCCCTCCCTCAACACATCTCATAACGTTTCCGATTGAGGGATTCGCGTCGCCGGCAATCCAGCGCCCGCGAGCGCTGCGGCGTCTCTTCATGTTCCCGCAATTCGACTAGCGCACGGGGCGCCTGCGACCGATCACGCGGTTCAACTCGGCCACCGGCTGCGTCGCGATCGCGTCATCGTCGTGCTCCGCGCCCGGGACGTCCGCCGTGTCGGGGCCCGGCGACAGCGTGGTCAGCGCCAGCGATTCCGTGCGCCCGTCGCGTTCGAGCGAGACCGAGCGGACGCCGACGACGCCGACCCGCCAGCCCGCCGCTTCGTCGCCGGGACGCAACCGCACGACTTGGTTCGACCCCCGGTTTCGCAAGATGGCGAACGCCGTCCCCTCCCCGACCACCGCGCCGACAAGCTCGAACGGCGGCGGCTCCGGCGGCGCTGCCTTCGCCAGCGCCGGCGCGGCGTCCATGGGTTCGGGCGCGACAACCGGCGCGGGCGGCGGCCGGCGCGACGGCGCGAACAGCGGGCGCGCGTGCGTGGCGGCGAGATCTTCGAGGCGCAACGCGTCGAGCGGGTTGCGCGGCGCGGCGCGAACCGGCGCGGACGCCAACATTGCGAGAACCAGACAAGACGCGATTTCATGGGGCCCGGCTCCATTGCCCAGACAGCGTCAGCGCGACGCGCAGCGCCGCGCGACCCGGTTCGGTCGCCTCCTCCGCCGCCCGCGACTCGAACGCGTCGACGAACAGATAAGGCCGCCCGGTCTCCAGATCAAACAGCAGGGTTTGCATGTCGGGCTCGGCGATCGTCAGCTCCGCCGACAGGTTGATGCGGCGATCGTCGTCGCGCGGCGCGACGTCGACCTTGGAGGAGAGCAGCCGGCCGTGCGCCGCCGCGATCGCGGCCTCCAGCCGCTGCTGCAACGCCGCGCCGGCCTGAGTGATCGTGCGCGCCTCGAAGAACGGCGCGACGCTGAGATCGCGTCCCGGCCGCGGCGCGATCCGCTTTTCGCGCGCGGCGATGGCATTGTCCTGATCGCTCAACAGCGCGACCTCGGCTTGGGCGTCGCGCAGCGCGAGCGCGGTCGACGCGGCGCCGCCGAGCGCCAGCGCGACGACCGCCACCGCGCCGAAGGCGGAAAGGGCGCGACGCGCGGCGGCGTTCACGGCGACACCCGAAACAGCGGCGCGACATGCGCCTCGATGCGGAAGGTTTCCTTGTTGTCGGCGCCGCGCGTGGTCGGCGCGGTGAAGGTCGCGCGCGTAAAATGCGGCGATTGCTCGATGTGTTTGACCAGCGCGGCGGCGTCGGCGGCGACGCCGGAAATCTCGACGACGTCGCCCTTCAGCCGCATCTGCGTGAGATAGGCGTCGTCGGGGATCGCCCGCGTCAACGCCTCGAGCACGATCACCGCGGCGGGCGTGGCGCGCTTGCGCGCGTCGAGCGCCTGCGCTGCGGGGTCGTCCTGCGCGTGCTGGCGCCGCAGCAGCGTCGCGCGTCTTTGCGCGAGGCTCGTCGTCAGCGCGTCCGTCTCCTCGCGCAGGCTCGCGCCGAGCGTCCAGTCGGCGGCGAGCGCCGCCGTGAGGCAGACTAGCGAAAGTCCGAGCGCCGCCATCAGCGCGAGCCGCCAGCGGCCGTGTCGCGAGGACGCGCCGGCGCGACGGGTGAGGATCGCGATCGGGGCCGCCCCGCCCTCGCGCGCGCTGGTCACGGCGACGGAATCGGCGGCCACGTCGAGCAGCGCCGCGATCGGCTCGCGTTTGGCCGCGGCGACGGTGATGGCGATGCGGCCGGCGTCGAGCGGCCGCGGCGCGCTCCAGCCGAACGCGCAATCGACGGTGCGCCAGGGGGTGAGACGCTCGATTTGCGAGCGCACGACCCCGTCCAGGAACTCGCCGGCGCGGTCGGGCAGCTCCAGGTCGCGAAACACGCAATGCGCCGGCGACAGCCGGAACTCGACCTCGGCGCCGCGCAACGCCGCCGCGCCGCCGGCGGTGAACGCCAGCCGGCCGCCATCGATCCGGCACGTCAGTTTGGGACTCGACAGCGCCCCGTCCGCCTGTTCGACGAACAGGATTTTTCGGCGCGGGCGAAGCGTCTCGCTCAAGCCGGCGAATCCGTCGGCGGCGTCGTCGAGGCGCGCGCCGAACCAGCGCGACAGCGCGCTGGGGGCGCCCGGCGCGCCGAGCGGCGCGCGCAGCGCGCTAGCGAGGCGGGTCGGCTGCGACAATTTCGACGCCTCCCGTCAGCCAGTTGACCCGCACATGCACGGCCGCGCCCGGCCGCGCCAACGCGATCGTCCCGCCGCACGACATGCCGCTCGGCAGAAAATCGATCGCCGAACCGTTTTGCCGGCCGGAGCAAGTCTCGGCGACGATGGCGTCGAAGGCGACATCCCCAGGCAGCCGCACCTCGCCGGCGCCGGCGCCGGAAACGATCTCCCGCGTCGTCGGGCTCAACAATGTTTCCACGCGCGAACGGTTGCGCAGCGCCGCGTTGCGGTCGGCTTTCAGCAAGGCCGCGATTTGCAACGCGTAGGCCTCCAGTTGCGGCCGCGTCGTGCCGTGCGGCCAATCGGGCATGACGAGCGCGGCCAACATCGCCACGATGGCGAGCACCGCCACCGCCTCGATCAGCGTGAAGCCGGCCTCTCGCGATTCTGGCGCCGCGCGCCTCACCGCGCCGCGCTGGTCAAGAGATGCGACGGGATCGCCGCCCTGCTGGCCCGAGGGGCCGTAGGAGGCGACCTCGTAGGGCGCGTGGTCGCCGGGGACCTTGTAGACATAGGGGTGGCCCCAGGGATCGAGCGGGAGGCTTCATCGATCTTCAGATAGGGGCCGTTCCAGCCGTCGTCGCCGGCGGGCCTGCGCACCAGCGCGTCGAGGCCGTCGCTGGCCGCGGGGTAATGGCCGTTGTCGAGATAATAGAGGTCGACCGCCGCCGACAGGCTCTCGATCTGGATTTTCGCCGCCTTGACCTTGGACTCGCGCGAGATAGTTGAGCACGCGCGGGCCGACCAGCCCCATGATGAGGCCGATGATCGTGATGACCACGAGCATCTCGACCAGCGTGAAGCCGGCCTCCCCGTCCGCCTTGGCGGACCGCTTCCCTGGCGCGCGCATGTCTCACTCCACCATCTGGTTGACCGAAAGCAGCGCCGTCATCACCGAAACGATGAGGCCGCCGACGATCGCGCTGATGACGACGATCGCCAGAGGGCCGACCACCCCTACGATACGGTCGATGCTGCGGTCGAGTTTCGCTTCGTAGTAATCGGCGAGCCGGGCGGCAAGCATCGGCACCTGATTCGAATTCTTCGCCGAGCCGTAACGTCCGGATCGCCATCGGCGGCAGCAACGCCTCGTCGCTGAGCGCATCCGACAGCTTGCCGCCCCGCCTGACCCTGTCGACCACGACCGACCAGCGCCGTCTCGCCCCGGTCGTCGCCATCACGTCGACCAGGATGCGCAACGCCGCCGACAGCGTCACCCCGCCGCTCAGCAACAGTCCGAGATTGCGACAAAACAATATCGTGCGATGATGTTCGAACGCCGTGCCGATGATCGGCAATCGCGCCGCCTGCTCGATGAGAAAAGCGCGCGCCGCGGCGTTGCGCAGCGCCAACCCCAGCGCCAGCGCGAAGGCCGCGGCGAGCCCCGCATAAATCGCGCCGTTCTCGCGCAGCGCCGCCGACAGCGCCAGGAAGGTCGCCAGAACCGGGTCGGGCTTGGCGTGGAAGTCGCTGAACACGCCGGCGAATTGCGGCAGAACGAACGTGAGAAAGAAAGTCAGCACGCCGCAGGCGGCGAGGAGCAGAAAACCGGGATAGCGCAACGCGTCGAAAATGCGCCGCCGCAGGGCTTCGGCGCGCGCGCGCTCGGCGGCGACCGATTCCAGGATCGAGGGCAGCATGGCCGTCTGCTCGCCGAGGCCGGCGAGCGCGACAAACAGCGGCGGGAAGGCGTCGGGACGCGCGCTGAGCGCTTCGGCAAAACTCTGCCCCGCCATCACCGCGGCGTGCATTTCGGCGGCGACGGAGCGCATGCGGCCGAGTTCGCGGTCGTTCGCCATCAGATCGAGCGCGTCGTTGATGCGCGTGCCGGTGCGCAGCAGCAGCGCCATGATCGCGCGAGAACACCGTCACCTCTTCCGGCCGCGGCCGCGGTCCGCGGCGCGCGGCCGCCTGCGCCTTCGGCGCGTCGCCGTCGATCGGGATGAGGCCGAGGCCCAGCACGCGCTCGGCGACCAGGTCGCCGCTCGGCGCCTCGACGACGCCGCCGACGATCTCCCCCGCCGCGGTCATCGCGCGATAGTTGAAGCTCGGCATGGCGCTACCGGATCGCCGCGATGCGCATCGCCTCGGCGACCGAGGTTGCGCCCGCGCGGGTCTTTTCGACGGCGTCGACGGTCATTGTGGTCATGCCGGACCGCGCCGCCGCCGCCTCGATGGCGTGGGAGTCGACGCCGACGCGCACGTGATCGCGCACCTCGCCCGCCACCTCGATCGCCTCGAACACGCCGACCCGGCCGCGAAACCCGACGCCGCCGCAACGCTCGCAGCCCTTGGGCTCGCATAACGTTTCGCCGACCGCGAAATCGAGCAAGGTGAGCCGGGGATCGCGCTCGAAGTCCTGCGCGCCAAGCCGGCGCCGCGTCTTGCAATGCTCGCACAGCAGCCGCACCAGACGCTGCGCCACGACCAGCCGCAGCGTCGATTTGAGCAGGAACGGCTCGACGCCGAGGTCGATCAGCCGCGGCATCGCCGCGGCCGCGGTCTCGGTGTGCAGGGTGGTGAGGACAAGATGTCCGGTCAGCGCCGCGTGAATGGCGATATCGGCGGTCTCCGTGTCGCGCACCTCGCCGACCATGATGACGTCGGGGTCCTGACGAACGAAAAGCGCGCATCGCGGTGGCGAAGGTAAAGCCCGATCGCGGCTCTTCACCTGGGTCTGGACGACGCCGGGGAGTTCGTATTCGATCGGATCTTCGATCGTCAAAATCTTTACGGTCGGTTTGTTCAGTGCGGTCAACAGGGTGGCTGAGCGTCGTCGTCTTGCCGCTGCCGGTCGGGCCGGTGATGATGATGAGGCCGTTCTGATAGTCGAGCGCCTGGCGGATGCGGCCCTCGTCGGCCGGCGAAAAGCCGAGCTTGGCGATCTCCAATTGGCCGCGGTCGCGCGGCAACAGGCGGATGACGGCGGACTCGCCGTGCTGGCTCGGCAGCGTGGCGACGCGCACGTCGAGTTCCGACCCGCCCGACTTTGAGCCGCGCGCCGCCGTCCTGCGGCAGCCGCCGCTCGGCGATGTTGAGGCCGGCCAGAATTTTCAGCCTGCGAAATCAGCGCCTGGCTCGGCGGCGCCGGCGGGCGCGGCGACGGCGCGCAAGCACGCCGTCGACGCGCATGCGAATGGAAAGCCCGGCTCGCGTGGGTTCGATGTGAATGTCGCTGGCGCGCAGGTCCACGGCCTTTTCCACCAGCGCGTCGAAGGCGCGCACGACCGGCGCGCCGCTGGCGAGATCGCGCAGATTGTCGAGGCTTTCCTCCTCGGCCGCGCCGCGCGCCGGCGCCTCGCCAGCCTCCATCGCGTCGTTGTGAGCGTCGATCGCGCTCGCGATGTCCTCGAACGAGGCGACGACGACTTCCGCTCTCGCGTCGAGCGCGATTTCGGTCGCCCGCAGCGCCTCCGCGTCGCCGGGATCGGCCATGGCGACGCGCACGCGGCCGTTGGCGTCGGTGAACGGAAAGATCGCCGCTTCGCGCAGGAACCGTTCGCTCAATCCGCGCGACAGCGCCGATGACGAGGTCAGCGCGGCGAGCGAAGCGCGCTCCAGGCCGAAGCCTTCTGCAACTTCGTCGGCAAAGTCCTGCGCCGACATGTCGCTCGCCTCGAACACCGCGCGCAATGACAGTCGTCCCTGCGTCGCGCCACGCGCCGGAACGGCGCGCTCCCTCGTCACAAACCCGCGCGCCGTCAACGACGCCAACAGACGCGTGGCAACGTCCTGTGACGAGTTCTGCACGCTCGCCTTGGGTGAGTGACACATTCATGACATATTTGCGATCTAACGGTTAATTGCTGGGCATTTGCACGCTTGACAACTTATACCGTTTAGTGGTTTTTCCGCCCGAGTTCAACGTTTCATCTTTAATAGAGCGTTGCAAGGCGGACGGTTGTGAGGAGCGGAATGCGCGCTTGGTTGATCTGCGCCGCTTCGCTGACTTGCCTGTTCGGCTGCTCTCCCGCTTACCTTGAGCAACGCACTGACGAGGCGCAGAATGCGGCCGACGTCGTGCGCGGCGCCGATCTGCGGCCCCGCTTCCCAACTGCCGTAAGAAGCGGCGGCGACGCGTCGCACGGCGGAGGGTTCACTTTGTTTGGTTCGGCGGCGCCGGCGGCCACGGCCGAGGCGAGCGGCGCCGACGCGCCGCCGACCACGGCGGAGAGCGCCGACGGCTACACGCTGAACTTTGAAGGCAGCCCGGTCGCCAATGTCGCCAAGGTCGTGCTTGGCGACATTCTTTCGCTCCCGCTACACGATCGATCCGCGCGCGCAGGGAACAATCAATCTTTCGTCGAGCCGGGCGATCCCCAAGCGCGACCTGCTGTTTGTGTTGGAAAGCGCTCTGCACGCCAACAACCTGGCGATGATCCGCGAGGCCGGCGGCTACCGCATCGCGCCGATTGCGGAAGGCGGCGCGTTCGGACCCACCGACCGCGCCGATTCCGCCGACGCCGCGGCGCCGGGATACGGCATGACGGTCATCCCGTTGCAATACGTTTCGGGCCCGACGATCGTGCGGCTGCTCGACGGCTTTGCGACGCGGCCGGGACGGTGCGCGCCGATCCCTCGGGACGGCTGATGGTGGTCGTCGGCACCGGCGAGGAGCGCCGCACCGCGCTCGAAACTGTGCGCCAGTTCGATGTCGATTGGCTGCGCGGGCAATCGGTCGGCCTCTATCCCGTGCGCAACAGCGCGTCCGCCGCGATCGCCGGCGAACTCGAAAAGATCTTGGATCGGCGAAGACTCCGGGCTTGGGTCACGGCCTGGTCAAAGTGCAGGACGTGTCCGCCGCAGAATGCGATCCTCGTCGTCGCGGCGCGGCCGGCGATGCTGCAAGCGGCGGCGACCTGGATCGAACGGCTCGATTCCCCGAACGTCTCCGGCGCCGGCGTGCATGTCTACAAGGTGCGCTACGGCGACGCCAAGCAGATCGCGCAACTGCTCAACTCGATGTTCACCGGCGGCGCGGGCGGCGAGTCCGACGCCAACCAACTGGCGCCCGGCGCCGGCGCCCGCCAGCTTTCCGTCACCGACCGGCTCACCGGCGGTCAGCCGCAGAACGGCGCGACTTCCGGTTTCGAGCGGCGGCGGCGCCCCCCGCAACCCCGGACAGGGCGGCGCGATCTCCGGCGCCGGCGGCGGCGCGACGCCGTTCGGCGGCCTGCAAAGCGCCGCGCTCAGCTCGGCTTTCGCCGCCGCCGGCCAGGGCGGCGGCAATTCCGTTTTGCCCGGCGTTCGCATCACCGCCGACGACGCCGACAATTCGCTGCTGGTCTACGGCAGCGCCGAGAGCTATCGCATCATCGAACGCGCCGTGCAGGAAATCGACCGGCCGAAAGCGCAGGTGGCGATCGACGTCACGATCGCCGAAGTGACGCTCAACGATCAGCTCAATTACGGCGTGCAATTCTATCTGACCAACCATATCTGGCAGAATCTCGGCTCGATCGTCAATTCGGCCACCGGCCTGCCGCCGGTAAACACCCCGACAAACGCCGCCGCGCCGCCCGGCTTCAACATTTTCGTCGGCAGCATCGCGACGCCGCACGCCATCATCAGCGCCTTGCATCAGTTAACCGACGTGAAGATTCTTTCCAATCCCTCGCTCGTGGTCGTGGACAATCAGGAGGCGACGCTCGAAGTCGGCGATCAGGTTCCCGTCTCGACGGGCAGCGCCACGGTGCTCAGCGCCAACAACGCTGTCGTCAACACGATCGACTACAAGAACACCGGCATCATTCTCGACGTCATTCCTCGCGTCAGCCCGGACAATACGATCCAGCTCGACATCAGCCAGGAAATCAGCAACGTCGTTGACAACTCCTCGAGTTCGACTCCGACCAACCCGCAAACGCCGACCATCTCCGAGCGCAAGGTCAAGAGCGAGCTCACGGTGACGAGCGGGCAAATGGTGCTGCTCGCCGGACTCGTCGCGGAAACGCAGACGAAATCGCGCGACGGCGTGCCGGTGCTCGATCAACTTCCGCTGGTCGGCGGCGCGTTCGGCTCCACCGGCAAGCAGCGCCAGCGCACCGAGTTGATCATTCTCATCCGGCCGCAAGTCATTCACGACAGCGTCGACGCGTCGCGGGTCGCCGAGCAATTGCGCGCCAAGATGCGTGGCGGCCGCATCGACGCGGTCAACTGGCCCAACGCTCTGCAAGTCGGCGCGAAGCACACGCCGTGACGGCGGCCGCGTTCGTCGTCGCGGCCGCGTTCGCGGCGCTGATGCTCGCCATCGCCGTTTCCGATTGGCGGAGCTTTCGCGTGCCGGATCGCCTGACGGCGGCGGCGTTGGCGCTGCGCGTCGCCGATCTCGTCATCGAAGCCAAAGGCCCGTTGGCCGGGCCCTTTATCCAAGCCGCAATCCGGGCCGCCGTCATGGCGGCGCTGTTCTATCTTTTTCGTTGGAGCTTATCGTCGCCTGCGCGGACGCGAGGGGTTGGGGCTCGGGGACGTCAAGCTGGCCGCCGTCGCGGGCGCGTGGGTCGATTGGCGATGGCTGCCGCTGGTCGTCGAATTCGCGGCCGTGTTCGGACTGGCGCTCGCGCTTTATCGCGCGGCGCGCGCGGGCGCAGGCCTGCAGGGCGCAACCAAACTACCGTTCGCCGTCGGCTTCGCTCCGGCGATATTTATGGGTTGGCAGATGCAGCGTCTCGGTTTCTAACGGCGCCGCGCAGGTGAAAGTCGGCGTCCACGCGACCGCGAGGCGGCGCCCCTCCGCAAGTTCGTCGAGCGTCATTTTGCCGCCGATGATGTTGCGCATCGTCTCCCAATATTCGCGCCGGCCGCGCGGCGCGTGCGCGGCGGCGAGGTCGAGCCATTTTTCCGCCTCGACAGGAGTCTCCGGGACGCCCTGCCCGCGATCGTAGAGCTGGCCCAGAAAAAACTGCGCGTTCGGCTCGCCTTGCTCCGCGGCGCATCGGTACCAGATCGCGGCCAGTTCGTAGCTCTGCGGCACGCCGAAGCCATATTGATATTGATAGCCGAGGTAGGATTGAGCGACGGCGCGGCCCTGCTCCGCCTCGGCCAGGAACAGCTGCGCGCTCAAAACATACTGGCCGCGCGCATAAGCGCGCAGCGCCGCGTCCGCCGAAGCGGCGGCGGGCAGGCTCAGCGTCAACAGGAAAGCGCCGACGATGGCTCGCATTTCGTCCTCTACGCCCTGGTCCGCCGCGCCGCCGCGGCCGTTCGCCGCGCCGAGGCGCGCATTCTTTCTATGCCGTCAAGCGCGGGGTTTGTCACGTCTCGAAATCACAGCGCGCCGTCACATTCGCGCGCCGCAAGCGCGTCGCGCGGCGCTCCCGATTTGTCCGGGCGGACGCGCAGAAGAAAGCGGCCCGGGCTCAGAATTGTCGCGGAGGCGCGCGGAACAGGATGTTTGTTTGCAGATGGCGTGACACAAACCTCAATTTGCTCACCCATGGCGAAGCCGCGCTCGGCAAAATTTAGGATATGCTCAGCTTCCCGGCCAACTAACCGGAAGTCGACACAGAAGCGACATAAAAACGCGCTCAGGCTCCCGCCGACCCCCCGCGCTTCCTTGGCGCGGGGTTCTGGCGGGAGTTCACGTTTTGCAACCGAGGGCTCCGTCTGGCGGCCGCCGTCCGGCGCGCGATCGCGGCTTCACCCTGATCGAGGCTCTGGTGGCGCTCGCGGTGTTGGCCGCCGGCCTCGCCGCGATCGGCCAACTCGGCTTCGCCACCGTCGCCTCCGCCCGCCGCGCCGAGACGCGGCTCTTTCTCGCCGCCGCCGCGCGCAAAGCCTTCGCGGCGCTGCCGGACCGGGCGGCGAGCGGCGACCAAGCGCTCGGCGGCGAGATCGACGGCGCCGCGTGGCGGCTGCGATCGGCGCCTTTCCTTTTCGCCGCGCCCGGCGCCCCGCCGAACCCGCCCTGGACCCCGCAAGCGCTACGCCTCATCGTCACCGCGCCCTCCGGCGGCCGGATCGTCATCGACACCGTGCGGCTGCGTTCGACCGGCGCCGCGCAATGACGGCGCCTCAACAACCCGATGACGGATTCACGCTGCTTGAGGCGCTGGCCAGCGTCGCCATCACCGCGGTCATCATGTCGGGACTCGCCGCGATCGTCGGGCAATGGCTGCCGAACTGGCGCCACGGCTTTGCCGGGTTGCAGAACGCCGATCTGATCGGCCTCAGCCTCGATCGCATCGTCGAAGACGTCGCCTCGGCGGAATATGCGCGGCTCGACGGCGCACAAGGCGCGCCGCTGTTTCGCGGCTCGCCGGAAGCGGTCACTTTCGTGCGCCAGGAGATCGGCCCCGGCGCGGCGGCGCGGCTGGAAATCGTCCGGATCGGCGAAACCTCGACGGCGTCGGGCGACGAGGTCGAGCGGTCGCGCACGCGCTTCGCGCCTGGCGCGATCGGCGCTTTTCGAGACGCAACGACCCTCCTGCGTCCGCCATTTCGGCTCGCCTTCGCCTATGCGGGCCCTGACCGGGCGTGGCGAGCGGCGTGGAGCGACGAAGCCAAGCTGCCGCGCGCGGTCCGGTTGACCGTGCTCGGCGGCGGCGGCCGGATTGTCACGTCGACCGCGTTCGCGATCAAAGTGACCGCCGCCCCGGAGGTCGCCGCGCAACCGCCGAGCCCAGACGCCAATCCCGGCGGGGGCAACATAAAGTGACGCGGCGCGGCGAGGACGGGTTCATCCTGATCGCGGTGTTGTGGTTGCTCGCCGCGCTCGCCGCGCTCGCCTCCGCCTATGCGGTCTATGCGGTGGAGACGGCGCCGAGCGCGGCGCTGCCGGAGGAAAGGCTGCGCGCGGAAGCCGCCATCCGCGCCGGCGTCGAACTCTGCGCGTTCCAGCAACTCGCGTGGCCGAAATCGGCGCGCCCGGACTCCGGCGCCTTTTCAACCAATGTCGGCGAAAGCCGGATCGACGTCGTTTATCGCTCGGAAAACGCGCGCGTCGACATCAACTCGGCGCCGCACGACCTGATCGCCGGTTTGTTCAAACAACTGGGCGCCTCGCCCTCCGCCGCCGGCTCCCTCGCCGATCGCATCGTCGCCTGGCGCGGTCGGTTGAACGACAGCGACCGTCGTCAGGAGGCGGCGATCTACGCCAAGGCCAAGTTGTCCTATGGCCCGCTGGGCGCGCCGTTCGACAACGTGCTCGAGCTCTCGCTGCTGCCGGGGATGTCGCCCGGCCTGGTCGCGCGCGCGCTGCCGTTTGTCACCATCTTCGGGTCCGGCGGCAAGATCGACCCGCTGATTGCCGATCCGGTCGTGCTCGCCGCGCTTCCGGGCGTGACGCCGGCGATCATCAAAAGCTTCCTTGGCGCGCGGACGGGGCCGCCGCCCGATTCCGCGACGCTTTCCCGCATGGCCGGCGCGGCCAAGGATTACGTCGGCTTCAACCCGAGCGCTTATGTGCGCGCCGAGATCGTCGCCGCCGTGAAGAACCGAACGATCCGCGCCGAGGTTCTCTTGAAGATCGCCGAAAACGGCGACGAGCCGTACAACATCCTCAACTGGCGCGACGATTTCGACGGCGAAGCCATCGGCGGCTGACGCGGTCGGCGAAAACGCGTTGATTGGACGCCATCCGCCTTGATGGCCGAGCTTGTCCAGGCGCGATCCGCCGGAGTGGCCGCGCAGCGAAGCCGTCGTCAATACCAATCCCGAACGCGCGATCTGCGGCGCCGCATGGAAAAGCGCTACGGTCGAAATCGCGAGCGAGCGCAGCCCGTCGATCTCAGGTCGATAGTTTTCTCTCGCGCAGATGCGGCGGCGGCGGTTCAAGCGTCCGGCTCCAGCGTCTTGCGCGGTCGGCGGCGCTCCGTCATATCTTCGACCCCAACGGAGGGTGAGGCGATGCCGAACGTCGACGCCACGGCGAAAACGGAGAATGCGCTGATCGCGCTCAGTCTACAGGCGGGTTTCGCGCTGTTGTGGCTCGGCGCCTATGTCGGCGACCGGACGGCGGCGGCGAGCGACCATCAGTGGGAGCTGGTTTTTCTCGGTCTCGCGCTCGTTTTGGCGGGCCAATGGATCGTCGGGGGGTCGCCGGCGGGCAAGACGCAGCAACTCGCCGCGGCCTCGGCGATTTTCGCCGCCGCGGGTGTCGCCATGCAGCTGCATTTCGGCCTGACATGGGCGCCATGCACGCCGTTCGTCGTCAGCTACGTGTTTCTGTTCCTGGCCGCTGAGCTTTGCGTCCTTCTGGCCAGGAACGGGAGCGTAGCGAGACGCACGCTCGCCTATTTGCGGTTCGCCGTCGTCTTCTGGAACGTCGGCTGGGGCGTCTATTATCTCGGCGCGCCCTATGTGCAGCTGCCCGACGTCGTCAATCTCTACATCGCCTTCTCGTGGCTGTGGACGGCCGCTGCGGCCATCATCGGCTGGAGCGAATGGCGGCGAATTGTGGACATCGCCCCCGATAGAGCCGCCGCACCGCTGCAGCCGCGCGGTTCCGTCGATCTCGTCTCGCTCGACGGCCAGCGCGCCTGAGCGGCGGCCGCGTTGGTGTCTTAGTTGCGGGCAAGAGCGGGATTGATGTTCTGGGGCAAACAGTTCGGCCACCGGAAAATCCGGCATCATTCCTCGCGCGCTTTGTCACGGGCAGGACGGGAGATGAATGTGAGATGTTTGTCTATGACGATGGGACTGGCCGAAACGAGCCTATGACCCGCGATGAAGC
The DNA here is from genome assembly GCA_963835115.1 of uncultured Pseudomonadota bacterium. GTDB lineage: Bacteria > Pseudomonadota > Alphaproteobacteria > Rhizobiales > Beijerinckiaceae > Roseiarcus. Next base: position 43,665 of record CAWIEP010000041.1, read on the forward strand.
GATTGGAAGGGGATATTTGTGGCGCGGCAGTCCAAGGTCGTCATCAACTGCGAAGACTTTGTTGCGCTTTGGACGCGGAAGTAGCTAAGTGCGGCCACGCGACCGTTACAGGAAACTCGGCTTACGCCAAGTCATTGACGTCAAGCATGAAATTTCAGTAGCAGAATTGGAACATATTGGTTACAAACTGCTTCTTAAATCATCCGGGAGTGGCCGATGGTCGAGAGAATTTCGTTAGGTTTTTCGCCGCCGGACCGGTCGGAGCTTCGCCGGAGGGTCGCCAAATCAATTGCGCGAGGCATGACCGATGAAGAGCTTAACGAGCAGCGCGCGAGCTTTGTCTATGGCAATGCCCCTGCTGATTCTGGAATAACGAAAGAGACCGCCCGGCACGCAGTTGCTCATACGCGCATAGGCGTTAGAAGCTAGTCAAGGCCCCGCAAATGCGGGTTTTTTTATCGGGGGGCCGAAGGTGTTTGTCCTCGAAGAGGAAGACCGGAACTTATACGACCGGATACAAGAAAGAAATCTTTCCAGACAATACGATCTACTTATCAACTGCATTGAAATTGGCGTAGTCCAAGGCGTCCGCTCGTTCGACAAGTTCTTGTTGTGGTCGCTTAACGCGGCGGCTGTAGCGAACATATCGCAATTTGGCGGCAGGTTCCGAGAGGAACCCGTATATTTAAAGAACCACAAACCGCCTCATTTTGAAAAAGTCCCAAACTTGATGGACCAGTTTGTCAGTACGGTTCAAGAGAATTGGTATGTATGGGATGAATATACGCTTGCGTCCTATGTATTATGGCGAATGAACTGGATTCATCCATTTATTGAAGGCAATGGCCGTACAGCGCGCGCTGCTTGTTATTTTATCTTATGTGTAAAGTCTGGTGGTCTGCCACGGGGCAGCATTTCGGTGCCGGAACGTATTCGGCACGACCGGAAACCGTATTATGAGGCCCTCAGCGAAGCCGATCAGGAATGGGCAAACGGCGATCTGAAATTTCCCAAAATGGAAAGCTTATATTGCGCGCTTGTTGGACGAGCAGGTGATGGATATGCCGCTTTGATCCATTTAGCAGTGAAGCCGCGACGCCGAAATCTAAACCGGCATAACATTCAAACTGAGACACTACCTGCGCCCCTTGCGCTTCCCCGCCCCATGGTCCAGATAGGCGGCGGGAGGTTGGCGAAGGACGTACCGCTCGCCAACCGGGTCAGGTCCGGAAGGAAGCAGCCCTAACGAGCCAGGGCGGGTCTTTGTCCAACCTCCTACCGCCGCGCACCTGCCGGAGGGCTCTGCGGTCAGGAGCGAATCCGTGACCGAGCAGACCTATCGCGGCTCCTGCCAATGCCAGGCGGTCCAGTTCGAGGCGGCGCTTGATCTCGACAAGACGATCGATCTGCAATTGCTCGCGCTGCCAGCGGCTCGGCTGGGTGATGGCGTTCACGCCGCGCGCCAAGGTGACTATCGCCAAGGGCGAGGGCGCAACGACGCAATATCTCTTCAACAAGGAGCGCATCCGCCACCAGTTCTGCCCGGTCTGCGGCATCGAGCCGTTCGCCTTCGCGGCAAGGCAAGGACGGGGTCGAGATGGTCGCGGTCAACGTCAATGTGCCTCGACGGCGTCGATCCCCGCGCCTGACAGTCGAAGGTTGTCGACGGCCGCTCGTCCTGAACTGCGGGCCGCATGGACGAACTGTTTCCCGACCGAGCCCATGGTCCCGAGCGACCGCCTATCGGGTTCTCGCCCGCAAATACCGGCCCTCGACCTTCGACGACCTCATCGGTCAGGAGGCGATGGTGCGCACGCTGGCGAACTCCTTCGCCGCCAAGCGCATCCATCAGGCCTATATCCTTACCGGCGTGCGCGGCGTCGGCAAGACGACGACCGCCCGCATTCTCGCCCGCGCGTTCAACTATGAGATGCCCGGCAAGATCGACCGGCCCGAGCATCGACATGCCGGAGCTCGGCGTCCATTGCCAGGCGATCATCGAATCGCGCCATGTCGACGTCATCGAGATGGACGCGGCCTCGCACACCGGCATCGACGACGTGCGCGAGATCATCGAGAACGCGCGCTACCGGCCGGTCAGCGCGCGGACCAAGGTCTACATCATCGACGAAGTGCACATGCTCTCCAAGGCCGCCTTCAACGGCCTGTTGAAGACGCTGGAGGAGCCGCCGGAACACGTCAAATTCCTGTTCGCCACCACCGAGATCGACAAGGTGCCGGTCACGGTGCGCTCGCGCTGCCTCCGCTTCGATCTCAAGCGCATCGACGCCGAGCTGCTCGCCGCCCATCTCGACAAAATCTGCCGGCTTGAGGACGTCAAGGCCGAGCCCGACGCGCTGGCGCTGATCGCCCGCGTCGCCGAAGGCTCCGTGCGCGACAGCCTGTCGCTGCTCGATCAGGCGATCGCGCACGGCGGCGCAGCCGGCGTGCGCGTCGTCGATCTGCGCGGCATGCTCGGGCCTTTCCGATCGCGGCGACATCGTCGAACTGTTCGAGCTCGCGATGCGCGGCGAGATCGCCGCCGGCGCTGGAGATCGACGCAGAGGCTCTATCGCGCCGGCGCCGATCCCGCGCGAGATGCTGCTGGAGCTCAGCGAATTCTGCCATTTCGTCACGCGGGTCGAAGATCAGCGAGAGGCCGCGCTCGAGGATCCCGCCGTTTCCGAAGTCGAGCGCGCCGCGCGGCGCCGGAGATCGCCGAAGACTCTGTCGATGGGCGCGCTCACCCGCGCCTGGACGCTCATCATGAACGGCTATGAGGACGTGAAGGATTCGCCGCGTCCGCTCGCCTCGCGCGGAAATGGCGCTGATCCGCATGGCTTACGCCGCCGATCTGCCGGGCCCGGAGGAGGCGCTGCGCAAGCTCGCCGAAGGCGGCGCCCTCGCCGGCGCCGCCGCCGCGCGCAGCGCCGCCGGCTCCCGCGCCCGGTCGCGCAAGCCGTCGCCGCGCTCCGCCGCCGTGCGCCCGCCGGCCCGCGCGCTGCCGCGCTTCGAGGACGTCGTCGCGCTCGCCCGCTCCAAGCGCGACGTCGCGCTGGCGCGCGCGCTGGAGCACGACATGCGCATCGTGCGTTCGAGACCGGGCCGCATCGAGTTCACGCCCGCCGCCGACCGCCTCGCCGACGCTCGCGCCGACGCTGGCGAAAAAACTCGGGGAGTGGACCGGCGAGCGCTGGATGATCGTCGTCGCGCAAGGCGCGACCGCGCCGACGCTGCGCGAGACGGCCGCAAGCGAAAGAAGACGAGAAGCGCGAAGGCGCCGCCGCGCATCCGGTCGTGCGAAAAGTGCTGGAGCAGTTTCCCGGCGCGAAGATCGTTGCGGTCCGAGCGCCCGAAGTCGCCGCCGCCCGAGGCGCCCCCGCCGACCGACGAGGACGTCGGCTACGCCGAGCCGCCCGACGACGAGACGATCTGAAAGGAGGCCGACATGGACATCATGGGCATCATGAAGAAGGCGCAGGCGATGCAGGCCAAGCTCGCCGAGACGCAGGAGGAGCTCGGCCAGCATCGAGGTCGAGGGCCAGTCCGGCGGCGGCATGGTCAAGGTGACGCTCAGCGGCAAGGGCGAGATGAAGGCGATCAAGCTCGATCCCGTCGCTGATGAAGCCGGACGAGGTCGAGATGGCGGAAGACCTGATCGTCGCCGCCTTCACCGACGCCAAGGCCAAGGCCGAGCGCGCGGCCGCCGAGAAAATGCAGGAGGTGACGGCGGGCCTGCCGCTGCCGCCGGGCATGAAACTGCCGTTCTGATGCCGGTCTCAGGTCGCCGGCCCCGAGATCGAGCGGCTGATCCAGCTTCTGGCGCGGCTGCCGGGCCTGGGGCCGCGCTCGGCGCGGCGGGCGGCGCTGCATCTCATCCCAAGCGCGAGCAATTGCTGGGCCCGCTCGCCGAGGCGATGAAGATCGCCGAGGAGCGCATCCGCACCTGCTCGACCTGCGGCAACGTCGACACCCGCGACCCCTGCACGATCTGCGCCGACCCGCGCCGCGACGCCGCGACGCTGGTGGTTGTGGAGAGCGTCGGCGATCTCTGGGCGCTCGAGCGCGCCGGCGCCACGCGCGGCCTTTATCACGTGCTCGGCGGCGCGCTGTCGCCGCTCGACGGCGTCGGGCCGGAGGATCTCACGCTCGACCGGCTGGTCGCGCGGGTGGCGGAGGGCGGCGTCGTGGAAGTCGTGCTCGCCGTCAACGCCACCGTCGATGGGCAGACGACGGCGCATTACATCACCGACTTGCTGGCGCCTTATTCGAGTGAAGATAACCCGGCTCGCGCATGGCGTGCCCGTCGGCGGCGAGTTGGACTATCTCGACGACGGCACCTTGACGGCGGCGATGCGGCAGCGAACGGCGTTTTGAGACCCACGGAGGCGAGTCCCATGAATGTCGCGGTCGCCCCGCTCTCTTCCGCCCCGCCGCCGCGCGGCGCAACAAGAAGCCGCTCGGCGCGCTTGGCGTTCTCGCGGCGCTCGCCCGCAACCCCGTCGAAATCTGGTCGGATTTCCATTTCGAGCATCCGATCCTCGTCGGCAAGACGTTCTTCGGCTATCGCGCGGTGGTGAGCGAACCGGCGGCGGTGCGACGGGTGTTTCTCGACAATGTCGCCAACTACCGCAAGGACGCGGTGCAGATGCGCGTGTTGAAGCCCGGCCTCGGCAATGGCCTGCTGACCGTCGACGGCGAGGTGTGGAAGGCGCAGCGCCGTCGCTCGCGCCCCTGTTTTCGCCACGTCAGGTGTTGGCCTTCGCCTCACCCATGCACCGGGTGGCGCGGGACATGGCGGAAACGATCGCTCAGCGTCGCGACGGCGCCGTGGTCGAAGCGCACCAAGAAATGTCGCTCGTCGCGCTCAAGGTGCTGGAGCACACCCTGTTCAGTCAGGGGCTGGGGCGCGAGGCGAGCCAGTTCCAGAAGGCGGTCACCCGCTATTTCGACACCATCGGCCGCATCGATCCGCTTGACGTGCTCGGCGCGCCGGAGTTCCTGCCGCGCATCGGGCGGCTGCGCGGCGAGGATTCGCTCGAGTTCTTCGCCTCCGCCGTCGATGACATCGTCTCGGCGCGGCGGTCGCTGATCGCCTCCGGCGCGACGCCGCCTCAAGACCTCTTAACGCTGCTCCTGCGCGCCGCCGACCCCGAGACCGGGCGCGGCCTCAGCGAAGAGGACATGCGCGCCAATATCGTCACTTTCATCAACGCCGGCCACGAGACCACCGCCAACGCGCTGACCTGGACGCTTTACCTCTTGTCGCAATCGCCGTCCTGGCGCGAGCGCGTCGAGGCCGAGATCGACGCCCAGTTCAACCCCGACGACGAGAGCGACCCGACCGAGCGGCTTCCGGTCACGAAAGCGGTGTTCGAAGAGGCGATGCGGCTTTACCCGCCCGCCGCCAATCTATCGCGCGAGGCGATCGGCGAAGATTGGCTCGGCGGCCATCGCATCCCCGCCGGCGCGATCGTTCTGATTTCGCCCTACGTGCTGCACCGTCACAAGACGCTCTGGCGCAACCCCGACGACTTTGACCCCTCGCGCTTTCTGCCCGGCGAGCGCGAGAAAATTGACCGTTACGCCTATATCCCGTTCGGGGCCGGCCCGCGCGTCTGCATCGGACAGGCGTTCGCGATGCAAGAGGGCCTCATCGTGCTGGCCCATCTCTTGAAGCGCGTGCGGCTCGACCTGTTTCCGGGCCACCCGATCGCATTGCAGCAACGCATTACGCTCAGGCCGCGCTACGGGATGCGGATGATCGCGCGGCGACGCTAAACGCCGCCGCGCGGGGTTGCGTTACGCGCGCACGCCCCTCGGCTCACGCTGGTTCGCATCTTTGCGCGCGCCGGCAATGGCGGCGTCGACCGAGATCGGACCCGCGCCGGCGGCCGCCAAATAGAGGAACACGAAGCAGAACAGGATCGCCGGTTCGCCCATGTTGGCCAGCGGGAAGAAGCCCCGCGGCATATGGGCCATGAAATAGGCCGCGGCCATGAAGCCCGACAGCAGGAACGCAACCGGACGCGTCAGGAAGCCGACGAGGATCAGCGCGCCGCCGACAAGCTCCAAGCGTCCCGGTGAAATAGAGCATTCCCGAACCCATCATGCTCAGCATCTGCGTCATGGATCGGCGGAAAATTGAGGATCTTGCCGGTCCCGTGCTCCAGGAACAGAAGCCCGACGACGATGCGCATCAGCGAATGCAAATATGCGGCGCGAACCGCGCCGGTATGATGGCGAAGTTCATGGGAGGCTCCCTGGTTGAAGGCCGGCGCGCCGGCGCGCCGGCGCGTTTGCTCGCTCAGACGATCTTGGCGATCTGATCGAAGGCGAAACGCGGGCTGCGCGGGAACAGCTTCGAGTGGTCGCCGAAGCCGATGTTGATGATGACGTTCGACTTGACGTGCGCTGTCGGGGAAGAACTCGGCGTCGACCTTGGCGTTGTCGAAGCCCGACATCGGCCCGGTGTCGAGCCCGACCGCGCGCAGCGCGAGGATCAGATAGGCGACTTGCAGCGTGCCGTTCTGGAAGGCGGCGCGCTTGGCGAACGCCTCGTTGCCGGAAAACCAGGCCTTGGCGTCGGCGTGCGGAAACAGGAACGGCAGGTGCTCGTAGAACTTCTCGTCATAGGCGACGATGGCGGCCACCGGCGCCGCAACGGTCTTGGCGCGATTGCCTTCCGACATCGCCGGCGCCAGCCGCGCCTTCGCCTCCGGCGACTTCACGAACACGATGCGCATCGGCGATTGATTGGCGCTGGTCGGCCCCATTTTGGCGATGTCGACCGCCTTTTTCAGCAGCTCGTCCGGGACCGGACGATCGAGAAACTCGTTGTGCGTGCGCGCTTCGGTGAAACAGTTGCGCCAGCGCGGCGGCGTCGATCGACTTCGGCTCGGGGACATGCGCGTTCATGGAGTCAACCCCTGGAATTCGTTGCGGTGCGGTAGACATGGGTCCGCTGCACTCATCTTTGCAACTGGCAAAAATGTGCTATGATCCATCGGCGGAGGTGATGGATGATCGATCCCCTGACCCTGGACCAGATGCGCGTGCTGGTCGCCGTCGCCGAAACCGGCAGTTTTTCGGCCGCCGCGCGCAAACTTGGGCGCGTGCAGTCGGCGATCAGCCAGGCGGTGCAGGCGATGGAGAAGGCGCTGCGGCTGACGCTGTTCGACCGCGCCGGCAAAACCCCCGTGCTGACCGACACCGGGCGCGGCGTTCTCGAGGACGCCCGCGCGGTGCTGACGCGCGTGCAGGCGATGCAGGCGCGCGCGCGCGGCGATCCGCGACGATCTCGAGCCGGAACTGACGCTCGCCGTCGAGTCGGCCTTTCCGATGCCGCTGCTGATGCAGAGCCTGGAAGCGCTGCGCGGCGAGTTTCCCGACCTGCCCGCGACGCTGTTCACCGAAGCGCTCGGCGGCGCCAGGGAAACGCTGATGACGGGCGCGGCGCGCATGGCGATCTATCCGATCCCCGGCGGGCCGCCGCCAGAAGTCCAAGCCGAGTTTCTCGCCAGCGTCGCCCTCGCGCCGGTCGCGGCGGCCGGGCATCCGCTGGCCCGGCTCGGCCGGCCGGCGCGGCGCGAGGATCTGGAGGCGCATGTGCAGCTCGTGCTGACCGGCCGCAACGCCTACGCCCAGGCGCTGCGCGGCGGCATCGTCAGCCCGCAAATCTGGCGCTTCGTCGACCAGACGTCCGGCTCGAATTCCTGCTGAGCGGCTTTGGCTGGTGCAACATGCCGCTGCACATGGTGCAGGAGCACATCGACGCCGGCCGGTTGACGCCGGCTCGAAATCCTGCATGGCGAGCCGCCGCCGGAATTCCCGCTCTACGTCGTCAGCCTGCGCGACCGCCCGCTCGGCCGCGCCGGTCGCTGGCTGGTCGCCGACCTGCGCGAACGGTTGAAATCGTGCCCGAGTTCGTTCCCGCAGGCGATGGCGGCCGAGTAAGGCGTCGGACAGCGGGACATATTCCCGGACGTTCCGGAGCAAATCCTCCTTGCGGGCCTAGACGGCGGGAACACTGGCTCTCTAGGGTAGATCGTACCGGAGACGGCCGTTCGTGTTCATTTCCGCTGCATGCGTAGCGGCGTTTCGGTGAAAAGACGAGACCAACCCCAGCGGCGGAAATCTGAGGAGCGCAACATGGCTTGGACCACCCCGGAAATCTGCGAAGTCTGCGTCGGCATGGAAGTCACCAGCTACGCCTCCGCCGAGATCTGATTTTCAGCTTCAACGCGCGTGAACGGCTTAGGCAAGAAAAGGCTTGGGGTCGTCGGGACGTGCGTTTTCTCGTTCTAGGTTCGGCGGCGGGCGGCGGCTTTCCGCAATGGAATTGCCTCTGCCCCAACTGCCGCCTCGCATGGGAGCGGGATCCTCGCGCGGAGCGGCGCTCCCAAGCCAGCCTCGCCGTCAGTCGCGACGGCGAGAGGTGGGTGATCCTCGGCGCCTCGCCCGACCTGCGCCAGCAGATCCTTGACGCGCCGGCGCTGCATCCGCGCCGCGCGCCGCGCCATTCGCCGATCCACGGCGTCTATCTGCCGAACGGCGACATCGACAATATCGCGGGGCTGCTCGTCATGCGCGAGATGCAGCCGTTCGCCATCTGGGGTTCGGACGCCACGCTCGCCCATGTGTCGCGGCGGCGTGTTCGCCGCAGTCGACGCCAAGCTCGTGCCCGCGCGTGCGCGTCGCGCTCGAGCGAACCGCTCGACACCGGCCTCGGGTTTTCGATCACGCCGTTTGCCGTTCCCGGCAAAATCCCGCTCTACATGGAGCCGACCGACGAGGCCGAACTGGCGCTCGGCGTCGAAGGCGAGACGACTGTTGGGGCTGGAAATCGCAAGGCGAGGGCCGCCGCGCCTATTACATCCCCGTCTGCGCGCGCATGACGGAGGCTCTGCGCGCCCGGCTCGACGGCGCGGATTTGCTGTTCTTCGACGGCACGACCTACGAGGACGACGAGATGATCCGCCTGGGCCTTTCGCACAAGACCGCCTGGCGCATGGGCCATATGGCGATGAACGGCGAGCGCGGCTCGATCGCGGCGCTGGACGGGGTCCGCGTCGGCCGCAAGATCTTCATCCACATCAACAACTCGAACCCGGTGCTGTGCAGCGCACAGCCCGAGCGCGACCGCGTCGAGGCGGCGGGCTGGGAAGTCGCGCATGACGGGCTTGAACATCGAACTCGCGCAGTGCGCGTGATCGCCGACGAGCGCCCGGCCGCGGCTGCCGCGCGGCGTTCGGCTGCGCGAGGACAAGGTGCGCGCGCGCTGGGTGCTGCTCGCGCCGGAGCGGATCGTGAAGGTCAATCCGATCGCCGTCGAGATCCTGAAACTGTGCGACGGCTCGCGCGCGCTCGTCCGAGATCGTCGCCGGCCTCGCCGAGCGCTTCAACGCCGATCCCGCGCGCGTCGCATCTGACGTGCGCACGCTGCTGGCCTCGCTGGCCGAGAAAAGGATGGCCGAGCTATGACCGAAGCCGCCGCCGCCCGAAGGCCTCCTCGCCGAACTCACGCACCGGTGTCCCGCTCGCCTGCCCCTATTGCTCCAACCCGATCAACCTCGACGCGCCGCGCGACGAAATGAGCACGCAGGAGTGGAAGCGCATCTTCTCCGAGGCCGCCGAACTCGGCGTGCTGCATCTGCATCTCTCCGGCGGCGAGCCCTGCTCGCGCCGCGACCTGGCGGAGTTGGTGGAGCACGCGGCGCGAAGTCGGGCTCTACACCAATCTCATCACCTCGGGCGTCGGCCTGACGCGCGAGTTGTTTGACAAGCTCGTCGCCGCCGGGCTCGACCATTTGCAGCTTTCGATCCAGGGCGTCGATGCGCCGCAGGCCGATTGGATCGGCGGCTACAAGGGCGGCTATGCGAAGAAGCGCGAGGTCGCCGCCTGGGTGACGGCCGAGGGCCTGCCGCTCACGGTCAACGCCGTCATCCATCGCGGCAATGTCGAGGACTGCGCCGCGCATGGTCGATCTCGCCGTCGAACTCGGCGCGCGCCGCGTCGAGATCGCGCATACCCAATATTACGGCTGGGCGTTGAAGAATCGCGCGCATCTGATGCCGACGCGCGAGCAGACGGACCGCGCCTATGCCGACGGTCGAGGCGCGGCGCGAGCATTATCGCGGGACGGTGGTCATCGACCACGTCGCGCCCGGATTATCACGCGAAATTCCCCAAGGCCTGCATGAGCGGCTGGGGCCGGCAGACGCTCAACGTCAGCGCCGAGCGGCAAGGTGCTGCCGTGCCATTCCGCCGAGATCATTCCGGGGTTGGAATTCTGGAACGCGCGCGAAAGGCCGCTCGCCGAGATCTGGGCGCATTCGCCAGCGTTCCAGGCGTTCCGCGGTTATCGAGTGGATGCAGGAGCCGTGCCGCTCCTGCGAGCGCAAGGAGGTGGATTTCGGCGGCTGCCGCTGTCAGGCGATGGCGCTGCTCGGCGACGCCGCCGCCTGCGATCCGATCTGCACGAAGTCGCCGCACCATACATCTCGTCAACGAAATCGCGGCGCGCGACAGCGCCGGCGCCGTCGAAGGGTTTGCGCCGCGGCGCTACGTTCGCGAGCCGGCCTGATTTCGAGGGTCAATCAGATGTCAGACAAGGATTGGACCGACGCGCCGAAGCTGTCGCTCGAAGAATTCGACGCCGCCATCCGCGCCGTCGGCGCCGAGCGCTATCACGACAAGCATCCGTTCCATAAGCTGCTGCACGGCGGCAAGCTCAACAAGGGGCAGGTGCAGGCCTGGGCGCTCAACCGCTATTGCTATCAGGAAGCCGTGCCGCGCAAGGACGCCGCGCTGATCGCCGCGCCGAGATCGCGCGAGCTGCGCCGCGAATGGGTGCATCGCATCCTCGATCACGACGGTTTCGGCGACGAGCCCGGCGGCATCGAGCGTTGGCTGGTGCTGACCGACGGCCTCGGGCTCGACCGCGACTATGTCGATTTCCAAGCGCGGCGCGCTGCCGGCGACGCGCTTCGCGGTCGAGGCCTATGTGCGCTTCGTCGCCGTGGAGCCGCTGACGGTCGCCGTCGCCTCGTCGCTGACGGAGCTGTTCGCGCCGAAGATCCATCGCGAGCGCATCTCCGGCATGCTGGAGAACTACGATTTCATCGGCGAAGACGTGATGGCCTATTTCAAGCGCCGGCTCGCGCAGGCGCCGCGCGACGCCGATTTCGCGCTCGACTACATCAAGCGCAACGCCCGCACGCGCGCCGAGCAGGAGGCCTGCGTCGACGCCGTGCGCTTCAAGTGCAACGTGCTGTGGGCGCAGCTCGACGCGCTGCATCACGCCTATGTCGAGCCGGGAAACATCCCGCCCGGCGCCTTCACGGCCCTAGATGGCGCGCGATCCCGGCCTCGAAGAGCTGATCCGCGCCGGATCTGCCGCGCGAGCCGGGCTGACCGAAAAGTCGATGTTCGGCGGCTGGGCGTGGCTGCTGAACGGCAATCTGCTCTGCGGCGCGCGCGAGGACGGCATGCTGGCGCGGCTCGGCAAGGGCCGCGACGGCTGGGCGCTGGCGCTCGACGACGATCGGCCCGATGATCTCGCGCGGCCGCGCCATGGGCGGCTGGGTGCGCGCCGGACCCGAGGCCTATGGCGACGACGCGCTGCGGCGCGCGGCTCATCGGCGCGGCGGTGGCGTTCGTGAGGGGACTGCCGGCGAAATAGACCCGAAGCGACGCCTCAGATTCGCTCATAGTCGGCAAAGACGAAGGGGTGGTCGTCCTTGGGACCGATGAGACCGATCTCCCGGCTCGTCTCTCGCCATTGGGCGCGGTCGAATGCCGGGAAAAAGACATTGCCCGCGGGTTCGGCCTCGACTTCCGTAAGGTAGAGGCGGTCGGCGTAGGGCAAGGCCAGCGCATAGATCTCGCCGCCGCCGCCGATCATGGTCTCTTGCGCCCCCGCCGCCAGCGCCAACGCTTCGTCCAGACCGTGCGCAACCTCCACGTCGGGTCGAGTCCAGCCGAGATCGCGCGTCACCACGATCACGCGCCGGCCGGGAAGCGGACGGCCGACCGATTCAAAAGTCTTGCGCCCCATGATGAGCGGCTTGCCCATGGTAAGCGACTTGAAGCGCTTGAGATCGCTCGACAATCGCCACGGCAACCCGCCCTGCGCGCCGATGGCCCCGTTGCGCGCAACCGCCGCGACCATGGCGATCCCGCCCCTCACACCGCCACCGGCGCCTTGATCGCCGGCCAGGGATCGTAGCCCTCGAACGCGATGTCCTCGGCCTTGAGATCGAACAACGCCCCACGCGGCGAGCGCGGCGCCGGCTTCAGCTTCAGCCGCGGCAGCGGCCGGGGCGCGCGCGAAAGCTGCTCGCGCGCCTGGGCCTCGTGGTTCACATAGAGATGCGCGTCGCCGAACGTATGCACGAAGTCGCCGACGTCGAGCCCGCATTCGCGCGCGACCAGATGCGTCAGCAGCGCGTAGCTCGCGATGTTGAACGGCACGCCGAGGAACAGGTCGGCCGAGCGCTGATAAAGCTGGCAGGAGAGCCGCCCGTCGGCGACATAGAACTGGAACAGGCAATGGCACGGCGGCAGTTTCATCCGCTCGATGTCGGGCACGTTCCAGGCCGAGACGATCAGGCGCCGCGAATCGGGATTGCGTTTGATTTCTGCGACAACCCCGGCGATCTGGTCGTAGGTCCGGCCGTCCGCGCCCGCCCAGGAGCGCCATTGTTCGCCGTAGACCGGGCCGAGATCGCCATCGGCGTCCGCCCACTCGTCCCAGATGCCGACGCCATTGTCTTGCAGATAGCGGACGTTCGTGTCGCCGTTGAGGAACCAGATCAGTTCGTGGACGATCGACTTCAGATGCAGCCGTTTGGTGGTGACCAGCGGAAATCCGGCGCTGAGGTCGAACCGCAATTGCCGGCCGAACAGCGAGCGTACGCCCGTGCCCGTCCGGTCGCCCTTTACGGCGCCCTGCATCCAGCGCTTCGCGCAAAAGATCGAGATAGGCCTGCATGCGATCCCTCGCCGGCGAGCGGCAGCTACCCGATTCCGCGCGCCGGAGCGCGAGCGCCCACGAGGGGCGCTCCACAGCCTTTAGTGGACGCTGACGGTCTCGAGCTGGTGCTCCCAGGCGTTGGCGATCGCCGCGTCCTTGGAGTCGGTCAGCAGGATCGGCGAGCCATCGGCGTTGAGCAGCGCGAACAGCTGCAAGCCCGGCCGGATCGGCGGGGCCTGCGGAAACAGACGCTGCGCGTCCTCGGACCGGATGGTCTTGAGGTAGGCGATCGCGCCGGCGCCGAGATGGGCGAACTGCTGCGGGGTCAGGTCCGCAGACAGCAGGAAATTCACTCATGACGCCTTCTCCTTTCCGGCGCTCGCCGCCGATCCAGCGACCCGCCGCGACGCAAACATTCAGTCTCGCGCCGAAATGTTAATCTTCTTAACGACCCGCTCCGGCTGCGGTTTCACGACGTCGATCGACAACAAACCGTTCGCAAGCTCCGCGCCAAGCACCTGCATCCCCTCCGCAAGCAGGAAATTCCGCTGAAACTGCCGCGCCGCGATTCCGCGATGGATGTACTCGCGCGACTTGTCTTCGCGCTGACGTCCGCGAATCCACAGCTGGCTCTCTTCCTGCGTCACTTCAATATCTTCGCGCGAGAACCCGGCGACCGCCAAAGTGATGCGCAAGCGCTCCTGCGCATTGCCGGACGCTGGAACACGCTCGATATTGTACGGGGGATAACCATCCGACCCCGACTTGGCCGCCCGTTCGAGCGCACGCTCGATATCGTCGAAACCCAGCAGGAGCGGCGAACTCATCGTCGTCATGCGCACCATGTCCGAAGCCCCTTTGGGCGCTTCGCCGGCCTAAACCTCACGCGAACGCGACGGTCGTCCGGCCCTTTCACCTGGCGCGTCCCGTAGGGCGACGCGCTGACCCATGATATGTGCGCCTTTCCGCGCGCTTCAAGGGCCAGACCGGTGAGACCGGGATAGGCCCGAGGCTGCGCGCCGATTCATTAATTTTGGGTTAACCATCCCAGGCGAGGCGAAGTGAGGCTTGGCGTCAAACGGCAATGCCCGGCCTGCGCGGCGCGGTTCTACGACATGGGAAAGAGCCCGGTCGTCTGCCCGCGCTGCAAGGCCGAACTCGATCTCAACCGACGCAAAGCGCAAACCGGACCCGGCCGAGGCCGCTCCGCCAAAGCCGCGCTCGGCGCCGCGGCCGGCGCCGCGCTGGTCGCCCGAGCAGGCCGCGGCGCTCGATTCCGTCGGGCGCTGGCTCAAGGCGGGCGATCCGCCGGTGTTTCGCTTGTTCGGCTACGCCGGCGTCGGCAAGACCACGCTCGCCCGCCATGTCGCCGAACACGCCGCACGGCAAGGCCCTTTTCGCCGCTTTCACCGGCAAGGCGGCGCTGGTCATGCGCTCGCGCGGTTGCGCCGGCGCCGCCACCATCCATTCGCTGATCTACAACGCCAGCGAGGACAAGGACGGCCGGCCGAGTTTTACGCTCAACAAGGACGGGCCGGCCTCTCGCGCCGGCCTCATCGTGATCGACGAATGTTCGATGGTCGATGAGGAGCTTGGCCGCGATTTGCTGTCGTTCGGCAAGCCGATCCTGGTGCTCGGCGACCCCGCGCAACTGCCGCCGGTGAAGGGCGCGGGCTTCTTCACCGATCGCGCGCCCGACGTGATGCTGACCGAGATTCACCGCCAGGCCCAGGACAACCCGATCATCCGCCTGTCGCAAACGATTCGCGAGGGCGGCGAGGCGGCTTATGGCGAATATGGCGAGACGCAGGTGCTGCGCCGCGACGAGATCGACGCCGAGCGGGTGATGGCGGCCGACCAGATCCTCGTCGGCCTCAACAAGACGCGTCGCGCCTACAACCTGCGCATCCGCCAGTTGCAGGGTCGCGACGGGCTGACGCCCACGGCGGACGAAAAACTGGTCTGCCTGCGCAACGACCGCGAGAAGGGGCTGCTCAACGGCGGCCTGTGGCGGGTCGTCGAGGTCGTCGGCATGGCCAACGATTTCGCCAAACTGACGCTCCGCCCGGAGGAGGATTTGGGCCGGCCGCCGACGGCCGTCGCCGTCCACCGCGCGTTCTTCGAGGGCCAGGAGGCGGACCTGCCCTATCCGGTCCGCCGCCAATCCGACGAATTCGATTTCGGCTACGCGCTGACGGTGCACAAGGCGCAGGGCTCGCAATGGGATCATGTCGTGCTGTTCGACGAGAGCCGCGCCTTCCGCGAGCACCGCGCGCGCTGGCTCTACACCGGCGTCACGCGGGCGGCGAAGCGGCTGACGCTGGTGCGGTAGCTGGAGCATCTTTGCGCAATGCCGCGCGAGGGGCTTAGCGTGAGCCGACAGGAGAAAACGCCGGGCGATGACGACGAGGCTCACCATCCGCTTCGATTTCGCGCCCGAGCGCCGGCTCGGACCCGGCAAGATCGCGCTTCTTGAGGCGATCGCGGCGACCGGTTCGATCTCCGCGGCGGGTCGCCAGCACAAGATGTCCTATCGGCGCGCCTGGCTGCTGGTCGACGAACTGAATCGCCAGTTCGGCGAGCCGCTGGTGCGCGCCCAGCCCGGCGGCCCGAAGGGCGGCGGCGCCGCGCTGACCGCCGCCGGCCAACAGATCCTGCGCGCCTATCGCGACGCCGAGCGCAAGATGGTCGAGGCGGCCGCGGCCGAGATCGCGGCGCTGGAGACGATGCTGGCGCCGTAGAACGGGCGCGGCGCGTCACAAAACTTTGCGCGTCAGGCGCGGCGACCGGGTTGCGCGCGCGCGCGCCGTCCCTTGCATGTACCCCCTCGATTGCAGCTTCGCCGTTTCGCGAGCGCCCCACCTCAGAAAGCCCGCGATTTGTCGAGCCTCCCGCGCGTCTCTGGATCGTATCGAAAAGCGCAACATCGTCATCGGCGTGATGCTGGCGATGTTTCTGGCGACGCTGGATTCGACCATCGTCTCGCCGGCGTTGCCGACGATCGGCGCGGCGCTCGGCGGCGCCGCGTTCCTGCCCTGGATCGTCTCGGCCTATTTCCTCACCTCGACCGCGGCGACGCCGCTTTACGGCAAGCTGTCGGACATCCACGGCCGGCGCATCGTGCTGCTTTCGGCGCTGGCGCTGTTCCTCGTCGGGTCGGTCGCTTGCGCGCTGTCGCCGAACATCGGCGCGTTGATCGTCGCCCGCGCGTTGCAGGGGCTCGGCGGCGGCGGGTTGATGGCGATGGCGCAAACGGTGGTCGCCGACATCGCCAGCCCCCGCGAACGCGCGCAATACACGGTCTATATTTCGACGGTCTGGGCGGCTTCGAGCATCGCCGGGCCGGCGCTCGGCGGCTTTCTCGCCCAGCATCTGTCGTGGACCGTCATCTTCTGGCTCAATCTGCCGATCGGCGCCGCGGCTTTCGTCGTCTGCGATCGGCTGCTGCGCGACCTGCCGCAAGTGCGCCGGATGCACAGGCTCGACTGGCTCGGCGGCGTGCTGGTGGTCGGCGCCACGGTGGCGCTGATGTTGATGCTGACGCTCGGCGGCGAGACTTTGCCGTGGAGCTCGCCGATCGTGCTCGGCTTGGGCGCGGCGGCGGCGGTGCTCGGGGCGGCGTTCGTGACGCATCTCAAACACGCGCCGGAGCCGCTGATCCCGCCGTCGATTTTCGCCAATCGCGTCGTCGACAAGGCGACGACGTCGATGTTCTTCGGCATGCTCGTCTACGTCGCGGCGGTTGTTTATATCCCGCTGTATTTCGAGCTTTGCCTGGGGCTCGATCCGACCGCCGCCGGTCTCGCGCTCATCGTGGTGCTGGGCGCCAGCGTCGTCGGCTCCAATTTCACCGGTCTCAATCTTCCGAAGCTGAAACGCTACAAGACCATGGGCTATGTCGGTCTGCCGGCGGCGGTCGTCGCGCTCGTCGCGATGTCGGCGCTGGCGCCGCAGCTCAACGTCTGGAGCGCCGAGGCGCTGATCCTCGTCTACGGCCTAGGGCTCGGCACGCTGTTCCCGACGCTCACCGTTTGCGTGCAGAACGCCGCCGATCCCGAGAGACATGGGCGCGGCGACGGCGACGCTGGCGTTTGTGCGCAGCCTCGGCAGCGCGCTCGGCGTCGCCATTTTCGGCGCGGTGATCTTCGCTTATGGGCTCGACGAAAAGGACGTCGTCGGCGGCGCCGATCCCGCCGCCGCCGCGCAAGCGTTTCGCGCCGCCTTCGGCCTGATGGCGGCGGCGACCGCGGTTTGTCTGGCGTTTTTCATCGCGATGGAAGAGCGCCCGCTGCGCGGGCCCGCCAAAGACGCCGCCCAGTTGGAGCCGACGGTGTAGACGGAATGACGCTTCGACGTCGTCCTGCGGCGTCGTTATTTCATCCGCCGCCCTTTGAAGAAGCCTTTGTTGGTCGTATTTTGTTTGATATTCGCGGTCTCCCCCTGCTCCGCGATATTCACGTCGCCTTTGTGCTCGGCGGGCGCCGCGTCGCGATCGACGGGGTGAGCCGCCTGCGGACCCTTGGGAGACCGGTTGGCCGGCGGAACCTTGGGCATATGCTTGCTCATGGCGATCTCCCCAAAAAGTTCTATATAAATCTGTAATTCGCGGCTGTTCGTTTTGTTGCGCCGCTAGCATACATATTTTTACCGGCCCGCGGCGCTGACTCGTCTTACCCGGGCTTGTCCCGGGCATCCACGCTGGGCCGCCTCTGCGAGCTGGGAAGAGTTCTCTCCAACGTTTCCGCCTCCAGTACGATAAGCGCCAAAGTCCGACGGCGTGGATATCAGGGACAAGGCCGGCCAGGACGGCGGTTGGATTCCAACGGCCGCTGGTATGAGTTGATCGCGCTGATGAACCCATTCGCCCTAGCCGGCGTATTGCGGTGGTGTTCGCGATGAATTTCCGCGAGTGTTTCCGCCGCACGCAGAACGGCGACGCCGCCTCGCGCAGTCGGCGACGGCCATCTTACGATCACGCCAAGAGCGGTCCGGCTTTCCGCGGCGATCCGGCCCTTACGCCGAGACGTGGCGTCTCACGCGACGTATTGCCCGCCGTTGGCCGACAGCGTCGAGCCGGTGATGAAGCCGGCGTCGTCGGCGGCGAGGAACACGACCGCGCGGCCGATCTCCTCGGGCTCGCCGAGCCGGCCGACCGGGATCTGCGGCAGGATGTTCTTGGCCAGCACTTCCGGCGCGATCGCCTTCACCATCTCGGTCGCGATATAGCCGGGGCAGATCGCGTTGACGGTGATGCCGACGCGCGCGCCCTCCTGCGCCAGCGCCTTGACGAAGCCGATGTCGCCGGCCTTGGCGGCGGAATAGTTGACCTGGCCCGCCTGCCCCTTCTGGCCGTTGATCGAGGAGATGCAGATCACGCGGCCGAACTTGCGCTCGCGCATGCCCTCCCACACCGGGCGCGTCATGTTGAACAGCGAGTTGAGGTTGGTGTTGATGACGGCGTACCATTGCTCCGGCGTCATCTTGTGGAAGAAGCCGTCCTTGGTGATGCCGGCGTTGTTGACGAGCACGTCGACCGGGCCGAGGTCGCTCTGCGACCTTGGCGAGGCCGGCGACGCAGGCCTCGTAGTTGCTCGACGTCCCACTTGTAGACGTGCGACGCCGGTCTCGGCCTTGAACTTGGCGGCGGCCTCGTCGTTGCCGTGATAGGTGGCGGCGACCTTGTAGCCCGCCGCGACCAGCGCCTTGGAGATCGCCGCGCCGATGCCGCGCGTGCCCCCGGTGACGACCGCAACTCTGCTCATGACCCACTCCTTGGTTGTTTCGCTCCCTGAATGGGCGCGGCCTTCGGCGGCCGCGCCCCTGTAATGCTTGACGGCGATCAGCGCTCGACGGTCAGCGCGATGCCCATGCCGCCGCCGATGCAGAGCGTGGCGAGGCCCTTCTTGGCGTTGCGGCGCGCCATCTCGTGCAGCAGCGTCACCAGCACGCGCGCGCCCGAGGCGCCGATCGGATGGCCGATCGCGATCGCGCCGCCGTTGACGTTGACGATGTCGGGATCCCAGCCGAGGTCCTTGTTGACCGCCAGCGCCTGCGCGGCGAAGGCCTCGTTGGCCTCGACGAGATCGAGGTCCTTGACCGACCAGCCGGCCTTGGCGAGCGCCTTGCGCGAGGCGGGGATCGGCCCGGTGCCCATGATCGCGGGATCGACGCCGGCGGTCGCCCAGGAGACGATGCGCGCCAGCGGCGTGATGCCGCGCTTCTCGGCCTCCGCCGCGCGTCATCAGCACCAGCGCCGCGGCGCCGTCGTTGATGCCCGAGGCGTTGCCCGCCGTCACCGTGCCGTCCTTGGAGAAGGCCGGCGCGCAGCTTGGCGAGCGCGTCATAGGTCGCGCCGTGGCGGATGAACTCGTCGTCGTCGACGATGATCGTCGCCCTTCTTGGTGGAGATCGTGAAGGGCGCGATCTCGTCCTTGAACTTGCCGGCCTTCTGCGCCGCCTCGGCCTTGTTCTGCGAGCCGGTGGCGAAGCGGTCCTGCTCCTCGCGGCTGATCTGCCACTTGGCGGCGATGTTCTCGGCCGTGTTGCCCATGTGATAGCCGTGGAAGGCGTCGGTCAGGCCGTCCTTGATCATCGAGTCGATGAACTTCAAGTCGCCCATCTTCACGCCGTTGCGCAGATGCGCGGCGTGCGGGGCCATCGACATCGACTCCATGCCGCCGGCGACGATGATGTCGGCGTCGCCGTTGGCGATCTGCTGCAGGCCGATCGCGACCGCGCGCAGGCCGCGAGCCGCAGAGCTGGTTGAGGCCGAACGCCGTCTTCTCCTGCGGAACGCCGGCCTTCATCGCCGCCTGCCGGGCCGGGTTCTGGCCCTCGCCCGCCGAAAGGATCTGGCCGAGGATCACTTCGTCGACGTCGGCCGCGTCGACACTTTGGCCGCGGCGAGCGCGGCCGTGATCGCGGCGGCGCCGAGTTCATGCGCGGGCGTGTTGGCGAATGCGCCGTTGAACGATCCGACCGCCGTGCGCTTGGCGCTGGCGATGACGATATCCTTGGCCGACATGAGCGTCTCCACATGTGCAGGCGCCCGCCCAGGAAGAGGAGCGCGGCCGGCGCCGTCGTTGCATTCTCTGTACACGAACCGCCGAACGTCGCCACTCGCCAATAGAACAGCGACAAACGGCGGTCGACTTTTGTCTTACCCTGACCTCTTGCTGCCGACCTCATACTCCCAAGCGCGACGCAGCGCCACCCTCGGGCGACGCCGGAGAGGCGACGCCGCGAGCCGCCCCGGCGTCGAAAAAAAAGCCCGCCGAAAACGGCGGGCCTCTTTGTCGCAGACGCTGCTAGAGCGACGCTAAGCCTACTGCTGCTTGTAGGTGATCTTGCCGTCGGCGCCCTTTTCCCAGACGTACCAAACGTAGTCGACGTTGGTGCGGTCGCCCTTCTTGTCATAGGAGATGTCGCCGATCACGGTGTGGAACGGCTTGCCTTCATGCATGTAGGCGGCCATCTTCTTGGTGTCGAGCGACTTGGTCGCCTCGGCGGCCGCCTTGAAGATCTGCATCGCCGCATAGCTGTAGAGCGTGTAGCCCTGGGGATCGAAGCCCTTGGCCTTGAACTCGGCGACCACCGCCTTGGCGTTGGGGTTGTTGCGCGGATCGGGGCCGAACGACATCAGCGTGCCCTCGACGCCGGGGCCGCCGATCTGCGCGAACTCGTCGTCGGTGATGCCGTCGCCCGAGATCATCACAGTCTTCATGCCCTGGTCGCGCATCTGGCGCACGATCAGTCCGCCTTCTGTGTGCAGGCCGCCCCACATCACGTAGTCGGCGCCGCTCGCCTTGATCTTGGAGACGACGGCCGAATAATCCTTCTCGCCGACGTTGACGCCTTCGTAGAGCACTTCCTTCTTGCCGCCGGCGTTCATGAAGCCTTTCGCCGCATTGGCGAGCCCCTGGCCGTAAGGCGTCTTGTCGTCCAAAATGGCGATCTTCTTGTCCTTGAGCTTGCCGAGCGCGAGGTCGGCCCAAAGCTTGCCCTGCTGGTCGTCGCGGCCGCAGGTGCGGAACACGTCCCACAACTTGCGGTCGGTGACCTTCGGATTGGTCGCCGAGGGCGTGATCATCAACACGCCGTTGTCGGCGTAGACCTCGCTCGCCGGGATCGTCACGCCGGAGTTGAAGTGGCCGACCACGAACTTGACGCCGTCGCCGACGAATTTGTTGGCCACCGAGACGCCCTGCTTGGGATCGGAGACGTCGTCGCCGGGCTCGACCGAAATCTTCTGGCCGAGGATGCCGCCGGACTTGTTGAAATCCTCCGCCGCCTGACCGACGCCCTGCGTCAGCTGCGCGCCGAACGAGGCGTTGGGGCCGGTGATCGGACCGGCGACGCCCATCTTGACGTCCGCCGAGGCCGCGCCCGCATAGGCGAGGCCAGCCGCGAGCAATACGCCCGACAACCCAATATTTTTCATGCGACTTAACTCCTTAGTTCACGACAATAACGGGGAAGCCCCCGGTTCAAGCGCGTGTTAAAGCGTGTTTTCAGACGGAAGTCACGCGGCTAGCCGCATTGGGGAATGAGATTTTTTCTTGCCCCAAGCTAATCCAGCGGCCGCGCGCTCCAGAACATGCCCTCGGTATAGAACATCCAGCGATATTGCGAGCCCATTTGCAGGGCGCGTTTCGAGCGATAGCCGGCCGCCGCTCCGATCAACAGAATAAGGAAGATCACGCCATAGTAATAGGCCGAGCCCAGATCTTCCTCAAACAGCGCGTAGTGCAGGAAATGCATGGCCGCCGCCAGCGCCAGCATCGCAGGCAGAATAAGCCACAGCGGGCTCCACGAGGCGGCGAACGAGCGCCCCGTCGCCGCCGCGGCCAGAAAAGCAAGAAGATCTATGAACAGCCGCAAGCCGATCGCAACGCCATCAGTCTCAGGGAGCAGCCAAGTCAACATCAATGCCCGCCTTCCAGATAGGCCGCGCGGACTTCCGGCCGCGCGAGCAGTTCAGCGCCGGCGCCGCTCATCGTGATCGCGCCGTTGACCATGACATAGCCGCGATGGGCGAGCTTCAGCGCATGAAAGGCGTTCTGTTCGACCAGGAACACGGACAACCCCTGCGTGCGGTTGAGTTCCTCGATCGCCCCGAAAATCAGTTTGACGATCAGCGGCGCCAGGCCCAGCGAGGGCTCGTCGAGCAGCAGCAGCTTCGGCCGGCTCATCAGCGCGCGGGCGATCGCCAGCATCTGCTGTTCGCCGCCCGACAGCGTGCCGCCGCGCTGTTGCGCGCGCTCCTTCAGGCGCGGAAACATCTTGTAGGCGCGATCCAGATCCTCATCGAAATGCGCGAAGCCGTCGATGGAGGCGCCCATCTGCAGGTTTTCGTAGACGGTCATGCGCGGAAAAATGCGCCGCCCCTCCGGCGATTGCGCGATCTGCAGGCGCGCGATGATATGCGGCGGCAGGTTGGTGATGTCCTGGCCGGCGAACGTGATGGTCCCGCTCCGCGCGCGCGGGGAGCCGAAGATCGTCATCATGGTGGTCGACTTGCCGGCGCCGTTGGCGCCGATCAGCGTGACGATTTCGCCTTCGTTGACGTCGATGTCGACGCCCTTCAGCGCCTGAATCTTGCCGTAGAAGGTCTGCACGCCGCGCAATTGCAGCAACAGCTTCTTGGCGGGGGCCGGCGCGGCGGAAGCGGCGGGAAGCGCGCTCATGCGTGGATCTCCGCTTCGACTTCGGCGAGTTCTTCCTCATCGGCGACGCCCAGATATGCGGCGATCACCTTGGGATCGTTGCGCACTTCCACCGGCGTGCCGTCGGAGATCTTCGTGCCGTAGTCGAGCACCACAACGTGGTCGGATATCTGCATCACCACCGACATGTCATGTTCGATCAGCAGGATCGACACGCCGTGCTCGTCGCGGATCGTGTTGAGCAGCGTGTTGAGTTCGAGCGACTCGCGCGGGTTCAGTCCCGCCGCCGGCTCGTCGAGGCACAGCAGCACCGGGTCGGTGCACATGGCGCGGGCGATCTCCAGGCGGCGCTGCGCGCCGTAGGGCAGTTCGCCGGCGGGATCGTCGGCGCGGTCCATGAGGCCGATCTTGTCGATCCAATATTTGGCGCGGTCGACCGCCCAGGCTTCGCTGGCGCGATAATGGGGCGCGCCGAAGAGCCCCAGAAACGTCAGGCCGCTGGCGCGCATCAACAGGTTGTGGTGCGCGACCATGATGTTTTCCAGCACCGTCATGCCCTGGAACAGCCGGATGTTCTGGAACGTGCGCGCGACCTTGGCGTGATGGGCGATCAGATGGCCGGGCATGCGTTCGAGCAGGAACAGCTCGTTATCGCCGATTTTCGCGGTGCGCGCCGAGGAGTGGGTCAGCGCCTCGATCGCGTCGCGGTCGGCTCGGCCCGCGCGCGCCAGCGCGAGCCGGCCCTCGGTCGGCTTGTAGAAGCCGGTCACGCAGTTGAACACCGTGGTCTTGCCGGCGCCGTTGGGGCCGATCAGCGCGGTGATGTCGCCGCGCCCGACTTGGAACGACAGGTCGTTGACGGCGACAAGGCCGCCGAAGCGCATCGTCAAATGTTCGACGACGAGCAGCGGATCGCTATTCCAACGCATCAACCGTGCCCCTCCCCAACCAGATCGCCTGAGACCGCCGTGCGCCTGACCAGATAGATCGAGGGCGAGCGCGTCGAGACGAAACCGCGCGGGCGCACCACCATCATCACCACCATCGCCAGACCGAACAGCAGCCCGCGATATTGCGCCGGGTCGAAATCCGTCATGCCGAAATAGGTCGCCATAAGGTCCTTCAGCCAACCAAGCTCGCGCAGCATCTCGAAGCCGCCGATCAGCGCCACCGCCGCCAGCGCGACGCCGATCTGCGAGCCCATGCCGCCGAGCACGACGATGGCCAGAATCGTCGCCGACTCGTTGAAGGTGAAGCTTTCGGGGCTGATGAAACCCTGGCGCACCGCGAAGAACGAGCCGGCGAGGCCGGCGAAAAACGCGCCGAGCGCGAAGGCGGTGAGCTTGGTGTTGGTGGTGTTGATGCCGAGCGACCGGCAGGCGATCTCGTCCTCGCGCAACGCCTCCCAGGCGCGACCGATCGGCAGGCGCCTAAGCCGCAGCGTCACCAGATTGGTGATGAGCGCCAGCGCCAAAATCACATAGTAGAGGAACAGCTTGCCGTGGATCGGCGAGTAGTCCATGTGGAAGTAATTGTCGAAGCCGTCGTCGGCGTCGGCGAAGCGCAGGCCGAAGAAGGTGATCTTCGGGATCGAGCTGATGCCGGCGGTGCCGCCGGAGAACGACGTCCAGTTGATCAGGATGGTGCGGATGATCTCTCCGAACGCCAGCGTCACGATGGCCAGATAGTCGCCGCGCAGCCGCAGCACCGGAAAGCCGAGGATCATGCCCCAACACGCCGCCAGCACGCCGGCGATCGGCAGGCAAATCCAGAACGACAGGCCGAAATTGGTGGCCAGCAGCGTATAGGAATAAGCGCCGACCGCGTAGAACGCGACATAACCGAGATCGAGCAGGCCGGCGAGACCGACGACGATGTTGAGACCCCAGCCCAGCATCACGTAGATCAGAATCTGAATGCCGTAGCTGTCGACCCATTTCAGCGCGCCGCCGGCCCCCAACCACCAGACGACGAAGAACGGATAAACGAACAGGAACGCCAGGCCGAGCGGTCCGATCACATAGCTGAAGAACGCGGCGATCCCGCTCGGCGCTCCAACCCTCGGCGCCGCTTTCGCGCGCGCCGGTCTCATCCGCAGCGTCAGCACCAAAAGGCGGCCAACGAACGCCAGCGCCATGAACACCAGCACCGCGACGGGGCGGAAGATCAGTTGGAGCGATCCCGTGTTCTCGTCCAAATCGGTGCGGAACATGATGATCGGGGTGCACAACGCCAGCGTGATCAGCGCGGCGATCGCGGCTTCTTTGAAGGCGCCGCCTGCGCCTTTTAATTCCAATTCCGCCGACATCGTCACACCTTCTCGATTTCGGGCCGGCCAAGAATGCCCGAGGGCATGAAGATCAACGTGATCGCCAGGATCGAGAACGCGGCGACGTCCTTGTATTCGGGCACGCCTTCGGTCGGGATCATCTGCCACAGCGTTTCGATGAGACCGATCATCAGTCCGCCGAGCACCGCGCCCGGCAACGAGCCGATGCCGCCGAGCACGGCTGCGGTGAACGCCTTAACGCCGGGCAGGAACCCGTCGGAAAAACTCACCACGCCATACTGCATCACGTACATCGCGCCGGCGACCGCGGCCAACGCGGCCCCGATGACGAAGGTGATCGAGATCGTGCGATCGACATCGACGCCGATCAGCGCGGCCATCTTGCGATCCTGTTCGCAGGCGCGCTGGGCGCGGCCGAGGTTAGTGCGCTGCACCAGCCACCAGAAGACGACCAGCAGGACTGAAGTCACCACGACGATGACGATCTGCCGGACCTGAACGGTGATGCTGTGGCCGCCGTAGTCGAAATGCAGCAGCTCCGCGAACATCGGCGGGATCGGCTTGTTGCGCGGCCCCTGAGCGACCTGCACGAAATTCGACAAGAACGTCGACATCCCGATCGCAGAGATCAGCGGCGCGAGGCGGAATGAACCGCGCAACGGCCGATAGGCGACCCGCTCGATCGTCCAGTTCCATACGGAGGTCAGCGCCATGCCCGCCAGCAGCACGATGACGAGCGCGAGCGGAAGAAAGCCGAGGCCGACCGTCTTGGTCAGGAACAAGAACACGATCAGCGCGATGAAGGCGGAGAGCATGAACACGTCGCCGTGGGCGAAATTGATCATGCCGATGATGCCGAAGACCATCGTGTAGCCGATGGCGATGAGACCGTAGATCGACCCCAGCGTCAGCCCATTGATGAGCTGCTGTATGAAATTGTCCATGCGGCGCTAAGCCCCCCAACCTGGCCTCAAGTCGCCTGGCCGTCGGTTCAGGGTAAGCACGAAACGCGCCAACCTGTCCGGCAATCTATGCGCCTCGACGCTCCGTCCCCAAGTCTTCATCTTCGGGCGCCAAGCCGCCTCGGACGCCCTTACGATAGCGGCATTGGCGCTTTTTTAGGCTTTGTCAAGACCTGGGCGCGGCGCGTTGCGCCCCGGCCGAACCCGAGAGCGAGAGCGCCTCTTTCGGGCGCATGGCAAGCAAGGCCCATAATATCGAAAGTCTTTGTATGCGCAGGCGATGTAGCGCCCAATGTGCGGGCAATAGCGTTATAGTCGGACAGGCATATCGGCGCCTTTTTCCTGTTGACGCCCGCCAAGCGCGCGGGCAAGCATCCTCTCACAGGGCGCGAGGGTCGCCGTCCGAAGTTTTGCGAGTTCCGCTGCGCTCGTTTCCGCCAGACAATAGGCGCGAGGCGGAAGGCGTGGTTGGTTTGGGAGGAAATCTCGAATGGTTCAGGTAGCGATGACGGTCAACGGCAAAGCCGTTTCGGCCAATATAGAAGCGCGAACCCTGCTGGTTCAGTTTATCCGTGAGAACCTGCGCCTGACCGGCACCCATGTCGGCTGCGACACCTCGCAGTGCGGCGCCTGCGTCGTCCATGTCGACGGCAAGGCGATCAAGTCCTGCACCACGCTCGCGGTCTCCTGCGACGGCGCCCATGTCACGACGATCGAAGGCATCGCGCAGGGCGACAAGCTGCATCCGATGCAGCAGGCGTTCCAGGACAATCACGGCCTGCAATGCGGCTATTGCACGCCGGGCATGATCATGACGGCGGTCGATCTGGTCAATCGCAAGGGCAACAACCTCGACGAGGCGACCATCCGCCACGAGCTCGAAGGCAACATCTGCCGCTGCACCGGCTACCACAACATCGTCAAATCGATCGCGCAAGGCGCGCGCGAAATGGCTGGCCACGCCCAAGCCGCCGAATAAGAAGCCAGAATTTCAGGGAGAGAAATTATGAATGCGACCGGCATCGGCGCTTCCGTGAAGCGCAAGGAAGACATCCGATTCATCACCGGCAAGGGCCGTTACGTCGACGACATCAATCGTCCCGGCCAGACGCACGCCTATTTTGTGCGCTCGCCGCATGCGCACGCGACCATCAATTCCATCGACATCAGCCAAGCCGCCGCCTCGCCCGGCGTGGTGGCGATCTTCACCGGCGATGACGTCGCCGCCGACAAGATCGGCGGCCTGATCTGCGGCTGGATGATCCACTACAAGGACGGTTCGCCGATGAAGGCGGGCGCGCATCCGGCGCTGGCGCACGGCAAGGTGCGCTATGTCGGCGACCATGTCGCCGTCGTCATCGCCGAAACCTTCGCGCAGGCGCGCGACGCGGGCGAGAAGGTCGTCGTCGATTACGGCGTGCTGCCGGCGGTCGTCGACCTCAAGAAGGCGGTCGGCGGCGCGACCATCCACGACGCCGCGCCCGACAACACGGTCTATAACTGGCATCTCGGCGACAAGGCGGCGACCGACGCGGCTTTCGCCAAGGCCGCGCATGTGACCAAGCTCGACCTCGTCAACAACCGCTTGATCCCCAATGCGATGGAGCCGCGCGCCGCGATCGGCGACTACGATTCCGGCACCGACACGCTGACGCTGTGGACGACCAGCCAGAACCCGCATGTCGCGCGCCTCGTGCTGTCGGCGTTCATCGGGCTTGCGCCGGAGAACAAGCTCCGCGTCGTCGCGCCCGATGTCGGCGGCGGCTTCGGCTCGAAAATCTTCATCTACGCCGAGGAAACGATTTGCACCTGGGCGTCCAAGAAAATCGAGCGTCCGATCAAATGGACTTCCGACCGCACCGAGGCGTTCCTGTCCGACGCGCACGGCCGCGACCACGTCACGCGCGCCGAACTCGCGGTCGACGCGAGCGGCAAGGTGACGGGCGTGCGCGTGCACACCCTCGCCAACATGGGGGCCTATCTCTCGACCTTCGCCTCTTCGGTGCCGACCTATCTCTATGCGCCGCTGCTGGCGGGCCAGTACAACATCCCGGCGATCTACGCCGAGGTCGACGCGATCTACACGACCACCGCGCCGGTCGACGCCTATCGCGGCGCTGGGCGGCCGGAGGCGACATTCGTCATCGAGCGATTGATGGAGCTCGCCGCGCGCGAGACGGGTCGCGACCCCGCCGAATTCCGCCGGCAGAACTTCGTCACCGAGTTCCCGCACCAGACGCCGGTCATCATGGCCTACGACGTCGGCAACTACGCCGGCGCGCTCGACAAGGCGCTCGAACACGCCGACTACAAGGGCGTGGCGGCGCGCAAGGCGGCTTCGGCCGCCAAGGGCAAGCTGCGCGGCGTTGGCTTCTCCGCCTTCATCGAGGCCTGCGGCATCGCGCCGTCGGCGGCGGTGGGCTCGCTCGGCGCGGGCGTCGGTCTTTGGGAATCGGCGGAAGTCAGGGTCAACCCGATCGGCACCGTCGAGATCCTCACCGGCTCGCACAGCCACGGCCAGGGTCACGAAACGACGTTCGCCCAACTCGTCTCCGACCGCCTCGGCATCCCGATCGAGAACGTCTCCATCGTCCATGGCGACACCGACAAGGTGCAGATGGGCATGGGCACCTATGGGTCGCGCTCCGGCGCGGTCGGCATGTCGGCGATTTTCAAGGCGCTCGACAAGATCGAGGCCAAGGCTAAGAAGGTCGCCGGCCACGTGCTCGAAGCCGCCGAAAGCGACATCGAGTTCAAGGACGGCAAGTTCACGGTCAAGGGCACCGACAAGTCGGCGGACTTCGGCGCGGTGGCGTTGCAAGCCTATATCGCGCACAAGTTCAACGGCCAGGAATTGGAGCCCGGCCTGAAGGAAAGCGCGTTCTGGGACCCGACCAACTTCACCTTCCCCGCCGGCGTTCATATCTGCGAGGTCGAGATCGATCCCGAGACCGGCATCGTCGAGATCGAGCGCTACACGGCGGTCGACGACTTCGGCAAGCTCATCAACCCGATGGTCGTGCACGGCCAGGTCCACGGCGGCATCGCCCAGGGCGTCGGCCAGGCGCTGATGGAAGGCGCGCAGTACAATGAGGACGGCCAACTCGTCACCGCGAGCTTCATGGATTATTGCATGCCGCGCGCCGACAGCCTGCCCTCGTTCACGGTCGACACGATCGAGACCGCCTGCCCCTCCAATCCGCTCGGCATCAAGGGCTGCGGCGAGGCGGGCGCGATCGCCTCGCCTCCGGCGGTGATCAACGCCATCACCGACGCTTTGGGCCACGAGGACATCGCGATGCCCGCCACCCCGTCCGCGGTCTGGAAGGCGGCGCAGAAGCGCAACCGGAAGCTGGCGGCCGAGTGATTTCAGGCGGCGGCGCCGAAGGCGCCGCCGCCTCCCCTCTCAAAATTCTTTCGGAGACGATTCCATGCACGCTTTCGAATATACCGCGCCGACCAGCGTCGCGGACGCGGTCGCGGCGGCCGCCAAGGACGACGCCAAGCTGCTCGCCGGCGGCCAGACCCTGCTGCCGACCATGAAACAACGCCTCGCCGCGCCCGCGCACCTCGTCGATCTCCGCAAGATCGCGGGCCTCGCCGGCATTTCGCGCGAGGGCGACGCCATCGTCGTCGGCGCGATGACCCGCCACGCCGACGTGGCGACCAACCCGCTCGTTCACGACGCGATCCCGGCGCTCGCCGCGCTCGCCGCCGGCATCGGCGATCCCGCCGTGCGCCACCGCGGCACGATCGGCGGCTCGCTCGCCAACAACGATCCCGCCGCCGATTATCCCGCCGCGGCGCTCGGCCTCGGCGCAACCATCGTGACCTCCAAGCGCGAGATCGCGGCGGAGGCCTTTTTCAAGGGCCTGTTCGAGACCGCGCTCGAAGACGGCGAGATCATCACGGCGGTCAAATTCCCGATCCCCAGCAAGGCGGCCTATCAGAAGTTCCGCAATCCCGCCTCGCGCTATGCGATGGTCGGCGTGTTCGTCGCCCGGACGAAGTCGGGCGTGCGCGTCGCGGTGACGGGCGCGGGCTCCGGCGGCGTGTTCCGCCACGCCGCGCTCGAAGCGGCGCTGGCGGCGAATTTCTCCGCCCAATCGCTGGCGTGGGTGAAGACGGACCCGTCGGACATGATCTCGGATCTGCACGGCGACGCCGAGTATCGCGCCCATCTCGTCAACGTTATGGCCAAGCGGGCGGTCGCAGCCATCGCCTGACATTTTTGTGCTAGGGTTAGGCGCGCCCTCCGGCCCTGCCGGAGGGCGCGCCTGCATTTGAAAGAGGATGAGATGGACGCCGCCGTCCCGCACGCGCCGCCCGGTTCGATCGACGAGACCCTCGCCATGCTGGCGCGCGCGGATTATGTCGCGGAGCGGGCGCTGGCCACCGTCGTTTTTCTGGGGCTGCGGCTCGGCCGGCCGATCCTGCTCGAAGGCGAAGCCGGCGTCGGCAAGACCGAGGTCGCCAAGGTGCTCGCCACCGCGCTCGGCCGAAAATTGATCCGGCTGCAATGCTACGAGGGGCTCGACGTCGCCACCGCCGTTTACGAGTGGAACTACCCCGCGCAGATGATGGCGATCCGCCTGGCCGAAGCCGCCGGCGAGCACGACCGCGACCGCATCGAGCACGACATTTTCGCCGACCGCTATCTGATCCGCCGGCCGCTGTTGCAGGCTTTGGAGCCGCACGAGGGCGGCGCGCCGGTGCTGCTGATCGACGAGATCGACCGCGCCGACGAGGCGTTCGAGGCCTATCTGCTCGAACTGCTCTCCGACTATCAGGTGACGATCCCGGAGCTGGGCGTCATCAAGGCGCCGACGCCGCCGATCGTCATCGTCACCTCCAACCGCACGCGCGAAATCCACGACGCGCTGAAGCGGCGCTGCCTCTATCACTGGGTCGGCTATCCCGACGCCGTGCGCGAGCGAGCGATCCTGAAGGCGAAGGCGCCGCGCGCGCCGGAGCGGCTCACCGCGGAGTTGGTCGCCTTCGTGCAGCGTTTGCGAAAACTCGATCTGTTCAAGTCGCCGGGCGTCGCCGAGACGCTCGATTGGGCGAGCGCGCTGACTGAACTCGACGCGGTGAGCCTCGATCCGGCGCAGGTATCCGATACGCTGGGCGTGCTGCTCAAATATCAGGACGACATCGCCAAGATCCAGGGCGCGAAGGCGAGCGAGTTGATCGAGGCCGCGCGCGCGGATCTGAAGATGGCGGAGACGGGCGTGTGAGCGCCAGCTCCATTTCGCCGACGCCTGGATTTGGCTTAAGGACGCGCCGTCTCCGTCATGGCCGGGCTTGTCCCGGCCATCCACGCCGGGACGCACAGAGCAAGTCAAGGGTTGCAGCGCCAGCCGTCGCCGGAAATGGCCCCGTGGTTATGCCGCCGACGCGCCGCTCGACGGCGTGGACGCCCGGAACAAGTCCGGGCGCGACGGAAACGGCGCCGCCAAGACAATCCGCGCCATGACGGAGGCTCCCGCCGCCGGCGCGCTCCCCGAAAACATCCTCCACTTCGCCCGCGCATTGCGCGACGCCGGCCTGCCTGTCGGTCCCGGCGCCGTGCTCGACGCGGTCGCCGCCATCGAGGCCACGGGGTTCACGCACAAACAGGATTTTCGCGCCGCCCTGCACGCGGTGTTCGTCAAGAAACACGAGCATACGCTGCTGTTCGATCAGGTGTTCGACATCTACTGGAAGCGCAAAGGCTTTCTCGAAAAGCTGATCGCCATGATGTCGCCGCAGGCCAAGCCCGAGGCCAAGCCGAAAAAGGCCGAGGCCGGCGCTTCGCGCGTCGCCGACGCGCTGTTCAAGAACGCGCCGCGCCAGGACGAGAAGCCGGAGCCTTCGCTCGATCTCGACGCTCGTCTCACCATGTCGGCGGCCGAGATCCTGCAAAGCCGCGATTTCGCGCAGATGAGCGCCGCCGAGATCGCCGCCGCCCGCCAAATCATCGCCAAGCTCGTCATGCCCGACGACCGGCGGCGCACGCGGCGCTTTGCGCCCGACCGCTTGGGCGCCCGCGTCGATCCCCGCCGCAGCTTCCGCGGTTCGCTCAAGGGTGTCATCGACCTCAAATTTCGCGCCGCGGTCCACAAGCCGCCGCCGATCGTCGCGCTCTGCGACATCTCCGGCTCGATGGCGGAATACACGCGGCTGTTCCTGCATTTCCTGCACGCGGTCGGCGAGACGCGGCGGGTTTCGACGTTCCTGTTCGGCACCCGTCTCACCAACGTGACGCGGGCGCTGCGCCGCCGCGACCCCGACGAGGCGCTGGCGGCTTGCGCGGCGGACGTCAAGGATTGGTCGGGCGGCACCCGCATCGCCGCTTCGTTGCACGCCTTCAACCGCGATTGGTCGCGCCGGGTGCTGGGCCAGGGCGCGATCGTGCTGCTGTTCACTGACGGATTGGAGCGCGACGGCGTCGAGGGCCTGGCGAGCGAGATGCAGCGCCTGCACATGTCGAGCCGGCGGTTGATCTGGCTCAATCCGCTGCTGCGTTTCGAGAGTTTCGCCGCCAAGGCGCAGGGCATGCGGGCGATGCTGCCGCATGTCGACGAGTTCCGCCCGATCCATTCGCTGGCGAGCATGGCGGAGTTGGTGCGGGCGCTCGGCGGCGATGGCGCGAGGGCCGACCCGAAGACGTGGCTACGGGCGGGCTAGCTCCGCCCGCGCGTCGCGCCGCGCCAGCCGCGCGAGCAGATAGTCCACTTCCGCCCGCGCGGTCGCGCTCAACGCCGGCGCCAGGCTTCCGCTGCGCGTCGTGCGCAAGAATCCCGCGCCGCATCAGCACATATTTGCGCACCGCCAGGCCCACTCCCGGCTGCTGCTCGTAACGCAGCAGCGGCAGGTGCGCGTCGAACAGGTCGTGCGCCGCTTCGCGCCGGCCGTCGCGCGAAAACCGGACGACGTCGATCAGCATCTCGGGAAACGCATAGCCCGTGTTGGCGCCGTCGGCGCCGCGCTCCATCTCGAAATCGAGAAACAGGCCGCCGTTGCCGGTGAGGATGGCGACCGGCCGCATCGAACCGTCGCGCTCGAAGCCGCGCAAGGCCGTGATTTTCTCCAGCCCCGGCCAGTCCTCGTGCTTGAGCATGACGCAAGAGGGATTGTCGGCGACGATGCGGCGGATGACGGAGGGCGTCATCACCACCGAAAGCGTCAGCGGATAATCCTGGATCACGAACGGGACGTCGCTCCCGATCGCCTCGACCGCCTGCGCATAATAGCTCACGATCTGATCGTCGCTGCGCAGATGAGACGGCGGCGCGATCATCGCGGCCGCCGCGCCCGCCTCCATCGCGTCGCGCGCCAGCGCCCGCATCGCCGCGAACCCCGGCGCCGAAACGCCGACGATGAACGGAATTTTCGCGCGCGCGACGCAGCGCTTGACGATGGCGAGCGCCTCGGCGGCGTCGAGTTTCGGCGCCTCGCCGAGGATGCCGAGGAGCGTGCAGCCGTCCGCGCCGATGGCGACATAATGGTCGATCAGCCGGTCGAGGCTGGCGAAGTCGAGGGACCCGTCGGGATCAAACGGCGTCGGCGCGATCGGAAAGACCCCGCGTGCGGAAACATCCAGCTTCATACGGCGCTCTCCGCTTCGCTCCCCTGCAACGCCTCGCGCAGGGGGGCCAAAAACGCCGCGTAGTTGCGCGCGCGGCCGACGGCGCTGGAATACAGCGGCATCCGCACCTGCGCCAGCGACGCCGTCGCCACCGGCCGCCGCGCCTCGTGGAAGGCGAGGCAACAAGCGTCCCAGGAAAGCCCGCAAAAGGCGAGCAGCGCCCGCGTTTCGCCCTCGATGTCGGCGACCAGCCGCTCATAGCTGACCTCATGCATCGCCTCGGGCCCGAGCGTTGCGCGCCACTGCGCCATCAGCGCCGCATAGCCGCGATAATAGCGCCCAAGCCCAGCGAGATCGGCCGGGAACGGCATGTCGCCGGCAAACAGGTTGAGGTGGATCGACAGGCAGACGTCGAGCGGATCGCGCCGCACATGCACGAGCTTGGCGTTGGGGAACGCGCGGCGGATCGCGCCGATGTGCAAAAAATTGCCGAGCGATTTGTCAACTACGCGCCGCGCCGCGCGCGCTTCGGCCGGCCAATGCGCGAGATAAGCGGCGGCGAGCCGCCTGGGATTGCTCTCGCGCTCGGCTTCGCGCGCAAAAAACTCGGTTTCGCCCAGCGCGGAAACTTGGCCATGGCTCGCCAGAATTTGCTCGACCAGCGTGGTGCCGGAGCGCGGCATGCCGAACACGAAGATCGGCGCCTCGGTCGGGTCGCCGTCCCCTGAATTCCGCCGAGGGCGCCGGCGCGGCCAGCGCCAGCCGGCGGAGATGCGGATCGGCCGAGGCCGGCGCGTGACGCAGCCGCGCGCCGGCCTCGGCCGCCGCGAAGGCGCGCGCGAAATCGCCGACGTCGTCGTAGACCTTGGCGAGCCCGTAGAGGAGGAACCGCCGCTGCGCCGCGTCGAGGCCGCCGGGCGACGCCGCCAGCGCCTCCATCGCCCCGAGTTGCCCGGCGCCGAGCGCGGCGAGCCCGAAATGGGCGCGGGCGAAGCGGGGATCGCAGCTGAGCGCCGTCGCGAACGCGGCGCGCGCCTCGGCGAGCCGGCCGGCCTCGGCGAGCAACACGCCGCGCGCGTCATGCGCCGGCGCCGAGGCGGGGTCGCGCTCGACGACCGCGTCGAAGGCGTCGAGCGCGCCGTTTGCGTCGCCGAGCGCCCGCAGCGCGCGACCGCGGGCGGCAAAGCCGCCCGCGGCGCGCGGGTTGAGCCGGATCGCTTCATCGGCAAGAGCGAGCGCCTCGGCGGGCCGGCCGGCGTCGACGAGCGCCTCGGCGCGCCCGGCGAGGGTTTGCGTTTCGGCGCGGCGGTTTTTGGGACGGGTTGCGAGCGACAAGGGGCGCGCTTTCGCGATCGGCGGCGAGTCAATCAAGGGCGACCGAGCTTGCCCGAGGCTGGATTCGCCGAGACTGGAGATTCCGACCGGGTGCAACCACGTTGTCATCCTCGCGAACGCGGGGATCCAGTGCGCCGCGACGCGGCCGCCGTCGTTGCGACGCTCCCGCAACGGCGCGCACGGCGGCGAAAACCGAGGGAAGCGCTCTACGACCCCCTGGATCCCCGCTTTCGCGGGGATGACATTGGCCTGTTCAACCTGATTGAAAGCCCCACGGGCTATACCAAATCCGCTAAACTCGACTCGTCGCGTCACGGCGCTCTGCGCCGGGCGTCTCCTCACAATTTGATGATCAGTTCCGATCAAAGAGATTTGGCATTACGCTGCCGCCGCGTCCTTGATCAATCCGCGCAGCCAGATCAATCCGCCGTCCAGCGAGCGGTATTTGTGCCACTGGATGGCTTGCCGCATCCGCGGCAATCGAAACGGCAAATCGACGATCTTGATTGGCAGCATTTCGCGCGCGCGCTCGGCCGCGCGGCGATGCACGGTGGCGATGCGGTCGGTGTTGACGATCAGCTGCGGGATCGTGCTGAAGCTGAACGTCGCGACGTCCACCCGCCGCGACACCCCGAGGCGGCGGAAATACACGCTTTCCAGCGACTGCGCGGCGCTCGGCGGCTGCGCGACGACGTGGGAGGCGTCCAAGAACGCGCGCCGCGTCAGTCGCGACGCGGCGAGCTTGCCGTGCGACCAGACGATGCCGA
Organism: uncultured Pseudomonadota bacterium; assembly: GCA_963835115.1. Taxonomy (GTDB): domain Bacteria; phylum Pseudomonadota; class Alphaproteobacteria; order Rhizobiales; family Beijerinckiaceae; genus Roseiarcus. Next base: position 79,231 of record CAWIEP010000041.1, read on the forward strand.
CGAACTCCTCCTCGAAGATCACTTCGCTGGGATGCCGGCGCGAGCAATATTCGCTGGGAATGATCAACAGGTCGGCGTCGCCGCGGTCGAGCATGGTCTCGGGCGAGTCGATCTGATGCATGAAATTGAATTGGATCGCGCTCGCCGCCTGTCCGCAGCGCGCCAGGATCGTCGGCGCGAGCGTGGCGAGGGTGTAGTCGCTGACCAGCAGGTTGAACTGCCGCTCCGACGTCGCGGGGTCGAACTCCGGGGTCTTGGCGATCGTCCAATCGACGCGCACCAGCACGTCGCGCACGGCGTCCTTCAGCGCTTCCGCGCGCGGCGTCCGCTGAAAGCCGCGTCCGACCTTGACGAGGATCTCGTCGCCGAAATAGTCGCGCAGCCGATGCAGCGCGTTGCTCATCGCCGACTGCGTCATGTTCATGCGCTCCGCGGCGGCGCTGACGCTGCGCAGGTGCAGGAGGTGATCGAGCGCGACCAGCAGATTGAGGTCCAGGTTGTTGAAACGCATGGAAGATTCCGCCTCGGGACACCGCAGTCTATGTATTGATTTCATCAATATCAACAATTTTTATAATTCATTTTTCTGGCGCGCCGATCCCGACTATACGAAGCCCAATGCGGAAGCCGCGCGCTCCCGCGCGCGGGGAGGCGCGCCGATGTTCAAATATTTCCCGACCAACTACGTCTGGAATCTCTCGGTCGATCTCGCCATCGAGATGGGCGCCCGCATCGGCGAGATCGAGGCGATGTGCGCGCCGTTGCAGGAGGCGGCCAAGCAGCCCGACGCCGCCGGCGTGCAGGCGTTTCGCGAGACCTGGTCGCGCATGGCCGACAAGCTTTGCGAACTGGCGCGCGAGGACGAAGCGCGCGGGCGGCGGCTCTCGGCGGGCGAGAAATATGGCCGCGCCGCCGTCTATTATCTCACCTGCGAGCGGTTGCAGGCGCATGGCGCGCCGGGGCGGGCCGAGCTTTACCAGCGTTTCCTCGCCACCTTCGCGCAGGGGATCGCGCTCGCGCGCGAAAACTGCGAGCGCGTCGAAATCCCCTACGAGCGGGACGCATCTCGCCGCGCTCTACGTTCGCGCCGAAGGCGCGGCCGGCCGTGCGCCGATCCTCGTCCAGCTCAACGGCCTCGATTCCACCAAGGAGATGAAATACCGCGTCGGCCTGCCGGCTTGGCTCGCCCGGCGCGGCGTCTCTTCGCTGGTGGTCGACCAGCCGGGCACGGGCGAGGCGTTGCGGCTGCAAGGCCTGCACTGCGCGCTACGACGCCGAACATTGGGCGAGCCGCGTCGTCGACTGGCTGGAGAGGCGCGACGACGTCGACCCCAAGCGCATCGGCTGCGAGGGCGTGTCGCTCGGCGGCTATTATTGCCCGCGCGCGGTGGCGTTCGAGCCGCGCTTCGCCTGCGGCGTCGCCTGGGGCGCCAATCACGATTGGCGCGACGTGCAGAAGAAGCGCCTCGCGCGCGAGGGCAATCTTCCGGTTCCGCATTATTGGGCGCATGTGCGCTGGGTGTGGGGCGCGCAGCGATCAGGACGATTTCATGCGGATCGCCGAGAACGTCCATCTCGACGGCGTGCTCGATCGCATCAGGGTTCCGTTCCTGGTCACGCATGGCGAGAAGGACTCGCAGATTCCGCTGCACTGGGCGCATCGCACTTACGAACAACTCGTCAACAGCCCCAAGCGCGAACTGAAGATTTTCACCGAGCGCGAGGGCGGCTCGCAGCATTCGAGCTTCGACAACAGCGCCAACGCCGGAAACTACATCGCCGACTGGGTCGCCGAGACGCTCGGCGGCCACACGGCCTGAACAGGAGAGACGCCCATGAAAATCACGGGTCTGGAAACATTGGTGTTCGCAGTCGACGACGTCGCCGGCGCCGCCCGCTATCTCGCCGACTATGGCCTCGACGAGGTCCAGCTTTCGGCCGCCGGCGGACGCTATGAGGCGCTCGACGGCACCAGCATCGTCATCGTGCGCCAGGACGACGCCAGCCTGCCGCCGCCGCCCTCCCCCGGCTGCCGCTTGCGCAAGACGACAATGGGCGTCGTCGCGGCCGCCGATCTCGACCCCATCGAAGCCGAACTCCGGCGCGACCGCGAAGTGCGCCGCCGCGCCGACGGCGCCATCGAATCCGTCGACGACGCCGGCTTCGCGATCGGCTTTCAGGTCGCCGAAACGGCGGCCATTCGTCGCTCGCCGGAGAAGTCGCCAACGCGCCGGGCGGCGCTGATGTTTCGTCCCGTCAATCATCTCGGTTCTATCGGCCCGACCGCCGCGATCCGCCCGCGCAGCCTCTCGCACGTCGTCTATTTCGTGCCCGACGTGTTGAAGGCCGAGGCGTTCTACGTCAACCGGCTCGGCTTCCGCTGCACCGACCGCTTCGCCAAGCGTCGGCCCGTTCCTGCAGCCGGCGCGACGCTCGATCATCACACCCATTTCCTGATCGGCGCGCCGCCGCATATGCACGGCGTCGAGCATTTCACCTTCCATTTCGGCGGCCCGACCGAGATGATCACCAATGGCTATCGTTTCGTCGCCAAGGGCTATCAGGCCTTTTGGGGGCCGGGTCGTCACATCCTGGGCTCGAACTGGTTCTGGTATTTCAACAGTCCGTTCGCCTGCCACATCGAGATGGACGCCGACATGGACCTGCATGACACCAGTTGGACGCCGCGCACGTCGAGATGGGCGCCGACAACTCGCAGACCTTCCTGCTCAAATTCCGCGAGAAATGGTCGCCGGGGCCGGGCGCGCAGGAGAACGGCGCCTATGCCTGAGCCGCGCCGGCAGCGCTTTGCCGGGCCGACGAGATCGCCGAAGGCGCCGCGCGCGGCTTCGATCTCGATGGCGAGGGCGCGGATGCGATCTGTCCTCGTGCGCGTCGCGGCGAAAGCTATCCGGCTGGCGCAACGCCTGCCCGCATATCGACGGCGCGCCTATGGCCTGGCGGCGCGACGGCTATCTCAACGCCGCCGGCGACCTAATCGTCTGCCACGCCCACGGCGCCGAATTTCAGGCCGACACCGGCCTCTGCGTGCACGGACCTTGCGTCGGCGCCGAGCTGACGCCGGCGCCGATATCGACGAAGACGCCGGCGCGCTCTACGCGCTGGTTGATTGAGGGAGGAACGACATGGCCGCGATCCAAAAGGCGCTCGTCATCGGCGGCGGCTTTTCCGGCATGGCGGCGGCGATCCAGATGCGCAACGCCGGGATCGCCGTCGACCTCATCGAGATCGATCCGAACTGGCGCCCGGAAGGCGCCGGCATCAGCCTCAGCGGCCGCTTCGCTGCGCGCCCTCGAGACGCTCGGCGTCTATGCCGAGATCGTGAAGCGCGGCTATGTCTCCGACGGCGTCGACACTGCGCGCGCCGCATGGCATGAAGGTCGGCGAAATCCCGACGCCGAAAGTCGCTGGGTTCGACGTCGCGGGCGGCGGCGGCATTTTGCGCTCGCGAACTCGCCCGCATCCTCGCCGAAGCGACGCTCAAGGCGCGGCGTCGACGTGCGCGCCGGCTGCACCTATGAAAGACATCGACGACGGCGGCGACAAGGTCTGAGGTCGCGTTCACCGACGGCTCGCGACGCGACTACGATCTCGTCGTCGGCGCCGAAGGCATGCGCTCCAAATTGCGCGAAAAGCTGTTTCCCGAGGTCGCGGCGCCGCAATATATCGGCCAGGTGGTTTGGCGCGCGGTGGTTCCGCGGCCCGGCCGAGATCATGCAAGCCCACCATGTGGGTCGGCGGCGCCGTCAAGGTCGGCGTCAATCCGGTCTCACGAAACCCACATGTATATGTTCCTGACCGAAGGCCGCTCGGAGAAGAGCCAGCCGATCCCGCAAGCTGGCCGAAACTGCTGGAAGACCTGATGCGGCCGTTCCCCGATCCCGCTGGTGCAAGCGCTGATCCCGCATCTCTACGCGAGCGACGCGGCGATCGACTATCGCCCGCTCGCCAATCTGCTGGTGCCGGCGCCGTGGAATCGCGGCCGCGTCGTGCTGATCGGCGACGCCGTTCATGCGACGACGCCGCATCTGGCTTCCGGCGCCGGCATCGGCATCGAGAGCGCGCATCGTGCTCGCCGAGGAGCTTGCGCGCGCCAATGACTTGCAGACGGCGCTCGATCGCTTCCATGCGCGGCGCTGGGAGCGTTGCCGCATGGTGATCCAAAATTCCGAGCGGCTCGTGTCGCATCGAAATGGAGCACGGCGACATGGGCGAGCACGCACGCATCATGCGCGAATCGATGATCGCGCTCGCCACGCCGATCTGAGACCAAACAAACGACCAGCCGAGCGGAGGAAACACCATGAGCGCTAGCACGGAGAACTGGGCGGGCCGCGTCGCCCTGATGATCGCCCATTGCGCGGGCATGGTCGATCTCGTCGCCTTGCCCGTCTGGGTCGGCGCGCTGATCGAGAAATACGGGTTCGACAGCCGCACGCCGGCGGCCTGGCGACGCTGTTTCTCATCGGCGCCGTGCTGTCGAGCCTGTTCTTCGCGTCGCGAGTTCGGCAAGCTCAACGCGGCGCGCGGCGGCGACGATCGGCTTCGCGCTGGCGGCGATTGCGTTCTTCGCCGCCGCCTCGCATGATGTCCTGGTTCGCCACGCTCGCGGCGCTGCATTTCGCTGGCCGGCGCCTCGGCCGCCTGCGCGCTCAGCTTCACGCACGGGACGATTGCGCATCAGCGCAACCCGCACCGGATGTTCGCGCTCGTCAATTTCGCGCTCGGCGTATTCGCGATCCTGTTCCTCGGCGCGACGCCGAACCTGATCGCCGCGCTTCGGCGGCCAGAGCCTGTTCGTCGTGTTCGCGGCGGTGATGGCGATCGCGGCGCATCGCCTGCGCGATCTGGCGTTTCCCGACCGCGCACGGCGCGCGCGCGCATGGCGAGGACGTCATCGACGAGGTCGGCCGCATCTCAAGCCCGCCGTCTGGTTCGGCGTCGTCGGCGTCAGCTGCATGGCGACTGGTCCAGGCGATGATGTTCAGCTTCCTGCAACATATCGGCATCGATCACGGTTTCGGCGTCGAGGCGGTGACGGGCGTGCTGATCGCGCTCGGCTTCGTCAATCTGATCCCGGCGCCGCTCGCCGCCTTCCTCGAGACGCGCGTCTCGCCGCGCATCGGTGCTGGCGTCGGGGCCGCTCGCTGCAGGCGCTGATCGTCATTGCGCATCACGTTCAGCTCCAGATTTCTCGGCTTTGCGAGCCCGGCGCTGTTCTTCGCCGGCGTGATGATCTTCACCCACACGTTCGCCTTTGGCGTGCTGGCGCGGCTCGACCGACGGTTCGCGCGCGCTCGCCGGCACGCCGGCGATGCTGATGACTGGCGCCGCGATCGGCCCGATCCTCGGCGGCGCGCTGGTCAAGGGATTCGGCTACGGCAGCGCTCGGCGTCGCCGCGGCGGTCATCGACGCTTGCGCCATCGCGCTGTTTGCGAGGCTCCACGCGCCCGCGACCGCCTTGGCGGCGCAGGCGGGCCCAGCGTGATCAAGCTCGTCATCACCGGCCGCGGCGCCGCTGGCAAGAGCCGCGAAGCGGCGCAGCGGCACATGCGAGCCGTGCACGGACCGATGGTTTATGCGCCGCCGCCCGACGCGGGCGCCATGCCTTCCTATTATGCGCAAAATCCGGCGATCGACGACGGCGGCGTTTTGCCTGAGGCCTGGCGCTCGGATCGGGATTTCGTGACCGAAATCGGCTTTGCCGACGTCGCCCATCTGAAGGCCGCGACGAGCACCCGCTATTATCTGGAGACGCTGAGGCCCGACGAATCGAACTTCGTCGACCAGACAAGCGTCCGCGCGGCTTTGACGCGGCCGGAGCTGCGAAGCGGCGCCGATGGCGCCGAGGCGGCGCGGCTGTTTGTTTTCCTGAAGCGGGGCGGCGATCACGGCGCTTTTGCGCGCGAGCGCGCGGAAGCGTTAAGCGAATTCGCCGCGGACAGCGCCGTGATCGCGCGCGCCTGCGACGCGGCGCTGCCGGCGCCGGACGGACGTGAAGCGCCGTTCGATGTCGTCGAGCGACTGTCGTTCGCAACCCGCGAAAGCGCTTTCGACTTCGCACGGCGGCGGTTCGCGGCCCTCGTGCGAGGGCTCGCGCCGTGGATCGAGCCGCGTATGAGCTTCGCCGTCTTCGCCGATCCCCATTCGGTGGAACGGCTCAAACACCGCAACAGCCAGGAGACCGGCGATGATTGACCGACCCGCGTTCGCTCCGATCCGGCGCGTCGTCACCGGCCACGATCGCGACGGCAAAGCGGTGATCGCCTCGGACGGGGCGCCGCCGACCGTGGTCGAACTCTCCGCCATTCCCGGCACGATCTTTCACGAAATCTGGTCGACGGAAGGCGCGCCGGCGCCGGTCGGCAACGGCGCCGATCCCTCGCTCGGCCCCATCGTGCTGCCGCCGCCGCGGCTCGGCACGCGCATCCGCTTCGTCGATATTCCGCCCGACACCGAGGACTTTCTGCGCGAGGGCGCCGCGCGCATGCGCGCGGCGTTCGACGAAATCGGCGACGCGCACGCCTCGACCGTGAAGCCGAATTCGCCGCATCCGCTGATGCACCGCACCGAATCCATCGACTACGGCGTCGTCATTTCCGGCGAGATGACGCTGGTTCTCGATCGCGCCGAGACCTTGCTGCACGAAGGCGACGTTGTCATCCAGCGCGGGACCAACCACGCCTGGGCCAATCGCTCGGGGCGAGTTTGCCGCATGCTGTTCGTGCTGGTCGACGGCCGCTTCGATCCCGAGATCGGACCCACGGCGAAATGAGCGATCGCTTCGGCCTCGGCCGGCGCAGCGGGCTATCGGTATTATTGAAAGGCTAACGACATGACGCTCAGCTTCCCAAACTTCCGTTTGCTGGACCTGTCGGTGCCGCTCACCAACAGCCCCCACAACGATCCCCCCGGCCTCGGGCCGCAGATCGAATATTCCGACCACAAGCAGGGCTTCGGCGAAATGCTCAAGATGTTTCCGGGCCTCAAGGCGGAGGACCTGCCGGACGGCGAGGCCTGGGGCGTCGAGCGTCTGCGCGCAACCGCCCACAACGGCACGCATCATGGACGCGCCCTGGCACTACGCCTCCACCCAGGACGGCGGCAAACCGGCGATGACCATCGAACAATTGCCGCTCGATTGGTGCTTTCGACCCGGCGTGAAACTCGACTTCCGCCAACTCGCCGACGGCTATGTCGCCACCGCCGCCGACGTCGAGGCCGAACTCCGGCGCATCGGCCATGAATTGCGGCCGCTCGACATCGTCGTGGTCAACACCGCCGCCGGCGCCAAATATGGCGAGGCCGGCTATGTCGACGCGGGTTGCGGCATGGGGCGCGAGGCCACGCTTTATCTGCTCGAGCGCGGCGTCCGCGTCGTCGGCACCGACGCCTGGAGCTGGGACGCTCCGTTCTCGTTCACGCGGCGACGCTTCGCCGAAACTCACGACGCCCGCATCATCTGGGAAGGCCACAAGGCCGGGCGCGACATCGGCTATGGGCAGATGGAAAAGCTCGGGCAGCTCGACCAACTGCCGGCGGATGGTTTTTGGATCTCCTGCTTTCCTTATAAGATCGAGCGCGGCTCCGCCGGCTATATTCGCGCCGTGGCGTTCCTGCCGGCGTGAAGCGAAAGGACGGGGAGCAAACCCATGCGCATCGCAGTCACCGGCGCGGGAGGATTTATCGGCGCCGCGCTGGTGCGCCGGCTTTGCGAAGACCCCGCCGCGCTCGGCGCGCCGGTCGGCAGCGTCGTGGCGATTGACGCGAACCTGCCGGATTTCGCCGATCCGCGCGTCAGCCGCGTCACGGCGGCGTTGCCGAACCCCGACATCGAGGCCGCGCTATTCGCCGACGAAGTCGATTGTCTGTTCCATCTCGCCGCCGTGCCCAGCGGCGCCGCCGCGCGCGACTACGAGGGCGGCTTTCGCGCCAATTTCGAGGCGAGCCGACGCCTCATCGAGGCTTGCGCGCGGCAGCGCCATCCGCCGCGCTTCGTGTTCGCCAGCAGCATCGGCGTGTTCGGCGTCCCGCTGCCGGAGATAGTCGACGACGATACGTCGCCGCTGCCGACGATGAGCTATGGCGGGCAAAAACTGATGATCGAAATTTTGCTCGCCGATTTCTCCCGCCGCGGGCTGGTCGACGGCCGTGCGCCGCGGCTGCCCGGAATCGTCGCGCGCCCGCGCGTCAAGGGCGGCCATCTCTCGGCCTATATGAGCGACATTTTTCATGCGCTCGCGGCGGGCGAAGATTTCGTCTGCCCCGTCTCCAGCGGCTCGTGCTCCTGGATGATGTCGCGCGCGCAATGCGTCGAAAACCTGATTCACGCCGCCGCCTTGCCGCCCGACGCGTTCGGCGCCCGGCGCGCCTTCACGTTGCCGGCGTTGCGCGTGTCGATGGCGGAACTGGTCGAAGGTCTCGCCCGGCGCTTTGGCGAGGCGCCCGGGTTTCCTACGCGCCGGAGGCAAGCCTGGAGGCGCAATTCGGCGCCTATCCGCCGCTTGCCACCCCTCATGCCGACCGGCTCGGCTTTCGCCATGACGGCGACGTGGCGACGCTGATCGAACGCGCGCTCGGCTCGCAAGCGGAACACCGCGGCGACAATCAAACAAGGATGGCCGGCTTATGAAACTCGCCTCTCTGCCGAACGGAACCCGCGACGGCGAACTCGTCGTGGTGTCGCGCGACTTGAGCCGCGCCGCCTCGGCGCGCGCCGTCGCGCCGAACCTGCTCGACGCGATGGAGCGCTGGAGCGAAGTCGAGGCGCCGCTGCGCGCCCTGTACGCGGAACTGGAAGCGGGCCGCGCACAGGCCTTCGCGTTCGATCAGGCCAGGCGCTGTCGCCGCTGCCGCGCAGTTTTCAGTGGCTCGACGGCTCCTGTTTCAAGAGCCATCTGCGGTTGATGGACCTCGCCACCGGCCGTCCCGTCGAGCCCGCGCAGAATTCGCTCTATCCGCTGATGTATCAGGGTATGAGCGACGCGTTCTTTTCCCCGCAGCGGCGACTATGCGTTGCCGCGCGAGGAAGACGACGTCGATTTCGAGGGCGAAGTCGCCGTCATCATCGACGAGACGCCGATGGGCGTCAGCGCGGAAGAGGCGAGGAAACACGTGCGCCTCGATCATGCTGTGCAACGACGTGAGCTGCCGCGCTTTCGTCAAGCGCGAGATCTCCGTCGGTTTTGGCTGGATGCACGCCAAGACGTCGCACGGCTTTCTCGCCTGTCGCCGCGACGCCGGACGAGCTGGGAGACGCATGGGACGGCCGGGTCGGCTTGCCGCTGCGCGTCTGGCGCGACGGCCATTTGTTCGGCAAGCCCAACGCGGGACAAATGTCGTTCTCGTTCTTCGATCTGATCGCGCACGCCGCGCATACCCGCAAGCTCGCGGCCGGCACGATCATCGGCTCCGGCACCGTCTCCAACGCCGAGAATCACGAAGTCGGCTCCGCCTGCATCGCCGAGCGCCGGTCGATCGAGACGATCGAACACGGCAAGCCCTCGACCGACTATTTGAGATTCGGCGAGCGCATGCGAATGGAAATGTTCGATCGCCGAGGGCCGTTCGATCTTCGGCGCCATCGACCAGAAAGCTGGTGCGCTACTCGAAGGGCGGCGCGTGACCTTTCGTCCAACGGAACGGGGAGCAACGGTATGCACGTCAAACGTTTCGCCGAAGCCAAGCGCTATGAGGCGCCGAACCATCGTGGCGCGTCGTCCACAGGTTGCAGGGCTATGAACCCGGCGGCCCCACAAACCAATGGGTCGGCTTCTCGCAATATCTCCCGGGCGGCGGCGCCGGTCCCGACGCGTCGCCGTTCGAAAAAGTCTATGTCGTGCTGGAAGGCCACATGACGGTCATCGTCGACGGCGTCGAAACCACGCTCGGCCCCATGGATTCCTGCACCGTCGCGCCCAACGAGACGCGCGAGGTCGTCAACCGCGAGAACCACGTCTGCAAGATGCTGGTCGTTATGCCCTACCCGCCGGGGACGAAGGTCTGAGCGGCGCTCGGCCTTAGGCCGCCAGCGCGAGGCGCACCGCGCGGCCCGTCGCGACGACGCGGCGCAACTTAACGCCCTCGCATTCGCCGCCCGCGCATTCCTCAACCGCATAAGCGATTTCGACCACGCCGTCGGCCCCGTATTCCTCGGCTTCCCGGATAAGCGCCCTAAGGGCGATCTCGCGGTCGAACTCTAAGATTTCGCGGTCGGCGCCGCGCCAGGACGCGCGGGCGGTGACGCGGCCGATGGTGTATTGCGCCCGATCGGTGTCCAGGGACGCAGTGAAGCTCAATTGCATGACCATACTCATTTCCAACGCTGCCCTGGAATCTGGCCGATAGCGCTTGCCGAGCGGTTAACGAATATCAACAACCCAGTTTAACCAAAGCTATGGTTGACGATTCCAAGGTTCTTCGCTGTGATAAAACGCACAGGGCGGCGCCGGATTGGCGCCGCCCGGGCGATTTCTTGGCAAATGATGGTTAATCCGCGTTTACGTCGGAGTGTGTCTCCGACGCAACAGCGCAATCAGAACGCCGCGGGCTGGGCGGCGGAGGCCGCCGCCTCCTTCTTCTCCAGATCCTCGCCGGTCTGCTGATCGACGACGCGCATCGAGAGTTTGACTTTGCCGCGATCGTCGAGGCCCATCAGCTTGACCTTCACCTTGTCGCCTTCCTTGACGACGTCGGTGGTCTTGTTGACGCGGGTCTTGGCGAGCTGCGAGATGTGGACGAGGCCGTCCTTCGAGCCGAAGAAATTGACGAAGGCCCCGAATTCCATGGTTTTCACCACGGTGCCTTCATAGATCGCCCCCACTTCCGGCTCCGAGGCGATCGACTTGATCCAGTTCACGGCCGCCTTGATCTTGGCGGCGTCGCTGGAGGCGATCTTGACCGTGCCGTCGTCCTCGATGTTGACCTTGGCGCCCGTCTTTTCGACGATCTCGCGGATCACCTTGCCGCCCGTGCCGATCACTTCGCGGATCTTGTCGGTCGGGATCTTCATCTGCTCGATGCGCGGCGCGAATTCGCCAAGCTCGGCGCGGGCGCTCGTCAGCGCCTTGCTCATTTCGCCCAGGATATGCAGGCGGCCGTCCCTCGCCTGGGCCAGCGCCTTATGCATAATCTCCTCGGTAATGCCGGCGATCTTGATGTCCATTTGCAGCGAGGTGACGCCCTCGGTGGTGCCGGCGACCTTGAAATCCATGTCGCCGAGGTGGTCCTCGTCGCCGAGGATGTCGGAGAGCACCGCGAAGCGCTCGCCTTCAAGGATGAGGCCCATTGCGATGCCGGCGGTCGGCCGCTTCATCGGCACGCCGGCGTCCATCAGCGACAGCGACGCGCCGCAGACGGTCGCCATCGACGAGGAGCCGTTCGACTCGGTGATCTCCGAGACGACGCGGATCGTATAGGGGAACTCGGCCGGCGTCGGCAGCATCGGCCGGATCGCCCGCCAGGCGAGCTTGCCGTGGCCGATCTCGCGCCGCTTCGGCGAGCCGACGCGGCCGGTCTCGCCGACGCTGTAGGGAGGAAAATTGTAGTGCAGCAGGAAGCGCTCCTTGTAGGTGCCTTCCAGCACGTCCATGAACTGTTCGTCCTCGGACGTGCCGAGCGTGGCGACGACCAGCGCCTGGGTCTCGCCGCGGGTGAACAGAGCCGAACCGTGGGCGCGCGGCAGCACGCCGACCTGGCCGAGGATCGGGCGCACGGTCGTCAGATCGCGCCCGTCGATGCGGCGGCCGTGATCCAAGATGTTCCAGCGCACCACTTTGGCTTGCGCGTCGTGAAACGCCTCGGCGACCTCTTCCTTGGTGAATTTGGCCTCGCCCTCGGCGGGAACGAGCGTCTCGAACACCTTCTTCTTGACGGCGTCGACGGCGGCGTAACGCTCCTGCTTGACGGTGATCGAATAGGCGGCCCGCAGGTCCGTCTCGCCAATCTCCAGCACCGCCTTCTCGACCCCCGACTTGTCTTTCGCGGAGAGGTCGCGCGGCTCCTTGGCGGCCTTCTCGGCCAGCCGGATGATGGCGGCGATGACCGGCTGGAACGCCTTGTGGCCCGCCATCACCGCGCTCAGCATGACTTCCTCGGACAGCTCCTTGGCCTCGGATTCGACCATCAGCACCGCGTCGGCGGTGCCGGCGACGACGAGATCGAGCTGGGAATCCTTCATCTGTTCGAGCGTCGGGTTGACGACGATCTCGCCCTTGATGTGGGCGACGCGGGCGGCGCCGATCGGACCCATGAACGGCACGCCGGAGAGGCACAGCGCGGCCGAGGTGGCGACGAGCGCGAGAATATCGGGATCAGTCTCCATGTCATGGCTGAGCACCGTGACGATGACCTGGGTTTCGCAGCGGAAATCATCGGGGAACAGCGGCCGGATCGGGCGGTCGATCAGGCGGGAAACCAAGGTTTCCTTCTCCGAAGGCTGGCCCTCGCGCTTCCGGAAGCCGCCGGGAATGCGGCCCGCCGCGTAAGACCGTTCCTGATAGTCGACGGTGAGCGGAAAGAAATCCTGGCCGGGCTTGGCCACTTTGGCGGCGACGACGGTGGCGAGCACGGTGGTCTCGCCCCAGCTGGCGAACACCGCGCCGTCGGCCTGGCGGGCGATGCGGCCGGTCTCGAGCACGAGCTCGCGCCCGCACCAATCAAGTTTCTCGCGTTGAATGTCGAACATCTTTGCATCCTTTCTTGAGGTTGTGAGGATGCGAAAGCTTTGAATGAAACAGTCTTGCGAACGTCATCGGCAAGACGGCGAGGGGTTTTGCCCGGATGAGGCGGAACCCCTGGCTATCCTGCCATGACGAAAGCTTTCGCATCTTTGAGGGAGGCCGCGCTCGCGCGCGGCCAATATCCGGACGCTAGCGGCGAATGCCGAGGCGTTCGATGAGGGATTTGTAGCGCGTCTCGTCCGACTTCTTGACGTAGTCGAGCAACGTGCGCCGCTGCGAGACCATTTTGAGCAGGCCGCGGCGGGAGTGGTTGTCCTTGACGTGGGTCTTGAAATGGCCGGTGAGGTTTGAGATGCGCTCGGTGAGGATCGCAACCTGAACTTCGGGCGAGCCGGTGTCGCCGGGATTCAAGGCATAGTCGCGAATAAGCTGAGCCTTGCGCTCAGTGGTGATCGACATCGGGGTATCTCCTGATTTTTATTGAGAAAAGGCCGAACCGGGATGTCGTCCAGGTCGGTCTCGCCCGCCGGGCGGCGCCGGGGGAACGCGGCCTTATACAGGTTTTTGGGCGGGCGCCTAGGGGGCGCCCGAAACCGCTCGGCAAAACCCGCTTAGGCGGTCGCTCGCGGCTCCGGCAAAGACGCTTCGGCGCCGTGCGTCGCGGCGGAGCGTGACCAGCGCAGGGGATAACGGGGCATCGGGCGCATCCAGAGCGAAACGCTCGCGCCGAGCGGCAACGCGGCGTCGCCACGAGTTCAGCGCCACCGCCGCTCCGGCGAACCCTCGGCCGCGTGCCAGCCGTCAGACAGCACGGGATCGTCGAGAGCGACGATCCCGCCGTCGATCTCAAGCTTGGAGACCGCAACGCCCAATTGGCGATCGTCATGGCTGGTCGAGAGATGGAGTCGCGCGGGAAAAACTGGTGGGACGACAGACGAAGACGCTTGGTCCCCATCGGGATTTCGAAACGAAGGCCATTGTCGGCGACCGAGACGGGGGTAAGCGGCTCGCCGTCCGCCAACAGGCGCAACCCGCTGGCGCCGCCGGCCTCGACGACTATGACGTCGTTGGAGATGTCGCCCGTCAAGTCGAGAACGCCATTCCCGGTGACGTCGTTGGTTTGGCCGCTGATGTCGGTGGCGTCGGTCGTCGTCCCGCCGGTGAGATTGCAGCTGGCCTTTCTCTAACTCCGACAATGTCCGCAAAAAACAGGGAGGGGAAATTCCGGAGGGACAAAATCGACCGGTGAAAAGAAGTCTGCGTCAGCCGCCAACGGTTTTCAAGCCGGCGACTTCCCCGTAAACGCCAAATCGACACAAAGCGTTTGCGGAAGGTCGCGCGGCGCCCTCTGCGCCTCAGAACAGCTCCGCTTCCGCCGCCGCCATGCGCATCGTCGCCAGCGCCGAATCGTCCGGCAACGCCTCATATAGCAGCACGCGATTGCGGCCGCGGCGCTTGGCGACATACAGCGCCTGATCGGCGCGGCCGAAGGTGGCCGTGCCGGTCTCGTCGGCTCTGAGCGAAGTGACGCCGATGCTGACCGTCACGTGCCCGACTTGCGGGAAATGAAACGCTGCGACGGCCGCGCGAAAGCGCTCGAACGCCGCCAGCGCGTCGTCGACCCCGCAATTCGACAATAGGATCACGAACTCCTCGCCGCCGAACCGAAACAGTCTGTCGGAGTCGCGAAAAATCTGGCGCATCAGGCCGGCGAACAACACCAGCACTTCGTCGCCGTAGGGGTGGCCGAAGCGGTCGTTGACCTGCTTGAACAGGTCGATGTCGGCGACCCCGAGATGGGCGCGCGGGCCTGAAACGTCGTCAAACCTTCTGGCGGTGTTGCGCTTGCCTTCGGCGAGCGCCAGCCGGCCGAACTCCTCGTCGAACGTCCGGCGGTTGGCCAGGCGCGTCAATTCGTCGATATCTGCGTAATCGAGCGCGGCGAGATGGCTGCGATAGATGCGCATCACTCCCGACAGCAAAGCCGCGCAATCGCGTTCGAGTTCGCTCGCCGTCTCGATCACGATGAGCGCCAAAACCTCGGCGCCGCCCGGCACGGGCAACACCCCGCCGACGGAGCCGCGCGCGCGATCGCGCCAGCGCAAGAAATTCCTCGTTTCATAGGCGAGCCGCAGCGGCTCCGGCGCGGCGGCGAGCGGCGTGTCGTCCTCGTAGGGCGAGCTCCCCAGCGCGGCGGGCGGCAGCACGGCCCGCCGTCTCAGCCAAACGCCGTCCGCGCGGCGATAAACCCGCCAGAGCGCGAGCTTCAGCGCCCCGGAGAGCTCGAACAGGACGTGCGCCAGAGTCGTTTCGAGGTCTTCGCGATCGCGCCCCTCAATCAGATCTGCGACCGTTTGAATGAGATCGGTCATCGGTTGGCGAATGTGCCAAGACCGACTTATGCGGACCTTGCGCCAGTCGGGGGCTAGACCGCCAGCCGCTTGCGCACTTCCGCTTCGACCATGTCCTTGCGTTCGCCGGCGATCACGACGGCGCCGCGGTCCATCACCACGTAGTCGTCGGCGAGATCGCGCGCCCACTCAAAATATTGCTCGACGATCAGAATGGCGAGGCCGCCGCGCTGGCGCAGGTAGACGATCGCCCGGCCGATGTCGCGGATGATCGAGGGCTGAATGCCCTCGGTCGGCTCGTCCAGGATCAGCAGTTTTGGCCGCGTCAGCAGCGCGCGGGCGATGGCGAGTTGCTGCTGCTGGCCGCCCGAGAGATCGCCGCCGCGTCGGCCGAGCATTTCGCGCAGCACCGGAAACAACGTGAAAATCTCGTCGTCCATCGTTCGCTGGTCGCGCGGCAGCGCCACCAGCCCGGTCTGCAGATTCTCCCGCACGGTCAGCAACGGGAATATTTCGCGCCCCTGCGGCACATAACCGAAACCCTTGCGCGCGCGCGCGAACGCCGGCAGGCCCGAGACCTCCTCGCCCTCCCATTGGATTGCGCCGTCGCGGATCGCCTGATGGCCGACGATGGCGCGCATCAGCGAGGTTTTGCCGACGCCGTTGCGCCCGAGCACGCAAGTGACGCGCCCGACCGTCGCCGAGAGCGACACCCCGCGCAGCGCCTGCGCCGCGCCGTAATAGAGATTGACGTTGTCGACCTTCAGCATGGCCCCTAGCGCCCGAGATAGACTTCGACGACGCGCTCGTCGGCGCTGACCTGATCGAGCGAGCCTTCCGCCAACACCGCCCCTTCGTGCAGCACCGTCACCTTGACGTCGAGTTCGCGCACGAACGCCATGTCGTGCTCGACCACCACCACCGAGTGATGTTTGGCGATTTCCTTAAGCATGGCGGCGGTGGCGGCGGTCTCGGCGTCGGTCATGCCGGCGACCGGCTCGTCGACCAGCAGGAGTTTCGGGTCCTGCGCCAGCAGCATACCGATCTCCAGCCACTGCTTCTGCCCGTGCGAAAGTAGGCCCGCCGGACGTTCGCGCAAGTCGGTCAAGCGGATGCGTTCGAGGATGGCCTCGATCGCGTCGTTGCTCTCCTGAGAGGCGCGCGCGCCGAGTGTCGCGCGCACGGTGCGCGGCGCCTTGGCGGCGAGCAGGATGTTGTCGTTGACGCTGTGGTTCTCGAACACAGTCGGTTTCTGAAACTTCCGGCCGATGCCGAGCGTCGCGATGTCGGCCTCGTCGAGCTTGGTGAGATTGTGCCGTCCCTCGAAATAGACTTCGCCGGTGTCGGGCCGCGTCTTGCCGGTGATGACGTCCATCATGGTGGTCTTGCCGGCGCCGTTGGGGCCGATGATCGCCCGCATCTCGCCCGGCCCCAGCACCAGCGACAGGCCGCGCAGCGCGCGATAGCCGTCGAACGTCACCTGCACGTCGTCGAGATAGAGCAGCGAGGAGGTGAGCTTGGGGTTTTCCTCGCTCACGTCGCCGTTCCCGTCGCGAGTTCCGCCCGGGTGCGCCGCCGCGTGATCCGCGAAAAGGCGCCCATGATCCCCAACGGGAAGAACAGCGTCACAAGAATGAACAGCGCGCCGAGCGCGAACAGCCAATATTCCGGCACCGCGCCGGTGAAGTAGGTCTTGGCGAAATTGACAACGATGGCGCCGATCGCCGCACCGACCAGCGTGCCGCGCCCGCCGACCGCCACCCAGATCGCCGCCTCGATCGAATTGCCCGGCGCGAACTCGCTGGGGTTGATGATGCCGACCTGCGGCACATAGAGCGCGCCGCCGATCCCGGCCATGATCGCCGAGACGACGAAGGCGAACAGCTTTATGTTCTCGACGCGATAGCCGAGAAACCGCATGCGGCTCTCGGAGTCGCGCACGGCGATCAGCGCCTTGCCGTATTTGGAGCGCACGATCGCCCGCGAGACAAGGTAGGCGAGGATAAGGAACACGGCCGTTATCGAGAACAGTCCCGCCTTGACCGCGTCCGATTGCAGCGAGAAGCCGAGGATGTCCTTGAAATCGGTGAGGCCGTTGTTGCCTCCGAAGCCGAAGTCGTTGCGGAAAAACTCCTTGTAGAGCGCAAACGTCATCGCCTGCGTGATGATCGAGAGATAGACCCCGGTGACGCGCGAGCGGAACGCGAACCAGCCGAACGCCAGCGCGAGCAGCCCCGGCACCAGCACCACCATCAGCATCGCGTAGGCGAACGAGTTGAACCCCCACCAGGCCACCGGCAATTCGTGCCAATTGAGGAACACCATGAAATCGGGCAGGATCGGGTTGGCGTAGACGCCGCGCGTGCCGATCTGGCGCATCAGATACATGCCCATCGAATAGCCGCCGAGCGCGAAGAACGCGCCGTGGCCGAGCGACAGGATCCCGCAATAGCCCCACACGAGATCGAGCGCGACGGCGAGGATGGCGTAGCTGAGATATTTGCCGAACAACTGCACCAGATAGCCGGGGATGTAGAACGGCGAGGTTTCCGGCGTCGCCAGCGAGGCCACCGGCACAAGCACGGCGGCGAGCGCCACCAGGGCGACGAACACCCAGCCGGCGACGTCGAGTTGGCGGCTCATGCCTCCACCGCCCGGCCCTTCTGGGCGAACAGGCCGCGCGGACGTTTCTGGATGAACAATATGATGACAACCAGCAAAATGATCTGTCCTTGCACTGCGCCGACGAGCGGCTCCAG
Organism: uncultured Pseudomonadota bacterium; assembly: GCA_963835115.1. Classification (GTDB taxonomy): domain Bacteria; phylum Pseudomonadota; class Alphaproteobacteria; order Rhizobiales; family Beijerinckiaceae; genus Roseiarcus. The sequence continues at coordinate 97,043 of CAWIEP010000041.1, forward strand.
GATCTTGTTGGCGAGCCCCAGCATCAGGGCGCCGAGCGCCGCGCCCCAGAGATTGCCGACGCCGCCGAACACGACGACCATGAAGCTGTCGATGATATACCCCTGGCCGAGGTTCGGCGAGACGTTGTCGATCTGACTCAGCGCAACGCCGGCGATGCCGGCGACGCCGGAGCCGAGCGCGAAGGCGAACATGTCGACCTTGCGTCGTCGAAATGCCCATCGCCGCCGCCATGCGCCGGTTCTGCGTGACCGCGCGCATCTGCAAGCCGAACGAAGTCGCCCGCAGCACCAGTTGCAAGGCCACGAACACCACCGCCGCCAGCACGATGATCCACAGCCGGTTGTAAGTGATCTCGATGCCGCCGAGATGGAAAGCCCCGGACAGGAACGGCGGCGAATAGACCTGACGGTTGCTCGCGCCAAACAGCGTGCGCACCGCCTGCTGCAAGACCAGCGAAACGCCCCAGGTCGCCAGCAGCGTATCGAGCGGGCGCGTGTAGAGATAGCGCACGACGCCGCGCTCGATCACCACCCCGGCGGCGGCCGAGACGAGGAACGCCAGCGGCAACGCGAGAATGACCGAGAAGTTGGCGAGCGACGGCGGCAACAGCAGTTGCACGATATAGGTCGAATAGGCGCCGAGCATCACCATTTCGCCATGCGCCATGTTGATGACGCCCATCACGCCGAAGGTGATGGCCAGGCCGATGGCGGCGAGCAGCAGCACCGAGGCGGCGGAAAGGCCATACCAGCCGTTCTGCACGAAGCCCCACAACATCAGCGAGCGGTTGATGTCGGCAAGCGCCGCGTCGGCGGCCTTGCGCACCGCGGGATCGTTGACCTTGGCGCCGAGACTGGTGATCCCGTTTTTCGCGGACCCTCCACCCCTGTCGGCCAACACGGCGATGGCTTGGAGCGCGTCCGCGGCGCTCACCGACGGGGAGGCGGCCACAATCGCCGCGCGGGCCTGCGCCAGCGCCGTCTTGGCGGCGGGGTCGGTCTCCCGCGCGATTTGCGCGTCAACGACCGGGAGCGCCTTCGGGTTGGGATTTTCGTAGAGGTTGCGAGCGGCCTCGACGCGGCGCGCCGGGTCGGGGTTGACGACGCCGAGCGCCCCCAGCGCGGCTTCGAGCGAGCGGCGCACGCCGTTGTTGACGCGCACCTTCTGCAACCCTTCGACGCTGTCGATTTTCGCGCCGGAGCCGGCGTCGAAGGCGTCGCCGGCGGCGGTCTTGTAGACCACGCGCTTGTGGTCGGGATCGACGAAAAGCCGGCCGTCGCCCAGGGCGTCCAGCATCTCGGCGCCATGCGGAAGCCCTGCAACGGCGATATCGGCTATCGCCTTCTCGGTCTGGGAGAAACTATCCGCAGATAGCTTTGCATAGATGTCGTCGAGCTTGTCGGCGAACGCCGGGCTCGCCAGAAACGTCGACACCACGAGCAGCAAAGCCGCGATTGCGCCACTGACCTTCGCCGCCAGTCGGCCGCACAACGAGAGAATCGCCACGTTCGGCGTCATCCTTGTTACTTAAGCCTGGGTTCGCCGGCGCGACGCGGCCTCATCGCCGCGTCCCCTCGTCAATTCGTGACGGGAGCCGGTCGCCGCCCGCTCATCCTTGCCGAGAGCCGGCGCATGTCTTCTCACAAGCAGCGGCGCTGGCCAACGTAGCCAGCGCCGCCTTCTCAAGTCGTCAGCCGCCGCACTTCTTGGTGACTTTGTTGAAGTTGCCGCACTTCAGGTCGACCCAATCGGCGACGAGATCGCGGGAGCCCGGAAGATAAGGCGACCAAGCGGCGCCGGGGACCAAGCCCTTCGTCTGCCACACCACGTTGAACTGGCCATCGGGGCGGATTTCGCCGATGAACACAGGCTTGGTGATATGGTGGTTCGGCAACATCTTCGCCGTGCCGCCAGTCAAGTTCGCCTGCTCGGTGCCGGGCAGCGCCGCGATGACCTTGTCCGGATCGGTCGTGCCGGCCTTCTCCACCGCCTTCACCCACATATTGAAGCCGATGTAGTGGGCCTCCATCGGATCGTTGGTGGTGCGGTTCGGCTTCTTGGTGAAGTCGTGCCACTCCTCGATGAACGCCTTGTTCTCAGGCGTGTCGATCGACTCGAAGTAGTTCCACGCCGCCAGATGCCCGAGAGCGGCTTGGTGTCGAGACCGGCGAGTTCCTCTTCGCCGACCGAGAACGCGACGACGGGAATGTCGGTCGCCTTGATGCCCTGGTTGCCGAGCTCCTTATAGAACGGCACGTTGGCGTCGCCGTTGACGGTCGAAACCACCGCCGTCTTCTTGCCCGCGGAGCCGAACGCCTTGATCTTCGTCACTTCCGTCTGCCAGTCGGAGAAACCGAACGGCGTGTAGTTGATCATGATGTCGTCGGCCGCGACGCCCTTGGCCTTCAGATAGGCCTCCAGGATCTTGTTGGTCGTGCGCGGATAGACATAGTCCGTGCCTTCGAGCACCCAGCGCTTCACCGAACCGCCGTCCTCGCTCATAAGATAGTCGACGGCGGGGATCGCCTGCTGGTTCGGCGCCGCGCCGGTGTAGAACACGTTGCGCTGGCTTTCCTCGCCCTCATACTGGACCGGATAGAACAGGATCGAGTTGTATTCCTTGAACACCGGCAGCACGGACTTGCGCGACACCGAGGTCCAGCAACCGAACACGACCGAGACCTTGTCCTTGACGATCAGCTCCTTGGCCTTTTCGGCGAACAACGGCCAGTTGGACGCGGGGTCGACGACCACAGCTTCAAGTTTCTTGCCGAGCAGCCCGCCCTTCTTGTTCTGCTCGTCGATCAGCATGAGCATGACGTCCTTCAACGTCGTCTCGCTGATCGCCATCGTGCCGGAGAGCGAGTGGAGAATGCCGACCTTGATTGTGTCCTCGGCCCTTGCGGCCACCGCTGTGAGCGAAGCCGCCCCAAAAGCGAGCGCGCCAATCGCGCCCGTTACAAAACGCCTGGTGAATGACATATGCGCACCCCGTAATGATGGAGCGGGGCGTATCGCGGCCGCGCTCGTGCAAGCCGGGGTCGCAAGGCTTGTGCCAGAAAGGTGAATCGCGAGCCGCGCCTCAAATCCGCGTCATCGCCGACGCCGTGATGAAATCCTAGGCGCCGAGCGCTCACTTTGGCGCGCGTTTGGCCAGATATCCGCTGCAGCGTGCGCCGGTGCATGCTCAATTGCCGCGCGGTCTCGGAGACGTTGCGGTCGCAGGACTCGAACACGCGCTGGATATGCTCCCAGCGCGCCCGATCGGCGGACATCGGGTGCTCCGAGTTGCTCGGGCCGCTGCTTCGACCTCCGAAGACAGCGCGGCGGCGACCTCGTCGGCGTTGACGGGTTTCGCCAGATAATCGAAGGCGCCGAGCTTGACCGCCGTCACCGCAGTGGCGATCGCGCCGTAGCCGGTCAGGATGATCGCGCGCGCCTCCGGGCGCTGCGCCTTCAGCGCGCGCATCAGATCGAGGCCGCTGCCGTCGCCGAGCTTCAGATCGAACACGGCGTAGGCCGGCGCGCATTGCGCGAGCGGCGCGCGCCCTCGGCGACGCTGTTGGCGGTGCGCGGCAGCGAAGCCGCGCGACGCGAGCGCCCGCGCCAGCCGGTCGCAGAACGGCTTGTCGTCGTCGACGATCAGCAGCGAGCGGTCGAAGTCGGCGGCGGGCTCGGTCATGCATATCAGGTCGATTTAGCGTAAGCGCCGGCGCCCGCAAGCACCAGCGGCTCTTGGTTGCCGAACAGCTCGCGCGGCCAAGCCACGACCGCGCCGCGCGCCGCCGCTCGGGCGGATTGGCGATCGTCAGCTCGGCGCCGGTACGCTCCAGCAGCGCCTTGGAGATGAACAGGCCGAGCCCGAGCCCGCCCTCGGCGTCGGCGCGGCGGGCGGCGCTGCGGTCGGAGATATAGGGCTCGCCGAGCCGCTGCCAGCACCGCCGGCGGAAACCCCGGCCCGTCGTCGTCGATGGCGATCTCCACTTTGTCGCGCGTCCAGGTCGCCTCGATCCGCACGTCGGCGCGTAGGCGAAGGCGACGGCGTTCTCCACGAGATTGCGCAGGCCATAGAGGAGCGCCGGGTTGCGCGCGCAGGCCGGCCGCGGCTCGGGACCGCGCGCCGACACCGCGATGTCGATGTCCTGCAGACGATGCGGCCCCGCAACCTCTTCGAGCAGCGCGTCGATCTCGACCTGATCGAACGGCTCGACCGCCGACGCGGTTGGCCTGCGAGAGCTGGCCGAGGATGGCGCGGCAGCGGGCGAGCTCCTGCTCGGCGAGCGCCAGATCCTCGCCGCAGAGCGCGGCGACGTCCGGCTGTTGGCGAGTTCGTGCACGACGACGGTGAGCGTCGCCAGCGGCGTGCCGAGTTCGTGGGCGGCCGCCGCGGCGAGGCCGTCGAGCTGCGAAAGGTGTTGCGCCCGGGCGAGGATCAGGTCGGTGGCGGCGAGCGCTTCGCCGAGCTGGCGCGCCTCCTTGGCGACCTGGCCGCCGTAGAACGCGACGAAAACCGCGCTGACGACAATGGCGAGCAGCGAGGCCGACGGTTTCGATGAGCGGCGGCGTGACCAGGGTTCCGTTCGGCAACGCCAGCGGCACGCGCCAGATCGCCAGCACGCAGGCGCTGAAGATCGCAAACGCCAGCAGTTTGCCGGTCTCCAGCCAGGACTGCGACACCGCCGAGATCATCGTCGGGGCGATCAGCAACACCGCAAACGGATTGGCGAGGCCGCCGGTCAGGAACAGCATGACGCCGAGTTGTCCGATGTCGACCGCCAGAATCAGGGTCGTCGCCTTTTCCTCCAGGCGCGTCGCGGGCGAAAATTTCAGCCGCAGAATCAAGTTGAAGGCCAGCAGCATCGCCACGCAGAGCGCCGCGGCGGCCATCGGAAAGCCGATATGCAGCACATAGCGGGTGAACGCGATCGCCGCGATCTGGCCGGCCGCCGCAATCCAGCGCAGACGCACCAGCGTGCCGACGCGCAGGCGCCTGGCTTCGTGGCCGAAATCGATGGGATTCATTCGCCCGTGGCCTCGCTCGTCGCGGCTGGCTTGTCGCACAAAGGCGGCGCCAATCAAGCCGCTTACATTCCGGCGGCCGCTTCGCCCTCGAACCAGCCGCGCCGGCGCTCGAGTTCGTCGCCGACGAAATCGAACGCCGCGCGGATGCGCGGCGTGCGCAGCGCCTGCGGCAGCGCCAACAGCCAGAGCTCCCGGTCGATCTCAGGGTCCGCCTTGCCGACTTGGCGCAGTTCCGGTTTGGCGACCCCCACGAAACATGGCAGCAACGCCGCGCCGACGCCGAGCGCGGCGAGTTCCGCCATCACCATGTCGTTGCTCGCGGTCGCCGTCCGTCGCCAGGGCTCGACATGGCGCTCCAGCCACCGCCGCGCCGCGGGCGGCCCAAAACTCTCGGCCGGAAAGACCCAGCTCATCTCCGCGCAGGCCTCCGCAGGCGTCGCCAGCGCGGGGACGGCGTAGATCGCCCAAGTCGCCGGTCCGATGCGCCGACCCGTCATATTGTCGGAGGGCGGCGCCTTCAGCATGCGGACGGCGAGATCGACTTCGCCGCCCAACAGGTCGAGCGGCGCGTCGGTCAGCGTCAGATCCAGGTGCAAACCGGGATGCGCTCCCAATAACGACGACGCGATGGCCGGCATCACGAGAACGCCGAGCGAGTTGGTTGTGGTCAGCCGCACGGCGCCCGACAGCTTGACGTCGTTGCGCGAGACGCGCCGTTCGAATTCGGCGATGGTTTCGCCCATCCGGTTCGCCAGCGTCACCATGTCGTCGCCAGCGGCCGTCGGGCGATAGCCGGAGCGCTCGCGCTCGAACAGCTTGACCCCGAACCGCGCCTCCATCGCGGCGAGGCGGCGAAACAGGGTGGAGTGGTTGAGGCGCAGCCGCTCCGCGGCCCCGCTCAGCGAATGCGCCTCGGCGATCGCCCTGACGATCCGAAACTCGTCCCAGTCCAGGGAATCCGGCATCGCGCGTCAGCCGGCTTGCGGGCGCGGCGCCGCGGCGCGGCGCAACCGGTCGTTGAGCGCCGCGCCCAGTCCGCGCTCCGGGATCGGCGCGACGCAAATCGTCGCCGCGCCGGTCGCGTCGAGCGCGCGCAAATGCGCGAACAGATGCGCCGCCGCCTCCTTCAGATCGCCGCGCGGCGACAGGTCGAGATAGGGGCCGTCCGCGGCGCCGATCCGCCCGCCGAAGTCCAACGCCGCAGCGCCGGGCGACGCGACGGCTGCATTCAACTCCAGGAGCGCGCGCGGCGCGTAATGCGAGGCGAGCGCTCCGGGGGCGGCGGGCGCCGCTCCCGGCGCCGCCTCGGCGACGGCTGCGCCGAGCGCCGCCTCGATCTCCTCGCGCGAAACGGCGCCCGGCCGCAGCAGGCGCGGGCCGTCGCCGAGGCAGGCGACGACGGTGGAATTCGACCCCCCAGCCGCAGGGACCGGCGTCGAGCACCAAAGCGATGAGGCCGTCGAGATCGGCCCGCACATGCTCGGCCGAAGTCGGGCTGACGCGGCCGGAGCGATTGGCGGACGGAGCGGCCAGCGGCGCGCCGGCCGCAGCGATCAGCGCGCGCGCGACCGCGGAGCCGGGCACGCGCAGCGCCAGGGTGTCGAGACCGGCGCGGGCGAGCAGGCTGATGCGGCAGCCGGCGGCGACGGGGGCGACCAAAGTCAACGGCCCCGGCCAGAAACGCTCGGCGAGATGTCGCGCGGTCGCATCGAGCCGGGCCTCGCCGGCTGCCTCCGCAAGCGTTTCGAAATGCGCGATCAGCGGGTTGAAGGTCGGCCGGCCCTTCACCGCATAGATCTCAGCCACCGCCGCGTCGGAGGTCGCCAGTCCCGCGAGCCCATAGACCGTCTCGGTCGGCATGCCGACAAGTCCTCCGGCGCGCAAAATCTGCGCCGCCTGTCGGATGGCGTCGGCGTCCGCGGGCGCAACGCGGGTCGGCGGCGCTGCGGCGCGAACATCAAAAAACGGCTTCATACGCGATGGACGCCAATTCCCCCGGCCGGTTCAATGCAAAATTGCACGCGTGTCAACACGTGAAACGCGGGGAAACGATCAGGGTTTTCGGCGCGGGTCAAATATATCTGGCGCCCGCCTCCGCCGCGAACCGGCTCGGCGGCCCCTCCCAGACGATGCGCGCGTGCTCCAGGACGTAAACGCGATCGGCGTGCGGCAGCGCGAACGTGACGTTCTGCTCGCCAAGCAGAATGGTAATGTCGGAGGTCCGGCGAAGCTGTTCGAGCGCCTTGGAAATCTGCTCGATGACGACAGGAGCGAGGCCGAGCGTCGGCTCGTCGAGGATGAGGAGGTCGGGCTTGGTCATCAGCGCCCGCGCGATGGTCAGCATCTGCTGTTCGCCGCCGGACAAGGCGCCGGCGAGTTGGCCGGTCCGCTCGGCCAGTCTGGGAAACAGCCCGAACAGCCACGCCAGGCGCTGCGACCGTTCGGCCGGGTTCAGCCGCAAGCCGCCCATATCGAGATTTTCCTGCACCGTCATGTCGGTGAACAGGTCGCGGCCCTCCGGCGCATGCGCGACGCCGCCGCGCGCGATCGCCGCGGCGGTGACGCCGACGAGCGACCGGCCTTCGCGCCGGATGTCGCCGGCATAGGCAACGAGGCCGGAAATCGCGTTGAACAAGGTCGTCTTGCCGGCCCCGTTGAGCCCGACCACGGCGACGAACTCGCCGCGATGCGCGTGCAGCGACACGTTTTCGAGCGCGATGGCGCGATTGTAGGAGACGGCGAGGTCGGCAACTTCCAGGAACGGCGTCGCGGCGTCCTTGAACGCGCCTTCCGGCCGCGCGGCGGGGTTGAGCGCGCCGCCGAGATAGACGCGCCGGACCGTCTCGTCGTTGACGACCTCCTGCGGCGGCCCCTCGGCGATGCGCTCGCCGGCGTACATCGCAAACACCCGGTCGGCGAGCGACGCCACGCTCTTGACGTTGTGATCGACGATCAGCACCGCGCGCCCGTCGCGCCGCATCTCGGCGATCAGTTCCGCGAACACCGCGGTCTCGCGCGAGGTGAGCCCTGCGAAAGGCTCGTCCACCAGCACGACGGCGGGTTCGCGGGCGATCGCCTTGGCGAGTTCGATGCGGCGCAAATCCGCGAACGGCAGCGTCGCGGGCTTGCGGTCGAGAACCGCGCCGAGGCCGACGCGCTCGGCGATGGCGCGCGCCCTGGCGTTCGCCGCCCGATCCGGCCACAGCCGCGTCAGCGAATCCGGCGTCAGCGCCAGCGCGATGTTTTCGAGCACGGTCTGGCGGTGCAGCGGGCGCGAATGCTGGAACACCATGCCGACGCCGAGCCGGGCGATCCTGTGCGGCGGCCAGCCGGCGACCTCGACGCCGTTGATGCGCACGGCGCCCTCGGTCGGCCGTTCGACGCCGAGAATCGTCTTCATCACCGTCGACTTGCCGGAACCGTTGGGGCCGATGAGGCCGAGGATTTCGCCGCCGCCGACGGAGAAACTGATGTCGCGGGCGGCGGTGAGGCCGCCGTAGCGTTTGGTCAGCCGCTCGACTTCGAGCGCCTTCATGCGGCCTCCCGGGAGCCGCCGATCATGCCGATGAGCCCGCCGGGGAACGCCAGAATGACGACCAGCGCCGCCGCCGAGACGACAAAAGTGGCGAGATCGCCGAGCGGGCGCAGCAATTCGCCGGCGCTGATGAGGAAGATCGCGCCGAGCGCGCCGCCGAGGATCGTGCGCCGCCCGCCGAGCACCGCGCCGACGATCACCTGCACGCCGACGGAGATGTCGACGAACGTGCCGACCGACGCCGCGCCGAGATAGAACACCATCAACGCCCCGGCCAGCCCCGAGAAGAACGCCGAGACGATGAAACTGGCGAGCTTGTGCTTGACGACGTTGAAGCCGAGCGCTGCGGCCTGCACGGGGTCTTGCCCGCTGGCTTGCAGGATGAGCCCGACCGGCGAGCGCGACAGGCCATAAAGCACCAGGCCGCTGAACGTCATGAAGCCGAGCGCGATCCAATAATTGATCTTGTCGTTGATGCTGATGACGTCGGGCACGGTGAGGCCGATCTCGCCGCCAGTGAGATCGGCGAAGACAACGATGAAATTCTGCAACAGCAGCACGGCGACCAGCGTTGTCAGCCCGAAATAGGGTCCGCGCACGCGCAGCGCCGGCAGCGCCAGCACGACGCCGCCGATCACGGCGGCGAGCGTGCCCGCCGCAATGCAGACGACCAGCGGCGGTTGATAGAGATTGTCGAGAATGCCGGCGGTGTAGGCGCCGAGGCCGATCAGGAAGGTCGGGCCGAAATTGACCTCGTTGGCGAAGCCGAACAGCAGGTCCCAGGCCATCGAAAACACGCCGAAATAATACGCCGTCGTCAACAGTCCCAGCACGTAGCCGGACACCCAAAGCGGCAGGAACGCCAGGCAGAAGCAGACGACGAGCGCGATCAGCAGCGGGGGCAGCGCGCGCGGCACGTCAGCGCTCTCCGCTCAAGCGCCGCCGCCTGCGGCTCCCTCCCCCCTTGTGGGGGAGGGTTGGGGGAGGGGGGCGCCTGCGGTCGGGCGCTGTCCAAGGCGAGCCGCATCTAGCGCCGCCCCAGGAACCCGCGCGGGCGCACGTACATCACGATCACCAGCAGCAGCAGCGACGGGATCACCCGATAGGCGGGCGAGATCAGGTAGGCGGTCAGCGTTTCCAGATAGCCCACGACATAGGCCGCGATCAGCGAGCCGGAAACGCTGCCGAGGCCGCCGAGCACGACGATCGAGAACGCGCTCGCGGTCAGCGGCCCCGCGCTATAGGAGGAGACGCCGAGGAACATGCCGAGCAGCACGCCCGCAACGCCGGCGAGCAGCCCGTAGATCGCCCAGACGCTGAGATAGACGCGCGACAATTCGACGCCGAGCAGGGTGACGCCGCGCGGGTTCATCGACGCGGCGAGCAGGATTTTGCCGACGCGCGAGCGGTTGATCGCCAGCCACAGCGCAATAATCGCGATCCAGCAGACAAGCGCCGTGAACAGTTCGTTTCTCGGCGTCCTGCACCCCCAGGAGATCGATCACGCCCTCGACGATCGGCCGCGCCGTCTTGGCGTTGTTGGTGAAGAAATAAGCGATCGCCTCCTGGATCATGATGCCCCACAGCAGCGTCGCGGTGAGGATGAAAATCTCCTTCTCGTCCTCGCGGATTTTTCGGCTCAGCTGTAGACGGCGCACGATCAGCGCGTAGGTGACGAGCGCCAGGATCAGGCAGACGGCGATCGCCGACGCCGGCGCTCGCCAAGGCGCCGACACCGAGATAACTGCCGGCCGCCCAGGCCGCGACCGCCGCGGCGACCATCAGCGCGCCGTGGGAAAGGTTGAGCACGCCGGTCACGCCGAACATCAGGGTGAAGCCGGTCGCGCCGAGCGCGTAGAGCGAGGAGATCGCAAAGCCGTCGATGAGGATTTGCCAAAACAGCACGGGCGTCAGCGCGGCGTCGGCGCGAACGTCGCGCCCGCGGGCTTCGAAGTCGCGACCTGATCGACCACGCTCGGAAAATCCATGACCCCCGCCCTGCCCCGCGACGTGGATGGCCGGGACAAGCCCGGCCAAAACGCAAGCGTCAGTTCGACTGTCCGACCTTCACGAACGCCGGAAACATCAGCTTGCCCTTGGCGAGGTCCGCCGGCCACAGGTTGACCTGCTTGCCGTTTTGCCATTGCAGGAACAGGCCGGTGATGAAGCCCTTGCCGACACGCAGGCCATGCACATGCGGGTCGCCCTTGGGCAGAAACTGCACGCGCCCGATCGTGCCGACATAGTCCGTCGCCTCCATCGCCGCGACCAGCTTGTCGCTGTCGGAGGAGCCGGCGCGCTTGATCGCATCGGCGATCATGTAGACGTCGTCATAGGCGGTGTAGCCGGCATAGGACGGCGTGTTGCCATATTTCTTCTGGAAGGCGGCGACGAACGGCAGCGTTTTTCGGCGTGACCGCCACGCCGGGGCCCGAGACCGCCTGATAGAGCACGCCGTCGGTGGCGCCGTTGGTGTCTTTCCAGAACGTCGAATTGGTCGCCTGCGAGGAGACGCCGAACATCGGGATCGGCACCTGCTGCTCCTTCCATTGCACCGTCGGCTGCGTGCCAACATGGCTGATGCCGGTGATGATGACGTCGGGCTTTTCGCCTTCGATCTTGTTGAAGATCGGCGTGAAGTCGGTGGTGTCGGGCGAGAAGCGGATTTCGTCGAGCACTTTCAGGCCGATCCCAGGCAGGCAGTTCGAGATAGGCGACGTCGAGCGGCTTGGTCCAGGCGGCGTCCTCGCTCATCACCACCGCCGATCTTCATCTTCAGCCCGTCGACCAGCATGTCCTTGGCGGCATCGCAGACGAGCCGCGCGATCGAGCTCGAGGTCAGGTAGCCGTGGAACGTGTATTTGTCGGCGTCGTAGTTCTTGGCGATGTTTTGGGTGATGACGTCGCAGGCGGCGCCCGGCGTGATCATCACGGTCTTCAGCCGCGCCGCCCACGGCTCCAGCGCCAGCACCACCTCGCTGATGTAGCTGGCGATGACGGCGTTGACGTGGTCGTCGTTGACCGCGCGCTGGAACGCCCGCACCGCGTCGGCCGACGAGGAATGATCGTCGTAGGAGACGATCTCGATCTTGCGCCCATCGACGCCGCCGTTCGCGTTGATCTCATCGGCGGCGATCTGCGCCGCGAACGGGATCGAGGAGCCGGCGACCGCCTGGGCTTCGGCGATGACGCCGATCTTGATCGGCGCCTCATCGGCGCAGGCGGGCCAGACCGCGAAGGCCGCGGCCAGCGCCACGGCGCTGGCGTTCGCACGCAAGAAATGAGGCATCGGCGGTCCTCCCGTTGTTTCTTGCCCGATAACCGGGCTTTCGCGGCGATCTTGAACGGTTTTCGGCCGCCCGACAAGCGGGCGCCGCGGCGGGCGGGCGCGGGCCATGGAAGCGACGTTATGCCGCACAAAGCGGCGCGGGCGCCGGAATCCCAGCCCGCGGACGCGCAAAAGTCGAGCCCACGCGCCCTGCAGCGAACTCAGCCCTTGCGCGCGCCGAAGCCGCTCCCGATACTATCGATTCGGGCCGGGCTCAGACCAGGGAGACGCATATCCCGACGATGATGCGGCAATACGAACTGGTCGATCGGGTGCGGCGCTACAATCCGCGAGGCCGACGAAGATCTGCTCAATCGCGCCTACGTGTTCGCGATGAAAGCGCATGGCTCGCAGAAGCGCGCCTCGGGCGATCCCTATTTCTCCCATCCGCTCGAAGTCGCCGCGATCCTCACCGAACTCAAGCTCGACGATGCGACGATCGTCGCCGCGATGTTGCACGACACGATCGAGGACACGAGGTCTACCGCGAGGACATCGACAAGATGTTCGGCACCGAGATCGGCGGCCTGGTCGAAGGTCTCACCAAGCTCAACAAGCTCGATTTCGCCACCAAACACGCCCAGCAGGCCGAGAACTTCCGCAAATTGCTGCTCGCCATCGCCGACGACGCGCGCGTGCTGCTCGTCAAGCTCGCCGACCGCCTGCACAACATGCGCACGCTGCATTACGTGCCGGAGGCCAAGCGCGCCCGCATCGCCCAGGACACGCTGGATATCTACGCCCCGCTCGCCGGGCGCATGGGCATGCAGGGTCTGCGCAGCGAACTCGAGGATCTTGCCTTCCGCTATCTGATGCCCGACGCGCGCTCGCTGATCGTGTCGCGGCTCGAGGAGCTGAAGACCAAGAACGGCAAGCTGATCGCGCGCATCGCCGAGGAGCTGCGCGACCAGTTCGCGCGGCGCGGCATCAAATGCGAGGTCAAGGGCCGCCAAAAGCAGGCCTATTCGATCTTGCGCAAGATGGAGCGCAATTCGATCTCGTTCGAGCAGCTCTCCGACATCTTCGGCTTCCGCATTCTCGTCGACAAGGTCGAGGATTGCTACGCGGCGGTCGGCGTCGCGCACACGACCTGGCCGAGCGTGATGGGCCGCTTCAAGGACTATATCTCGACGCCGAAGCAGAACGACTATCGCTCGATCCACACCACCGTCATCGGCCCCGGCGCGCAGCGCGTCGAACTGCAGATCCGCACCTACGACATGCACGAGATCGCCGAATACGGCATCGCCGCGCATGCGCTCTACAAGGACGGGCGCAGCGCGCTCGAAGCCGGCGAGAGCGGCGCCTATCGCGGCCTGCGGCAGATCATCGAGGCGCTGGCGAGCGACGATTCCGAGAAATTCCTCGAGCACACCAAGCTCGAATTGTTTCAGGATCAGGTGTTCTGCTTCACGCCGAAGGGGCGGCTGATCGCGCTGCCGCGCGGCGCGACCGCGATCGATTTCGCCTATGCCGTGCACACCGACGTCGGCAATTCCGCCGTCGGCTGCAAGATCAACGGCCGCATCGCGCCGCTGATCTCGCCGCTGCGCAACGGCGACGAGGTGCTGATCACGCGCTCGGCGAGCCGCACGCCGCCGGCGGCCTGGGATTCGGTCGTCGTCACGGGCCGCGCCCGCGCGGCGATCCGGCGGGCGACGCGCGAGGCGGCAAGGCGCAATATCGGCGGCCTCGGGCGCCAGATCGTCGAGCGCGCGTTCGAGCGCGCGGGGCGCAAATTCTCCGACGCCAAGCTGAAGTCGCGCGCTGCCGCGGCTGCGCGCGCCAGTCGATCGACGACGTGTTCATCGGCGTCGGCCGCGGCGAGATTTATTCCGCCGACGTCGTGCGCGCGATCTATCCGGACTTTCAGGAGGAGCGGAAGGCCGGGCCGGCGATCTCGCCCAACGAGAGCGGCTGGTTCGGCCTCGCCAAGCGCCAATCAGCTGGTGTTCCGCGCGCCCGGCCACGGAACGGCCGGCGCTGCCGCTTGCGCGGCCTCGAGGCCGACACGCCGGTGCGGTTCGCGCCGAAGGGCGGCGCGGTGCCGGGCGAGCGCATCGTCGGCATCCGCACGCCGGGCGAGGGCATCACGATCTATCCGATCCATTCGCCGGCGCTGGTCGCATTCGACGACAAGCCCGAGCAATGGCTCGACGTGCGCTGGGATCTCGACAAGGCGAAGAAGTCGCTGTTTCCGACGCAGATCCTGGTGACGACGCTCAACGAACCCGGCGCGCTGGGCACGGTCGCGGCGACGATCGGCGAGACCGGCGCCAACATCGACACCGTCGTGTTCAATCCGACCGGGCCGGATTTCCGCGAGATCCGCTTCGATCTCGAGGTCTCCGACATCCAGCACCTCAACGCGGTGATCGCGCAATTGCGCGACAAGCCCGTCGTCAGCAAGGTCGAGCGGATCAGCGGCTGAAGCGACGAGAGCCGTAGCGGGTTCTTAGGCTTACGGCGGGTTCCTACGCTTATTGACCGCCTCGCCTTTTTTCGCAGTGACCGCTTTCGACCGAGACTGCGGATCTAGCAAACGCGCCCCTCTCGGCTTCCGCCCTCGTTTGTCGGCGCGCAGGCAGCTGTCGATATTTCGCCAATCCGCCATCCCGCCACAAAATGCGTCGCCGCCCGCGACCGGCGGCGCGGAGTATGCGCCGCGCGTTCGCGGAAAAACGATTCGAATAGGAGTGCGCCTTCGGGTGTTTTGGCTTTCGGGAGCAACCCAACCGGCGCTGGCGGAGGGAACGCTAGAGTTGGCACGAAGCCGCTGTGGGAGGTATTCATGTTGAACTGGAGAATACGCGACCATCTGATGGACGACCAAACACAATCGCCGATACCATCGAACTCGCCCGATCTTTCCGATAATATAGCCAACGATGCAATGGCGCTCCTGAACCCCTCGGACGCATGGTTTTCGTTCCACGGGCGCTCCCATGGCCCGGAGTTCAGCCAGTCAAACCTGGTGTCCGACAGCCAGGCGGGACACCTCAACGCGTCGATACAGGACCCGAATCTCATCAATCCCTGGGGCGTCGCGTTCAGTCCGACCGAGCCCTATCTGGGTCAACAACAACCACACCGGCACCGCGACGGTCTACAATATCGATCCGAAGACGAACGCAACCACGGTGGTCCCGCTCGGTGGTCACCATCGCGACGCCTCAAGCCGTATCCGGGGTGACGACCGCCAGCCCGACAGGGATCGTCTTCAACTCCGATCAGAACGGCTTCATGGTGAACGGCGAGCCGGCCAAGTTCATCATGGACACCGAGGACGGCACGATCTCGGCCTGGAACGGCGGGACGTCCACCACGCTCGAGGTCGACAACTCCGCCAATGCGGCCGATGGCGATCCCAACGTGCCGCCCGACGAGGGGGTCGGCGCGGTTTACAAAGGTCTGGCGATCGGGACACAGAAAAACGGAACCACGCTGCTGTATGCAACGAATTTCCGGCACGGGACGGTAGACGTCTTCAATACCCAATGGCAGCAGGTCAACAGCCTGACCGACGGCGCCCTGCCGGCCGGCTATGCGCCGTTCAACGCGCAGGTGCTGGACGGCCACCTGTTCGTGACTTTCGCCAAGCAGGACGAGTTCAAGCACGATGACGTGGCCGGCGCAGGCAACGGCTACGTCGACGAGTTCTCGCTCAGCGGCAAGCTGGTCGCCCGCGTCGCCTCCAACGGGCCGCTCGACTCGCCGTGGGGATTGGCGATCGCGCCGGAGGATTTCGGCAAGTTTGCCGGCGACCTGCTCGTCGGCAATTTCGGCGACGGCACAATCGATGCGTACAATCTTAACAACGATAAGTTCGTCGGCAAGCTGGACGGCGTAGACGGCAAGCCGATCGCAATCGGCGATCTCTGGGCCCTCACGCCAGGCAATGGCGGTTCGTCGGGATCGAAGGGCGAGATATATCTTCACCTCGGGCGTGCAGGACGAGGCGGCCGGTCTGTTCGGCGCTATTGCCCCGGCAGCGGGCCACGACAACGCGTTCATCGTGACTTGAAACCCTGAGCCGTCTTTGATCGCGACCTAGACTGGCGATATGCGTATAATGGAAGGCCGCGGGACCCATCGGGCGACCCTTGGTTTCCGCGGCGCCAACCGCGACAGCGCCTCGGCCCGCCGGCTTGGTCTCCTGGAGGCCCGCCAAGGAAACGCATGCCGCTCTATTTTTCCTACGGCGCGAACATGGACCGCGCCGCGATGGCCGAGCGTTGTCCGCGCTCGACGCCGCTCGGGGCCGCCGCGCTGATGCGCCATCGCCTCGCCATCATGCGCGAGGGTTGGTTGACGGTCGCGCGCGACGCCGGCGCCCGCGTGCATGGCGTGCTGTGGGACCTCGCGCTCGCCGACATTCCCGCGCTCGACCGCTTTGAGGGGATTGCAGACGGTCTCTACGTGAAGGCGACCCAGCCGGTGGTTGCGCCGGGCGGCGCGAAGCGGGCGCTGCTCTATCTCGGGACGAACGCCGGCCCCGGCCTGCCGCGCGCGGATTATCTGCGCGACGTGCTCGCCGCCGCGCGCGGCTGGGAGTTGCCCGGCGAAGCGATAGAGGCGCTGCAACGGCTCGCCGGGGACGGGCGGCGCCCCTAATCCAATCCCGCAAGGCGGAGCAATTCGACGCCGATCCCAGCCTCCGCCTCGCGCGGCGGCGGGCCGAGCGCGGTCACGAAGCCGACGAACGCCCAGTAGAGCAGCCGCGCCCGCGCCTCGGCGGCGTCCGCCGCCACGCCGCTGCGGACCAAAAGCTCGCAAACATAAGCCGTCCGGCGCGCGTCCACGGCGGCCACCGCCTCGCGCACGACGGCGTCGTGGCTCGCCCAGGCGCGGATCGCCGCTTCGAGCTTCGGCGGCCTCCCGAACGCACGGCGCAGCAAATCGCGCGCGGCCTCGCCGGGGTCGGCTCGGCGCTCAAGGCCCTCGATCACATTTTCCGAGGCGGTTTCGCGCCACCTCGCCAGCACCGCGCGGTGGAAGTCGGGCACGTCGCGGAAATGCCAGTAAAAACTGCCGCGCGACACGCCGAGCGCCTTGGCCAGCCGATCCGCCTTCAACGCGACAAACCCGTCCTGCGCCAGGGTCAGCAGCCCCGCGTCCGTCCAGGCGTTGGCCGACATTTGCTCGCTCACGCGGCGACCCCATACACTTGTGTATTGACGGCGCGCAAGTTTAGCGGCATGACCATACAGTGCTGTATGGAGAGCCGCGATGAAGGACCTCTTATTGCAGATCGCCGGGTTCGGCGCGCTCGCGGTCGCCGCGGCGCACGGCGTGCTGATAGAGAAGAAGCTGTTTGCGCGGGTGCGCATCGAGCCGCCGCGGGCGCGGACGATGCTGCGCGCCATCTGTCAGATCAGCACGGTCGCCTGGGCGGCGGGCGGGGTATTGCTGATCGCGACGCCGC
>CAWIEP010000042.1:0-18465 GCA_963835115.1 uncultured Pseudomonadota bacterium
CGTGCGGTCGTCGGTATAGACGCGCTGCATGGCAAATCCCTGCGGCGGCTTGAGGCGATGATAGTACGTCTCCTCCAGCAGGGATTCGTGCGGCAGGTTGTCCTGGTCGTGCTTGTGCGGGGGATAGCTCGACCAATGGCCGGACGGGGTGATGACTTCCACCACCAACAGGCTCTCGGCCTGCGCCGTCTCGGAGAGAATGTTGCGGATGTGGCGGAGGTTCGTTCCCTTGCCGCGGGTCAGCGTCTCCACGTCGCCGGGGCCGATCACGCGTGCGGGAAACTTGCCGGTCGCCGGCGCCGTGCAGAGCGCGATTTCCGCCTCGCCCACGGCCGCCACGCGCGCCTTGACCCGCGGCGGCAGATAGACCGACCACGGCGGCCCCGAGAACACGTCGGCGCGTTCGCCGATGACGCCGGAATCGAAATCCGCCGTCGTCACCCGCACCCGGCCCGACAGCACGACGAGGCAGACTTCCTTGTCGTCGCCGCCGAACTCGGCCGAGCCGCCCGCCGCCAGCTTGCGCGTGGAGAAGCCGACATAGGTCCAGCCGGCGCTTTGCGGCGTGATGTCGTGCAGCACGCCGTTTGCATCGGCTTTGGCGGGAACGAGCAGACGCGGCATGGAGGAACCCTTCCGTGATGAACCGATAGCCCACTGCGCCGACTTGTCGCGCCGGGACTTGTCCCGGGCGCCCACGCCGCGCCGCTTTACCGACGCTTAACTCCAACGTCTCGGCCTGTCAGACGAAAGGCGCCAAAGCCCGACGACGTGGATGGCCGGGACAATCCCGGCCACGACGGCGGCCGGTTTCCAACCCCGTCGGCGTTACTCTTTCCTACGCCGCCGAACCGTGCTTGCAAAGCGCGGCGGGCGGCGGTCACTCCCCGTAGGGCGTCCAGATCGTCTTGATCTGACAGGCCCGGCGCAGGAACTCGCGACCTTGCGCCTCGGCCCAATCGACGCCATCGCCGAGCATCCAGGTCGATTTGAGGTTGCCGGCGGCGGCTTCCTCCAGCCGCTTGCCGCCGGCCTTCGGGCCGGCGCGCCACAGCGCGTCGACGCCGTCATGCTCGGCCAGCGTCAGCGCCAGCACGTCAGCTTCGCCGGTGACGATGTTGACCACGCCGCCGGGCAGATCGGAGGCGTCGAGCACGGTGTAAAAATCGGTCGCCGACAGCGGATGCGCGGAACTCGGAATCGCAACGACCGCATTGCCCATGGCGATCGCAGGCGCGACCAGCGAGATCAACGCCAGCAGCGGCGCCTCGTCGGGGCAGACGATCCCCATCACGCCAAAGGGCTCGTTCATCGCCAGCGTCACGAAGTTCTTCTGCGTCGCGCGCACCGCGCCGTCGTATTTGTCGGCGAAGCCCGCGTAGAAAAACAACCGGCGGATCGCGGCCTCGACCTCGGCTTCCCCGGGCGCCCCGGTCATGGCGCGCAGCCGCTCGGCGAATTCCGCCGCCCGCGCGGACAGGTTCTCGGCGATGTAATACAGCACTTGCGCGCGGTTGTGCGCGGTCGCGCCGGCCCATCCGGTCGCCTTGGCGGCGGCTTCGACGGCGTTGCGGACATCCTTGCGACCGCCAAGCCCCGCGTGACCGACCGCGCGACCCGCGGGATCGAGCGCGGAATAGACGGCGCCGCCGTCGGGCCGCGTTTGTTTGCCGCCGATATACATTTTCGGCGTGCGGTCGATGCCGGCGACGGCCGGCGACGGGCCGGGGGCGGCGCTTCGCGCCGCGCCCGGCCCGGCCGTCTCGACCGGCTTCCGCGCGAGATCGGCGAGCACGAGATATTCGGCCAAGCCCTCGCGGCCGCCTTCGCGGCCAAAACCGCTTTCGCGGTAGCCGCCGAAAGCGGCGCCGGCGTCAAACAAGTTGGTCGCGTTGATCCAGACCACGCCCGCCTTCAGCCGCGACGCGACCTCGAAGGCGCGGTTGACGTTCTCCGTCCAGACGGAGGCGGCCAGGCCATAGCGGGTGTTGTTGGCGAGCGCGACCGCCTCGTCGGGCGTGCGAAACGTCATCCCCGCCAGCACCGGGCCGAAAACTTCCTCGCGCGCCAAGACATTGGCCGGCTCGACCCGCCAGGCGAGCGTCGGCGGATAGAAAGAACCCGCCGCCGGCAGCGCGGTCGAGGCCTGAAAAATCTCCGCCCCCTCCGCCTGACCGGCTTCGACAAGGCCGCGTATCCGTTGCAACTGCGTCGGATGCACGATGGCGCCGATGTCGGTGGATTTGTCGAGCGGCGCGCCGACAGTCAGCCTTTCCATGCGCGCCTTCAACCGCGCCGCGAAGCGGGCCTCGACGCTCTCGGCGACCAACAGCCGCGATCCCGCGCAGCAGACCTGGCCCTGGTTGAAGAAAATGCCGTCGACGACGCCTTCGACGGCGCTGTCGAGATCGGCGTCGTCGAACACGATGAACGGCGATTTGCCGCCGAGTTCCAGCGACAGTTTTTTGCCTGAGCCCGCGGTCGAACGGCGAATGAGCCGGCCGACCTCGGTCGAGCCGGTGAAGGCGATCTTGTCGACGCCGCTATGCGCGACGAGCGCCGCCCCGGTCGGCGCCATCGCCGGTGACGATGTTGACCACGCCCGCCGGCAGACCCGCCTCGACGCAAATTTCGGCGAAGGCGAGCGCCGTCAGCGGCGTATATTCGGCGGGTTTCAGCACGACGGCGTTGCCGCAGGCGAGCGCCGGCGCGACCTTCCAGGCCAGCATCAGCAGCGGGAAATTCCAGGGGATGATCTGGCCGCAGACGCCGATCGGGCGGCTTTGCGGGAACTCCGATGCGATCAACGAAGCCCAACCGGCGTGATGATAGAAATGCCGGGCGACCAGCGGAATGTCGATGTCGCGCGTCTCGCGGATCGGCTTGCCGTTGTCGAGGCTCTCCAGCACGCTGAGGAACCGCTCGCGCTTCTGCACCAGCCGGGCGAGCGCATAGAGATAGCGCGCCCGCTCGTGGCCCGACAGCGCCGCCCAGCGCGGCTGCGCCGCGCGGGCGGCCGCCACGGCGGCGTCAATGTCGGCGGCCGAGCCTTGCGTGACGCGGGCGAGGCGCGCGCCGGTTGAGGGATCGTCGACATCGAACAATTCGCCCGGCGCCGTGAACGCGCCGCCAATGAAATGACCGAACCCGGCCTTGCGGCGGTCGAGCCAAGCCGCGCACGGCGTCGGAGGCTTCTGGCGAAGGGCCGTAGTCCATGGTCTTGAGGATATCGCTGATCTTGCCCATCAATCAAACTCTGAGAAGCGGCGGCTCATCCCGCCGCATGGCGATGGTTCGCGGAATAGCGGCCGGTGGCGTAATGCTCCAACTGCCGCTCGATGTCGGTCAGCAAGGCGCTCGCGCCGATGCGGAACAGGTCGTTGCGCGTATAGGCGACGCCCAGTTCCTCGCGCATCAGGATCAGCCAGTTCAGCGCGTCCTTGGCCGTGCGCAAGCCGCCCGCCGGCTTGAAGCCGATCGCGTAGCCGGCGGTCTCGCCATAGTCGCGCAACGCCCGCAGCATCACGAGGCTGACCGGCAGCGTCGCGTTGACGTCCTCCTTGCCGGTCGAGGTTTTGATGAAATCCGCGCCGGCCTGCATCGCCACCATGCTGGCGGCGTAGACGTTGCGCAGCGTCTTTAAATCGCCGGTGGCGAGGATCGCCTTCAGATGCGCGCGGCCGCACGCCTCGCGCATCGCCTTGACCTCGTCGTAAAGCGCCGTCCAATCCCGGTTCAAAACGTGGGCGCGGGTGATGACGATGTCGATCTCCTCCGCGCCCTCGCCGACCGCATATTTGATCTCGGCCAGCCGCAGCGGCAGCGGCGTCAGGCCCGCGGGAAAGCCGGTGGCGACGGAGGCGACCGGAATGCCCGACCCCTCCAGCGCCTTGACGGCCGGCGCGACCATCGTCGGATAGACGCAGACCGCGCCCACGGTCGGCGGCGCGTCGCTGAGTTCGAGAGCGGTGAGGAGGTCTTCGCTCAACGGCCGGCGCGCCTTGGCGCAGAGGCGGCGCACGCGGCCGGGCGTGTCGTCGCCGGCGAGCGTCGTCAGGTCGATGCAGGTCAGCGCCTGCACGAGCCAGGCGGCCTGAAATTCCTTTTTCACGGAGCGGCGAGCGGTCAGGCTCGCCGCCCGCCGCTCGACCGCGCTGGCGTTGACGCCGACGCTCTCGAACCGCGAGGGATCGAGCGGGGTCCCGGCGTTGCGCGGGCGATTGTGGCCGGCTGTCGCGGCCTCGGAGACGGGGGCGTGCAAGGGCGGCTCTCGGGCGTCAGGCGCCCTTCATAGCGGCAAAGCCGCCGCCTGGGTAGGCGGCGCAGCCGCCGACTCCGCTAAGACTTCTTAGCCGTCGCGCCGATAGGCGCGCCGCCCTTGGCCTGCGATTGTTTGTAGGCCGAGACGGTCGCTTTCGGCTTTTCCGCCTTGGGCTTCTTCGCCTCTTTGTTGCTCTTGACTTGACCTTTGGCCATGGGCTCCTCCGGGTTGAGCGAAAAGAAATTGCGGGTTGAGCGAAAATAAATTGGCGCCAAATCGCGCGCCCGGCCACAGGAATTTCGGGCCGCCCCCATGAAAAATCGCGCCCGGCGCGGGAATAAACCGCCGGCGCCCCGAGTCTACCCTCCCGAGCGGCGCTTCCGCCGCGTTGGGAGACGGTCATGGACGACAGCCGAGCGAAACTGGACCGGCGGCAGGCGCTGGAATGCATGGTGTGGGCGGGAACCGGCCTCATCTGGACGATGGCCGGCGGCGTGCCGACGTCGCGCCTGATCGGCGCAGCGAAGGCTGAGGAGACCGGCTTCTCGTTCGTGCAGATCTCCGACAGCCACGTCGGCTTCGCGAAACCCGCCAATCCCGACGCGCGGGCGACGCTCAAGGAGGCGATCGGCAAGATCAAGACGCTGCCGGCCAAACCCTCGTTCATGCTGCACACCGGCGACGTCTCGCATCTCGCCCAGCCGCAGGAATTCGACGACGCGCATCAGCTTATCGGCGAAGCGGCGCTCGACGTGCATTACGCTCCCGGCGAACACGACATCATCGACCCCGCCACGAAGGCCGCTTATCTCGAACGTTTCGGCAAGGGCGCGACCGGCGGCGGCTGGTACGCCTTCGACCACATGGGCGTGCATTTCGTTTCGCTGGTCAATGTCATCGATCTCAAGGCCAACGGTCTCGGCTCGCTCGGCGCGGAGCAACTGGCGTGGCTCGACAACGATCTCAAGGGCCGCTCGGCCTCCACGCCGGTCGTGCTGTTCGCGCATATTCCGCTGTGGATGATCGCCCCCGACTGGGGTTGGGGGACGGACGATGGCGCCCAAGCGCTCAAGATGCTGTCGCGCTTCGGCTCCGCCACGGTGCTGAACGGGCATATCCATCAGATCATGCAGAAGGTGGAGGGAAACGTCACCTTCCACACCGCCCGCTCCACCGCGTTCCCGCAACCCGCGCCGGGAACCGCGCCGGGTCCGGGACCCAAACGCGTTCCGGCCGGGGAGTTGCGCAAATATTTGGGCGTCGCCGAGGTCGTCTACGCGCCAAAAAGCGCGGCGCTCGCCATCACCGACGAGGCCTTGCAGGGATGAGACGGCTTGTCGTTCTACTCGCGCTCGCCGCGTCTCCCGCCTTCGCGACGGGCGACCCGGACAAAGGCGCCAAAGTCTACGAGGGATGCCAGGACTGCCATTCCCTCGACAAGAACGACGTCGGGCCGCGTCATCGCGGGGTGTTCGGGCGAAAGGCGGGCTCGCTGTCCGACTTCGCCTATTCCCCGGCGCTGAAAGGCGCCGGCTTCGTCTGGAACGAACAAACGCTCGACAAGTGGCTCACCAACCCGCAGGCTTTGCTGCCTGGCGCGCGTATGTTCTATCATCTGGCCTCGCCGCAAGATCGCGCCGACGTCATCGCGTATCTCCGCGATCGGGCGAAGTAGCGGACGGGGACATCGGGGCGCATGACCGGGGAGGTCGCCGAACGCAGATTCCGCGACGTCGTGATCCCGCATCTCGACGCCGCCTATGCGTTGGCCAAATGGCTGAGCGGCAGCGGCGCCGACGCCGAGGACATCGTGCAGGAGGCGGCGCTGCGCGCGCTCGCCGCGCTCGAGGCGACGATACCGCTGAAACCCCGCGCCTGGTGGCTCGCCATCGTGCGCAACACCGCGCTGACCTGGCTCGCCCGCAAGCGCCCCGGCGCGCTGGCCTTCGTCGGCGATCTCGACGACGTCGACGACGTCGCCGACCCACGCGCCCGACGCCGAATCCGCGCTCATCGCGCGCCAGGAGGGCGAGCGCGTCCAAAGCAGCGATCGCCGGCCTGCCCTCCCCTCTGCGCGAGACTCTGGTGTTGAGAGAAATGGACGAACTCGACTATCGCGAAATCGCCGAGGCGACGCAGGCGCCGATCGGCACGGTGATGTCGCGGCTGGCGCGGGCGCGCCGCGCGCTCGCCAAAAGTCTCGGGAATACATTATGAGCGACGACGCATTTTCCCTGCGCGCCCATATGGCGCTCGACGGCGAACTCGACGCCGTCCATCAACTCGCGTTCGACGAGGCGCTAGCCGGCTCCCCGGAGCTTGCCGCGGAATATGCGAGGCTGCGCGCGTTGCGAGAAACCATCCGCGCCCATGCGCCGCGCGAGGCGGCGCCGCAGCGGCTGCGCGCGCAGATCGAGGCGCTCGCCGCCCCGCGCCCGGCCCCGTCGATCGCGCGCGGTCGCGTGACCTGGGGCGCGATGGCGGCCGGCTTGGCCGCAGCGGCCGCGCTCGCCGGCTACTGGGCCGGCGCTCGGCACGGCGATCCGACCCTCGCCGCGCTGGTCGCCGGATATCAGCGCGCGGAACTGTCGGGCCAGCCGGTCGACGTCGCCTCGTCGGATCGCCACACGGTCAAGCCCTGGCTCGCGACCCATGCGCCGCTCGGCTCGCTGGCGTTGGATCTCGCATCGGACGGCTTCCCGCTCATCGGCGGCCGCATCGAAATCGTCGGCGGCCGGCCCGTCCCGACGCTGGTCTACCGCCGCGGCGGACATTTGATTGCGGTCAGCGAATTTCCGCTGTCGGATGCGCAGGCGGGTCCTTCGACGCTCGACGGCTTCCATGTCGCGCGTTGGAGCGATCGCGAGCGCGCCTATGTCGCGGTCTCCGACATCGAGGCGGACGAACTCTCGGCCTTTGTCGCGCTGTTCGTCAAGAATACGCCGCCTAGCTGAACTGAGCGCCGCAGAATTGCGCGGCTATTCCGGCTCCGGCCCCTTCGCCGCCTTCGCCTTCGCCGCGCGCGCCATGTGGCGATAGGTGCCGTCGAACACGGTGTTCGTCGTCGAGCGCCAGGCCGTGTCGGCGGTCAGCGTCGAGCGGGCGGCGTAGATGCGGCGCGAGCGCAGTTCGCGCTCGGCCTGCTCTTCCGGCGTCATTTCGACGAGATCGAACTCGGCCGTCTCCGGAATCACGAGGATCTGCGCCATCGGCTCGCCGGGGCGGAAGATGTGGGTCTGGCCCTTCCGGCGGCGACTTGAACACCATGAAGAACATCATCGGCCACCAATTGCGGACCAGCGCCGGCACGGCGATCGGGCACGTGCCCGGTCGTGTCGGAATAGAAGCGCGGATGCGGCTCGGTGCGGATCGCGTAGCCCTCGCCGGGATCGATGTCGAGCAGCACCTGATAGGTGTAAATAGACGTCGCCGAAATTGCGGAACGGCGGCCATTCCACGTCGGACTCCGGCGGCGGGCCGAAATCGCCCTCGATGTGCAGACTGGCCGTCGCGCGTCGCTGGCGCGCAGTTCGAAATCGTAGGGATAGAAGATCTCGATCCCGTATTGCGCGCCTTCGGTGAACGGCATGCAATGCCAGACCTGCTCGCGCGAGCCGTCGGCGCGCGGCGAGCGGTCGCCCGCCCAGCCGGGAATCTCCATCTTGGTGCGGCGGGGCGCGAGCCCCGGCGCCATGTAGCGCATTTTGACTTGGCGCATCAAACTTCGTCTCTCCACATTTCGCGCTCTCAAGCCTTCCCTGCACGGCGGCGCCTCGTCAAGTCGCCGCGGCGCAAACCCGCGCCCAGCATCTGCTCGCAGACGCGGAAGACGTCGGCCGGCCGCAAGCCCTGCAGACACGCAATGCCCCGCGGGCACTGGCTCGGCTGTCGCCAGATAACACGGCCCGCAGCTCATTTCGCGCTGCACCGCCGCCGCTATCGGCCCCAGCGGTCCCCATTCGCGCGCCGAGACGACGCCGGAATGTACGCCGATCGTCGGCATGCCGAGCGCCGCGGCGAGATGATGCGGCCCGCTGTTGTTGCCGACGAACAGCCGCGCGGCGCGCAGCAGCGTCGGCGTGTCTTCGAGCTTTCGTCAGCCCGACGAGCGACCAGACCCGCTCCGTCGCGCGCGCATGTTCGACAACCGCCTCGGCGACGGCGGCCTCGCCGGGGCGCGCCGATCAGCGCGAGATTGACGTCGAAGGCGTCGGCGATGAGATCGATCAGCGCGGCGAAATGCTCGGCCGGCCATTGCCGGAGCACGTTGCCGGACCCAGGCTGAACGACGACGATCGGCCGCTCGAGCAGCCCGGGTCGGAGGTCGGCGAGCGCCGGCAGCGCGCGCAATCCGGCGAGCGCCGCTTCGGCCGGAACCGCAGCGAAGACGCCGCGGTCGGCTTCGCAAGCCAGCGACACCGCCTCGGCGAGCATCACGTAATCTTCCGCGACCTGCGTGCGCTTCTCCAGATAGGGCAGATCGCCTTCCCACTCCAAGCGCGACGTCGAGCCAGGGAAAGGCGCCGCGCTGATCGAAACCGGCGGTCAGCCGCGCCCCGCTATGTTTGAGCGCCTCGCGGGTCTCGCCGAGTTTGCGCAGGTCGACGGCGATGTCGAAGCGATAGGGTTTCAGAAGCGCCGCCAGCGCGCCCCATTCCGCCTCGTCGATGTCGCGCCGGCCCTGTTGCGACACGGAGTGAAAGAAGTTGAACTCGATGACGTTGGCGATCGCCGGCTCCAACGCGGCGAGCGCGGCGGAGGCGGCGGGCGCGAGAAGGTGGATTTCCGCCTCGGGAAAGCGGCTGCTTCAGCCGTTGGATCGCCGGCAAGCCGGTGATGAAATCGCCGACGTGGTCGAGCTTCTGCACCAGAATGCGCTTGACGTTTTCGCGCGCAAGCAGCGGCCGGCCGGCGACGATGACGCGCGCCGGCTCCGGTTCGGGCGCATAGTCGCCGCTCGTCGCGCGACAGGCGCGGATGGAAGAACGGGTCGCCAAGCGCGAAGGCGTTGCGCCAGGTCGTGTCGAATCCGGCCTCGTCGAAGGAGTCCTGGAGTTCGCCGCGGCTCGCCATCTCGTGGTGGACGAGCGTGGCGTGCGGCGTGTAGACGACGCGCAGGCCCGCCCGCCATGTCGCGCAGGCAGAAATCGAGGTCATTGTTGACGATGCGCGTGGCCTTCGTCGAAGCCGCCGAGCGCATCGAACGCCTCGCGGCGCATCAGCATGCAGGCGCCGGTGACGGAAGCGACGTTGCGCTGGGCGGCGGCCAGCCCGAACGGGCCCGGGATCGTCGCGTCGGCGAAGCGGAACGCGTGGCGGGCGTTGCGGTCGATCAGGAACATGCCCGCATGCTGCACGCGCCCGTCGGGATACAGCAGGCTGCGGGCCGACCACGCCGACCTCCGGCCGCTGGCGCGTGCTCCATCAGCGCGTGCAGCCAGCGCGGATCGACCGCCTCGACGTCGTCGTTGAGGAACAGCAGATATTCGCCGAGCGCGGCGCTCGGCGCCGAGGTTGTTGAGCTTGCGACCAGTTGAACGGGGCGGGATACTCGACGACGCGATCGGCGTGGCTCGTGCAGCCAGGCCTTCCACGGCGAAGACTCGCCGTCTCCGATATTGTCGACGCAGACGATCTCGAAGTTGCGGTAGTGCGTGCGCTTGCGGAGCGACGCGATGGCAGGTTTCGATCAGGCCGCGCGCTGGCGATGGTGGGAATGACGATCGAGACAAGGCCCTTCGTCGTAACCCGCCGGCGCACGCGATAGACGCCGGACGCGGCGGTCGCGCGCACCCCGCCCTTGATCCCGCGCCGCGCCATCGCCGCTTGGAGAGCCGCGATCTCGCGTGGGGGATCGTCGCTCCGCGCAGTTTCCGCCAGCACCAGCGGCGCGCGGCCGATCTCGTGAGCCGCCTCGGTCAACCGCAGCGCCAGATCGTAATCGCCGGCCGCAAGCACATCGGCGACGCGCAGGGGGACGCGAGCGAGCAGTTCGCCGCGCGGCGCACCAGGCGCGGCCGATATAGTTGGTCGACAGCAACAGGTCCGGCGACCACTCGGGCTTCAGAAACGCTGAGGTCTTGCCCTGCCCGGGATCGGGCCGGCGGTCGTCGGCATAGTGGAAATCCTCCTCCGGCCGGGTGACGATCTCCAGCGCGAACTCCAGCAGCGCGTCGACCCCGAGCCGATCGCCGGCGCGCAAGCAGAGAAAGAACCCGGGTCCCGTTTCGCCTTCAAGTAACGCCTCGACCGCCGTTGCGAGTTCGAGATCGTCGCCGGCCTCGAATGCGCGCAGCGCAACGCCACTAGCCTTGGCTGCGACGGACGAGGCCGCCAGAAGCCCGACGCGAAAATGCGGATACGCCTGCGCAGCCAGCGACTCCAGAGTTTGCGCCAGCGCCCCCTCCACTTCGTTCGGCGAAATCAGGACCGCGAACGCGACACGGCCAGGCGCTGCGGCGAGGAGCCGCATTTTCCAATCGATTTCCGCCTGCGGAGCGAACGCGCGCAATTGCGCGCGCTCGTCGTCGAGGTCGGCCGGCTCGACCGCGACCACAAACTCCGTCTCTTGCACCTGCCCGCGATTGTCGCGCGCAACGACGCGCACGACGTGCTTGTCGCGCGAAAACAGTTTGCGCGGCAGCATGGCGGCGAAGCCGCTCATCAGCGACTCCGGCCAGTCGGGATAAGCGGCGCCGATGTCGAGGCGCCGGACGCCGCGCGAAGCGACGCCGACCGGCGCGCCGTCGAGAAACAGCTCCACCGCCGCCAGTCCGTTGCGCGCAACCGCCCAGCCCTCGATCGCCAGCATCCGCCGAAGCGGCTCGGTCGCGGCGCCCTCGGCGACCTTGGGCGAATCAATAAACAGGCGAATGTCCTGGCGCTCCACGGCGCGGCTGGAATCGCGGGCGATCTGGGTCGCCGCCGCCAGCTTCCTGACGAATCGGTCGCCTTGACGGGTTGAGATCGTAAGCGCCAGTTCGTGCTCGCCCGCCGCGACTTCCTCCAGCGTGGTTCGGAACGTGAAGCCGCTGCGCACGGCCGAGGGAATGTCGGGATGCGACTTTCCGACGTCGGCCCGCTGTCCGCCGACGATCGCGAAGCCGATAGGCGCGCCGTCGAGGCGAACCTCGATCGATTCCACCTCGTTCAGATGCGCGGCCCAGCCCGAGATTTCGACCGCGCCGTTATCGTAGAGCGTCGCGCTGTCGCAGTAGAAGCGCAGGAGATCGCGGGGCCTCGAATCGGCTGCGGCGACGTCCTCCCTCTCGATCGTTCGCACGGCGGCCTGCGCCGGACGCCCCTGCGCGCGGACGACGACAAACGCCTGCTGCGCCTGGCGCGCATGTTCGTCGAGATCGGCGACGAACAGGAAACCGCTGTGCGCCGCGTTGACGAGTTCAGGATTGCCGGCCGCGACGTCGGGACGCGACCGACCATAGTCCGCCTCGCCGAGCTTCACGCCCGCGGCGATGATCTCGACGCTCTCCACCGGCGCCTCGCCGGCGGCCCAGCCGCGGACGCGCAGCGCGCCCTGGCTGTCGAGGACGGCCTCCTCGATCATGATGATCATGGATTTGCTGCTCAAAACGCGCCCCGCCGCCGCTCACGCCGAAGTCCGGCCGGCGCTCGACCCCTGCGACGCGGTCCGGTCGAGCGCCCCGTCGAGTACGGGATCGCGGCATGGGCGGGATGAGCGCGTGGCCGCCGCTCGTCAAGGTCTCGATCCCGTCCGCTGCGCGCCG
Source organism: uncultured Pseudomonadota bacterium (assembly GCA_963835115.1). Lineage (GTDB taxonomy): Bacteria > Pseudomonadota > Alphaproteobacteria > Rhizobiales > Beijerinckiaceae > Roseiarcus. The sequence continues at coordinate 12,007 of CAWIEP010000042.1, forward strand.
CCGCCGCTCGCGGCGGCGGAATAACGCGGCGTCGTCGCTTCCGCAAATGTCGCGATATTTGCACCTCGATGAAATATCCGGGTATCGCGGGTAAGCCGCAAAGGAAAATGCGTCACGTCTCGTTTCGAGCCCAACAGAAAAAATCTAGCAATTCGCCAAGCTCGGCGTCTCAACGGCCACAAAAATCCGAAACAAGGGATTTGCTTATATTTCGGGTGCGCCAATTTATCGAATTTTCTTCCGCGACAAAAGCCATCTACGAAAATCACGACTCCTAAGTAAAATAAATTGTTTTCGTTCTCAAATATTATGATGCAACTTGCGTATTGCAATCAAAGTTTGCGTCTGAACATTTTGACGAACACCCCTGTCGTCCCACGCAAGGCGTCGCAATTTCACATTACCGCCGAGTTCTGGCGGCGACTTCCAAGCGAAGAAACCGCGCAAACGTCGATATCAAACAATAGACGGAGCCATTGCGAACAAGTATAGTCACATCCAAGTCGGGTTAGGCGGCGGACGTGTGGCTGCGCGAAGGGCTTGGCGCGAGGCCGCATGGCGCCCACAGGGTTTGGCCGCGCGTTAGAACCAAGTTGGACGGATTTCGGAACCAAGCCTGGACGCCCCCTAGATCGGCGTGAAAGCGTGTGGAATTGGATCTCACGGTGACGACCACGTTCAATCCGGCGGCGCTGCGGCGCTCGCGTGCGGCGTCTGGGCCCGACGTCGCCCGCGACGAGCGGAGCGGCGCGCGATGAGCGCTGTGTTTTCGCTGCCGGACGGGCGCAACAAAGGCGACGGCGTCGTCGAGGCGAGATTCGCTGCGGCTGGAGGCCGCCCCATCGTTTACGACATGAGCCATCTCATCGCCCGCCTGCGCGCCGAGACCGGCACCGGGATCGATCGCATCGATCTCGCCTACGCCTCGCATTTCTTTTCGCTGACCGAACAGGGCGAGGCGGTGCGCTATGGATCAAGTTCGCCGCGCCTCATCGCCAGCGTCTGGGCCAAGGGTTTCACGCACGCCGCCGAGCGCGTGTGGACCCAGGCCGAAACGCCACAGGCCGATGCGCTGTGGGCATGGTTGGAGGCGCCGCCGGGAACGACTCCCAAGCCGCGCCTCGACGCGCAATCGCGCAACAGCGCGCCCGCCTGGGGCCGCCGGCTGTTGTCGTGGTCGGGCTATCTCGTCGGCAACGCGCGGCGGGTCGTGCCGCCGCGCGCGGTCTATATAAACGTCGGCTATCACCGGTTCGAGCACCCGCGGTTTTTCGCGTGGCTGGCGGCGCGCCCCGACGTCGACGGCGTCTTCATGATCCACGATCTGCTGCCGCTCGATTATCCCGAATATTTCGAGACGGGCGAAACCAAAAAATTCCGCGACCGCATCGCCACGGCGCTGCGCTACGGCCGCGCGTTCCTGGTCTCCACCGACACGGTGCGACGGCGCCTGCAACAGGAGATTGCGGCGCGCGGACTGGCGCCGCGCCCGATCTGGGCGCGACCCTTTCCCTCGCCGCTCGCCGAGTTTCCTTCGGCGACTCTCAGGCGGCGCGCCGCCCAGCACCCGTATTTCGTCGTCGTCGGCACGATCGAGCCGCGCAAGAACCATCTGCTGCTGTTGCATGTCTGGCGCGACCTCGCCCGGCGCATGGCGGCGCCGCCGCGGCTGGCGATCATCGGCGCGCGCGGCTGGGAGAACGAACAAGTGCTCGATCTGCTCGACCGCAGCGAGATCCTGGCGCCGCATGTCGTCGAAACCTCCAACCTCGGCTCGCGCGAACTGGCGGAGTTGATCGCGGGCGCGCGCGCGGTGCTCGCGCCGTCGTTCGCCGAGGGCTACGGCCTGCCGATCGTCGAGGCGCTGGCGCTCGGGACGCCGGTCGTCGCCTCCGACACCGAGTCGGCGTGCGAAGTTTCGCAGGGTCGCGCGCGTCTGCTGTCGCCGCTCGACGGCGCCGGCTGGGCCGCAGAGATCGAGCGGCTAACGACCGACGACGACTATTACCTGAGCCTCAAGATGCGCGCCGCCGGCTTCGTCGCGCCGAACTGGCGCGATTATTTCGTTTCGCTGGACCGTTTCATCGCCGAGTTGGAAGACTCGGAGCGGCGTTAGCCGCCCCCCGGACCGCAAGCCTTCCCAGACCCGACCCGACCGACTTGCGCCCACTCGACGAACTTGCCATGGAGCCCTGCGCCGGGGCGGCGAACGTCGCGGCGGCAAGCGGGGAAGTTCACCTACGGCCGCCCCCGCCGACCCGGGAGAGCCTCGCATGAAGTCGCTGTGGAGCCAAAGCGATGCGGACGCCGCCATCGCCAGATACACAGGCGCCGGCTACCACCGCGACCTCGCCATTCGCGTCTATACGACGCGGCTCCTGGGCCAGGTTCCCGCGCTCGTGCTGCACGGCGGCGGCAACACCTCGGTGAAGACCCAATGGCGCGATCTCGACGGCGCGCCGATTGACGTTGTCTGCGTGAAGGGCAGCGGTTGGGACATGGGGACTATCGAGCCGCCCGGCCTTCCCGCCGTCGAACTGGCGCCGCTGAAGCGGCTCACCCGCTTCGAACGGCTGAGCGACGAGGAGATGGTGCGCGAGCAGCGTCGCCTGCTGCTCGATCCCGCGGCGCCGACGCCGTCGGTCGAAGCGATCCTGCACGCCAATCTGCCGTTCAAACATGTCGACCACACCCACGCCAACGCCATCGTCGCGCTCACCAACCAGCCGCGCGGCGAGGATCTCATCAGGGACTTGTTTCCCGAAAGCTTGGTCGTGCCCTATGTGATGCCGGGATTCGCGCTCGCCAAAACCTGCGAAAAGATGTTCGCCGAGGCGCCGACCGGCGCCGGCATGATCCTGCTCAAGCACGGCGTTTTCACCTTCCACGACGATCCCCGCGACTCCTACGAGCAGATGATCGCGATGATCGACAAGGCCGAGCGGCGCGCCGCTCGCGGCCGCGCGCATCCGTTTTCCGCAATCAAACCGCCCGAAAAACTCGCGAGCGCCGCCGAGATCGCGCCGATCCTGCGCGGCGCGCTCGCGCTTCCCGGCGCGGCGGAAGGCGCGCCGCGCCGTTTCGTGCTGGCGCATCGCGTCAACGACGCGATCCTCGAATTCTGCGCGGCTGAGAATTTGGAGAGCCTCGTTACGCGCGGCGTCGCGACGCCCGAGCATGTCATCCACATCAAGCGCAAGGGCGTGGCGCTGCCGGCCCCGCGCGCCGGCGATCTCGCCGAGTTCGCCGCCGCCGTCAAACAAGCCGTCGCCGCCTACGCCGTGGATTACCGCGCCTATTTCGAGCGCAACAACGCACGCGTCGGCGGCAAGCGCATGCTCGATCCCCGCCCACGCGCGTTCTACGTGCCGGGCGTCGGCATATTCGCCGCCGGCCCCACCGCCAAACAGGCGAACGTCGCCGCCGACGTGGTCGAGGCGACGATCGAGGTGATCGCCAAGGCCGAAGGAATTGGCGGTTTCGCGCCGCTCGACGAGAGCGACCTGTTCGATCTCGAATATTGGTCGCTCGAACAGATCAAGCTGACAAAAAACGTCGAGAAACCGCTGACGCGCCAGATCGCCGTCGTCACCGGCGCCGCGAGCGGCCTCGGGCTCGCCATCGCCGTGGCGTTCGCCGCCGAGGGCGCGGAGCTGGCGCTGCTCGACATCGCCGTCGCGCCCTTGCAGGCCGCGGCCAAGCGCCTCGGCGCGCTCGCGGTTCCCTGCGACCTCACCGACCCCGCCGCCGTCGAGGCCGCCTTCGCGACCATCGCCCAGACGTTTGGCGGCGTCGACATCGTCGCCTCCAACGCCGGCGCCGCGTTCCAGGGCGCGATGATCGACGTCGCCGACGCCGTCTTGGCCAAGGCGTTCGCGCTCAATCTGTGGTCGCATCATTATGTCTCGCGCGCGGCCGTGCGGATCATGCGGGCGCAAGGGACGGGCGGCGCGCTGATCTACAACGTCTCCAAGCAGGCCGTGAACCCCGGTCCCGATTTCGGTCCCTACGGTCTGTCGAAAGCCGCGCTGATGGCGCTGATGCGGCAATACGCGCTCGAACATGGCGCCGACGGGATCACCGCCAACGCCGTCAACGCCGACCGCATCCGCACCGGCCTGATGACCGATGAGATGGTCGCCGCGCGGGCTCAAGCGCGCGGCCTCACGGCGGAAGCCTACATGCGCGGCAATCTCGTCAAGCGCGAAGTGCTCGCCAGCGACGTCGCCGCCGCCTTCGTCCATCTCGCCAAGGCGCGCGTCAGCACCGGCGCGGTCGTCACTGTCGACGGCGGCAACGTCGCCGCAATGCTGCGCTGATCCCCGGGGCTATCGGCAGGCGCGATCGTATTCGCCCGACGCTTGCTCCATCAGAACGTAGCATCTCAGCACGCCGGTCAGGGTCGATGGGTCCGACGGCGGGAGGATCGCGTTCGGATGCGGCATCCAGCTCGTGATCTCGCCCTGATCCGGGTGAACGCCCAATTCATGCTCGATTTGCCAGGCGTGCTCCCGCGAATGGCGCGACCAGGTCGCGTCGTCGGGGTCGTTGGGGCTTCCCGTATAGTCGACGCCGAACTTGATCCCGTCCTTGTGCGCGAGCGCCGCGATCGCCTGAACATGTCCGGGCCAGCGCGGCGACTGCCAGCCCACGTCCAAGTGAATGAAGGCGAGCGGCGCGCCGACCGCGCTCCGATAGGCGTCAAACCACTGCGCGAGCGTCGCAACCCAATGGAACTTGTCCGCCAAGCCCGCGACTTCGTCCTCGCCGATGGCGACCGAGGGATAGATCGCCCGGACTTGACGCACGCGCTCCGCGATCTCCGCCGCGAGATCGGGAATCGGCGTCTGACAGGCGTCGCCTAGCGGATAAACCGAGCCGAAATAGAGCGGCTCGTCCATCACCAGATAATCGAGATGGCCGCCGAGCTGCCGGAACCGCTGCGCGGTCCTCTCGACGCCGTGCGGTCCGGAATAGCCCTCGATGCCTTCGCCGCAGTTGGGATGCTTGGCCAGCATCAATCCCACCATGGCGACCTTCAGCCGGTGTTTCTGCGCGAAATCGATGATCGTCTTCAATTGATCCTCGCGCCCGTTGAAGACGAATTGCATCGACAGCGAGAGCACGTCGACGTTCTTGGCCCAGGCGTCGTCGCCGGTGAACAAATCCATGAAATCGTTGGGCGCGCGATGTTTCCACGCGCGCACCCAGGGATCGTCGGCGCCGAACCAGATCGAGGGTCGCGCCAGCGCCGCTGTCGGCGCCAGCCAAGCGAGCCAACAGACGAGAGCCGCCGCGCGCCAGCGGCGGCGTCGAAACTTCGCGACGGCGGCGGATTTCATAGCAATTCCACTCCGGAGATCGAATGGCGGTTCGGTTCGCTCATCAGCGTGCGAACTTTTTCCATCAACAGGCTGTCTTGCTCCGTCAACTCGGCGATTCGCTTCAACCCGTCCTCGCCGAGATCGTCGAGGCCGACGTAGCGCTGAGAGACGTTTGTTGGCGGCCCCGCCTCGACGCCCAAACGCGAGCGAAGCCAGTCGCCATAATGTTCGAGGTCGGTCAACTCGACGGAAGCGCTTGCGCACAGTTCGAACGCCGACTGCGCGGTTCCGGCCCCCAGGTAATGACAAATGATGTTTTTTTGGACAAGCTCGTCCCTGAACAGCATTTCCAGCGCCAGATCGCGGAAATCCTTGTTGGCGATGCGCGAAGACAGTTTGGCCTGATCGACAAACCGCGCCCAGTCCTTGGTGTCCAGCGACTTCAGTTCGGGATCGCGGACAAACCGGGTCAGGATGTAATTCACTTGTGACAAGACGACTTGGGTGGGGTCGCGGACGACTGAAAACGGGAAATCGCCATAGCGGATCAACCCGCGCGCGAGATACCATTTGAGGGTCAAATGTCCGTAGGGAAATATCTGATCGGACTTGGTCAATTTTGACGCGAGAACGCGCAACGCCTCAAACAGATTTTCGGAATTGATCCAGTTCTTGTCCATCAGGCGAAAATTGACCGCGGGAAAATTTTCAATCAGCTTCGACGCCAAGTGGCTTCCCGCGCATTTGGGAATGTGGATGAAGATCATCCGCGTTTTTTCCGGGTAGGCGTTGAGCAGCGCCGGCACGACGCCCGCCTGAAATTCCGGGCTTTTGAGCGCGTTCGCATATTGCGCGCCGGGGTCATAGGCCGCGGCCTTTTTCGCCCGGCCTGGCTCCGGCAACCGGCCCAGGACCGAATAATAGACCTGATGCGGTCCGACCTCCGACAATTCCCATTGTTGAACGAGGCCGCCGATCCCGGCCTCGCGCCGGTGCAGCCGAAAATAATCGAACAATTCCCGTGGGCGTCGCGGCGCGTGCATCAGCATGGAAGACTTGATCCTCGTTGGCCCCACGGCCGAGGCCGGCGCGCGGCCTTCGCGGGCGGAGCAACCCGATCAGCGAAGCAATGGTT
>CAWIEP010000043.1:0-39091 GCA_963835115.1 uncultured Pseudomonadota bacterium
CCTGACAATCGCGTCGTTCTGGGTCGCAAACACGACAGCGCTGTGGGGGCCCGGGGTGCCCGCTGGTCTCGCGGTTCTGGCCATCGCTCAGATGGAGCTCACCTCGTCTTCTTCCTTCACATCACCACTGGACCGGACAACGCCAACAATATACTGGCGCTCGCATTTGGTGTGCTGATTGTATTTCTGGTCGCCGGCGGTCGCTGGTCATAATGGCAAATTTGAACGAGAACATGATGGAGCATAGGCAGTCGATGAACTCACCTATGTAATCGCGTCTTCGCGGTGAACAACTCTGGCGGGGGTCGCGCGGGAGGGGGGCGCTGCGCGGCGATGGAGGGCGGGAGTCTGCTGAATATGTGTTGCCGGACGTCGATCGGTCGCCTGCCTTTTCCCGCTGTCATCATCGTCCAAGCCGCACGGCGAGCGCGATATAGAGGCGGCATGTAATGGGAGTGGAAATTGCGCTCAGGGTCGGCGGCACGATGTCAACGAATTCTCCGAAAGCACAGCCGTCGGTGGCTCGACGCGACAGGCACCCGTCCATCCCGAGAACGGTGGGCGGCAGAAGGCGCAGACGCTGTGGCCGCGGCGATGATGGAGGACGGTTAAAGGCGCGATGGCCACCCAAATGGGAATGTAGCGTCGCCCACCCTCGCGGTGTGAAGACAGGTCGTCCCTACGCTGCATATGAGCACAGTTCCGCCGCCGGGGGCTGAACGCCGGCCAGCTGGACAACGGGGAACTCGACGTCGGCGATTGATCCGGAAGTGTGAACCGCCAGTAACCGAGCCATGCAACTCCGCCGCGAGGGCGCGAACCAACCGCCGACCACGGCCTTCTGCAGGGTTGCTTGCTGCGCGACCATCGTCGCTGACTATACATCGGATCGACTGCCCTTTTTTCTGACGTCGACGCCTATGATCCCGGACCGACCTTGTAGTCCGTGGCGGACAGCGTTCCGGATAGTCGGCGACAATCAAGCCGGCCCGCCAACCGCGCGCGCCATCAATCCATATTTCGTCCATCGAAAGGCTCGAATCGATCCCTCTCCTCGAGAGACGCACCGGATAGACTGAACAGAGCTGCCGATGTGGTGGCGAGATCGATGGGCCCGTCGGCGCGGGGGGCGAAGGGCCCGGTGCGCTTCCGCATGGGGCGCGCAGGCGCCGGCCGCCCGTTTAAGCGCGCAATCTGCGGTCGTGGACCTGCGAGATGCCGCCAGCGTCAGAATCGCTATCGCCTCCGCGTATTCATTGACTACACGGTGGTTGATTTCTTCGACGAGGTGGAGGGCTAGCGGTTGGCAGGACGCCGCCGACGCTTTTGACAATTCAGCTAACATGCCCGAGTCCCCGGGTCCGCGCCGCCACCCTGAAATTCAACGCGCGAAGCCCGAATCCATAACAGCAGGTTTGTTCCACAGACATCTATTGCACGATGGTATGTATTGCCGATACCTGAGTTGGAATCCTCGTCGCTGTCCGCAATTGGCTACGCGGATTATGAGTTTACGTTCCGGGTCTGAAGTGATTTTAGGTTTTCGAGCGATTTTTGGCCCACCGGCAGCATCACGAAAAAAGCCGCGCCGCGAGGTTCGTTCGGCGTTGCCCAGAGCCGGCCGCCATGCGCTTCGACGATCGAGCGGCAGATCGACAACCCCATGCCCAAGCCGCTGGCCTTGGTCGTGTAGAACGCCTCAAAGAGGTGCTCGAGATTGGCTTGAGGCAGGCCGGGCCCCGAATCGCTTACCGCGACAAGCACGCCGCCCGGCTCGGCCTCGCTGGTGCTGATCAGCAACTCGCGCGATCCTTCGCTGACCTCGCTCATCGCTTCAATGGCGTTCATGATCAGGTTCAGGATCACCTGTTGCAATTGGACTCTGTCCCCCAAAATGTGCGGCAGTCCCTCCGACAGTTGCATCTTCACCGAAACGCCATGCTCTGACATCGCGACACGGGTCAGTCCCATGATCTCCAAAATTGCTTCGTTGATTTCCAGGTCTTCCCTTCCGCGCCGGCGCCTTTTTGGAGAAATCGCGAATCCGGCTCACAATATCGGCGGCCCGCTTGCCGTCGTTGATAATACGGTCGATCGACTGCTTGGCCCTTTCCAGATTCGGCGGCTGACGGGCGAGCCAGCGCACGGCGGTTTCGGCATTCATAAGCACGGCAGCGATAGGTTGGTTGACTTCATGGGCAATGGAGGCCGAGAGTTGGCCCATTGTCGCGACGCGGTTCGCGTGCGCCAGCTCTGCTTCGGCGCGCTTTCGCTCGGTCAGGTCGACGACGAAGGCGACGCCCTGGCTGCCGGAGTTCGCCGAAGGTGGCGGCGCCACAAGCACCGGCACGCGACTATCGTCTTTCCTGGAAATACTCCATCTCGAAAGGCCTGCAGGTTCCTGTCGAAGCGAGCTCCGCCAAAGCACGTTCGACAGCTCCGGTCCCATTCGGGAGTGGGTCAGGGCGGTCCAGCGCAAGTCGACCCGAGATCGGATCGTCGCGGCTATATCCCACGATGCCGAGAAAGGCGTCATTGGCCTCCATGATGCGACCGTCAAAATCGAAAATGCATATCCCAATGATATTGGAGTCGACAAGCCGTCGGACCTTCGCCTCCCTTTCCTGAAGATCGCTGTACAGGCGCGTGTTCTCCAGCGAGATCGCGGCTTGTGCCGCCAGCAGTTCAAGGACCGCGATTCGATCCGCAGTGAATGCATGGGTCGTCAGCGCATTTTCGAGGAGGAGAATCCCGGTCAATTGCCGTTGCTTGATGAGGGGAAGGCAGAGCATCGACTTCGTTTGTCGGTCCCGCAGATAGTCGTCCGCAGAGAACCAGTTGGACTTGGAGGCATCATCGAGAATCACGCTTTCGTGCGTGCGGATAACATAGCGGACAAGGGACTCCGGACAGGTGACCCCAGCGATTGGGTCCTGGCGCATCGTGACTTCGATCTGACCGCCGGCCGCCCGCGCCTCCGCCTGAATCAGATATTCATCCCCTGACGGCAGTATCAAAAGGCCGCGATCCGCGCCTGCGTTCTCGATCGCGATCTTCATCAGCTGCTCGATCAACTTGGGCAACGCGATCTCGCTGGACAAGGCCTGAGAAGCCTTGACCACACTGGCGACGTCGAGCTGCTGGACCGGGGAGCCAATGGCGGCCACAGACCGCTGTTCCTCAGGACCGGCCAAATGTGGATAAAGCCATCGAGTCTGCGCCACCTTGCCGTGCGCGCCCCAGCGGAGATAGCAGTCCCTGGCGTTCAGCATATAGGCGTCGGCAACACTCTCGACGCCCCGCGCCGCGTAGAATCGCGCCGCTGCCTCGTAGGCCACGCCTTCGTTCTGCACAAAACCATGCTCGCGGGCTGAGCGAATGGCCTGCTCGTAAAGGCGCATGGCGTCGGCGTCTTGGCCTTCGAGACGCGCGATCTCGGCCAATACCAGCTTGTGCTTGTCGGCGAACGTTGGCGGATAGGCTTCGGCCCACTCACGCACTTGTTCCCGGTGCGCGGTCAGAAGCTCACGCCACGCCTGCCGCTGATCGGTCCCCGCCGCCTAATAGAGCGCAGTTACCGCTAGTGCGGTGTAGTAAAAGTAGTCGAGCACCTGGATTTGGCCGGCGACGGTTGAAAGCGCCGGCTTTGCGTTGTCGGCCGCTGCCAGCGCACCTGGAAACCGTCCGAGAAAGAGTTCTTTCGCAAAGACGGCAGCCGCGTTCCCGTGCTTCTGGGTTCGACGATCTTCAGCGAAGTCCAACGCCAGGGCATCGGCTTCGTCGTCGACCTGACGGAGCGAAAGCGCGCCGAGGCGGAGCTGGCTCACGCGAACCGCGTCGCAATAATGGGACAATTGGCGGCCTCGATCGCCCATGAAGTCAACCAACCGATCGCCGCCCTGCTGACGAATGCCGCAACCGCAGCCCGCTGGCTCGACCGTCAACCACCTTGAAGCGGCGCCCGCGCGGCGACAAGATCATATCCTCTGAGCGACGTCGCCATCGCGGAGAGATGACGCGTGATCAGCCGGTGGACGACAAAAAGTATGAAAAACGAGACGAGGTATGTCTTGATCGCCTGCCCAACCAAAATGATCGCCGTGGTGTTGAGAAGCCGGCGATAGATGCGGCCGAACGTGGCTTCGACAACGAGGTTGCCGAGCAACTGCTCGGCGCCATGATTTGTGTGGAATATTCTGAATTCGCGCCGCGCCGGCAGGTTGGACTGGTGGGAGCCGGCGGTCACCACCAGGGGGGCGGCTCGATCGGTGGCCTCGCGCAATTCGACGTAGCCGACATCAGGCAAATGAAGGATCCGTCGACTTGCAATTGGAGTTGCCGCGCGTCCAACCGCCAGAGCCCTTCGCCGAGACTTTGACGATAACCGCCATCGATTTCGGACATCCGCTGGTCAATGGCTTGGACGTCGCTGCGATAGTCGAGGTAGAGCTGCATCAGTGTCAGCAGCAGCGTGATCGCCGAGCTGAAGAATAGGACGCGGACGAGAAGACGCCACCCAATAACGCTGTGGAAGCGCGGGAATGAGCGCCACGCCGTCGCCAAGAGCGTCGGCGCGGTTGATCCATGATCGAGCTCGGCCCCATCCTCGCCGGCGTTTCCGGCTTCAGCACGAGCATCTATCCGGTCGGTGTCCGTGAAGCCGGAAAAGACCGGCTATGGTCATACCATTGCATAGTTGTGGTTCCGAAACCATCATGCGAGTAGCGAGACGATAAGCGGCGCCGTTCTTTTGCGCGCGGAGGGAGTGCTGTCGCACCTTCAGGGTTCGCCTGCCGGGAGAAGGGCCATGGGCAGTAGGATCGGGTTCCGAAGCTTTCTGTGCATGGCGATTGCCGCTGGTTGGGCGGTCGCCGGGCGGGCGTCGCCGGCGGAGCCATTGCGGCTCGTCGCCTATATTTGGTCGCGCCCCCTAGCGGACACAGGCAATAAGAACGTACCTGAGGAATTTGAAGTCCAGGTCGTGAAGAAAGTCTTCGCCGCCATAAGTCAGGAGGTGTCCTTCGAGCACCTCCCTACGAATCGGGCTTGGAGGATGATCGCCAGCGGCGAGCGCGACGGATTGATCAACGCCACGCGCACCAGTGAGCGAGAGGAGATTTGCTCCTTTCCCGACGAGCCGCTGCACCGGGATCGGGTCGTCCTGTTTGTCCGTACGGCCGACGTCGGAAAGCTGAAGTTCTCGTCGTTCGGCGATCTCGTCGGGCACGACGTCGGCGTCCGCGAACAACTCCCGGGTTTGTTCGAACAACCGTCGATGTCGCCAGAATTGTGGGAATTTTTGCACGAGCATCACAACATAGTCGAAACGACCACCGGCTACGAAAGCCTACGCATGCTGGCTTCCGGTCGGGTTGACTACGCGGTCGTTCACCATCGCTTCGGGATGGACGCTATCGCCGCATTGGGGTTGTCCGGAAATATCGAGCCGATATTGTCGCGCAGCACGCTCGAAGACAATGTTTACGCCTGCTTCACAAAGGAGCGGGTTTCGCCTTCCTTCATCGACGCCTTCTCGCGCACGCTGAAACAGTTCAAGCAGACCGAGGCGCACCAGGAGATCTGCCGCAAATGTTTTCCGTGACATTGTTTCGCCCGATCTTGCGAATGTTCGGGCGATGTCGGCGGCTCGGCTCTTCGCCTTGAGGGGTCGGAGGCGTCCCTCAAGGGTCTCGCGGCGCATTTCTGACGACGGGCGCGACAGACCATGGCGAGACAGATCGGGTTCCGAGGCTTTCTGTGCGCGGGAATTGCCGCCGTCTGGCCTCTCGGCGCAGGGGTGTCGTCGGCGGAGCCTTTGCAGCTCGTCACTGATATTCCTAACAAGCGGAACTTCAATGACGAAGTCTTGAGGCAGGTCTTCGCTTCCATGGGCCAGGACGCCTCCGTCGAGTTCTTTGTTCCGAATCGCGCGTGGAGGATGGTTCTCCGTGGCGAACGCGACGGAATGATCAACGCGATGCGCACCAGCGAGCTTGATGGGATTTGCTCCTTTCCCGAGGAGCCGCTGGGCCGGGATCGGTGGGTCCTCTATGTTCGCACGGCCGACGTCGGAAAGCCGAAGTTCTCGTCGTTCAACGATCTCGTTGGACATGACGTCGCTGTCCGCGAGCAAGTCCCGGGCTCGTTCGAACAGCCGAGCGTGTCGCCCGACTTGCGCGAATTTTTGCGTGAGCACCATAACTTGGTGGAAACGATCAGCGGCTACGAAAGCCTGCACATGCTGGCGGCCGGTCGTGTCGATTACGCGGTCGTGAACCTTCGTTTTGGGATGGAGAATTTCGCGCGATTGGGACTATCTGGAAAGATCGAGCCCCTATCATCCCGCAGCGTGTTCGAAGACAGTTTTTATGTCTGCCTCACCAAGGCGCGGGTTTCGCCCTCATTCGTCGAGGCGCTCTCGCGCGCGCTGAGGCAGCTCAAGCAGACCAAGGCGTACCAGGCCATCATCCGCAAATTTTCGCCATGACCTTTTCCGCTCGATCGCGCAAACGTCGGCCGAGGTCCGCCGTTCGGCTCCCCGCCTCGAGTAGGGCCGCCCCCACCCTCAAACGCTCTCGCGGCACATGCTGAAGACGGATGCCACAGTCGATGGCGAGATTGGCAAGCTTCAAGCGCGCCGTAGAGTGGAGCCCTAGGAGCCGCCCGAAGTCGGACAAAACCTTAAGTGTAAGTGATTGATTTCGCTGGCAGGAGTGGCAGGACTCGAACCTGCAGCCCCCGGTTTTGGAGACCGGTGCTCTACCAATTGAGCTACACTCCTATTGGGCGCTTTGAGCTACACTCCTATTGGGCGCTCTTTTGCCCCAAGCCTCAACCCGATGCAAGTCGGCGCCACGTCTTGCAAAAGACCGCATAAAGATATATTTATGCGTTTATATCTCACCAGCGAGACGCCATGCCCGATCCCTTCCGCGGTCACCCCGAGCGCCTCGACGACGCCGAGGCCCGCTTCCGCGCCGAGGCGGCCAAGCGGATTCTCGTGCTCGACGGCGCCATGGGGACCGAGGTCCAGGCGCTCGGCCTGGAGGAAGCGCATTTTCGCGGCGAACGCTTTTCGGGATGCGCCTGCCATCTGCAAGGCAATAACGACCTCCTAACCCTCACCCAGCCCGAAGCGATCGAGGCGATCCACTTTTCCTACGCGGAGGCCGGCGCCGACATTCTGGAAACCAACACGTTTTCCTCCACCCGCATCGCCCAGGCGGACTACGGCATGCAGGAGGTCGTCTACGAACTCAACCGCGACGGCGCCCGGCTCGCCAAGCGCGCCGCGCTGAAGGCCGAACGGCTCGACGGTCGCCCCCGCTTCGTCGCCGGCGCGCTCGGTCCCACCAACCGCACCGCCTCGATGTCGCCCGACGTCAACAACCCCGGCTTCCGCGCCGTCTCCTTCGACGACTTGCGCGCGGCCTATGCCGAGCAGATCGAGGGGCTGATGGATGGCGGCGCCGATCTCATTCTGATCGAGACGATTTTCGACACGCTCAACGCCAAGGCGGCGATCTTCGCCTGCGAGCAGACCTTCGCCAAGCTCGGCCGCCGTCTGCCGATCCTGATCTCTGGCACGATCACCGACCGCTCCGGGCGCACGCTCTCCGGCCAGACGCCGACGGCGTTCTGGCACTCCGTGCGCCACGCCAACCCGCTCACCATCGGCTTGAACTGCGCGCTCGGCGCAGCCGCGATGCGCGAGCATCTCGAAGAGATTTCCGGCGTCGCCGACGCGCTCACCTGCGCCTATCCCAACGCCGGGCTGCCCAACGCCTTCGGCCAGTATGACGAAAACCCCGACCAGATGGCCGTGCAAATCCGCGATTTCGCGCTCGCCGGTCTCGTCAATGTCGTCGGCGGCTGCTGCGGCTCGACACCGGCGCACATCCGCGCCATCGCCGAGGCGGTGCGCGGCGTCAAACCCCGCGCGATCCCGGAGATTGCCCCGAAAATGCGGCTCTCGGGCCTGGAGCCGTTCACGCTGACCGCGGACATTCCCTTCGTCAATGTCGGCGAGCGCACCAACGTCACCGGCTCCGCCAAATTCCGTAAGCTCGTCACCAACCGGGACTACGCGGGCGCGTTGAGCGTGGCGCGCGATCAGGTCGCGAATGGCGCGCAGATCCTCGACGTCAATATGGACGAGGGGTTGATCGATTCCGCTGCGGCGATGACCGAATTTCTCAATCTCATCGCCTCCGAGCCCGACATCGCGCGGGTTCCGCTGATGATTGATTCCTCGAAGTTTTCTGTCATCGAGGCCGGGCTCAAATGCGTGCAGGGCAAACCGATCGTCAATTCCATCTCGATGAAAGAGGGCGAGGCGGAATTCCTGCGGCAGGCGCGTCTCGTGCGCGCCTATGGCGCGGCGGTCGTTGTGATGGCGTTCGACGAGCAGGGACAGGCGGACACCTACGAGCGCAAAGTCGCCATTTGCGGGCGCGCGTACAAACTGCTGATCGATCAGGCGGGGTTCCCGCCGGAGGACATCGTCTTCGATCCCAACATATTTGCGGTCGCCACCGGCATTGACGAGCACAACGGCTATGGCGTCGCGTTCATCGAGGCGGCGCGGGCGATCCGACAAACTTTACCGCACGCTCATATCTCCGGCGGCGTCTCCAATCTGTCGTTCTCGTTCCGCGGCAACGAGCCGGTGCGCGAAGCTATGCACGCGGCGTTCCTGTTCCATGCAATCCAAGCCGGCATGGATATGGGCATCGTCAACGCCGGTCAGCTCGCGGTCTACGAGAGCATCGACCCTGAGCTGCGCGAGGCTTGCGAGGACGTCGTGCTCAACCGGCGCGCCGACGCCACCGAGCGCCTGCTGGCGCTGGCCGAGCGCTATCGCGGCGGGGCTGCGCGGGAAGGGAGTTGCCCAGGATTTGTCGTGGCGCGAAAAGCCGGTCAACGAGCGCATCGCCCACGCGCTCGTCAACGGCATCAACGAATATATCGACGCCGACACCGAAGACGCCCGCCTCCTCGCCAAGCGCCCGCTCGACGTCATCGAGGGCCCGCTGATGGCCGGCATGAACATCGTCGGCGACCTGTTCGGCGCCGGCAAAATGTTTTTGCCGCAGGTAGTCAAGTCGGCGCGAGTGATGAAACAGGCGGTCGCCGTGCTGCTGCCCTACATGGAGGCGGAGAAGGAACGCGCGCGCCAACGCCGGAAAGATCCTGCTCGCCACCGTCAAGGGCGACGTGCACGACATCGGCAAGAACATCGTCGGCGTCGTGCTCGCCTGCAACAACTATGAGATCATCGACCTCGGCGTGATGACGCCCGCTTCGGAAATCCTGCGTGTCGCGCGCGAGCGTAAAGTCGACGCCATCGGCCTTTCCGGCCTCATCACGCCTTCGCTCGACGAGATGGCGCATGTCGCCGCCGAGATGGAACGCGAGGGGTTCGACATCCCGTTGCTGATCGGCGGCGCGACTACGAGCCGCGTACATACCGCGGTGAAAATCCATCCGCGCTACAGCCGGGGCCAGACGGTCTACGTCAACGACGCAAGCCGCGCGGTCGGCGTCGTCGGCGCGTTGCTGTCGGCGGAGAACCGCGCCGCTTACGTCGAGACCGTGCGCGCGGAATATCGCAAGGTCGCCGAGGCGCACGTGCGCTCGGAGGCGGATAAGTCACGCCTGCCGCTCGCGAAAGCCCGCGCCAATGCGCTGAAGCTGGATTTCGCTAGTCGTCAGCCGACGACGCCGAGCTTTTTCGGCGCGCGCGCGATCGCCCCTCCAAGCCTTGCGGAACTGTCGGCCTTCATCGACTGGACGCCGTTCTTCCAAACCTGGGAGCTGAAGGGCCGTTATCCCGCGATCCTCGACGACGAGAAACAGGGTGTCGCGGCGCGCGCGTTGTTTGAGGACGCGCAGGCGATGCTGAAACGCATCGTCGCCGAAAGCTGGTTCTCGCCCAAGGCGGTCGTCGGTTTTTGGCCGGCCGCGCGCGACGGCGACGACATCTGCGTTTACGAAGACGAGGCGCGTGGGCGCCCGCTCGCGACGTTTTTCACGCTGCGCCAGCAACTCAACAAGCGCGACGGCAAGCCGAATGTCGCGTTGGCCGATTTCGTCGGCCCCCAGGATTATCTCGGCGGGTTCGTCGTCACTGCGGGCGCCGAGGAGGAGGCGATTTCCGCCGCTTTCGCCGGGCGCAACGACGATTATTCGTCAATCCTGGTCAAGGCGCTGGCCGACCGTTTCGCCGAGGCGCTCGCTGAATACCTGCACATGCAGGTGCGTCGCGAACTCTGGGGCTACGCCGCGGACGAGGCGCTGGCGCCCGAAACCCTGCTGGCGGAGACTTACGCCGGCATCCGCCCCGCGCCGGGCTATCCCGCGCAGCCCGACCATACCGAAAAGGCGACGCTGTTCCGCCTGCTCGACGCGGAGGCCAAGACGGGGGTGCGGCTGACTGAGAGCTTTGCGATGTGGCCGGGTTCGTCGGTATCCGGCCTTTATATCGGACACCCGCAAGCGCATTATTTCGGCGTCGCGAAGGTCGAGCGCGATCAGGTCGAGGATTACGCTGCGCGAAAAGGATTGAGCGTGGCCGAGGTCGAGCGCTGGCTAAGCCCCGTGCTCAACTATGTCCAAGCCCCGGCGGCCGAGGCCGCAGAGTAAAGGTTATTAGCGCCGGCAAAAGCGCCCGCCGTTCCGCGAGCGGCAATATCGATGGCGCGGATATATGATGTCGGGGCCAACACAAATCGCCGAAGCTACGCCAGCAGAAATTAGCCGTCACGGCTCTCGTATGCCGGCCGCGCTTCGAAGCGCCGTCTTGTCAAAAGCCGTCAACCCCTCAGCGTCGCCGCAGCCCGGCGATCGTCGCGGCGCCGATGACCAGGGCGGCGGCAATACAAACGAGCGAGAGGCTGAACGCCGCGCCGATAGCGTCAAGGTCGGCAGCCGTCCCGAGCCTTTCAAAGAACAATCCGCCGATGGCGGCGACCGACAGCGCCGCGCCGATCTGCAAGGTGGCGTTGACGAGGCCGGAGGCCAGGCCCGACCAGCGCGGATCGACGCGGTCGATCACCGCCCGCAGCATTGTCGGCATCGCCGTGCCTTGTCCCAGGCCCATCACCAGCAGCACCGGCTCCAGGCCCAGACTGGCGTGACGGCGCACCAGATAGCTTAGCGCCAGCATCCCCAGCGCCGTCGTCGTCATTCCGGCCGAAGCCGCGAGCGCGCCTAGCCTTACGGCGGCGAAGCGAGCGAATTGCGAGCCGATCAGGAAGCCCAAGCCGAACGGCAGAAACGCCAGTCCCGCCGCGCGCGCCGAGAGCCCGAGGCCAAACTCCTCATACATCGGGAAGATCAGGAAGAACGACGCCATCGAATAGAACACCAGCGTCGCGATCAGTCCGCGCAGCAGGCCGGGCTGAAGCAGCGCCTGCGGATGCACGAGCGGATTGCCGCCGCGCGCCGCCAGCTGCAACTCGTAGCGCCAGAAGATCGCGGCCAGCGCCGGCGACAGCGCGAGCAGCGCAAAGCTCCACCACGGCCAACCTAGCTCACGGCCCTCGATCAGCGGAACGACAAGCGCGGCGAGCGTCGCCGACAGCCAGAAGGCGCCGCCGGCGTCGAGGCGCGAATCTCCCTCGCCGCGGCTTTCCGGCAGAAACCAAAGCGCCGCGGGGATCGTCGCCGCCGTCACCGGCAGATTGACGAGAAACACCGCGCGCCAGCCGAGCGAACTGCCGTCGATGAGAATGCCCGCCAGGATCTGGCCGACGATGGCGGCCGAGCCGATCATGAAGCCGAACAGTCCCAGCGCCCGCGGCTTTTCCGTCGGCGGAAACAGGTGATGGATCGAGGCCAAAGCCTGCGGCGCGAGCACCGCGGCGGCGACCCCTTGGATGATCCGCCCGGCGACGAGCGCGTTCGGCGACCAGGCGAGGCCGCACAACGCCGAAGCCGCCGCAAAGCCGACGAGGCCCAAGAGAAAGATGCGGCGCCGGCCGTAGAGGTCGCCCAGCCGGCCGCCGAGGATGAGCAGCACCGCATAGGCCACGGCGTAGCCGGACATGACAAGTTGCAGAGCGGCGGGCGAGGCGTGCAGATCCGTTCGAATGGACGGCAGCGCGACATTGACGATGAAGAAATCAAGCGGCGGCAGGAAGGCGCCGGTCAGCAGGATCGCCAGCGCCGTCCAGCGCCGGGGATCGGGTCGCACACATTCCACGGCAAGCAGCGCGTCGGTTGAACTCATGCGGAGACTCCGGTTTGGAACCGTTCAGTTCCCAAATGGGCGAGACATCAGTGCCTACGCCCCACCGCCAGCATGGCGGCCGCGGCGACCTCGCGCAGTTCGGCTTCGCCGGCGCCGGTTTTGGCGACGAAGCGTAGGCCCTGAATGACGGTTTGCAGATAGCGCGCCAGCGCCTGCGGATCGGCGGCGCGGTCGACGACGCCCTCCTTTTGCCCCCGCTGAACCGCTTCGGCGAGCAGCGTCAGCGTCTTGGCGTAATACGCCTCCACCCGCGCGCGAGCCTCGGCGTCGTCGGGCAGCAGTTCGCCGGTCGCGGTCGAGATCAAGCAACCCTTCTGCCAGCACGCCTGCGCGGAGACATGGGCGTAGTGCAGCAAAGCCGTGCGAATGCCCTCGCGCGCGTTGCCGTTCGACAGCTTCTCGGCGAGCCGCTCCAGCGCCTCGCGGGCGTAAAGATCGAAGGCGGCGAAGAACAGCGCCCGCTTGTCGGGAAAGGCTTTGTAGAGACTGCCGCGAGAGAGCTTCATGCCCTCCAAGAGGTCGACCATCGAGGCGCCGTGATAGCCACGCTGACGGAAAACCGCCAAGGCGTCGCGCACGGCGTCGTCGAGATCGAATTCGCGCGGCCGACCGGCTGCCGCGCGGAGTGGGGCGGTTATCATTCTCCTTAAATGGAACCGATTGGTCCCGAAGTCCAGCCGCGACGGGATCAAGCGTTCGTGAACCGGGGCTGGTATCGGCCAGCCCGTTGGACGCGGCGGCCGTCCGCGCTTACATCAGCGCCAACCCGAAGAGCTTGTCATGTTGGAAAAGGACATCGTCGCGCTCAACGCTTGGCTCGCCGAGGCGGGATTGCGCGGCGAAAATGAAGAGACGCTGATCCGCGGCTTCGCCGAACGCTTCGTCGGCTCCGGCGGTCCGCTTGCCGGCGGCCGCGTGCTCGTCGACACTTTGCACCCGCTTTACGAGGGCCTCGCTTTCACTTGGCTGCGCGGCGCGCCAGAGATGGTCGTCAACGAATACGGCGACACTTCCGACGGCGAAGCGTTGGAGCGCTGGCGCCGGACGCCGTTCTACGATCTGGAGTTGAACGGCGGCACGCACATGGTGCTGCCGCTCGACGAGCTCGCGATCATCGACTTCACGTTCTTCCGCGAGTTGCGCGACGCGGGCGGCCGCTTCGTCATATTGCTGATCGACCGCTTCGGCGAGCAAGGCGGCTTCGGCCGCGCCGATTGCCTCTATTCGGCCTGGGCGACCGACGCCTCGGACGATTTCAGCGCCGAGGACGTTGCCGCCTTTCGCCGGCTCTCGCCGATGTTCGCGCTGGCCCTCAAGACGGCCTCGCTCGGCCGCATCGCCCATACGCTGGTGGAGACCTACCTCGGCCGCGACGCCGGCGCGCGCGTGCTCTCCGGCCGCATCGCCCGCGGCGTGGCCGAGGAGATCAAGGCCGTGCTGTGGTTCTCGGACCTGCGCGACTACACGCGCATCTCCGACACCTCGCCGCCGGAACTGCTGATCCCGATGCTCAACGACTATGCCGACGTGATCGTCTCGGCCATCCATTGGCAGGGCGGCGACGTGCTGAAGCTGATCGGCGATGGCGTACTGGCTATTTTCCCCGCCGCCGACCGCCAGGCGGCCTGTCTGGCGGCGATCACCGCCGCCGGCAAGGCGCGCGCCAAAGTCGCCAAGCTCAACGAGAAACGCGGCGCCGCGGGCTTGCCCGCGACCAATTTCTATCTCGGCCTGCACATCGGACGGGTGTTCTACGGCAATATCGGCAGCCGCGAGCGGCTCGACTTCACCGTAATCGGCCCCGCCGTCAACGAGGTCAGCCGCATCGCCTCAATGTGCCGCTCGGTCGATCAAGCTTTGTTGATGTCGTCGGCCTTTGTCGACGGCGTTCGGCAGCGCCGGCAGGATTTTCTCTCTGTCGGCCGCTACGCCTTGCGCGGCGTGGCGGCGCCGCAGGAATTGTTCACCGTTGATCCCGCCGCGTGGCCGACGCCGTCCGCGTGAACCCAACCGCTTGTGCAAGGTTGTGCTAAGAGTAGCCAACCAACTGAGGAGCCGTCCCATGAACAAGCTCGAATCCCTTAAACAGATGAGCGTCGTCGTCGCCGACACTGGCGACATGGGATCGATCAAGGAGTTCAAGCCGACCGATTCCACCACCAATCCGACTCTGATTCTCAAGGCCTCGCAATTGCCGGCCTACAAGGATCTCGTGGAAGACGCCATCGGCTGGGGCCGCAAGGCGGGGGCCAAGCCGGGCGCGGTGACAGACCGGCTCGCCGTCAATTTCGGCGAGGCGCTGACCAAGATCGTCCCTGGCCGTGTTTCCACCGAAGTTGACGCCGATCTCTCTTTCGACACCGAGGCGACCATCGCCAAGGCGCGCGCGCTGATCGCTGCCTATGCGGAGCGCGGGATCGACCGCAAGCGCATCCTCATCAAGGTCGCGGCCACCTGGGAGGGCGCGCAGGCGGCCGCGGTGCTGCAACGCGAGGGGATCGACTGCAACATGACCCTGATCTTTTCGCTGGCGCAGGCGATCGCCTGCGCCGACGCGAAAGCTTTCCTGATATCGCCATTTGTCGGCCGCATCTTCGACTGGCACGTCAAGGCGGGCGGCGGCCCGTACACGGCGGAGACCGATCCCGGCGTGCAATCGGTCAAACAAATCTACGCCTATTACAAAACCTATGGGATCGCGACCGTCGTCATGGGCGCATCCTTCCGCAACATCGGCGAGATCGAGGCGCTTGCCGGCTGCGACCGGCTGACCATTTCGCCGCAGTTGCTGTCCGAACTTGCAAAAGCGGAAGGTTCACTTGCGCGAAAACTCGACCCCAAGGCGCCGGGCCAGCCGTCGGAGCCGGTGAAACTTGACGAAAAGGGCTATCGCTGGCGGCTCAACGAGGACCCGATGGCGACGGAAAAGCTCGCCGAAGGCATCCGCTCGTTCGCCAAGGACCTCGCCTCTCTGCGCAAGATGGCGGCCGAGCGGCTGGCGGGTTAACGCGATTACGTTTGGCGGCGGGGTCCGACGCTCACCAAACATCGATGCGCGCCGATCGCGGAAGCAAAGCGTCCGCCTTCGCTGAATTGAGGCCGTGCACGAGCCAGGCGCGCGTGTCGCGCGGATCGATAACGTCGTCGACCTCAAGGTAGGTCGCGCTGCTCAACGCCTTGTTGTCTTCGTAGAGCTTACGGACCCTCTCCTCGAACCACGCCTTGCGCCGTTCAGGGTCTTCGATCGCCGCGAGTTCCTTGCGATAGGCGAGCTTGACGGAGCCTTCCAAGCCCATGGCGCCGAATTCCGCGCTCGGCCACGCGACGATGAAGAACGACGCGTGGCTGGCGCCGCCCGCCATAGCTAGCGCGCCCAGGCCATAACCCTTGCGCAGGACGACCGTGAAATAGGGAACCCGAATATGCGCCGCCGCGACGAACATGCGCGAGACGTGACGCACCTGCGCCGCCTTCTCGATCTCCGGCCCGACCATCATGCCCGGCGTATCGCACAGCGAGACGATCGGCAGGCCGAACGCGTCGCAGAGCTGGATGAACCGCGCCGCCTTGTCGCCGCCGTCGGCGTCGATCGCCCCACCGAGGTGATGCGAGTTGTTGGCGAGGATCCCGACCGGGCGTCCTTCGATGCGGGCGAGCGCCGTAATCATGCCTCGCCCGAACCCCGGCCGCAGTTCAAGCACCGAGCCGGCGTCGGCGAGGGTATCGATGATCGGCCGTATTTCGTACGCGCGCAGCCGGTTTTCGGGCACGGCGTGACGCAACAGGCGCTGATCGGCGAAACGCCAATCACCGAGCCTACCTTGAAAGTAGGCGAGATATTTTTTGGCGACCGCAACTCCTTCGGCCTCGTTTTCGACGAGCACGTCGATGACCCCGTTCGGCGCCTGCACCGAAACTGGCCCGATGTCCTCGGGACGGTAAACCCCGAGTCCGCCGCCTTCGATCATCGCCGGACCGCCCATGCCGATATTGGCGATGCGGTCGGCGATGATGACGTCGCAAACGCCGAGCAACGCCGCGTTCCCGGCAAAGCACCGACCCGAGACGACGCCGACGAGCGGCGCCTTGCCGTTGAGCCCCGCCAAGCGCAAGAAGGTCGTGGCTTCGAGCCCCGCGGGGGTCGGCCATTCGTCGCCGGGCCGGCCGCCGCCGCCCTCGGCGAACAGGACAACCGGCAGGGACCATTTGTCGGCGAGCGTGAGCAGGCGGTCCTTCTTCTTGTGATTGAGAAGCCCCTGCGTGCCGGCGAACACTGTGTAGTCGTACGCAAGCGCCGCGCAGCGCGAACGCTCCGGGCCAAACAGCGCGCCGTTGACGGCGCCGATGCCGGCGATCATGCCGTCGGCGGGGCTGATGCGCCTGAGTTCGTCGATATCGCGCCGCTGACGCTGCGCGGCGACGGCGAGGCCGCCGTACTCGATGAACGAGTCGGGATCGCAGAGGTCGGCGATGTTTTCGCGCGCGGTGCGCTGGCCGGTCTTGCGGCGGCGCGCCACCGCCTCGGGCCGGTTCTCGTCAAGCAGGGCGGCGTGGCGCGCAATACTTTCGGCGAGGTCGCCGCGGATGGCGTCGAGGTCGAGAGCCGCGTCGGCGACGGCGTTCCGTTCCGCGGCTGGCGCGGGCGCGATCCGCAACAATGGCTCGCCCTCGAATAGGGTGTCGCCGA
Organism: uncultured Pseudomonadota bacterium; assembly: GCA_963835115.1. Classification (GTDB taxonomy): domain Bacteria; phylum Pseudomonadota; class Alphaproteobacteria; order Rhizobiales; family Beijerinckiaceae; genus Roseiarcus. Next base: position 16,941 of record CAWIEP010000043.1, read on the forward strand.
CGCGGACGAGAACCTCCGCGATGACGCCGGCGATCGGCGAGCCGACGAGATGCTCCATCTTCATCGCTTCGATGACGACGAGCGGTTGGCCGGCGCGCACCGCGTCGCCCGGCGCCGCCAGGCAGGCGACCACCGTGCCTTGCAGCGGCGCGGGCGCGTCGAAGAGGCCGTCCGGGGTCGGCTCGACGGCGCGCTCCGGCGCCGCGCGGTTGGCAGAGCCCGCTTCAAACACGCCGAGCGGGTCGATCGCGCGCAGATCGCGCGGACGGCTCGTCCTCGCCGTGCCAGCGCCAAGCTGAGCAGCGGCGGCGAGAATCTCTCCGATGTGCAAGTCCAAGAATTCGGTCGAGATCCGATCGGCGGCGAACTCGGGATGTTCGGCGATAGCGCGAAGAATTGGCAAGTTGGTCACGACGCCTTCAACCGTGAACTCGCTGAGCGCGCGACAGGCGCGGCGCAGCGCGTCGGCGGGACCCTCGGGCGACGAAACAATCACCTTGGCGAGCAGCGAATTGTATCGCGGATTGGTTCGGTAGCCCTCGTAGCCAAATGTGTCGACGCGCACGCCGGGGCCGCCCGGCGGCGCAAATCTGGTCAGGGTTCCGCCCGAAGGCTTGGCCGAGCCGTCCGGGTTCAACGTCTCCATGTTGACGCGGAACTGGATCGAAGCGCCGCGCGGCTTCGGCGGCGGATCCAGCCCGAGCGCGGCCAGGGTTTGGCCGGCGGCGAGACGGATCTGCGTCTTCACGAGATCAACCCCATAAACCTCCTCGGTCACGGTGTGCTCGACCTGCAATCGCGGATTGGCCTCGATGAACGCGAACTCCCCGCCGTCGTTGGAAACCAGAAGCTCGAAAGTGCCGAGCCCGCGATAGCGCGCGCGCTTCGCCATCGCGAGCGCCGCCGCGCAGAGGCGTTCGCGCGTCGCTTCCGGAAGGCTGCGGCTCGGAGCGGTCTCGATGAGTTTTTGGCGCTGTCGCTGGATCGAGCATTCGCGCTCGCCAAGAGCGACGGCCGCTGCGCCGTCGCCGAGAATTTGGATCTCGATGTGTCGTACGTTGGCGAGATAGCTCTCAACGTAAAGCGCGTCATCGCCGAAGGCCGACTGCGCCTCCGACCGGCAGCGCTCCCAGGCCGGCGCCAGCTGGTCGGGCGAGGCGACGACGCGTATGCCTCGGCCGCCGCCGCCCGCCACGGCCTTGATCGCAATCGCGCCGCCGCGCCGCCCGGCAAGAAACGCCGCGGCTTGCGCAAGCGTGACCGCTTCGTTTGCTCCCTCGGGCGTTGGCACGCCGCAGGCGCGCGCCAACGCGCGCGCCGCGGTCTTGTCGCCGAATGTCTCAAGCGTCTCCGGCGAAGGCCCGATGAAGGAGAGCCCCGCCGCGCCAATCGCGCGCGCAAACTCCGGGTTCTCCGAGAGAAAGCCGTAGCCGGGATGGACGGCGTCGCAGTTCGCAAGACGCGCCGCCGCGAGCATCGACTCGATTGAGAGATAGGCGGCCGCCCCGGCGCCCGGCAGTTCGAGCGCCTCGTCGGCCCCTTTCGCGTGAGCCGAACTTGCGTCGTCGGCAGGAAACACGGCCACGGTCGCGATGTCGAGCTCCGACGCGGCGCGCGCAATGCGCAACGCGACTTCGCCCCGATTGGCAATCAGAATTTTGCGAAACGGCAATCTGTCCCCCCGGGCGTAGCCGAAACGCGGGCCGTTTCCGTTCTTCAGACCTCGCCTGATACTTATGTCTTGCCGAGGCCGCTCGCGCGCCCTTCACGGCGCCTTTTTCGACACCAGCACATAGCCCCGGGTCTTGCCGCTGACGACGTCAGGCGTGTTCATCGCGGCGTAGAGATCGGTGGAGGAAACCCAAACCGGAGGATATTTGTAGCGCGCGACGTCGAGGATGAGGAACTTGTCCTGCTTTTCGTCATAGGCCGCGAGCGGTGAGATGTGGCCGCCCGGCAGCTGACCAAGCGCCTTGCGCTGATAGTTGATGATGACATACTGATCGCGCGCCGAAAGCGCCGCGCGCGCATGGGCGCGGAAATCATCGAGCGTCTCGTCGCCGACATGATGCACTTCGCCGCTGAGACCATGATAGGCGACGAGCGCGCCAAGCTGGTCGAGCGTCGTGCCCTGTCTGGCGAGCACCTCGCGCGGCAGGATCGCGTCGGTCTCGGCGTTCAACGCGTTGTCCTGCGTGAAGAATTTGTAGGGTTGATATTCTGGCGCACTCGGCGCCTGGGCGCCGATCGCATTGAGCACCATGGTGAGGCTCGCTATGCCGCAATAGGCCTGCGTCTTCTGGGTGACGAACTGGCTGGCGAGCGGAAAATAATCGGCGTTGGCCGCGGCTTCGATCAGATAATGTTCGCCCTGGGGCGAATTGAAATCGACGAGGTTGGCCGGCAGCGGCAGCGAGTCCGCCCGGGCGGGCCCCGCCGCCAGAAGGAGCGCCAGCAAAACCCATCGAAGCGCAGATAAATTCATCGTCGTCTCCTACGGAAGCGCACCTTGCCTTGCCCGGCGATCTCGGGCAAGCCTTGTCGCCATGAACCGCGAACCGCCGAAAACGCCCAGCCGCCGTGCGCTGCTGACGCGGGTTGGCGCCGCCGCCGGCGGCGCAGCGGTCTATCGGCTGATGACCCGCCTAGGCTTCGCCGCGGAATCGACCTATCGGGGCCCACTGCGGCTGGAAGGCGATCCCCGCGGCGCGTCGGTCCTGGTTCTCGGCGCGGGCCTTGCCGGCATGACCGCGGCTTACGAGCTTCGCCGCGCAGGATACCGAGTGCAGGTGCTCGAATACAATGCGCGCCCGGGCGGCCGGAATTGGACCGTGCGAGGCGGCGACGTCTATGTAGAACTCGGCGGCGCGCGCCAAGTCTGTCGCTTCGACGACGGCCAATATCTCAACCCGGGACCTTGGCGCATCCCGCACCACCATTACGGCGTGCTCGACTATTGCCGGCGCCTCGGCGTCGCGCTCGAGCCCTTCGTGCAGTTGAACCACAACGCGTATTTCCACAAGCCCAGCGCTTTCGGCGGCGCGCCGCAGCGAATTCGCGAGATCAAGGCGGATTATTCGGGCGGCGTCGCTGAACTCCTCGCCAAGGCGACCAACAAGGGCGCTCTCGACGGCGATGTGACCAAAGAGGACCGTGAGATCCTGCTCGAAGCGTTGCGCGACCTCGGCGGACTCGATCGCGATTACCGCTACCGCGCCGGCCCCGACGCCTCCGAATTTCGCGGCTACAAGCGCCCTCCGGGCGGCGGCGTCTCGGCGCGGCCTGCGGATGGCGAGCCGATCGGCCTGGGTGAAATTCTGACTTCGCGGCTGTGGAGCGACTTGCAAAGTTCGCTCACTTACGAATTCCAGACCACGATGTTTCAGCCGGTCGGCGGCATGGGCAGGATCGGCGAGGCTTTTGGGCGCGAACTCGCCGGGACGATCCGTTACAACGTCAAGGTCGTCGAGATTGCTCAGGACGAGCGCGGGGTCGAGGCGCGCTTCGAGGATATGGGCGGCGGCGCGACGGCGACGGCGCGCGCCGATTGGTGCGTCTGCACGCTGCCGCTCAGCATACTAAGCCGATTGCCGGTTCAGGTCGGCGCCCCGATGCGCGAGGCGATATCGGCTCTGCCTTATGCGCCAGCGGTGAAGGTCGGGTTGCAATTCTCCCGCCGCTTTTGGGAGGAAGACGAGCACATATACGGCGGCATATCCTACACCGATCAGGCGATCCGCCAGATCGGCTATCCGAACTCCGGCTTCAACCGCCCGGGCAAGGGCGTGCTGCTCGGCGCCTATCTGTTCGGCGGGGCGAACGCCTATGAATTCACCGCAATGAGCCCCGAGGATCGCGTCAAGGTCGCACTCGACCAAGGTGCGGCGGTTCACCCGCAATATCGCGAGACATTTGAGACCGGTTTCTCCGTCGCCTGGGCGCGCGTCCCGTTCACGCTTGGTTGCGCGGCCGAGTGGACCGACGAGTTGCGCTCGCAGCACTATGACAATCTCTGCGCCATCGACGGCCGCATCGCGCTCGCCGGCGAACACGCTTCGTATATTCCGGCCTGGCAGGAGGGCGCCATCCTGTCCGCGCTCGATTGCGTGCAGCGCCTCCACTCGCGCGTAATCGCGCCATGAGGGCCACGCTGAGCTTGGCCTTCTGGCTCGCCGGCGCAGCGGCGGCGCTTTCGCAAACGCCTTTCCTGAGCAAGGGCTGGACCTTCGACGAACCCGACGGCGCCTCGCTCTACGCCCATGTCTGTGCGGCCTGCCATCAGGCCGGCGGCGAAGGAGCGAGCGGCGCCGGGTCCTATCCGGCGCTGAAGGGCGACGCGCGGCTCTCCTCGACGGATTATCTCATCGGCGTGCTGCTCGGCGGCCAGCATGCGATGCCGGCGCTTGGCCGCTCGATGAGCGACACGCAGCTTGCCGACCTCGTCAACTACGTGAGACAGACGTTCGCCGCCGCAAGCGATGATCCCGCCACGCCCGAACGCGCGGCGAAGGCGCGGGCGGCGTTCAAACGATAGCGAACGTTGCGCGGTTTCGCGGTCCCCATTGTGCATCGTTGTTTGCAGAACACTCGCTTGGCCGGCGGCCTGGCGCCGCATTGACTTCGATCATGCGCCTCCTTACGAGACCTGGGCCAACCGCGAAGCGCTGAAAACGCGAGAGCCGATCGCTAAATGAGGAGCGCTTTCGGCGGACATTCGCCGTCACGAAGGTTGAAGCATGGCTCCAGACCTGAATTGGGAACTGCGGCTTGGATTTCTCGTGCACGATGTCTCGCGGCTGCGCCGCCGCGTGGTCGATCGGGCGCTGAAGCCGCTCGGCGTCACCCGTTCGCAATGGTGGGTGCTGGCCTTCCTGTCGCGCTCGGACGGCATGTCGCAAGTCGCATTGGCTGACGAACTCGACCTCGGCAAAGTGGCGCTCGGCCAGTTGATCGATCGGCTCGAAAAGACCGGCTTCGTCATGCGCAAGGCCGATGACGCCGACCGCAGGATAAAGCGGATTCATTTGACTCGGCGCAGTCATGCGCTGATTGCGCGCATCCGCGAAAACGTCAGCGCAACCGAGAAGCAGATCCTCGATGAGATCGACGAGGGCGATCTCAAGGCGACCGTGCGGGCGCTGAGCGGCATGAAAGACAATCTGCTCGCGCTCATCGGCGAGAGCGAGGACCTCGACAATACCGACGCGGCTTAATGTCTCTCCGGACTCGCGCCCCCGGGACCGCGCGCGTCTCGCCCCCAAGCGCGCGGGACTTGCGCGGTTCCAGGCGCGCCGTCATGCGCTCGCCTTCGCCGCCACGTCGCCAAAGGCCTTGGCCTTTTCGCGAAGCTGGAACTTTTGGATCTTGCCTGCCGGCGTCTTCGGCAGTTCCTCGGCGATCACGATGCGCTCCGGCCAGTATTGCTTGGCCACCTTGTTCCCGGCCAAATGGTCCCGCACCGCCTTGAGATCGATGCTGTGGCCGGGCCGCAGACTGAGAAAAGCGCAGGCGCGCTCGCCGAGACGAGAATCCGGGTCACCCACCAGCGCCGCCGCGAGAACGGCGGGATGTTTGAACAGCAGGCCCGCGATCTCAACGATCGGCACATTCTCGCCGCCGCGGATAATGATGTCTTTGGTGCGGCCGTCGATCCGGACATAGCCCTCCTCGCGTCTCGAAGGCCTGAACGCGCCGTTCGAACCTGCACGGACCCCGTTCGACTGGCTGAGTCCGGACGCCGTCGAGGTCGACAGATAAATCGCCGATCCGCTATGCGGATTTAAAGTGACGCCGAAATCTACGGCTCTTTGTTCTCCGTGGCGCCTCGGCTCGCCGATCCCGCCGCGCTTGCGCGCATCCGTCGGAATCTGCCCCTGTTTCTGTTTGCCGGCGATCTCGACCCCGTGAACGCCAAGCTTGCCTGGTTTCAGCCATTGGTAGATCGCTATCGCGCGGCGGGGTTTAAGGATGTATCTTGGCGCATATGCGGCGGCGCGCGCCATGAAGTGCTGAACGAGACCAATCGCGTCGAAGTGGCGGCCAATCTTCGAGCGTGGATCGACCGCGTGGCGGCCAAGAACTGAGATTGAGCGGGGAGGCGGGATATGGCCGGTAAATATTTCGAGCAGTTCGAGGTCGGTCAGAACTTCGTGCACGAGATCCGTCGCACCGTGACGGATATGGACAACATCCTGTTTTCCTCGCTCACCTACAATCCCGCAGCGATCCACATCGACCACGAATACGCCAAGACGACGGAATTCGGCAAGCCGCTGATCAACTCGATCTTCACGCTTGGCCTCGTCGTCGGGCTCTCGGTGCAGGACACGACGCTCGGCACCACGGTCGGCAATCTCGGCTGGGAGGAAGTCGCATTCCCAAAACCGGTTTTCGCCGGCGATACGATCCGCGCCGAGACCAAAGTGGCCGCGTTGCGCGAAAGCAAATCGCGGCCCACGCAGGGGATCGTCACCTTCGAGCACAGGGGTTTCAACCAGCGCAACGACGTGGTCTGCTCGTGCCGGCGCGTCGCGCTCATGCTGAGGAGGCCGACATGAAACTTCGCTCGCTTCTATTTGTCCCAGGCAATTCCGAGCGCAAGTTCGCGAAGGGCCAAACCTGCGGAGCGGACGCGCTCATTCTCGACCTCGAGGATTCCGTCGCGCCGGCGCAGAAGCCGGCGGCGCGAGAGCATGTCTCGCGTTGGCTCGACGAAACCGGCGCGCGCGACTGGTCGTTCTTCGTGCGCGTCAACGCGCTCGACACCGGCCTGACGCTCGGCGATCTCGCCGCCGTCGTGAAACCCGGCCTCGACGCTTTGCTGATCCCCAAGGCCAGCGGGGGCGAGGATATCGCGCGCTTCGGCCATTATCTCGACGCTTTTGAGACAAAGGCGGCCATGCCGCTGGGCTCGGTCAAGCTGGCGGTCGTCGCCACCGAGACCGCGAAGGCGATGTTCGGACTTGGCGGCTACGCGCCGGCGCATCCGCGCCTCGCCGCGCTCACCTGGGGCGCGGAGGACCTCGCCGCCGCGCTCGGCGCCACCGACAACCACGAGAGCGACGGCGGCTGGACAGAGCCTTACCGCGCGGCGCGGGTGCAATGTTTGTTCGCGGCCGGCGCCGCCGAGGTCACGCCGATCGACACGATCCACGCCGATTTCCGCGACTCGGACGGCCTCGAGCGCGAGTGCCGTCGCTCGCGGCGCGATGGATTTCTTGGCCGCATGGCGATCCACCCCGATCAGGTCGCGATCATCAATCGCTGCTACGCCCCGTCGGAGGCCGAAATCGCACATGCGCGGCGGATCGTCGAAGCCTTCGACGCGAACCCCGGCGTCGGGACGCTCGGCGTCGACGGCAAGATGGTCGATATCCCTCACCTGAAGGCGGCGCGGAAAGTTCTGGCGTCGCTGTGAGGAGCCGGGACAACCAGATATGAGCGCAGAGCGGCCCCTGCCGACCGAAGACGAACGCAACGCGATCCGCGAGGGCGTGCGCGCCGTCGTCACCAAATTCGGCGACGACTATTGGCTGGCGCGCGACGACGACGGCGTGTTTCCGCGCGAGTTCCACCGCGCGATGGCCGAGGCCGGCTGGCTCGGGATCACCATGCCGGAAGAATATGGCGGCGCGGGCCTCGGCGTCACCGAGGCCGCGATCATGATGCACGAGGTCGCCAGTCACGGCGGCGCCATGGCGGCCGCCTCGACGGTGCACATCAATCTGTTCGGCCCGCATCCGATCGTCGTGAAAGGCACCGCTGAACAGAAGGCGCGATGGGCGCCGCGGCTGATTGCGGGAGAGGATCAGGTGGCGTTCGGCTTCACCGAACCCGACGCCGGCCTCAACACGACTCGCATCAAGACCTTCGCCGAAAAGGTTCCCGGCGGCTATGTCGTGCGCGGGCAGAAGGTGTGGACCTCGACAGCGCAGGTCGCCAACAAGATCATGCTGCTGACCCGCACAACCAAATATGAGGATTGTCGGCGGCCGACCGACGGCATTACGATCTTTTACACCGATCTCGACCGCTCGAAGATCGACGTGCAGCGCATTCCGAAAATGGGTCGCAAGGCAGTCGATTCCAATGCGATCTTCATTGACGGCCTGTTCATCCCAGAGGAGGACCGCATCGGCGAGGAGGGCAGGGGGTTTTCCTATATCCTGCACAGCCTCAATCCCGAGCGCATCCTCATCGCCGTTGAGGCCATCGGCATCGGCCAAGATGCGATGCGGCGGGCGACCCGCTACGCCAAGGAGCGCGTTGTGTTCGACCGACCGATCGGCCAGAACCAGGGCATCCAGCACCCGCTGGCCGAGAAATGGATGTATCTGGAATCCGCCTGGTTGATGGCGATGCGCGCGGCCGAACTCTACGACACCGGCCGCCCCTGCGGCGCCGAGGCCAACAGCGCCAAGTTCCTCGGCGCGCGCGCCGGCCACGATGCGGCGTGGCAGGCGGTGGTGACGCATGGGGGATTCGGCTACGCGAAGGAATATCACGTCGAGCGGCTTTATCGCGAGGCGGCGCTGACGCGCCTCGCGCCGATCACCGAACAACTGATCTTGAGTTTTATTGCGGAGAAGGTGCTGGAGCTGCCGAGGAGCTACTGAGGACGTGTCATGGGAGTGAAGGAAGGCGAGGTCGCGGTCGTCACCGGCGCCGGCCGTGGGGTCGGTTGGGGCGTCGCGCTCGAACTCGCGCGCACCCGCGCCGGTGGTTGTGAACGACCTTGGCTTGACCCCAGCGGGCGCAGGCGAAAACGCCGTCGCGGCCGAAGTCGAAACGACGGGAGGCCGCACGGTCGCCAGCCGCGACAGCGTCGCCTCGTGGGAGGGCGCGCGTCGCATCGTTGCAACGGCGCTCGATGCGTTCGGGCGCGTCGACGCGGTCGTCAGCAACGCGGGCTATCTCCGCGATGTTCTATTCCACAAAATGACCGAAGAGGATTTCGATTTGCGCTGTTCGCCTGGACCCTGATGATCGATTCCATTCCCGCGAACACTCGGGAACAGCAGAAAACGCGTTGAAGGCTTGATGAAACTCGAACCCCGAGAGATCGCGCCCTTCGTCGTCGCGCTGCTGAGCGAAGCGGGCTCGCATGTCACGGCACAGCCGCGCCCGACCCGCGGCGCGCACGCGGGCGAAGGCTTGACGCCGGAAACCGTGGCCGCGCGCGCTTTTCCAACGTTCGCCAACGATTTCTATCCACGGCGCCGCTCCGCTGAGATATCCGAATGGGGCCCCGTCTGACGATGCCGATCCGTCCCGATCTCCTGCTTGCCAATTCGTTTCCCGAAGTTCGGCAGAGCTTTGCGAAGCGCGATACGATTCTCTACGCGCTGGGCGTGGGGTTGGGCGCCGATCCCATGGACGACTCCGATCTCGCGTTTCTGCTCGAAGATCGATTGCTCGCATTGCCCACCTTCGCCGTGACGCTGGGTGGCCTCGGCATGTGGATCAAAGAGCCGAAGTTCGGGGTCGATTTTGCAAAGCTTGTTCACTATGAGCAGGCGGCCGAGTTTCATGTTCCTCTGCCGCCGGAAGGCGAGATCGTAGCACAAGCACGGGTGCGAGCGGTCTACGATCGCAGCGAAGGCAACGGCGCCATCGTCGTCGTCGAGCGCGAGGTTCGCGATGCGACACAGGACCTCGTCTACTGCGCCCTGAAACAGACGTTGCTACTGCGCGGCGACGGCGGATTCGGCGGAGCGCCGCCGCCGCGTCAACTTTCGATCGTTCCGGATCGCGCGCCGGATACGACAGCAACGTTCGACACGGATCGGCGCGCGGCGCTCATCTACCGCTTGTCCGGCGATTGGAACCCGCTTCATTCCGACCCGGAGGCGGCGAGGCGAGGCGGCTTCGACTGGCCGATTCTGCACGGCCTCGCCAGCTACGCCATCGCCGGCGTCGTGGTGTCGCGCGCCCTTGGCCGTTCTCCAGCGGAGGTCAAGTCGTTGAGTTGCCGGTTCGCCGGCATCGTCCTTCCCGGCGATTTGCTGTCGTTCCGGATATGGCGGCAGGACGCCGGCGCCGCCTTCCAGGCTTTCGTCGGCGAGCGGAAAGTGCTGGACCAAGGCTTCGTCGCCTTCGGCGATCCGCGATGAGGGCGATTCCGGTCTCGCTGCGCGATTGAGATCGCGGCTTACGTTGCCGGTCATGGCCGGCCCGATGTTCATCGCCTCGACGCCGGCGCTTGTCGTCGCCCAATACCGCTGTTCGGCGCCGTATGCGATCAATCTCGTCTGCCATCGAACCAACGCGCGGCTTGCGGCCGATGTCGCCAGCGACCGCCACGCCCGCAAATGCGCCGACATGGGCATCGACGGGACTATCGCCGTGGCGGCAGGCGCGGAGGACACACAGGCGCGGTTTCCCCCTTCGCGTTGACGCAGGAGATCCGCGAGCGGCGGCGTGGCCCGCTGCTGTTGTCAAGCTGCATCGCCACCGGCCCCGCCCTTCTCGCCGAAGAGGCGCTCGGCGCGGACTTCGCCTATGCCGGCTCGCCCTTCCTCGTCAGCTCGGAGGGCAACACCGCCGCGGCGTTCAAGCAGATGATCGTCGACGGTCGCGCCGCCGACGTGATCGTGACGCGCGCCTTCACCGGCGCGCGCGCCTCGTTCCTGGCTCCTTCCTTGCGCGCGAACGGGCTCGATCCGGCGGCGATCGCCCGCCAGGATCCGGATCGAGTGTCGACAATTCCGGCGAAGCTTCGCAGGGCAAGCCCCGGCGCGACATCTGGAGCGCGGGGCAAGGCGTCGGCGCGGTCAAAGCTGAGCAGCCGGCGGGCGCATGGATCGCGTGGCTCGCCGAAGATTATGCGCGGGCGCGCGCGGCGATGGGCCTGCCTCAAGCGTCGCGGTAGTCGGCGAAGCGCTTTTCCAAGAACGCGGTCACCGCCTCGCGATGATCGGCGGTCGCCAGCAGCAGCACCTGTTGCCGATCCTCCAGCGTCAGGGCCGTGTCAAGGCTCGGCGCGTCGATCTCCGCGTTCAGCGTCTCCTTGGTCAGGCGCAAGCCCATCGGCGCCGTCTTCAGCATATCGGCGGCGAGCGACAGACCCAAATTCATCAGCTCGCCTTCGGGTGCGACCTCGCTGACGAGACCCATATGCAGCGCGCGCGTGGCGTCGATGAAGCGGCCGGTGAGCAGGAATTCCGACGCGTTCGAGAGCCCGACGAGGCGCGGCAGGAAATATCCCGCGCCCATGTCGCAGCCGCCGAGGCCGATGCGGATAAAGGCGGCGTTCATCCTGGCGTTCGTCGCCGCGTAGCGCACGTCCGAGGCCAGCGCGAGCGAGAAACCGCCGCCGCAGGCGGCGCCGTGGATAAGGGCGATGATCGGTTGCGGACAGTCGCGCATCGCGCGGACCACGCCGGAATAGAGTTTCTGCATCGCCATTTGCCGCTGCGGACGCCCGAGGCCTTGTTCGGAGAAGGCGCCGGTTCCCAAATCGGCGCCGGCGCAAAACAGCCGCCCTTCGCCGCGCAGGATCACCACGCGCACGTCGAACCGCGCCCTCAACCCCTCGAAATAATGGGTCAGTTCCTCAGCCATCGCCGGCGACAAAGCATTGAGCGCTTGCGGGCGGTTCAACGAAAGAATTTCGACGGCGTCGCGCCGCTCCAGCTTCAGAGTTGTATAGCTCATGCCGCCCTCTCCTCAGTTCGCCTGATGTTCCTAAACCTCAATGTAGTTGATGGACCTGCCGCACTAGCAGCGCATGCGCGATGTGATGGGTCTCGAGATCGGCGACGGCACGGCGGCCGTCATGAAGCTGATTGTCGCGCGCGAGCGCGTCGGTCGCGTCGCCGTCCAGTACGGCAAGCGCTGAACGCGTCTTCTCAGACCGCCTTCGCGCTTGACCTCGCCAACGCCTTCCGTGCGGACCCCGCAGACATAGAGCCGATGCGGGCGCAGCAGGCGCCGGCGCTTATGTTCATGAGCCGGCTGGCTCTGCCCATATGCGCGAGCAGAAGTAGCGGCGTCTTCATCAACGTCGCTTCGGATGCGGCCAAAGCGCCGACGCCCGGCGAAAGCGTGATCGCGCGACGGTCCGGATGCGCCAACGAATGCGCCCAACTCCGATTTGGCGATCGGCTCGCAACAGCCACGAACGAAGGCGATGGGCGCGTTTCCTCCGCACTTGTTCGCTTCGCTCAAAGCGCCGCCGGCGGCGGCGGCGCCTTGCCGAGGATGAGGTCCGAGGCCTTTTCCGCCACCATGATCGTCGGCGCGTTGGTGTTGCAGGACGGCACGAACGGCATCACCGAGGCGTCGACGACGCGCAGGCCCTCGATCCCGCGCAACTTGAGGTCCGGCGTCACGACGGCGTCGCGGCCCCGTTCCCATCGCGCAGGTGCCCGACGGGATGGTGATCGGTCTTGCAGGAGCGGTAGGCGTATTCGCGCGAGCTCCTCGTCGCTGTTCGAGGTTGTCGCCGGGCAGGCGCTCGGCGAGCACGAACGGCTTCAGCGCCGGCTGGCGCAGGATTTCGCGCGCGAGCCGCAGGCCCTTGATCGCGCATTCGCGGTCGTAGGGGTCCTCCCAGTAGTTGGGATCGATCAGCGGCGCGGCCTTCGGGTCGGCGCTCGCGAGCCGCACCGTGCCGCGCGAGCGCGGGCGCAGGAACGCGGAATTGAGCGTGACGCCCGGGTTCTTCATCTGCGCGACGCCGGCCTCGATGCCCGGAGCCGAGGCCGAGATGGAACTGGATGTCGGGCGAGCGCGCCGTCTTGTCCGCGTACCAGAAGCCGCCGGTCTCGAACAAGGTCGAAGTCACCGGCCCGGTCTTGAACAGCAGATATTGGAGCCCCGCCCAGACGGTGCGGTGCGGTTGCGCGACGCGGTCGTAGGTGTGATCGCCGGTGCATTCGCAGATCGCATAGAGATCGAGATGGTCCTGCAGATTGCCGCCGACGCCGGGCAGATCGTGCACGACGGCGACGCCCGCGGCCTTCAGCGCGTCGGCGGGACCGATGCCCGGAAAGTTGCAGCAGCCGCGGCGAACCGATCGCGCCGCGAAGTCAGGATCACTTCGCGATCGGCGCGCAAGGTCTCGGCTCCCGACGCCGTCGCGACCGTCGACGCCGACCGCGCGGCCGTTCTCGACGATCGATCTTCAGCGTCTGCGTGTTGAGCCGCACCGTCAGATTCGTTGCGCCTCTGCGCGGGCTTCAGGAAGGCGCTCGACGTCGAGGAGCGCTCGGCGTTGCGCGTCGAGAGTTGATAATGGCCGATGCCGTCCTGCACGGCGCCGTTGAAATCGAAGTTGAACGGAATGCCGGCTTCCTGCGCGGCGCGCAGGAAGGCGTGGCTGATCGGCGGCGGGTTGACCGGATAGGAGACGCCGAGCGGGCCGCCATAGCCGTGATAGGCGTTGACGAGCCGCTGGTTGTCCTCGCTGCGCTTGAAATAGGGCAGCACCTCGCGATAGCTCCAGCCCGCGCAGCCGGCGTCGCTCGCCCAGGCGTCGTAGTCCTTGGCGTTGCCGCGGGTGTAGAGCTGCGCGTTGATCGACGAGCCGCCGCCGATCACCTTGGCCTGCGTGTACCAGATGACGCGGCCGTTGAGATGCTTCTGCGGGACGGTGCTCCAGCCCCAGCTCGCGACGCCCTTGGTCATCTTGGCGAAGCCCGCGGGCATGCGGAACAGCGGGTTCGAATCGCCGCCGCCGGCTTCCAGCAGCAGCACCTTGATCGACGGGTCGGCGCTCAGGCGATTGGCGAGCACGCAGCCGGCGGAGCCGCCGCCGACGATGATGTAGTCGTAGGCCATCGTCAGTGTCCGTCGGTCCTGAAGATCGTTGCGCGCGACATGATCGGCGACGCGCAGCGCCTGCGCGGCGATCGTCAGCGACGGATTGACCGCCGCCGAAGTCGGCAGGAACGAAGCGTCGACGACGAACAGATTGGGATGGTCCCAGGCGCGGCAGAACGGATCGAGCGGCGAGGTCGCGGGATCGGCGCCGATGCGCACCGTGCCGCATTGATGCGAGGGCGTGCGGCGATCGAAAGGCTGTGACAGCACGATCGGATAGCCCGCGGCGCGCAGCCGCTCCTTCAAGGCGGCGACCAGCGCGCAGATGCGACGCCCAGTTGCTGCGCTTCCAATCGAGGCGAATCCGCGCGCCGTCGAGCGTGACGCGGCTCTCGCGGATTGGGCAGGTCCTCGCTCATCGCGAACCAGTCGACGGCGTGGCGGCTCATCAGGCTCAGCGCCCATTCCGGCGCGAGCGGCATGTTGGCTTTCAGGATCGGCGCCGTGACGCGGCCGAGCAACTGAATGTTGCCGAGCGGCGGCTCCGCCGCGTGCCGTCGTCGAGATAGAAATCGTTGATGCCGAGCGTCTTCTGATAGACGGAGTCGTTGACCGCGCGCGGATCGATCGCGAGCACGGCGGAAGATTGTGGTTCATGAAATGCCGGCCGACCGCGTCGCTGCGATTGGCGAGCCGCGCTCGCCGGAGCGCAGCAGCAGCGCGGCGGAATTGACGGCGCCCGCGGCCAGCACGACGACTTCGGCGCCGATCATGACGCGCTCGCCGCCGCTGCAGAGACCTCGACGCCGGCGATGCGCTTGCCGTCGGGCGCGAGAATCAGGCGCTCGACGCGCGCGCCCGTGCGCAGCTCGACGTTGGGATGCGCGAGCGCCGTCGCGAGCGCCGCAGCTCTCCGCGTCCATCTTGCCGTGGCCGGCGTCGGGAAAGGCGTCCCAGGCGTCGGCGCGCGCTGCAGCCAACGTTCGATGTCGACGCCGAGCGGCAGCGGGAACGGGATGCAGCCCGACGCGCTTCATGCGCTCGCGCACGGCGGCGATCGCCGGCTCGTCGGGCACCGGGCGCGAATGGATAGGGCTCGGAATGGCGCGGCTCGGTGGGTCGAAGCCGAGCGCGCCGCGCACGCGATAGAGCGTTTCGGCGCGCGTGTACCAGGGCTCCAGTTCGTCGTAGTCGAACGGCCAGCCGGGCGTCGTCGCCGCCGCGATGCGCGATCGGGCGCGAAATCCTCGGCGCGGTAGCGGATCAGCACGGCGCCGTAGAGCTTGCTGTTGCCGCCGACGTAATAATAATTGCCGGGATTGAACGGCTCGCCGGCGCCGTCGATCCAGGATCTCTTGGGCCGAAAGTGCCGCGCTGAAAGATCGCGCGCGCGTCGCGCGCGTCCGGGCTGTCGTTCAGCCGCTCGCCGCGCTCGAGAATGAGGATGCGCGCGCCGCTCGGCGCGAGCCCCGCGGCAAACGTCGCGCCGCCCATGCCCGAGCCCGATGACGAGGACGTCAACATTTCCTGGTCTTCATCAACAGCTCTGCGCGAATGCGGAGGCGCTCGCTTCGTCGCTCTCAGATGCGGCGCGTGGTCGCGGGATCGAACAGCACCGCCTTGTCGAGGTTGAACGCGAAGGTATGGTTCTGGCCGACGCGGACGTCCGCGTCGGCGCGCATGCGCGCCGTCAGTTCCTTGCCGGCGGCGTGGGTGACGACGAACGTGTCCGAGCCCGCGGGCTCGACGATCTCGACATTGGCGCTCGAACTTCGCGACCGACTTCGCGTTGCGGTCGACGCTCTCGGGATCGTTGACCGCCTCCGGCCGGATGCCGAAGATGACCTTGCGCGCCGTCGTCGAGTTTGCTGGCGATCGGCGCTCGGCGGGACGGGAGCAGCACGATCGGCGGATGATCCTGGCGCTCGATGCACGATCTGCGCCGAGCCGTTGGCGCCGCGCCACCTTGCCCTCGAGCAGGTTCATCGCCGGCGAGCCCATGAAGTCGGCGACGAACAGATTGGCCGGCGTGTTGTAGATCTCGTGCGGGCGTGCCGACCTGCTGCAACTCGCCGTCCTTCAGCACGGCGATCTTGGTCGCCAGCGTCATCGCCTCGATCTGGTCGTGCGTCACATAGACGATCGTCGTGCCGGTCGTCTGATGCAGGCGCTTGATCTCGATGCGCATGTCGACGCGCAGCTTGGCGTCGAGGTTGGAGAGCGGCTCGTCGAACAGGAAGACGCGCGGCTGGCGCACCAGCGCGCGGCCCATCGCGACGCGCTGCCGCTGGCCGCCGGAGAGCTGGCTCGGCCGGCGCGTCGAGCAGATGCTCGATCTGCAGCGTCTTGGCGACCGACGCGACCGCCTTGTCGCGCTCGGGCTTCGGCACGCCGCGCATCTCCATGCCGAAGGCGATGTTCTCGGCGACCGACATGTTGGGATAGAGCGCGTAGGACTGGAACACCATCGCGATGTCGCGCTTCGAGGGATGCAGATCGTTGATCGACTGTCGCCGCCGATGCGGATCTCGCCGGAGCTGATCGATTCGAGGCCGGCGATCGTGTTGAGCAACGTCGACTTGCCGCAGCCGGAGGGGCCGACGAGCACCAGGAAGCCGCCCTTCTCGAGCGTGATGTCGATGCCCTTGAGGATTTCCAGCGCGCCGAAGCGCTTGCGCAGGGCGATGATGTCGAGGAGTGGCCATGTGGTCATCCCTTCACCGCGCCGGCCATCAGGCCGCGCACGAAATAGCGTCCGGCGACGATGTAGACGAAGAGCGTCGGCGCGGCGGCGATGATCGCCGCGGCCATGTTGACGTTGTATTCGGTCACGCCCGGTCGAGGTGTTGACGAGATTGTTGAGCGCGACCGTCATCGGCGAGGGGTCGCCGGCGGCGAAGGTCGAGCCGAACAGGAAGTCGTTCCAGATGTTGGTGAACTGATAGATCACGGTCACGATGATGATCGGCGTCGAGTTCGGCAGCAGGATGCGGCGGAAGATCTGGAAGAAGCTCGCGCCGTCGATCATCGCCGCCTTGACGAGTTCGGTCGGGAAACGCCTCGTAGTAGTTGCGGAAGAACAGCGTCGTGAAGCCGAGACCGTAGACGACGTGGACGATGACCAGATTGACGGTCGGGTTGCCGAAGCCGAACGACAGCCCGGTCGCGTCGTTCAACTCGTTGCCGAAATGGCCGAGCGAGCCGAGGATCACCGCCATCGGAATGATCACCGACTGGAACGGGATGAAGCAGGCAAACAGCATCATGCCGAACACCAGCTTATGGCCGGGAAAGCGCCATTTGGTCAGCACATAGCCGTTGAGCGCGCCGAGCAGCGTCGAGATCAGCACGGCCGGCACGACCATCTTGATCGAGTTGAGGAAGTAGCCGGCTGATGCCGGCCGTATCGGAAACGCCGATGCGCGCCTCGCCCCAGGCCTTGATCCAGGGCTCGAAAGTCAGATGCTGCGGCAGCGCGAACATGTTGCCGCCCGTGACTTCGTCGAGCGGCTTCAGCGAAGTCTTCACCATCACGACTAGCGGCATGATGTAGACGAGCGCGAAAACCATCAGCAGGCCATAAATGACGATGCGCGTCGTCAACGAATGGCGCGCGGGTTCGCGCGAGGGCGCCGCGAGGATGAGGTCGGCGGCGCTCATCGCGCTTTCTCCTTCAGCTCGGAGTAGAGATAGGGAACCATGATCGCGGCGATCGTCATCAGCATGATCACCGCGCTCGCCGAGCCGACCGCCATCTGATTGCGGGTGAAGGTGTAGGAATACATGAAGGTCGACGGCAGTTCCGCCGCGCCGCCGGGGTTCTTGCCGGTGACCGACAGCACGAGGTCGTAGGACTTGATCGCCATATGGGCGAGAATGATCATCGCGGAGAAGAACACCGGCCGCATGATCGGGATGACGATGCGGCGGTAGGTCTGGTAGGTCGAGGCGCCGTCGATCTGCGCCGCCTTGAGGATTTCGCCGTCGACGCCGCGCAGGCCGGCGAGGAACATCGCCATCACGAAGCCCGAGGTCTGCCAGATGCCGGCGATCGCGACGCAATAGATCATCATGCTGCGGATTGACGACCCAGTCGAAATGGAAGCTCGTCCAGCCCCAGTCGTGCACCGCCTTCTCGAGTCCGATGCGCGGGTCGAGGAACAGCTTCCACGCCGTGCCGGTGACGATGAAGGAGAGCGCCAGCGGATAGAGATAGATCGGCCGCAGAATGCCCTCGCCGCGGATCTTCTGGTCGAGCAGGATCGCCAGCGTCAGGCCGAGGAACAGGCAGAAGACGACATAGAGGCCGCCGAACAGCCCCATGTTGACGAGCGCCGTGTACCAGTTCGACGGCGGGTCGGTTTCGAAGGTCCAGGTCCAGAGTTTCTGATAGTTGGCCAAGCCGATCAGCTTGGTCGACGTGAAGGCCTTCGAGTTGGTGAACGACAGGAACAACGTCCAGAGATTGAACCCGTAGACGAAGACCAGAACCAGCAGGAAAGACGGCGCCAGCACGAGGCGCGGCAGCCAGTCCTGCAGACGGGCGCGCAGCGAAACGCGCTCCCGGCGGCAGGGTTGCGGCGGTCGGCGTGATGGCGGTCATGTTCGTTCTCCCGAACCGGCGTGTCTTCGTCCGCTTAAGCTTCGAGCACGGCGGAAGACGCGCGGGCGGCGTATCGCCAGATTGTAAAAGCTCCGGCGGCCGCCCTTTTCCTCTCCCGCAGCGCGGGAGAGGTTGGACCCGAGGGTCTTACTTCGCGGCGTTGATCGCCTTGACGAGTTCGGCCACGGCGGCGTCCGAGGTCTTGATTTCGCCATGGAAGAACTTGGTCACGACGTCGTGATAGGCGCCGGCGACCGCCGGCGGCTGCGCGTAGTTCTGCGCCATCGAGCCGACGAACGTGCCGCTGGCGTTGGCGGCCTTCACGTCGGCGATGCCCTTCTTGCCGCACATGTCGAAGGCGGTGTCGGGCACGTCCATGCGCGCGGGAACCGAGCCCTTGACGACGTTGAACGCCGACTGGAAGCTCGGGCTCATCGTCGCGTCGGCGAGCGCGAGCTGCGCGGCCTTGCGGTCCGCGGAGACGTCGAACATCGCGAACATGTCGGTGTTGTAGATCACCGAGCCGTCGGTGCCGGGGAAGCGGTAGCAGAGGAAGTCCTTGCCGGCTTCCTTGTTGGCGGCCTTGAATTCGCCCTTCGCCCAGTCGCCCATCACCTGCACGAGCGCGTCGCCCTTGATGACCATCGCGGTAGCGAGGTTCCAGTCGCGGCCGGCATAGTTGGGATCGACGTAGTCGCGCAGCTTGGCGAGGTTGTCGAACGACTTCTTCATCGTGTCGGACTTCAGCGCCGCTGGATCGAGATCGACGAACGCCTTCTTGTAGAACTCGATGCCGCCGGTCGAGGCGACGACCGAGTCGAACATCGTCGCTTCCTGCCAGGGCTGGCCGCCGAGCGCGAGCGGAATGACGCCCGCCGCTCTTGGCCTTGTCGAGCAGCGCGACGAATTCGTCGAAGGTCTTCGGCTCCGTTCCGCCGATCTTTTCCATCACCGCCTTGTTGATCCAGACCCAGTTGACCGAATGGATGTTGACGGGAACTGCGCCCCACTTGCCGTCGGTGGTGGTGAACTTCTGCAGCGCGGTCGGGATGACCTTGGCCCAGTCTTCCTTCGTCGCCAGCGAGGTGATGTCGCCGAGCTTGCCGGCTTCGGCATAGTCCAGCGCGAAATAGCCGAGGATCTGCGAAGCGGTCGGCGGGTTGCCGGCGGCCACCATGGCCTTCAGCGTCGTCATCGCGGCCTCGCCGCCGCCGCCGGCGACCGGCACGTCCTTCCAGGTATAGCCTTCCTTGGCGAGGTCCTGCTTGAGCACGTTGAGCGCCGCCGCCTCGCCGCCCGACGTCCACCAGTGCAGCATCTGGATTTCTTTGTTGTCGGCGGCATGCGCCTGCCCGCGAAGCCGCAACGCCGCGACGGCCATCGCGCTCGCCATCAGAATAGTACGAAATTTCATGTTTAACCCTTCCAATACGTCACTCTCCCACCGGATGCGGTCCGGCGCCGTATCCAGAAGCCCTCGGCTTCCGATTTCTTGTTTGTTCCGGCCCCAGGGCGCGCACGAGTTTGCACCGGATTCGGCGCGATTGCTCGAGCGCTGCGCGCCTAGCGTCCCGCGAACGCAGCCGGCCGCTTGTCCCGGAACGCGGCGACGCCCTCGGCGAGATCCTCGGTCATCGCGGTCAGCGCGCCGGCGAGGCCTTCGATCGGCGCGTCGCGATCCTCGCCTTCCGCCGCGTTGATCATCGCCTTGACGATCTGCACGGCGACCGGGCCGCGCTTGGCGATGTCGGCGGCGAGCGCCTCGGCGCGTGCGAGCGCCTCGCCCTTCGGCGTCACCTCGTCGACGAGGCCGAGCGCCAGCCCTTCTTCGGCGCTGAACATCTGGCCCGCGAGCGCCATGCGGCGCACGACCGAGGCGCCGAAGCGGCGCACCAGCCGCTGCGTGCCCGACCAGCCCGGCGCCATGCCGAGGCCCGATTCCGGCAGGCCGAGCTTGACGCCCGTCTCGGCGATGCGGATGTCGGCGACGGCGGCGAGTTCCAGGCCGCCGCCGAAGGCGTGGCCGGTCAGCGCGGCGATCAGGGGAACACGCAGCCGCGCCAGCGCTTCGAAGGCGCGATGGCCGGCGCGCGTCCAGTCGCGCCACATTTCGAGCGGCGGCAGGCCGCCCCAGGCGGCGATGTCGCCGCCCGCGCAAAAGGCCTTGCCTTCGCCGCAGAGGATCGCCACGCGCGTCTCGCGCGAGGCGTCGATCGCGCGCGCGGCGTCGCCGAGCGCGTCGATCATCGCGCGATCGAGCGCGTTGAGCTTGTCGGCGCGCTTCAGCGCGATCCGCGCGATCGGGCCTTCGAAGGTGAGATCGACGAAGGCGCTCATCGCGCGCGCTTCCTGTCGAGCGAAAGGCCGATCGGCTCGGGATGAAACAGGGCGGCGGGCGTCGATCTTGCGAGCGACTTCGCGACGCGCAGCGGAAACTCGGCCTGCGCGAGCACGTCGCGCTCGAGATCGACGCCGGGCGCGATTTCGATGACCGTCACGCCCTCGCGCTCCAGCCGCATCACGCAGCGCTCGGTGACGTAGACGATCTCCTGCCCCTGCGCGACCGCGCGCGGGCCGGAGAACGATGACCTGCTCGACGGCCTCGACGAGCTTCTTGACCTTGCCTTCTTTGTGCGATGCGCAGCGCGCCGCCTTCGATCTCGAGCTCGGCGCCGGCGGTGAAATAGCCGGAGAACACGATCTTCTTCGCCCGCGCGGTGATGTCGACGAAGCCGCCGGCGCCCGCCGTCACATGCGGCCGCACGCCGAGCTTCGAGACATTGACCGAGCCCTGGCGGTCGATCTGCAGGAACGAGAGCAGCGACATGTCGAAGCCGCCGCCCTGGAAGTAGGTGAACTGCTGCGGCGAGGGCACGATCGCCTCGGCGTTGGAGGCGCAGCCGAACTGGAAGTCGAGCAGCGGCACGCCGCCGACCGCGCCCTGTTCGATCACCCAGGTCACCGCGCCGTGCCGCCCTTCCTCGATCAGGATGCGCGGCACGTTGGCGGAAATGCCGAAGCCGATGTTGACCGCGTCGCCGTCGCGCAGTTCCTGCGCGACGCGGCGCGCGATCACCTTGGCGACGTCGAACTTCGGCGTCTCGAACGAGGACAGCGGGCGGAAGATCTCGCCGGAAATCGCGGGTTCGTAGGGCGTGTTGGTGGTCTGCTTCTGATCCGGCGCGACGACGATGACGTCGACGAGCATGCCGGGCACGACGACATCGTGCGGGCGCAGCGTGCCGGCCGCGGCGAGCCGCTTGACCTGCGCGATGACGAGGCCGCCGTTGTTGCGCACGCGCGAGCGCCTGATCGAGCGGGCCGAGAATGCCGCCTTCGTGCTCGTAGGAGAGATTGCCGCGCTCGTCGGCGGTGGTGGCGCGGATGATCGCGACTTGCGGGGTGATGCGTCGGAAAGAACAGCCAGTCGTCGCCGGCGAAGCTCGATCGCGCGCGACGATCGGCTCGGCGGCCGCCTTCGCGTTCATCGCGCAGCCTTCGCGCGTCGGGATCGACGAACGTGTCCATGCCGACCTTGGTCAGCACGCCCGGCCGCTTCGCCGCCGCCTCGCGATGCATGTCGAACAGGATGCCCGAGGGCACGTTGTAGGCGGGGATGGCGTTGCTCGATGATCATCTTCCAGATCACCGGCGGCTCGGCGCGGACGAGGGGCCGGAAGGATAGGAGCCCGCCAAGCACCTTCGCCAGGCAGCCGGGCTTGGCGATATGGTCGATGCCCTTGACGCCCCACATGTCGCCGGCGGCGATCGGATGCAGCGTCGT